>NZ_JBIAWE010000002.1:0-686496 GCF_042895235.1 Streptomyces sp. NPDC001410
AGACGACTGGGTTGATAGGCCAGATATGGAAGCCCGGTAACGGGTGGAGTTGACTGGTACTAATAGGCCGAGGGCTTGTCCATTGATGCTCGCGTTCACTGTGTTGGTTCTGAAACCACGAACAGCCGACGGTTGTTGATTGTTTCATAGTGTTTCGGTGGTCATAGCGTGAGGGAAACGCCCGGTTACATTCCGAACCCGGAAGCTAAGCCTCACAGCGCCGATGGTACTGCAGGGGGGACCCTGTGGGAGAGTAGGACGCCGCCGAACAAATTTTGGGAAAACCCCCGCATCTTCGGATGCGGGGGTTTTCTGCGTTCAGAGTCTATTGCCCCCGGTCTATTACCTCCGGCCTGTTACCCCCGAAGGGGCGGGCAGCGGCAGGTCAGAGCCGGCCTGTCGCCTTCAGAGCGAGATATGCATCAGCCAATGCCGGCGCCAGATCGTCCGGTGTCGCGTCCACGACCGTCACCCCATGACGACGGAGTTGTTCCGCCGTGCGCTGACGTTCGCTCTGCGCCTGCGCGGCCGCGGCAGCTTCGTACACCGCCTCGGCGTTTCCTCGGGCCTGGACCATCTGGGCGATGTGCGGATCGGCCACTGAGGCGACGAGGACCGTGTGGCGCTGGGTGAGCTGGGGGAGCACGGGCAGTAGACCCTGCTCCACCGGTGCCGCGTCGAGCGTCGTGAGCAGCACGATCAGGGAGCGTCGAGGAGCCGTACGAAGAGCAGTCGCCGTGAGGCCGCGGGCGTCGGTTTCGACGAGTTCCGGCTCCAGCGTTGCCATCGCGTTGACCAGGGACGGCAGGACATCGCCGGCGGGCCGGCCCTGGACCAGGGCGCGGATCCGACGGTCGTAGGCCAGCAGATCCACACGGTCGCCGGCGCGGGAGGCGAGCGCTGCGAGAAGCAGGGCCGCGTCCAGGGAGGCGTCCAGGCGTGGGATGTCGCCCATGCGGCCGGCCGAGGTGCGGCCGGTGTCGAGGACCAGGAGGATGTGGCGGTCGCGTTCGGGTCGCCAGGTGCGGACGGCCACGGTGGACTGGCGGGCGGTGGCACGCCAGTCGATCGAGCGGGTGTCGTCGCCGGGGACGTACTCGCGCAGGCTGTCGAATTCGGTGCCCTCACCGCGGGTCAGCACGCTGGTGCGGCCGTCGAGTTCACGCAATCGTGCGAGTTTCGACGGCAGGTGCTTGCGGCTGGTGAAGGGGGGCAGGACTCGTACCGTCCAGGGAACCTTGTGGGTGCCCTGGCGGGAGAAGAGACCGAGGGGGCCGTAGGAGCGGATCGTCACGCGGTCGGCCTGGCGGTCGCCGCGGCGGGTGGGGCGCAGTCGGGTCGTCACCCGCCGGCGTTCGCCGGCCGGAATGGTGACGCGGTGGCGCGAGCTCTCGACCTCGGTGCCGGGCTGCCAGCTGCTGGGCGGCCATGCGTCCCGCAGGCGCGCCCGCAGAGGGCGGCCGGTGGGATTCGTGATCGTGAGGGTGACGTCGGCGGTTTCGCCGAGGCGTGCGGAGGTGTCGCCGGAGCGGGACAGGACGAGCCGTCGTACGGGTGCCGCGAGTGCGAAGTCGCAGGCGCAGGCCAGGGCCAGGGGACCGTTGACCGCGAGGATGCCCGTCCAGCCGGGTTCCAGGATGCCGACGGGGATCGAGCCGAGGGCCGCGAGGAGGGCGGCGCGTCCGGTGAGCGCCATCAGCGGGGGACCGGGACGTGGGCGAGGATGGCGTTGATGACGGAGTCGGCGGTCACGCCTTCCATCTCGGCTTCGGGGCGCAGCTGGACGCGGTGGCGCAGGGTGGGCAGGGCGAGGGCCTTCACATCGTCGGGGATGACGTAGTCGCGGCCGGTCAGCCAGGCCCAGGCCCGCGAGGTGGCGAGCAGGGCGGTGGCGCCGCGCGGGGAGACGCCGAGGGTGAGGGACGGCGACTCGCGGGTGGCGCGGCAGATGTCCACCACGTAGGCCGTGATCTCGGGGGAGACGGTCGTCTTGGCGACGGCGGCGCGGGCCGCGTCGAGGTCGGCCCGACCGGCGACCGGGCGGATGCCGGCGGCGTGCAGGTCGCGCGGGTTGAAGCCCGAGGCGTGGCGGGTGAGGACGTCGATCTCGTCCTGGCGGGAGGGCAGAGGGACCGTCAGCTTGAGGAGAAAGCGGTCCAGTTGGGCCTCGGGGAGGGGGTAGGTGCCCTCGTACTCGACCGGGTTCTGGGTCGCGGCCACCAGGAACGGCTCGGGCAGCAGGCGCGGGGTGCCATCGACCGTGACCTGGCGTTCCTCCATGGCTTCCAGCAGCGAGGACTGGGTCTTCGGCGGGGTGCGGTTGATCTCGTCCGCCAGAAGGAGGTTGGTGAAGACCGGGCCGGGCTGGAAGGAGAACTCGGCGGTGTGGGTGTCGTAGACGAGGGAGCCGGTGACGTCGCTCGGCATCAGGTCGGGGGTGAACTGGACACGCTTGGTGTCGAGTTCGAGCGCGGATGCGAGTGCGCGGACGAGCAACGTTTTGGCGACTCCGGGGACTCCTTCAAGGAGAACGTGTCCGCGGCAGAGAAGGGCGACGACGAGGCCGGTCACGGCGGGGTCCTGGCCGACCACGGCTTTGGCGATCTCGGCGCGCAGGGCTTCCAGGGAGGCCCGGGCGGCAGCCGAGTCCCCGGTGTTCCCGGCGTTGTCAGTGGTCGGGTCCATCATGGACGGCGTACCTCTCTTTCGAGGGCGTCGAGTTGGTCGGTGAGTGCGATGAGCGCCGCGTCGTCGCCGGGCGGCGGTCCGAAGAGCAATGAGTGCAGGGCCTGTCCGTCGCCGTTGAGGTGGGCGGACAGAGCGGGGAGCAGAGCTTCGGGCGCGTGCGCCTGGGCGACGGGGACGCCGACGAGGGGGGCGAGGCGCGTGCGGGTGGTGGAGCGAAGAGCGGCGGCCGCGCGGTCGCGGGCGTTGGCCTTGCGGTAGAGGCGGGCGCGGCCTTCGGCGGTTTCGGAGGCGCGGATCGCGACGGGGAGTTTCTCGGGCACGAGGGGGCCGAACCGGCGTGCCCGCCAGAAGGCGGCGAGGGCCGCGGCGATGAACAGCTGCAGGGTGCCCCAGAGCCAGCCCGAGGGGAGCAGGTCGAGGAAGCTCTTCCGTTCGCCGGTGTCGGCGGCGGAGGCGTCGGAGAGCGAGGGGAGGTACCAGACCAGATGGGGGCGGGAGCCGAGGAGTTGGAGGGCGAGCGAGGCGTTGCCCTGTTCGTCGAGGCGCTTGTTGAGGAAGATGTCGGGCGCGCCGAGCACGACGGTGTCGCCGTCCCCGGAGGCCGCCGGAAGGCGGAGCAGGGTGGCGAGGCGTTGGCTGGGGTAGCAGGAGTCGGCGTAGAGGTGCGTGGTGGTGTAGCGGATGCCGCCGGTGTCGGCGCTGCCCGCGCGCCGGGCTTCGGGCAGGGTGCAGTGGGGGGTGAGCGTCGAGTCGAAGCTGGTGGCGGGGTCCGCGGTGACCCCGGGGGCGAGTCGCTCGACGGACGAGCTGCCGGCGGCGACGAGGAGGGTGCGGCCACCGGAGTTCGCCACGGCCGAGTGCAGCCTGGTCTGTTGACGGGGCGTCAGAAGGTCGGGTACGGCCACGAGAAGCGTGGTGTCCGGGCCGGCGGCGGCGCGTGCCGCGCCGAGCGAGGTGACCACACGCGTGGAGACGCCCCGGTCGGCGAGGAGTTCGGCGACGGCGCGGCTGCCGTAGGGGTCTGCGGAGCGCGGGTCGAGTTCGCCGTGACGGGTCTGGGAGCGGACGGCGGCCATCGCGACGCCGGCGATCAGGATCAGCACGACGGCGAGGACGACGCCTCGCCCACGAGTCCAGATCTGGCGGGCGGTGGGCGACGCCGACGTGGTCGGCAGCGTGGCCTCGGCGGTCATCCGGCGGCCCCCTGGCTGGTGTTGTGGGCCGTGCTGGTGGCGCTGTTGGCGAGGACCGGCCGGGTGCGTTCCAGGTCGCGGTCGAGTTCGGCGATCCGCTGGTACGACTGCTCGCTCGCTCTGCGCCCACCGTATGTGACGTCGTCGAACTCCCGGGCGGCGGAGCGCAGTCGGTCCGTGTGCGTGGGGAGAGTGCGGCCGGCCTCGGCGGCGGCTTCGTCGGCGGTGCGGCCGGGCCGGACGTCGAGCAGGGTTCGCTCCTCCAGGGAGCGGACGATGGCCCGCATGCGTTCCTGGACGGCCTGGTTCCAGTGGCCCTGGGCGGCGTGTGCCTCGCTGGCCGCGCGGTGTTCGGCGGCACTGCGGGGGCGCTCGTCGAACAGGGCCGCGGTGGAGACTGGTTGGCGGCGCGGAGTGCCCAGGCGCCACCACAGGGCGGCCAGCACGGCGACGACGAACAGGACGACGACGAGCAGGCCGAGCGTGCCGCCAGGTGTGGCGCCGGCGGCTGTGCTGAACAGCTTGTCCAGCCAGTCCCAGAAGGCGTTCAGGGCGCGCTGGAGCAGGCTGGGGTCGTTCTCGTGGTACATCCGCCTGGACAGCTCACGGCGCGCCGCCTCCCGGGCGGGATCGCGCGGGATGGTCACGGGTGGCTCGTCGCCCGAGCCGCCGGCCGCCAGGAGTGTGGTGTGTGCCGCGCCCAGCAGGCCTCGTACGGCCGATCCGGCGGCGCCCGGCAGGGCCGGGGCCGCCGTGAGAACTCCCCCCGTCAGGCTCACCGCATCAGCTCCCCGGGACGGGGCCGGGCGTGCCGGTGCCGTGGTCCTGGACGCCGGCGGCGCGGGCCAGTTCGAGGTCGAGGGCCTCGCGGCGGATGCGCTGGTCGATGTACAGGAGCACGGTGACGCCCGCGTTGATCGGGAGCGTGATCATGGTGCCGATCACCGAACCGATGCCGCTGATGATCAGGAAGCTCCAGCCGGGGCTCTGGGCCTGGGTGGCGAAGAGGCCCGTCATCCCGTCGCCGCTGACGGCGGCCGCCAGGAGGGTGAAGGGGATCACGACGAGCGACGAGACGATGTTGGCGATGAGCCCGGCGAGCAGCTGGATGCCGAGGACGCGCCACCAGGAGCCGCGGACCAGCTTCGCGGAGCGGCTCATCGACTTCACGATGCTCTGGCGCTCCAGCATCAGGGCGGGCGAGGCCAGGGAGAAGCGAACCGTCAGCCACACCGCGACGACGGCGGCGGCGAGGACGCCCAGGATGACGACCGCGATGCTGGCTCCCTCGTTTCCGCCGGCGACGGCGATGAGGATGCCGGGCAGTGCGCCGCAGAGCAGCACACCGACGGTGATGAGGCCCAGCAGGAGGAGCAGTCCGGCCAGCTTCGGCATCTGCGGGCGGGCGTCCCGCCAGGCCTCGCCGGTGCTGACCGGCTTGCCGAGGACGGCGCGGCTGGTGACCGTCGTGAGCAGGGCGGTCGCGACGATGGTGCCGACGACGGTGATCACGGCCACGAGACTGGTGCCGGCCATCACCGCGCCCACGGCCTGGAGTATCTCGCTCGGCGTGGCGCTGCGGTCGTTGAGGGCGCTGGTGGTCTCGCCGTCGTTCAGCAGGAAGCCCTGCAGGAGGATCACGCTCAGCTGGGTGAGGACCGAGACGGTGAGCGAGATGCCGAGGACCGTGCGCCAGTAGGTGCGCATGGTGGAGACGGCACCGTCGAGGATCTCGCCGACGCCGAGCGGGCGCAGCGGGATCACGCCGGGCTTGGCAGCGGGCGGGGGACCGCCCCAACCGCCGCCCCAGCCTCCGTAGCCGCCGGGGGTGCCGTAGCCGCCAGGAGGGCCGTAGCCGCCGGGAGGACCGCTGTACGAGCCGCCTCCGTGCCCGCCGGGCTGTCCGCCGCCGTACCCGCCGCCCCAGCCCGGGCCGGGCGGTGGAGGTGGCGGGGCCTGGCCGGGGCTCGGGGGACCCGTGGGCGCAGACCACTGGCCGGGCGGCGGCTGTTCCTTGGACCACTTCGGGCCTGGGCCCTGCGGGTCTGTGCCAGGCTGCGCGGCCGGCTCGGCGGGGCCGGGACGGTCGGTGGGCTCGGCGGGGCCGGACGCGCCGGGTTCCCGCCCGTCGGGCGACGGGGCGGATCCGGGCGAGGCCCAGCCCGGAGTGTCTGTCATCGATGCTCCTCTACGGTGCCCGTCCGCGGTCGCGACGGCAGGTTGGCAGACATCGTGCCATGGGGTGGTCATCGCGTGACCGGCCGCGGTAGGAGCTGGACGCCTTCAATTGTCCGCCGGATACGGGGCAGACTGACCGCATGGCTGATCAGTACGCGCAAACCGGCGAGGACAAGCGGCCGACCGAAATACCCGTGCTCCGATGGGAGGAACCACCCGAAGGTCCTGTACTGGTCCTTCTCGACCAGACGAGGCTGCCCGGCGAAGAGATCGAGCTGGTGTGCACGGACGCGCCCGCTCTGGTGGAGGCGATCCGTTCGCTCGCCGTGCGTGGGGCGCCGCTGCTCGGGATCGCGGGGGCGTACGGCGTCGCGCTCGCCGCCGCGCGGGGCTTCGACGTGGAGGAGGCCGCGCGGGCGCTCGAGGGTGCCCGGCCGACCGCGGTGAACCTCTCCGTCGGGGTGCACCGAGCCGAGTCCGCCTACCGCGCGGCGCTCGCGAGTACCGGCGACACCACCGCGGCGGCGACGGCGGCGCTGACCGCCGCGCGGACGCTGCACCGGGAGGACGCCGAGGCCAGCGCCCGGATGGCCGCCCACGGCCTGGCGCTGCTGGACGAACTACTGCCGGGCGGGGGGCAGCGGATCCTGACCCACTGCAACAGCGGATCGCTGGTGTCGGGCGGAGAAGGCACGGCGTTCGCGGTGGCTCTCGCAGCGCACCGTGCGGGGCGGCTGCGGCGGCTGTGGGTGGACGAGACGCGTCCGCTGCTGCAAGGCGCTCGTCTGACGGCGTACGAGGCGGCTCGCCACGGCATGGCGTACACCTTGCTCACCGACAACGCGGCCGGTTCCCTGTTCGCGGCGGGTGAGGTGGATGCGGTGCTGATCGGGGCGGACCGGATCGCGGCCGACGGTTCGGTGGCGAACAAGGTGGGGAGCTATCCGCTCGCGGTGCTCGCGCGGTACCACCATGTGCCGTTCATAGCGGTGGCGCCGGTGACGACGGTCGACCCGCAGACGCCGGACGGGGCGTCCATAGAGGTCGAGCAGCGCCCTGGTTTCGAGGTGACCGAGGTCACATTGCCGCAGGTGCCCGTGACGGGAGCGGGAGGCGGGATTCCGGTGGCACCCCTGGGGTCCCAGGCGTACAACCCGGCGTTCGACGTGACGCCGCCCGAGTTGGTGACGGCGATAGTCACCGAGGAGGGGGCCGTTTCTCCTGTGACGGCCGAGGCACTTGCGGAGCTGTGTGCCAGGTCGCGCCAACGGTGAACCGCCCGTCCAGCGCATCGACACCCCAACCCCCACAATCGATCTGGACAGCCCCGGCACGGCCCGCCGGTGATCATGGGGCGGTCCATGTCGGTGGACGAGGGCAGACAGTGACCGGCTCCTACGACTATCGTCACGAGGCCGTGACCTGCCTCACCAGGGCGCCTGTCGCTGTTATGAGAATGGGATGATGTCGTTTATGAAGGGACGAGTCCTTGTCGTCGACGACGACACCGCACTGGCCGAGATGCTCGGCATCGTGCTGCGTGGTGAAGGTTTTGAGCCGTCTTTCGTAGCCGACGGCGACAAGGCGCTGGCCGCTTTCCGTGAGTCCAAGCCCGACCTGGTACTGCTCGACCTGATGCTGCCCGGCCGGGACGGCATCGAGGTGTGCCGCCTGATCAGGGCGGAGTCCGGCGTGCCGATCGTGATGCTCACGGCCAAGAGCGACACCGTCGACGTCGTCGTGGGTCTGGAGTCGGGCGCCGACGACTACATCGTGAAGCCGTTCAAGCCGAAGGAGCTTGTGGCCCGGATCCGGGCGCGGCTCAGGAGGTCGGAGGAGCCGGCGCCGGAGCAGCTCACCATCGGTGACCTGGTCATCGACGTGGCCGGGCACTCGGTGAAGCGGGACGGGCAGTCGATCGCGCTGACCCCGCTGGAGTTCGACCTGCTGGTCGCGCTGGCCCGCAAGCCGTGGCAGGTGTTCACGCGTGAGGTGCTGCTCGAGCAGGTGTGGGGCTATCGTCACGCCGCCGACACGCGGCTCGTCAACGTGCACGTCCAGCGGCTGCGCTCCAAGGTCGAGAAGGACCCGGAGCGGCCGGAGATCGTGGTGACCGTCCGTGGTGTCGGTTACAAGGCCGGACCGAGCTGACATGTCCGGGGACAGGACCGCTTCGGCTCCCGGCCGGTCCGGGGCCCGTCCGGGGCGGCCTGTCGGCCGGAAGGCGGCGGGTTCGGGCTGGGGACGCTTCTTCGAGGGCGGGCTGCTGCAGGGCGGGGTCCAGGGCAGTCCGGTCGTCCGCCTGTTCATGCGCTGGGTGCGCCGTCCGCTGCTGCCCGTCATGCGGCTGTGGCGGCGCAACATCCAGCTGCGGGTCGTCGCCACGACGCTGCTGATGTCGCTGGGTGTCGTCCTGCTGCTGGGCTTCGTCGTGATCGGGCAGGTGCGCAACGGCCTGCTGGACGCGAAGGTGAAGGCGTCGCAGAGCCAGGCCACCGGCGGGTTCGCGGTGGCCAAGCAGAAGGCGGACGAGGCCGCCAGCGGCACGGGTACGGGTACCGGCAGTGGTGACGGCACCGAGACGGCCGACGGACGGCAGTCGCAGAACGTCATCCCGTGGATGAGCGATCTCGTGGAGTCGCTCTCCAGCGGCGGTGCCGGTGCCTTCGACGTCGTGACGCTCCCTGTGGGTGACGACAGCGGCGGCGGGCGCAGCCCGCGCGGCTCCGGAAAAGTCGACCCTTCCTCCAGCGTGCCCGCCGATCTGCGCGACCGGATCAACAGCAGTACGACGGCCGCCCAGAGCTACACCCGGATCGTCTACTCCAACGGCAAGGAGTCCCAGCCGGCGCTGGTCATCGGCAAGCAGGTCAACGACCCCAACGGTCACCCCTACGAGCTGTACTACCTCTTCCCGCTCACGCAGGAGGAGAAGTCGCTCAGCCTGGTCAAGGGCACGCTGGCGACCGCCGGGCTCTTCGTCGTCGTACTCCTGGGCGCCATCGCCTGGCTGGTGGTGCGGCAGGTCGTCACTCCGGTGCGGATGGCGGCCGGGATCGCGGAGCGGCTGTCCGCCGGGCGGCTGCAGGAGCGGATGAAGGTCACCGGCGAGGACGACATCGCCCGTCTGGGCGAGGCCTTCAACAAGATGGCGCAGAACCTCCAGCTGAAGATCCAGCAGCTGGAGGACCTGTCACGGATGCAGCGGCGGTTCGTCTCCGACGTGTCGCACGAGCTGCGTACGCCGCTGACGACCGTACGGATGGCCGCCGACGTCATCCACGAGGCCCGCGAGGACTTCGATCCGGTCACCGCGCGGTCGGCCGAGCTGCTCGCCGACCAGCTGGACCGGTTCGAGTCGCTGCTCGCGGACCTGCTGGAGATCAGCCGCTTCGACGCCGGTGCCGCGGCGCTGGAGGCCGAGCCGATAGACCTCAGGGAGGTCGTGCGGCGGGTCGTCGGCGGCGCCGAGCCGCTCGCCGAGCGCAAGGGCACGCACATACGTGTCGTCGGTGACCAGCAGCCCGTCGTAGCCGAGGCCGACGCCCGGCGGTTGGAGCGCGTACTGCGCAACCTCGTCGTCAACGCCGTCGAGCACGGTGAGGGCAAGGACGTCGTCGTCAAGCTGGCCTCCGCGGGCGGCGCGGTCGCCATCGCAGTGCGCGACTACGGCGTCGGACTCAAGCCCGGCGAGGCGACCCGCGTCTTCAGCCGCTTCTGGCGGGCCGACCCGGCACGCGCGCGTACCACCGGCGGTACGGGCCTCGGGCTGTCGATCGCCCTGGAGGACGCCCGGCTGCACGGCGGCTGGCTGCAGGCCTGGGGTGAGCCGGGCGGCGGCTCGCAGTTCCGGCTGACGCTGCCGCGGACCGCGGACGAACCGCTGCGCGGCTCTCCGATACCGCTGGAGCCCAAGGACTCGCGGCGCAACCGAGGGCTCGACGACGCCGGCCTGCCCCGCGGGGGCGAGGAGAAGCGGGCGACCGTTCCGGTGCAGCCGGGCGGCGGCCAGGTGCCGCCACTGCCCGCGCGCGCCCCGATCGCCCCGCGCCTGGCCTCCGTCACCCCGGCCGCCGACCCGACCGCGCTGCCCGGCAGCGGCAACGGCGCGCGTGTCGTTCCCCGGCCCGCCGGCGGCGCCCGGCGACCCGACGACAGGCCCGCGGCCGGTCCGGCATCCGACACACAAGCGGGCCGTCCGGATCCGGCCGGGCCCAAGGACTTGACCGAGCCAGGGGAGGCATTTCGTGGGCGCTGACCGCGAGGGGGGCGTCCGGCGCAGGCCGGGACGCGCGGTGGCCTACTCGGTCTGTGGGGCTGTTCTGCTGGCCGGGTGTGCCTCGATGCCCGACAGCGGGGACCTGCGGGACGTCGAGTCCACGCCGCGGCAGGACACCGGAGTGCGCGTGTTCGCCATGCCGCCCGCCGAGGACGCCGAGCCCGGCGAGATCATGCAGGGCTTCCTGGAGGCCCTGACCAGCGACGATCCGCAGTACGACACCGCCCGCAAGTACCTGACCGCCGATGCCGCGCGCACCTGGCGGCCGGAGAGGTCGGCCACCGTCCTCTTGAACGGACCGAGTGCCGTGCCCGGCCAGCAGCATCCCGGCGGCCGGGATGCGACCGACAGCGGCAGCCTCACCTACGTCCTGACCGGCAGCATGGTCGCCACGGTCGGCGCGCAGCAGGCGTACAAGCCCGCCGCCGGGTCCTACAGCGAGAAGGTGCACCTCACCAAGGACGCCAAGAGCGGGCAGTGGCGCATCGACGCGCTGCCCCAGGGCGTCGTGATGGGCAAGTCGGACTTCCAGCGCAACTACACGTCCGTCAACAAGTACTACTTCGCCTCCGCCACGACGGTCGGGGCGACCGGGCAGCCGGTGGCGGTCGCCGACCCGGTGTTCGTCCGCAGCAAGGTGGACCCGATGACCCAGATGGTGCGGTCGCTGCTGAGCGGGCCGACCAGGTGGCTCGGGCCGGTGGTCAGGTCCAGCTTCCCGACCGGTACGGCCCTGCAGGAGGGCGTGTCGGGGCTGGCGCCGGACGACCAGAACAGGCTGACGGTGCCGCTGAACTCGAAGGTCTCCCATGCCGGCGCCGCCAAGTGCACGGAGATGGCGACCCAGTTGCTGTTCACGCTGCGGAACCTGACGCCGACGCTGGAGTCGGTCGAGCTGCAGGGGCCCGGCCGGCACCGGCTGTGCGACCTCACCGAGGAGCGCGCCGAGTCCGTCGCCTGGCACGCATCGGCCTCGGCCCAGAGCCCCGAGTACCTGTACTTCCTCGACGGCAAGCACCGCCTGGTGCGGCTGCCCACCGGGAGCGCGGGGACCAGCGCCGTTCCGGTGCCGGGCCCGCTGGGGGAGGGCGAGAAGGAGCTGCAGTCGGTGGCCGTCTCGCGGGACGAACACACCGTGGCCGGGATCGGTGCCGACGGGAAGGCGCTGTACGTGACCTCGCTGGCGTCGGGCGGTTCGCTAGGGGAAGCGGTGGTCAGCAGCCAGGGGGCGACCGCGACCGACCGGCTGACCACACCGAGTTGGGACGCCCGCGGCGACCTGTGGGTGGCCGACCGCGACCCGCGCCATCCGAAGCTGTACGTCCTCGAGCAGGGCGTCGGCAAGCCGGTGGAGGTCACCATCCCGGACGGACGCATCCGCGACGTGCGGGTGGCCGCCGACGGCGTGCGGGTCGCGCTGGTCGTGGAGAAGGACGACAAGCAGCAGTCCCTGCTCATCGGCCGGATCGAGCGCGACGACAAGTCGGGGGCCCGTCCCGCGGTCCGCGAACTGCGCTCCGCCGCCCCCGATCTGGAGCAGGTCACGACCATGTCCTGGGCCGGGGACAGCCGGCTCGTCGTGGTCGGCCTGGAGCAGGGGGGCGTGCATCAGATGCGGTACGTCCAGGTCGACGGCTCCGCCCTGGACGGTCCGGCGCCCGCGGCCCTGTCGGGTGTGAAGGCGATCGCCGCGTCCGAGGACGAACGGGTGCCGATGGTGGCCTACTCGGAGGACGGGATCGTACGACTGCCGTCCGGGGCTCAGTGGCAGAAGGTGGACAAGGACGGGACAGCGCCGGTCTATCCGGGCTGAGAACCCCGTCCCACAGGGACGTCCGCCTCGCGTGGACGTCCCTCCTGCGCAGACGCCCGTTCCGCGGGCATGTCCATACGGCCCTCACTCGTGTGGGTGATGGTCGGTGGGCGTTGTTCCGGACTGTCCACAGGGCGTTTTCCACAGGGGTGGCCGGTCGTCCCGGGCGTTGGCACAGTGGTGGACATGCGGGGGTGGTGGCGGGACCTCACCGACCTGGTGCTGCCGGCCGACTGCGCGGGCTGCGGGGCACCTCGTACGGAGCTGTGCCTGCGGTGCCGCACCGCACTGGGCGGAGCCGCGCCGCGCCGGGTGCGGCCGGTGCCGGAGCCGCCGGGGCTGCCGGTGGTGCACGCGGCGGTTCCCTACGCGGGGGAGGTGCGGGCTCTCCTCCTCGCCCACAAGGAGCGCGGCGCGCTGGCGCTCGCAGGGGCTTTGGGAGCGGCCCTGGCAGGGGCTGTGCGGGCGTGTCCCGGGCCGGGTGGGCCCGGTGCAGGGCCCATGGGACGGCGGGGGCCCGGGAGCGTGCTGCTCGTCCCCGTGCCCTCCGCCCGGTGGGCCGTGCGGGCTCGTGGGCACGATCCGGTGCGGCGGATGGCGCTCGCGGCGGCCGGTGAGCTGCGGCGCACCGGGACACCGGCCCGGGTGGCCGCCGTGCTGCGGCAGCGGCGGGCGGTGGCGGACCAGGCGGAGCTCGACGCCAGGCAGCGCCTGGAGAACCTCGCCGGCGCGCTGGAGGTGACGGCAGGCGGGGAGCGGCTGCTCGCCGGGGGCCGCCTCGTGGTCGTCGACGACCTGATGACGACGGGAGCGAGCCTTGCGGAGGCGGCGCGGGCGTTGCGGGAGGCGCTCGTATCACGCCGCAATGGGGGAACGGCTGTGTACGCGGCCGGAACTCGGGAAGGAAGGGGGGAACGACGGATCGGAGCACGGCCGGACAGGAAGAACTGGGTGCATGGTGCACCGGAAATAGTGGCGCCGAACGTCATCGGAGAGGCGCTCCACGCAGCCGTGGTCGCCGCTCCGAGGGATTCCTTTGAAATAAACAGGAACTGAGCACCTACCTGCATCGTTGCAGGTAGTGAGAGGGTCAATTCACCTGAACGGAGGTACGCATCGGTAGAGGGTGACGACATCCGTCCGGGCGAGATATGTTCGGTTGTGAGGAAAGGCGCAGGCCACACCTCTCATATCCGAATGCTGTGCTGCGGGTTTTCCGCAATCACCCGCAGCACTGGGGTGGAGATCTTGCCCATGGGGGAGGAGGAGGCGAAGTCACCGAGTCCGAGGTTCCGGGGCTCACCGGGACCTGGTGCAAAAGGGAGATGCTCCGCCGATGGAGCGGAGCGATCCGGGAACGGAGTTCTGCGTGGACATCGTCGTCAAGGGCCGCAAGACCGAGGTGCCCGAGCGGTTCCGCAAGCACGTGGCCGAGAAGCTGAACCTGGAGAAGATCCAGAAGCTCGATGGCAAGGTGATCAGCCTCGACGTCGAGGTGTCCAAGGAGCCCAACCCCCGTCAGGCCGACCGATGTGACCGAGTGGAGATCACACTCAGGTCCCGCGGTCCGGTGATCCGGGCGGAGGCAGCGGCCAGCGATCCGTATGCGGCACTCGACATGGCGGCGGAGAAGCTGGACGCCCGGCTGCGCAAGCAGCACGACAAGCGGTTCTCGCGCCGCGGCGCCCGCCGGATCTCGGCGGCGGAGGTTCCCGACCACGTCCCGGGCGTGGCGACACTCAACGGCAACGGCCTCCCCGTCCACGAGGACGAGTCGGACGGAGTGCCGACCAAGAAGATCGGCTCGCTGGAGGTCAAGGGCGAAGGTCCCCTGATCGTCCGCGAGAAGACGCACGTCGCCTCCCCGATGAGCCTCGACCAGGCCCTCTACGAGATGGAACTGGTCGGCCACGACTTCTACTTGTTCGTCGACTCCGAGACCAAGGAACCGAGTGTCGTCTACCGGCGGCACGCCTACGACTACGGCGTCATCCACCTCAGCACCGAAGCGATGGTCGCTGAGGCGCCCCCGGCGGCAGGGGGCACGCTGGGTGGCTGACCCACCCGGCCGAAGCTGAGCGGTGCCCCTGGAAGCGCGCGTGCGCCCCCAGGGGCACCCGTGTGCGACCACTTCGCGCCCCGCTCGTCACCTCGGCGCCGTCCGGGCATGAAATCATGACCGCACCGGCCCAACCGGTGGGCCGCTGCCTTGGGTTGGCGATGGCACAGGACCACAGGCCACAGCCTTCAGGGGGAGGAACGATGGCGGACACCTTCGGACCGATGCGAGGCGATGACGCGGGCGACGATGTCATCGGCATGGGCCCGGACACGGGCTCTTCACGCCAGGAGCCGATCAGAGTCCTGGTCGTGGACGACCATGCGCTCTTCCGCCGTGGCCTGGAGATCGTGCTCGCGGCCGAGGAGGACATCCAGGTCGTCGGCGAGGCGGGCGACGGTGCCGAGGCCGTCGACAAGGCCGCGGACCTGCTGCCCGACATCGTGCTGATGGACGTACGCATGCCCAAGCGCGGCGGGATCGAGGCCTGCACCTCCATCAAGGAGGTCGCCCCCAGCGCGAAGATCATCATGCTGACGATCAGCGACGAGGAGGCCGACCTCTACGACGCGATCAAGGCGGGCGCGACCGGATACCTCCTCAAGGAGATCTCCACGGACGAGGTGGCCACCGCCATTCGTGCCGTGGCCGACGGGCAGTCGCAGATCAGCCCCTCCATGGCGTCCAAGCTCCTCACCGAGTTCAAGTCGATGATCCAGCGCACCGACGAACGCCGGCTGGTGCCCGCGCCGCGGCTGACCGATCGTGAGCTGGAGGTTCTCAAGCTCGTCGCCACCGGGATGAACAACCGGGACATCGCCAAGGAGCTGTTCATCTCCGAGAACACCGTGAAGAACCACGTCCGCAACATCCTGGAGAAGCTGCAGCTGCACTCCAGGATGGAAGCGGTGGTCTACGCGATGCGGGAGAAGATCCTCGAGATCCGCTAGCTCCTAGCCGAGCAGGCCGGCAAGTTCCCTGGCGAGGGGCTCGCGGAGCTCGGGTGCGTCCACCCGTTCCACCCGGACGTCCGTGCAGTTCACCCAGGTCGCCGCCTCGATGAGGGCCTGCGCCACCGCCGGGACCGCCTTCGGGCCGTCCAGAGTGACCTGCCTGGCCACCAGAGTGCTGCCCTCGCGGGCCGGGTCGACGCGCCCGACCAGCAGACCGCCCGCCAGCACCGGCATCGCGAAGTAGCCGTAGACCCGCTTCGGCTTGGGGACGTAGGCCTCCAGGCGGTGGGTGAAGCCGAAGATCCGCTCCGTGCGCGCCCGCTCCCAGATCAGCGAGTCGAACGGGGACAGCAGCGTGGTGCGGTGACGGCCGCGCGGCGGTGTGGCGAGGGCCGCCGGATCCGCCCAGGCAGGCCTGCCCCAGCCCTCCACCTCGACCGGCACCAGACCCGAGTCCGCGATCACCGCGTCGACCTGCTCGCCCTTGAGACGGTGGTAGTCCGCGATGTCCGCGCGCGTGCCGACGCCCAGGGACTCGCCGGCCAGCCGCACCAGGCGGCGCACGCACTCGGCGTCGTCCAGCTCGTCGTGCAGCAGTGCGTCCGGGATCGCGCGCTCGGCGAGGTCGTACACCCGCTTCCAGCCGCGGCGCTCGACGCACACCACCTCGCCGTACATCAGCGCGCGCTCCACGGCGACCTTGGTGCCCGACCAGTCCCACCAGTCGTTGGTCTTCTTCGCGCCGCCCAACTCCGTGGCCGTCAGTGGGCCTTCCGCGCGCAGCTGCTTGATGACCTGGTCGTAGGCGCCGTCGGGAAGCTGGTGGTTCCAGTGCGGGCGGTTGCGGTAGGCGCGGCGGCGGAAGGCGAAGTGCGGCCACTCCTCGACCGGCAGGATGCACGCCGCGTGCGACCAGTACTCGAAGGCATGCGGTCGTGCCGGAAGCGCGCCGATGGACGCAGGCTTCCAGTACGCCGACTCGACGGTCTTGCGGCCGACCGCGCCGAGGCGGGCGTACGGGATCAGCTCGTGCGAGCGGGCGAGGACCGAGATCGTGTCGAGCTGCACCGCGCCGAGATGGCGGAGCACCCCACGGACACCGGCCCGCCGGTCGGGCGCACCGAGGAAGCCCTGGGCCCGAAGAGCGATCCGACGGGCGTCGTCCGCGGTGAGGACGGTGGTGGGGGGCGGCAGGGTCGTCATGCGTCGGACGATAGGGGGTGGCACTGACAGCGCAGGATGACCTGCGGTTTCGTCCGGGCGGGGTCAGGTCCGGGCGGGCAGGTAGGGCGCCGTCGACGGCAGGCCCAGGTCCGACGGGAGCAGGGAGCCGAGCCAGCAGTCCCGGCGTACCCCCTTGTTGTTGATGGCCGAGCGCAGCGTGCCCTCGATGGTGAAACCGGCGCGCTCCGCCACCGCGCGCGAGGGGCCGTTTCCGACCTCCGCGCGCCATTCCAGGCGGTCGACGGACAGTGCGAGGAAGGCCCAGCGGGCGGCGGCGAGCGTGGCCTCGGTGATGTAGCCGCGGCCGCGGTGCTCCTCGACGGCCCAGAATCCGATCTCGCCGGTGCCCAGTGCGCGCATCATCACGCTGAGCATCCCCGCCAGTTCTCCTTCGGGGAGGAAGACGCCGAACGTGTACATCGAGTCGTTGGTCCAGCCGTCGGGCACCATCTGCTCGACGAAGCTCTCGGCGTGCTCGCGCAGATAGGGAGACGGGAACGTGGAGATCCAGCGCTGCATGTCCGGGTCCTGGGCGGCCTTGTACACCGCCTCGGTGTCGTCCGGGCCGACGGTGCGCAGCACGAGCCGGTCGGTGGAGAGGGTGACGGGTTCCATCGGCCGATTCTGCGCGGGCGGCACGCGCTGCGCCAGTGCTTTTCGCCGTGTGTGAGCGGGTGATCACATTTCGCGCAATTCCTTGTCGCGGGGCGGCACTATCCGCAGGGCCCGCCCGTTGTCCAGGGTGAAGCAGCCGTCGGGCCGCCGGGCCTCCCGGCGTAGCCAGGTCCTCGCATACGATGGCCGTTGCTCAGTACGTCAAAAGGAAAACCGACCGTCCCAGGCCCGACCGGCAAGGAGACCAGCCCCCGTGTCCGTCCTCTCGAAGATCATGCGTGCAGGCGAAGGCAAGATCCTGCGCAAGCTGCACCGCATCGCGGACCAGGTCAACTCCATCGAAGAGGACTTCGTCGACCTCTCCGACGCCGAGCTGCGTGCCCTCACCGAGGAGTACAAGCAGCGCTACGCCGATGGTGAGAGCCTGGACGACCTGCTCCCCGAGGCGTTCGCCACCGTCCGCGAGGCCGCCAAGCGCGTCCTCGGCCAGCGGCACTACGACGTGCAGCTGATGGGAGGCGCCGCCCTCCACCTCGGCTACGTGGCCGAGATGAAGACCGGTGAGGGCAAGACCCTCGTCGGCACGCTGCCCGCGTATCTGAACGCCCTCTCCGGCGACGGTGTCCACCTGATCACGGTCAACGACTACCTGGCCGAGCGCGACTCCGAGATGATGGGCCGCGTCCACAGGTTCCTGGGCCTGAGCGTCGGCTGCATCCTGGCCAACATGACGCCGGCCCAGCGCCGCGAGCAGTACGAGTGCGACATCACGTACGGCACGAACAACGAATTCGGCTTCGACTACCTCCGCGACAACATGGCGTGGTCCAAGGACGAGCTGGTCCAGCGCGGCCACAACTTCGCCATCGTCGACGAGGTCGACTCCATCCTGGTCGACGAGGCCCGTACGCCGCTGATCATCTCCGGCCCGGCCGACCAGGCCACCAAGTGGTACGGCGACTTCGCCAAGCTCGTCACGCGCCTGAAGAAGGGCGAGGCGGGCAACCCGCTCAAGGGCATGGAGGAGACCGGCGACTACGACGTCGACGAGAAGAAGCGCACGGTCGCCATCCACGAGGCCGGTGTCGGCAAGGTCGAGGACTGGCTGGGCATCGACAACCTCTACGAGTCGGTGAACACGCCTCTGGTGGGCTACCTGAACAACGCCATCAAGGCCAAGGAGCTCTTCAAGAAGGACAAGGACTACGTCGTCATCGACGGCGAGGTCATGATCGTCGACGAGCACACCGGCCGTATCCTCGCCGGCCGCCGCTACAACGAGGGCATGCACCAGGCGATCGAGGCGAAGGAAGGGGTGGACATCAAGGACGAGAACCAGACCCTCGCCACGATCACCCTGCAGAACTTCTTCCGCCTCTACGGCAAGCTCTCCGGCATGACCGGTACGGCCATGACCGAGGCCGCCGAGTTCCATCAGATCTACAAGCTCGGCGTGGTCCCGATCCCGACGAACAAGCCGATGATCCGCAAGGACCAGTCGGACCTGATCTACCGCACCGAGGTGGCCAAGTTCGAGGCGGTCGTCGACGACATCGCCGAGAAGCACGAGAAGGGCCAGCCGATCCTCGTCGGCACGACGTCCGTCGAGAAGTCGGAGTACCTCTCCCAGCAGCTCAGCAAGCGCGGCATCCAGCACGAGGTGCTGAACGCCAAGCACCACGAGCGCGAGGCCTCGATCGTCGCCCAGGCCGGCCGCAGGGGCGCCGTGACGGTGGCCACCAACATGGCCGGCCGTGGTACGGACATCAAGCTCGGCGGCAACCCCGAGGACCTCGCCGAGGCGGAGCTGCGCCAGCGCGGCCTCGACCCCGAGGAGCACATCGAGGAGTGGGCGCACGCCCTGCCCGCCGCCCTGGAGAAGGCCGAGCAGGCGGTCAAGGCCGAGAAGGAAGAGGTCGAGGAGCTCGGCGGCCTCTACGTGCTCGGTACCGAGCGGCACGAGTCGCGGCGTATCGACAACCAGCTGCGCGGTCGTTCCGGCCGTCAGGGCGACCCGGGCGAGTCCCGCTTCTACCTGTCGCTGGGCGACGACCTGATGCGCCTGTTCAAGGCCCAGATGGTCGAGCGCGTGATGGCGATGGCGAACGTGCCGGACGACGTGCCGATCGAGAACAAGATGGTCACGCGCGCGATCGCGTCCGCGCAGTCGCAGGTCGAGCAGCAGAACTTCGAGACGCGTAAGAACGTCCTGAAGTACGACGAGGTGCTCAACCGGCAGCGCGAGGTCATCTACGGCGAGCGCCGTCGCGTCCTGGAGGGCGAGGACCTGCACGAGCAGGTGCAGCACTTCACGAACGACACGATCGACGCGTACGTCGGCGCGGAGACCGCCGAGGGCTTCCCCGAGGACTGGGACCTGGACCGGCTGTGGGGTGCTTTCAAGCAGCTCTACCCGGTGAAGGTCACCGTCGAGGAGCTGGAGGAGGCGGCCGGTGACCGGGCCGGTCTGACCGCCGAGTTCATCTCCGAGTCCATCAAGGACGACATCCGGGAGCAGTACGAGGCGCGTGAGGCGCAGCTCGGCTCCGAGATCATGCGTGAGCTGGAGCGGCGGGTCGTGCTGTCGGTCCTCGACCGCAAGTGGCGTGAGCACCTCTACGAGATGGACTACCTCCAGGAGGGCATCGGCCTGCGCGCGATGGCGCAGAAGGACCCGCTGGTCGAGTACCAGCGCGAGGGCTTCGACATGTTCACCGCGATGATGGAGGGCATCAAGGAGGAGTCCGTCGGCTACCTGTTCAACCTGGAGGTCCAGGTCGAGCAGCAGGTCGAGGAGGTCCCGGTCGAGGAGGTCCAGCCGGTGGCCGAGGGCGTCCAGGACACGGTGCCGGCGCAGGCGGGCGCGCGTCCGGAGATCCGGGCCAAGGGGCTGGACGTTCCGCAGCGGCGGGATCTGCACTTCTCCGCGCCCACCGTGGACGGTGAGGGCGGCATCCTGGAGCGCGACCTGGAGGACGACGAGCCTGTGCGGTCCGAGTCGGACGGGCTGACCCGTGCGGAGCGTCGTCGGCAGGCGAAGGGCGGACGGCGCCGCAAGAAGTAACCTGCGGTGCTTCAGCCATTGGCTCAGGGCCGGGTCTCCTTTGGAGGCCCGGCCCTTGGCTTGTTGTGCGGCTGTGCGGGGGTGGGTTCCGCCCCAGCGGCACGATTGCCCGCAGCTGCGCAGGTGCTAGTCCTCGGGGGTGCGTGGAGGCCTGGGGCCCAGCTCTACCGCTGTGCAGCGCCAGCGGTGGTCCGGGCCCTGTTCGAGGCGGAAGGCCATGGCGCGGCGTTGGTCGCCGGCGGCGATGCGGGCGAAGACCTCGAGGGCGCCGGCGCGGGCCACGTAGTAGCCGATGTCGTCCACGACCGGGCGGGTTCCGTGGGTGCGCAGGGGGCCCCGTTCGGCGAGGCGGGCGAGGTCGTCGTAGGCGCGGCCCGCAGTGTGCCGGAGCATCCAGTGGACGGGCCGCTGACCGCTCAGGACGGCCAGCAGACGGTCGGCGAAGAGGTCGGTGGGGCGCGGCTGCGCCACGGCCGTCCCCGGCGACGTACGGGCCCTGCCGCGGGCGGGGTTGCGGGGTGGTGCGGTGCCGGGACGGCGGGAGTCGTGGCGGGTCGGCGGGCGGTGGCGCGGGCGAGGCTGGGGCTTGCGGCTCATGACCTTGTTCATCGGAGTCCCCGTTCGGTCGGCCCGGTTGATACCGGGCGGTAACTCGCTGGTGGGGATCTTGTACGGGGGCGGGGGTCGCCGTCGCAAGGAAGGTGGGGCGGGTGGCGAGGGGGCGGATATGTTCACCTATCCGGGTGGTGAGGGGGCAAGGAAATCCCGTGGCTGAGCGGCGGAACCGGGTGAGGTGCGGGGCGCCGGGTGGACGCGGCCGGGGGTGTGGGCGGGGACTCGAAAGGGGACGGGCGCACGTATCCTGAAGGCCCGTCGGTGACCAGGAAAGAGCGGCCAGCCATGCGCGTCTACGTCCCCCTGACCCTCCCCGGTCTCGCCGAGGCGCACAAGACGGGTGAGCTGGGGACCGGCCCGTTCGTCGTGTACGCCGTCACGCCCGCGCTGCGTGAGTGGTACCTCTCCGACGACATCGAGGAGCTGGAGTACGCGGCACTCAGCCGCGCCGCGCTGGCCTCGCTGCGGCTGCTGGCAGCCGACCCGGGTGCCGTACGGCGCCGGGTCGTGGTCGCCGTCGACGTGTCCGACGGCGCCGCCACGGCGGACCCGGACCGCGGGCTCGACCCGGCCGCGCTCGGCGAGGTGACGGTGGCCGGCACGGTGGCGCTCGCGAAGGCGGCGGCGGTGCATGTCGACGCCGACGACGCGGAGGAGGACGTGGCCGCGGCCGCTCAGGCGCTGGAGGCGGCCGACGGCGGGGACGACGACGCGCAGTTCGTCGTGGACGGGGCCGACGATCACGAGCTGCTGTGGTTCGCCACGCAGGAGATTCCCAACCTGGTGGGCGGGGCCTGAGCGGACCTCGGGCTGTCCGCCCGCCTTGATTGTCAGTGCGGGCGGGTACGGTTTTCGGCATGGGGATGCACGGAAGCGCGCACATCGTCTGGGACTGGAACGGGACCCTGTTCCATGACAATGACGCGATCATCGGGGCGACGAACGCGGCCTTCGCCGAGCTGGGGCTGGCGCCGATCACGCTGGACGAGTACCGGGCGCTGTACTGCGTGCCGGTGCCGAAGTTCTACGAGCGGCTGCTCGGGCGGCTGCCCACGGATGCCGAGTGGGAGCAGATGGACGGGGTCTTCCATCGGTACTACACGGAGCACCGGGTCCGCTGCGGGCTGACCACGGGGGCGGCCGAGCTGCTCGCGGGGTGGCGGTCGGCGGGGCACAGTCAGTCGCTGCTGAGCATGTACGGGCACGAGGACCTTGTGCCGCTCGTGCGAGGGTTCGGGATCGAGCCGCACTTCATACGGGTCGACGGGCGTACGGGGCCGTCCGGTGGCAGCAAGGCCGAGCACATGGTGCGGCACCTGGAGGCGCTGTCCGGGACGGTCGAGGTTGCGCGGACCGTGGTGATCGGTGATGCCGCGGATGATGCGGTTGCCGCCCGGCATGTGGGGGCGGGGGCTGTGCTGTACACCGGGGGCTCGCACAGTCGGGCCAGTCTGGAGGAGGTCGGGGTGCCGGTCGTGGACACGTTGGCCGAGGCTGTGGCGGAGGCGCAGCGGTTGGCGGCGTGAGCGGCGTTCGAGCGGTGCCCGGTGTCGGTGCGGGCCGGGGGCCGTGTACCGACCCCCGGCCCCCAGCGCTCAGTTAACCGGCGCCTTGGCCCTGAGTACCTTCAGGAACTCCCGCATCCACGCCGGATGGTCCGGCCAGGCGCGGGACGAGATCAGAGTGCCGTCCACCACCGCCTCGCTGTCCTCGAAGTGGGCACCGGCGGTCTGCATGTCCATTTCCAGGGCCGGGTACGCCGTGACGCGGCGGCCGCGGAGGGTGTCGATCGCAGCGGTGAGCAGGGGGCCGTGGCAGATCTGGGCGACGGGCTTGTCCGCGTCGAAGAAGGCCTTGAGGATCTTGCGTAGTTCGGGGTCGTTGCGCAGGTACTCGGGGGCGCGGCCGCCGGGGATGACGATCGCCGCGTACTGACCGGGGTCCACCTCGGAGAAGGCGAGGTCGGCGGGCCAGGTGTAGCCGGGCTTCTCGGTGTAGGTGTCGTAGCCGGGCTCGAAGTCGTGGACGACGAAGCGGAGCGTCTTGCGGGTGGGGGCCGCGATGTCGACGTCGTAGCCTTCCTCGCGCAGACGCTGGTAGGGGTAGAGGACTTCCAGGGACTCCGCTGCGTCGCCGGTGATGATGAGGATCTTCGCGGGCATGTCGGCTCCTCCCGGGCGGCACTGTCCCCTCCACGGGGGACGGGCACTGTTGCAGGCAACGTGCCTTCCCAGGGCGTGCTTGCCAAGAGGGCCCGTCGCTTTCAGGGTGCGTCCCGCGGCGTTCGGGCGCGACCGGATACGCCACCTGCCACCGCCCCGCCCCTGTGCAGAACGTCAAACTTCGGCCCCCTGTTTTGTACACATACGGCTCATGACGGGGCCCGGGTAAGGAGCGATAGCCTTGTGGCGTGATCAGCGCGATATCTCGCGGGGGCGAACCTGCTCCTGCCCTGCGCCCGGGTTGCACGGAACACCTCCGTGACCGGGCGGCGGTCGCTGGTCCTCGCGGGCGGGACGGGGGCGCCGAAGCCCCCACGACGCCGATGACGGCCCCGGAAACGGCGGTGCCGAGAGCAGCGTCACATCTGACGGGCGCGCCAACAATGGCCGAATGCCCCCCGCTCATCTCACCTCGCGGCATAGCGTCGGATCGGTCCGGAAACCCCGGGCCGTGGCGTCGAGCCGGAGGGGAAGAAACCGTTTTTCCTTCTACGTCACGCAACGGCGCGCGACAGGAGCCAGAGGACAATGCAGACCAAGCTGGACGAAGCCAAGGCCGAGCTGCTCGAACGGGCTGCCCGGGTAGCTGAGAACAGCCCGGTCGGGGGGCACCTACCGACCGGGACGACGGGCGAGGGCACCGCCGGCACTCCCGACACCGAGTCCGTGCTCGCGTTCCTCCAGCGCTACTACCTGCACACCGCCCCGGAAGACCTTTCGGACCGGGACCCGGTCGACGTCTTCGGCGCCGCGGTCTCCCACTACCGGCTGGCCGAGAACCGCCCGCAGGGCACCGCGAACGTCCGGGTGCACACCCCGACCGTGGAGGAGAACGGGTGGACCTGCAGCCACACCGTCGTGGAGGTCGTCACCGACGACATGCCCTTCCTCGTCGACTCGGTCACCAATGAGCTGACCCGGCAGGGACGCGGCATCCACGTCGTCATCCACCCGCAGATCGTCGTCCGGCGCGACCTCACCGGCAAGCTCATCGAGGTGCTGCCCACCGCGTCCACCGGCGCCGGGGACCTTCCGCACGACGCGCACATCGAGTCCTGGATCCACGTCGAGACCGACCGCGAGACCGACCGCGCCGATCTGAAGCAGATCACCGCCGACCTGCTGCGCATCCTGTCCGACGTCCGCGAGGCCGTCGAGGACTGGGAGAAGATGCGGGACGCGGCGGCGCGGATCGGCGACGAGCTGGAGAGCGAGCCCCGGCCGGGCGACCTTCCCGCGCCTGAGGTCGAGGAGGCCCGCGAGCTGCTGCGCTGGCTGTCCGCCGACCACTTCACCTTCCTCGGCTACCGCGAGTACCAGCTGCGCGACGACGACACCCTCGCCGCCGTGCCCGGCACCGGCCTCGGCATCCTGCGCTCCGACCCGCACCACGCCGAGGACGACCAGCACCCGGTCAGCCCCTCCTTCGAGCGGCTGCCGGCCGACGCCCGGGCCAAGGCCCGCGAGCACAAGCAGCTGGTGCTGACCAAGGCGAACAGCCGGTCCACCGTGCACCGGCCGTCGTACCTGGACTACGTCGGCGTGAAGAAGTTCGACACGGACGGCAACGTCATCGGCGAGCGCCGTTTCCTCGGCCTGTTCTCCTCCGCCGCCTACACCGAGTCCGTCCTCCGGGTCCCGGTCATCCGGCGCAAGGTCGACGAGGTCCTGCAGCGCGCCGGCTTCCTGCCCGAGAGCCACGACGGCCGCGACCTGCTCCAGATCCTGGAGACCTACCCGCGCGACGAGCTGTTCCAGACCCCCGCCGCCGAGCTGCAGGCCATCGCGACGAGCGTCCTGTACCTCCAGGAGCGCCGCCGGCTGCGGCTGTACCTGCGCCAGGACGAGTACGGCCGCTACTACTCGGCCCTCGTGTACCTCCCGCGCGACCGCTACACCACCGGCGTCCGGCTGCGGATCATCGACATCCTGAAGGAGGAGCTCGGCGGCATCAGCGTCGACTTCACCGCCTGGAACACCGAGTCGATCCTTTCCCGGCTGCACTTCGTCGTCCGGGTCCCGCCGGGCACCGAGCTGCCCGAGCTGTCGGAAGCCGACAAGGACCGTATCGAGGCCCGCCTGGTCGAGGCCGCCCGCTCCTGGGCGGACGGGTTCGCCGAGGCGCTGAACGCCGAGTGCGGCGAGGAGCGTGCGGCCGAGCTGCTGCGCCGCTACTACGGTGGCAACTCCTTCCCCGAGGGCTACAAGGCCGACCACACCCCGCGTGCGGCGGTCGCCGACCTGGTCCACCTGGAGCGGCTCACCGAGGAGAAGGGCAACGACTTCTCGCTCAGCCTGTACGAGCCGGTGGGCGCCGCCCCCGGTGAGCGCCGCTTCAAGATCTACCGCAAGGGCGACGCGGTCTCCCTGTCCGCCGTGCTGCCGGTCCTCAACCGGCTCGGCGTCGAGGTCGTGGACGAGCGGCCCTACGAGCTGCGCTGCGCGGACCGCACCGTCGCCTGGATCTACGACTTCGGCCTGCGCCTGCCCAAGGCGCTGGGCGGCACGTCCGGCGACTACCTCGGCGACGACGGCCGTGAGCGGTTCCAGGAGGCGTTCGCCGCGACCTGGACCGGCCAGGCGGAGAACGACGGCTTCAACGCCCTCGTGCTGAGCGCCGGGCTGAACTGGCGGCAGGCGACGGTGCTGCGCGCGTACGCCAAGTACCTGCGGCAGGCCGGCTCCACCTTCAGTCAGGACTACATGGAGGACACCCTCCGCAACAACGTCCACACCACCCGGCTCCTCGTCTCCCTGTTCGAGGCACGGATGTCCCCGGACCGGCAGAGGGCCGGCCTGGAGATCGTGGACGCCCTGCTGGAGGAGCTGGAGGCGGCCCTGGACCAGGTGGCGAGCCTGGACGAGGACCGCATCCTGCGCTCGTTCCTGACCGTCATCAAGGCGACCCTGCGCACGAACTTCTTCCAGGAGGCGCTCGGCGGCAGGCCGCACGAGTACGTGTCCATGAAGTTCGACCCGCAGGCCATCCCGGACCTGCCCGCGCCGCGCCCGGCGTACGAGATCTGGGTGTACTCGCCGCGCGTCGAGGGCGTGCACCTGCGCTTCGGCAAGGTCGCCCGAGGCGGCCTGCGCTGGTCGGACCGCCGTGAGGACTTCCGTACCGAGATCCTCGGCCTGGTCAAGGCGCAGATGGTGAAGAACACCGTCATCGTGCCGGTCGGCGCCAAGGGCGGCTTCGTCGCCAAGCAGCTGCCGGACCCGTCCGTCGACCGGGACGCCTGGCTGGCCGAGGGCATCGCCAGCTACAAGACGTTCATCTCGGCGCTGCTCGACATCACCGACAACATGGTGGCCGGCGAGGTCGTGCCGCCGCAGGACGTGGTCCGGCACGACGGCGACGACACCTACCTGGTGGTCGCGGCCGACAAGGGCACGGCGACGTTCTCCGACATCGCCAACGGGGTTGCCGAGAAGTACAACTTCTGGCTCGGCGACGCCTTCGCCTCCGGCGGCTCCGCCGGCTACGACCACAAGGGCATGGGCATCACCGCGCGCGGTGCCTGGGAGTCCGTGAAGCGGCACTTCCGCGAGCTGGGCGTGGACACGCAGACCGAGGACTTCACGGTCGTCGGCATCGGTGACATGTCCGGTGACGTGTTCGGCAACGGCATGCTGCTGAGCGAGCACATCCGCCTGGTCGCCGCCTTCGACCACCGGCACATCTTCATCGACCCGACGCCGGACGCGGCCACCTCCTACGCCGAGCGCCGCCGTCTGTTCGAGCTGCCCCGCTCCAGCTGGGAGGAGTACAACACCGAGCTGCTGTCGGCGGGCGGCGGGATCTTCCCGCGCACGGCCAAGGCGATCCCGCTCAACGCGCACATCCGTGAGGCCCTGGGCATCGAGGAGAAGGTCTCCAAGATGACCCCGGCCGACCTGATGAAGGCGATCCTGCACGCGCCGGTGGACCTGCTGTGGAACGGCGGCATCGGCACGTACGTGAAGTCGTCGGCGGAGTCCAACGCCGACGTCGGCGACAAGGCCAACGACGCCATCCGCGTCGACGGCGGCGACCTGCGCGTCAAGGTCGTCGGCGAGGGCGGCAACCTGGGCCTGACCCAGCTCGGCCGCATCGAGTTCGCGCGGCAGGGCGGCCGGATCAACACCGACGCGATCGACAACAGCGCCGGTGTGGACACCTCCGACCACGAGGTGAACATCAAGATCCTGCTGAACGGCCTGGTCGCGGACGGCGACATGACCGTCAAGCAGCGCAACAAGCTGCTCGCCGAGATGACCGACGAGGTCGGCGCCCTGGTGCTGCGCAACAACTACGCGCAGAACACGGCGCTCGCCAACGCCCTCGCCCAGTCCAAGGACATGCTGCACGCGCAGCAGCGGTTCATCCGCCACTTGGTCCGCGAGGGCGACCTCGACCGGGCGCTGGAGTTCCTGCCCACCGACCGGCAGATCCGCGAGCGCCTCGGTCAGGCCCAGGGCCTGACCGGTCCGGAGACGGCCGTCCTGCTGGCGTACACGAAGATCACGGTCGCCGACGAGCTGCTGCACACCTCGCTGCCGGACGACCCGTACCTGCGCACCCTGCTGCACGCCTACTTCCCGACGGCGCTGCGCGAGCGGTTCGCGGACGCGGTCGACAGCCACCCGCTGCGCCGCGAGATCACCACGACCGTGCTGGTCAACGACACGGTCAACACGGGCGGTACGACGTACCTGCACCGCCTGCGCGAGGAGACGGGTGCCTCGCTGGAGGAGATCGTCCGCGCCCAGACCGCGGCCCGCGTGATCTTCCGCTCGGCGCCGGTGTGGGACGCGGTGGAGGAGCTGGACAACAAGGTCGACGCGACCGTCCAGACCCGGATCCGGCTGCACTCGCGCCGCCTGGTCGAGCGCGGCACGCGCTGGCTGCTGAACAACCGGCCGCAGCCGCTGCAGCTCGCGGAGACCATCGAGTTCTTCAGCGAGCGGGTCGAGCAGGTCTGGCAGGAGCTGCCCAAGCTGCTGCGCGGCGCGGACCTGGAGTGGTACCAGCACGTGTACGACGAGCTGTCCGCGGCCGGTGTCCCGGACGAGCTGGCCACCCGCGTGGCCGGGTTCTCCTCCGCCTTCCCGGCGCTGGACATCGTCTCGGTGGCCGACCGCACGGGCAAGGAGCCGCTGGACGTCGCCGAGGTCTACTACGACCTCGCCGACCGGCTCAGCATCACGCAGCTGATGGACCGCATCATCGAGCTGCCCCGCGCCGACCGCTGGCAGTCGATGGCCCGCGCCTCCATCCGCGAGGACCTGTACGCGGCCCACTCGGCGCTCACGGCGGACGTCCTCGCGGCCGGCAACGGCTCGTCGAGCCCGGAGCAGCGCTACCAGGCCTGGGAGCAGAAGAACTCGGCGATCCTGGGCCGGGCGCGGTCCACCCTGGAGGAGATCCGCGGTTCGGAATCCTTCGACCTCGCCAACCTGTCGGTGGCGATGCGGACGATGCGGACGCTGCTGCGCACGCATTCGTAGCCGCACGGCGGTGAGAGCGCCCCGGGCCGGTGAGGCCCGGGGCGCTCTCTTCTTGCCGACCCTTAGGCAAAAACGTGCGGTGAATTTACCGCTTCCTGCTAATCGGTACGTTTCGGATAGGGTCTGGGCTGTGACAGTGAACCTCACCGAGACCCGCCCGGTGGCGACCGCGCCGGCTCCGGCCCGGCCCGTCACGCGCGTCGTGCTGGAAGTCGTGAAATTCGGGATCGTCGGCGGCAGCGGTGTCCTCGTCAATTTCCTGGTGTTCAACCTGCTGCTGCACGGCCTGCGTTGGCAGGCGATGACCGCGACGGTCCTGGCCAGCTGTATCGCGATGGCGACCAATTACCTGGGCTTCCGCTATTACGCCTATCGCGACCGGGCCTCGCGCACCCGCCGCCAGATCGTCCTGTTCTTCGTCTTCAGCGGTCTCGGCGTGGTGATGGAAAGCGGCCTGTTCTGGGTCGGTTATCACGGGCTCGGAATGCAGAGCGCGTTCGAATCGAATGCGGCGAAGGCGCTGTCGATCGTCCTCGCCTCCGCATTCCGTTTCCTTGTCTACCGCACCTGGGTGTTCCAGCAGGATGCGCGCCGCGTCGCCGTCTAGCACCGCGAGCGCGGTACGGGCGCTGCCGCAGGCCGCCGCCGCGCTGGTACTGGTGCTGATGCTCCTGGTGATCGTCCGTCTGCCCTGGGCGGGCGACCTCGGTATGCACGCGGCCACCGTGCAGCGGCTGCGGCACAGCCTGCTGAACCCCGGGAACCCGCTGGTCGACGCCGACACGCCGAGCCCCTACTACTCGCCCTGGATGCTGCTGCTGGGCTGCCTCGCCAGGATCACCAGCCTGTCGGTGTTCGACGTACTGCGGATCGGCGCGGTCGTCGGGTTCGGGCTGCTGGTCACCGGGGTGTGGCGGTACGTCCGCACGCTCAGCACCCACCGTGCGGCGCCCGCCCTGGCGATCCTGAGCCTGGTCTTCCTCTGGGGCCCCCTCCTCTTCAACTGGAGCGGCTTCCTCGGCCTCAACTCGCTCGCGCTGACGGTGTCGTACCCCAGCGTGTTCGCGCTCGGCCTGTCCTTCCACTTCTGGGCCTGGCTCACCCGGGCGCTGCGCGCCGAGACCCGCTGGCCGGTGTGGCTCGGGCTGGGCCTGCTGTGGGGGCTGATCCTGCTGTGCCACCAGTTCACCGGGGTGGTGGCGTCGCTGGGCGCGCTGGCGATGGTGATCGCGGCACGGCCGGGCCGTCCGGTGCTGCTGAGGCTCGGTGCCGCTCTGGCCCTCGGCATGGTGCTGCTGTGGCTCTGGCCGTATTACGACTTCTTCTCGCTCTTCTCCGCCGGCGCGGACCTGGAGGCGATCCACCGGCCGCTGTACGACCACCTGGCCGGGCGGTTCGGGCTGGTGCTGCTGGGGGTCGTGGCGCTGGGCCTGCGCTGGTGGCGGGACCGCTGGGATCCCCTCGTCCTCTTCTTCGTCCTCGGTGTGCTGGTGTTCGCCGCGGGCGGGCTGACCGGGCACTACTCGTGGGGCCGCGCCCTGCCGGCCGTACTGATCCCGGCTCAGCTGGCGGCCGCGCTGGAGGTCGTGTCGGCGGGGAAGCGGGCCATGCGGATGGGGTGGGCGTGTGCGCTCGGTGCCGCGCTGGTTGTGGGGGCGTGGGCGCAGGCGGGGACGCTCGGGTATGTGGTCGGGCGGGATGCGCTGCCGGGTGCGGTTGCGGCGAAGTACCGGACGCCGTGGGTGGGGTATCAGTGGATCACGCCCTGGGTGAAGTACGGGGACGTGGTCATGGCTCGTACGTTTCCGGCCCGGCAGATTCCCGCGTACGGGCCGTACACCGTGGCTCCTGGGTATCCCGATGTGTTCCTGCCGGATGCGGGGAGGCGGGATGCGGCGGTGGCGCGGTATTTCGCGGCGGGTACGTCTGGTGATGTGCGGCGGGACATAGTGCGGGAGTACGGGGTGCGGTGGGTCGTGGGCGGTAAGGGGGCTGCGGAGCCGTGGTTGCGGCAGGTGGCTACCGGGCCGGGTGGGCAGGTGCTGTACCAAGTCGCGGGCTGACCGGTGCTGTAGCTGGGCGGGGGTGGGTTTCGCTTGCCCGCGCTGGCGCGGTGCCGCTGCGCCCACCCTCCCCCAAGCTCTCGGCTTCGCTCGAGCAGGGGGACCCCCATCGCCCCTAGCGGCCCGACTGCCCGCAGCTACGCAGCTACGTAGGCTGCGCAGCTACCTCAGCACGCTTGCCGCGAGGCGGATGGCGTTCCTGACCTTTGGGCGGGCCATCTTCTGGACCATCGGGCGGATGACGCGAGCCGTGACTCCCACGGGGTGCCAGCGGATCTGGAGGCGGCCGGGGTTGCGGCCCTCCGGTTCGACGGTGACGTTGTGCGGGGTGGCGCCCGAGCGGTAGTCGATGCGGGCCGTGACGGCGGGGAAGTCCAGGGGGGCCAGGAGGAGGCCCGAGTGGGCCAGGCCCTGTTGTTCGAGGCGGAGCAGCGGGTGGCGTACTCCGGCGAAGCCCTGCACAGGGAGCTGTGCCGTCGACAGGTCCAGGCGGACACGGCCCTCGAAGATGCCCGGGCGGATCGGGTCCAGGCGGAACGGGACCGTCGTGCGGCGTCGGCCGGGGGCCAGCACCAGACTCGCGCGTTGCGGTCCCACCGGGAGCCGCAGGCCGGGGTCGTAGGTGCGGATCGCGAGAACGAGAGACGCGCCGGGGCCTGGGGTGAGTTCGGTGATCTCGTGGCGGAAGTGGGCGCTGGGGAAGGGGCGGGTGTCCAGCTCCAGGTCGGAGACGTCCAGTTCGTGGCGGGACCGGTCCGAGGTGGGGACGGTGTCGCCCCAGTACGTGGTGCCGGCGTCGTCGGCGGTCACGTGCCTCGGTGCCACGCCGTTGCCCAGGCCTCGCGCCGCCTGCTGGGCGTCGGACAGGCGGCCGTCGCGCAGGAGTTGGAGGACCACCCGTTCCGGGCGGGGCAGCCGGGCGAAGGCGCCTTCGGTCAGCGTGTCCAGGTACGGGTTCATGATCTCGGCGAAGGACTCCAGCCACTCGGCGTCCCGGTAGGGCAGGTCGCCCGCGTACATCCGGAAGTCGTGCTTGAGGAACTTGTAGTCCTTGTCCTCCCGAAGCGCCGCGTGCCCGCTCTCCACCAGGAAGTCGTCGATCAGGCGCTGTACGTGCACCCGGTCGCCGACGTTGGAGATCTTGTGCCGCTGGTTGGAGATGGACGCCGACGCGGCGGCCGCGAACGGCTCGATGTACCAGACGTACACCGGGTCCGGGATGATCGTGAACGCCCTCGCCAGGCAGTACGCCTGCGCCGAGAACAGCTGGTCCTCGTAGTGGATGCCCTCGGGGAAGCGGAGCCGGTGGCGGTCCAGGAACGCGCGGGCGTACATCTTGCTGGTGGAAAGGTGCTCGAACAGCAGTCGCGGGTCGGACTCGATGCCCTCCACGGTGCGGTGCTCGGCGACCAGGTGGGGCATCCAGGTCGTACGGCGCCCGTTGTCCACCCGGACCCGGCGGACCGCACCCATCGTGAAGTCCACCTCCCGCTCCCGGTGCGCGGCGAGCAGCAACTCGACTGCGCGCGGCGGGAGTTCGTCGTCGCTGTCGAGGAACATCAGGTACGGCGCCCGGGCGATCTCGATGGCCCGGTTGCGCGGGGCGCTGCAGCCGCCGCTGTTCTCCGGCAGGCGCAGGTAGCGGATGCGGTGGTCCTGGGCCGCCAACTCCCGTGCCACCGAAGGTGTCTCGTCGGTGGAGTGGTCGTCGCTGATGACGATCTCGATGTTGGCGTGGGTCTGGGCGCGAAGCGATGCGACCGCCCGGGGGAGACGGGCTGCGTCGTTGTAGACGATGACCGTCACCGTGACGTCGGGGGTCGTCATGCCGTGGCCTCCTCGGGGGTCGGGGCGGGGGTGCGTTCGTCGAGCGGGATCACCGGGGGCAGCGCATCCTCGGGTTCGCCGAGGAAGACCCGGCGTACGACCCGTTCGGCGGCGCGCCCGTCGTCGTACTCGCAGAACCGGCGCCGGAACGCGGCCCGCGCCTTCGCCGCGCCCTCGTCGCGCCAGGCGCCCGAGAGGAAGATCTCCGCGAGTTCCTCCTGGGTGCGGGCGACCTGGCCGGGCGCCTCGGCCATCAGGTCGAAGTAGACGCCCCGGGTGGTCCGGTACGTCTCCCAGTCGTCGGCGTAGACGACGATCGGGCGGTCCAGGTTGGCGTAGTCGAACATGATCGACGAGTAGTCCGTGACCAGCGCGTCGGCCGCCAGGCACAGCTCCTCGACGGGGTCGTAGGAGGACACGTCGATGATCCGGCCGGAGCGGCGCAGGCCGGTCAGCGGGGAGGCGGCGCCGCCGTAGAAGTAGTGGGCGCGGACCAGGAGGACCGTGTCCTCGCCGAGCCGGTCGGCGAGCGCGGCGAGGTCGAGGCGCGGGGTGAAGCCGGCCTCGTAGTCGCGGTGGGTGGGGGCGTAGAGGACGGCTGTCCTGCCGGGGGCGATGCCGAGGCGTTCGCGGGCGGCGCGGACGTCGGCGGCCGTGGCGGTGTAGAAGACGTCGTTGCGCGGATAGCCGTAGTCCAGGGAGGTGAAGCGGGCCGGGTAGGCGCGCTCCCACATGCGGGTGGAGTGGCCGTTGGCGCTGACGCTGTAGTCCCACTTGTCGATACGGGCCAGCAGCGCGGCGAAGTCCAGGCCCTTGGCGGCGGCCGGGTGTTCCATCTGGTCCAGGCCCATGCGCTTGAGCGGGGTGCCGTGGTGGGTCTGGAGGTGGATCGCGCCGGGGCGTTTGACCACCGCGTTGGGGAAGTTGACGTTGTTGGTCAGGTACTTGGCGGTGGCCAGGGTCTCCCAGTAGCGGCGGGTGCCGGGGATCACGTGGTCCGTGCCGGGCGGCAGGAGGGCCACGTTCTCCTTGTTGACCACCCACACCCTGTGGATGTGCGGGGCGAGTTCGGCGAGCTTGGCGGCGATGGCGGCCGGGTTGCACGAGACCCCGCGCTCCCAGTAGGCCGCGAACACCGCCAGGTCGGGGTCGATCGGGCGGCTGAGTGCCCTGCGGTACTGCTGGTCGCGGAGTTTCGCGCCCACCTGGCGCTTACGGCTTCGTACGGCCTTCCTGGCGGCGCGGCGGGTGCGGTTGGCGGCCTGGAAGGCGCGGTACTTGGTGTAGGCGCCCTCTTCGAGCAGGGCGTGCCGGACGCCCTCGATGCCGGCCGGGCGCTGGTGGCCCTCGGGGCGCCAGCGGACCGCCGCCAGGGAGGCCCGGCGGAAGAACTCGCGGGCCACCGCGTCGGGCAGGTTCTCGCCGGCGAAGGTGCGCACCAGGTCGCGGACCATCAGGTCGTACAGGACCGTGCGGGCGGCGCGGCGGTCCCGGGCGAGCGGGAGCAGGGACTCGTAGCGGTCGATGAGCGCGAAGCGGTCCTCAGGGGTGAGGGGCGGCAGGCTCTCGGGGCGCAGCACGCGGTTCTCGTACGCCGCCTGGTTCAGACAGGCGACGCGGCCGGCGTGCAGCAGGGCCGCGTGGGCGGCGTACGGCTCGTCGTCGGTGGTGAGCTGCTCCTCGTGCGCCCGCCAGAACGCGGTGCGCAGGGCGCGGGTGCCGAGCAGCGGGGTGAGGCGCAGCAGGTCGGCCGCGTCGTCCAGGGCGAGGTCGGCGCGGCCGGCGCCGGCGAGGAGGCGGCCGTCGCGGGAGGGGGTGGCGGCGGTCTGCCAGGTGGTGCTGACGTGGTCGAGGAGGAGGATGTCCACCGCATCGTCCAGCTCGGCGGTCCGCTCGGCGATCAGCCGGGGCGCGCCGGCCGGCAGGCCGTCCTTGGCGTGCACGAAGTGCAGCCAGCGGCCGGACGCCCGCGCGGCGCCCGCCGTCCGGGCCGCCGCGTCACCGGTGCCTTCCGGCAGGGGCACCACGACCGTCTCGGGAGCGTGGCCCTCGGCCGTCTCCCGCGCCCAGTCGCCGACCGCGGCGACGATCACCTCGGCGTCCGGGAGCGGGCGGGCTTCCAGCGAGTCGAGCAGTTCGGTCAGATGCCCCTGGGCGTTCGGCCCGTAGACGATGACGCTGAGTTGGGGCATCGCAGGGGACTCCTTCGGCTCGTCGTCTCAGGGGCACCTTTCATAACATACTGTCACTAGAGGGATGAAAGGGATAACCACGCCTGAGGTAAGAACAAGGCTCACGAAGGAAGAGGGACCTTGGGGGCCTCGGGTTTCGGTGCCGCCTTCTTCGGTGCCGGCTTCTTCGCCTTGTCGCTCTTGTCGCCGGTGAAGGCCTCGTACTCCTTCATGACGTCCTCGGTCGGGCCGTCCATGCGCAGCTCGCCGCGCTCCAGCCACAGGACCCGCTCGCAGGTGTCGCGGATCGACTTGTTGTTGTGGCTGACCAGGAAGACCGTACCCGCATGCTGGCGCAGCTCGCGGATCCGCTGCTCGGAGCGCTTCTGGAAGGAGCGGTCGCCGGTCGCGAGGGCCTCGTCGATCAGCAGGACGTCGTGGTCCTTGGCGGCGGCGATGGAGAAGCGCAGGCGGGCGGCCATGCCGGAGGAGTACGTCCGCATGGGCAGCGTGATGAAGTCCCCCTTCTCGTTGATCCCGGAGAACTCGACGATGTCCTCGTAGCGCTCCTTGACCTGCTCACGGGACATGCCCATGGCGAGACCGCCGAGGTGGACGTTGCGTTCGCCGGTGAGGTCGTTCATCAGGGCCGCGTTGACGCCCAGCAGGGAGGGCTGGCCGTTGGTGTAGATGTGGCCGTTCTCCACCGGGAGAAGCCCGGCGACGGCCTTGAGCAGCGTGGACTTGCCGGAGCCGTTCGTGCCGATCAGTCCGATCGCCTCGCCCTTGTAGGCGACGAACGACACCTTCTTCACCGCGTGCACCCGGCGTACGCCGGCCGCCTTCTCGGCCTGCTTGCGGCGCAGGATGCGGTTGAGGGCGGCGGTGGCGGTGCCGCGGCCCGCGCCGGTGCCGTTGACCCGGTAGACGATGTCGACGCGGTCGGCGACGACGGTGGGGATGTTCTCTGCGGTCTGCTCAGCCACGGCCGTACGTCTCCTCAGCCTTCCAGAAGTAGATGAAGCCGCCGACGCCGACGAGCAGCGCCCAGCCGGTGGCCGCCGCCCACACGTGCGGGGGCAGCGACTTGGCGTGGAAGCTGTCGATCAGCGCGTACCGCATCAGGTCGATGTAGACCGCGGCCGGGTTGGTCTCCAGCAGGACCGTGACGATGTGCGGCAGGTGGTCCTTCTTGGTGAGCTTGTCGATGCTCCACATCACGCCGGACACATACATCCAGGTGCGCAGCACGAACGGCATCAGCTGGGCGATGTCCGGGGTCTTGGCGCCCGCCCGGGCCATGATCATCGACATGCCCGCGTTGAACGTGAACTGCAGGACCAGTGCGGGGATCGCGAGCAGCCACGACGCGGCGACCGGTACGCCGAAGCAGAGCAGGATGACGACCAGCGCCGCCATCGAGAAGAGCAGCTGTTGGAGCTGCTGGATGCAGAAGGAGATCGGCAGGGCGGCGCGCGGGAAGTGCAGGGCGCGGACCAGGCCGAGGTTGCCGGCGATCGCGCGGGTGCCCGCCATGATCGAGCTCTGTGTGAACGTCCAGATGAACACGCCCGTGACCAGGAACGGGATGTAGTCCGGGACGCCGTGCTTGGTGCCGAGCAGCACGCCGAAGATGAAGTAGTAGACCGCCGCGTTCAGCAGCGGGGTCATGACCTGCCAGACCTGGCCGAGCTTCGCCTGGCTGTACTGGGCGGTGAGCTTGGCGGTGGCGAAGGCGGTGATGAAGTGGCGCCGGTCCCACAGCTGGCGCACGTACTCCGGCAGGGTGGGGCGGGCGCCACTGACCGAGAGGCCGTGCCGGGCGGCCAGCGCCGAGAGGTCGTCGTCGGCCGGGACCTGGGTGGGGGGCGGTGTGTGGAGGACCTGGCTCACATCCGCTGCTTTCGCTCGGGGGAGGGGGGTGCGTCCGGCTGCCGCCGGGCCTGAGTGGTCCTCGTCCGCCATCCGCCGTTTCCTTACGCTTCTCTTCACGTTCTCTTACGTCGGGACGGGACCGTATCGTCGCAACGTGAGCCTAGAACCATCGACCGTCGGAACGCAACCGTTTCGTCGTAACGCCCTATGCTGGTTCGCATGACGACGAACGCCGACGAGGCCCCGAAGCGCGTGCGCCGCCGGACACCCGCCGGGGCTGCCGTGCTCCGGGAGGACGTGACCGAGGCCATCCGCGCTGCGGTCTTCGAGGAACTCGCGGCGGTCGGGTACGCCCGGATGTCCATCGAGGGCATCGCGCGGCGGGCCGGCGTCGGCAAGACGGCGGTGTACCGCCGCTGGCGCTCCAAGCTGCACCTGGTGCTGGACGTGGTGTCGGCGATGGCGGTACTGGGCCTGCCGGTCCCCGACACGGGCTCCCTGGAGGGCGACCTGCGACTTCTGTACGAAGTGACGTCCCGCGCCCTGCGCCACCCCGTCGCCTCGCAGATCATCCCCGACCTCCAGGCGGAGGCGGCCCGCAACCCCGAGATCGCGGAAGCCATGCAGAAGGCGCTGCGGGACGGCCAGGACGGGGTCGCCAGCAAGATCGTGGCGGCGGCGGAGGCCCGAGGAGAACTCCGGACCGGGCTCGACCCCGACCTCGCCCTGGACCTGATCTCCGGCCCCCTGTACTGGCGCTCGGTGGTGATCCGCTCCCCGAAGCTGCCGAAGGGCTATCTGGAGAACCTGGCGCGGGCTACGGCGGGGGCGCTCAGGGCGTTGTGACCTCAAACGACCGCAGGCTGCCCGCTATGCCAACCGCTGGGCCAGGTCGGCCAGTTCCCGTGCCCGCAGTACCCGGTCACCGAACCCCGGCAGCGGTACGTGCAGCAGCTCTGTCCAGCGTTTCGGCACCGCGTCGATCCCGTACACCGCTCCCGCCAGCGCCCCGGTGACCGCCGCCACCGTGTCCGTGTCGCCGCCCAGGTCGATCGCCGCGCGTACCGCCTCCTCGTACGACGTCGTCGTGCGCAGGGCCCAGACCGCCGAGCCCAGGCAGGGCCAGACCGCGCCGTTGAACTCGGTGGCCCGGTCCGGGTGCCAGTCGGGGGCGAGGACCGTCCTGTAGCGGGCCCGGTGGTCGGGGTGGAGCGCCGCCAGGGCGTCCGGTACGGCGACGAGCGGATCCTCTCCGGTCAGGGCGACGCGGATCAGCTCGTGCAGGACGGCCGTGCCCTCCCAGGCCGCGGGGTCGCCGTGGGTGAGGGCGGAGAGGTGGCGGGCGGCGTCCACGGTGGCCGCACGGCCGTGGCGTGCGAAGCGGAGGGCTGAAGGCGTCGCCCGCATCAGCGCCCCGTTCCCGGCCGCCCGTTGGTTCGTCCGGAAGTGCAGGGCCGCGGCCGTGTCCCAGGGAGCGCCGCTGGTCAGCACCGCCTCCGTCTGGAGGCCGATGTCCTTCGGGTCGGCGGCCGCCCAGCGCTGGAAGCGCCGGAACACGTCCGGGAGGTCCAGGCCCCCGCGCTCCAGCAGCGACTCGGCGGTCAGTACGGCCATCTGCGTGTCGTCGGTCGCCTCGCCGGGGTCCCAGCCGCCGCCCCCGCACAGCTCGCCGCCGTGTCCGGGGTGCGGGAAACGGGCCGAGAAGGCGCCTTCGGGGCCGAACTCGAAGGGCGCTCCGAGGGCGTCGCCCACGGCGGAGCCGAGCAGGGCGCCGAGGGCGCGTTCGGTGCGTTCGGTGCGCGAGGGGGCGGTCACCCCCGGAGCCTATGACCGCGCCGCCTCCGGGTGCAGTCGTACCCAGCCCTCCCAGGCCGAGGTGATCATGTCCTCGACGTCGTACTTGGCCTGCCAGCCGAGTTCGGTGGCGATGCGGTCGGCGGAGGCGACTACGCGGGCGGGGTCGCCGGGGCGGCGTGGGGTGACGATCGGGGGGCGGTCGTAGCCGGTGGCCGCGCTGATGCGGTCGATCATCTCGCGGACCGAAACACCCTCCCCGCGGCCGATGTTGAGGGTCAGGTCGCGGCCGGGGGTGGAGCGCAGGGCGCGGGCGACCGTCACATGGGCCTCGGCCAGGTCGACCACGTGGATGTAGTCGCGGACGCAGGTGCCGTCGGGGGTCGGGTAGTCGTCGCCGAAGATGCGCGGCGCCGCGCCCTCGGTCAGCTTCTCGAAGACCATGGGGACGAGGTTGAAGACGCCCGTGTCCGCCAGGGCGGGGGTGGCCGCGCCGGCCACGTTGAAGTAGCGCAGGGACGCGGTCGCCAGGCCCGTCGCCCGGCCCGTCGCGCGGACCAGCCACTCGCCGGCCAGCTTGGTCTCGCCGTAGGGGGAGAGGGGCAGGCAGGGGGTCTCCTCCGTGACCAGGTCCACGTCCGGCATGCCGTAGACGGCGGCCGAGGAGGAGAAGACGAAGGACGGGACGTCCGCCTGTGTCACGGCCTCCAGCAGGACGCGCAGGCCCTCCACGTTCTCCCGGTAGTAGAGCAGCGGGAGGCCCACGGACTCGCCCACCTGCTTCTTCGCCGCCAGATGGACGACCCCGGTCACCTCGTGGTCGGCGAGGGTGCGCGCCAGCTTCTCGCCGTCCAGGATCGAGCCCCGCACCAGCGGGACCTCGTCCGGCACGCGCCCGGCGACGCCGCTCGACAGGTCGTCGTAGACCACGGTCCGCTCGCCCGCCTCGGCCATCGCGCGTACGACGTGCGCCCCGATGTATCCGGCGCCGCCGGTGATCAGCCAGGTCATGTACGGCCTCCCCTCGTCAGCCGGCCTGTGGTGACGTGGCCGGTGGCTGTCGGTCGTGTGGGTCCCCAGTGAGGTCCCGTGGGTCCCAGTGAGGTCCGGTCCCGTGATTCTCGGTGAAGTCCTGTGGGTCTCAGTGAAGCAGGCGGCGGAGTCGTCCGCGGGCCACCCTCATGACACCCCGTATCCCGGTCGCCACGCGCAGTGCCAGTGCGCCGGAGTGGGTGGCGTACGGCTGGACCAGCAGCACGGCGTGCCGGGCGCTCGGGACGACGTGCCGGCGCAGTCGGCCGGCGCCCGCGAGGGCGTGCGCCGTCATGCTCCGGGACGCCCCGTCCGCGAAGCGCACGGTCAGGCGCAGGTCCCAGGTGCCCGCGCCGAGCCCGGCAAGGTCGACCGGTACCTCGGCCGACCAGCCGTCCGTGCCGGAGGGGTCGGAGGGTGTGAATGTGGTCCTCGTGTGCTGGGCCGTGTGCCCGTCCTCCCTCGACTGCCACTCCACCTCCACCTCCTGCGGCCCGGCCTCGGCCGTCCGTCCGTACAGCTCGTGCAGCCGCAGGCGCAGCCGGGTGCCACGCGCGCGCGGGCGCAGTTCCGCGGCCACGGTGAGGGGCAGGAGGCGGGTGGGGCGGGTGAGGAGGGGGGTGAGGGCGACCTGGGGGAGGTCGGCGGACCAGACGGGTGTGCCGTCGGGGGTGCGGGCGTAGGGCGGGAGCAACCGGGCCGGGCGCGCGGCCAACTCTTTGAGCCGGGGCAGGTCGCACGGCTCGGCGGACTCCAGGACGACCCGCGCCAGCAGCCGGCCGGGCGCCGACGGGTTCACCTCCCAGTCGGCGGCGTCGTAGCGCGCGAGGTACTCCCGGGTGTGCGTCCACCACGCGCGCTGGTAGTCCGCGTCGCGCAACCCCAGTTCGCGTGCGTACATACGCAGTTCGTGGTCGAGGAACTTCGACCGTGCCGCCCGCGCCAGCTCCTTCTGCCCGGCGCTCAGCAGGATGTCGTACGCCATCGTGCACGCCTCCGTACGCGCCTTCCAGTTGTCGATCCGCCCCCGGTCCAGGGAGAGCGACAACTGCTCGGCCGACCGGCGCACGTGCCACACGTACACGCGGTCCGGTACGAGCACGATGCGCGGCGCGGCGGCGAGCACGTGCGCGGTGAACACGAAGTCCTCGTAGAGGAAGCGCCCCTCGGGGAAGCGGATGCCGTGCTCGCGCAGGAAGGCGGTCCGGTACAGCTTGTTGACGCACAGTGTGTCCTGGACCAGACGGGGGCGCTGGGAGGGGCGCGCGAGGACGGTGTGCGCCGCGTAGAGGCGCGCCTGCCAGGGCTGTTCCCGCCCCGAGGGCAGCTCCCGGCGCACGCACAGCCCGCTCGCGACCTCGGCGCGCGCCTCTGCGGCGGCCGCCAGCAGCGCGTCCACCGCGCCGTGCGGCAGCACGTCGTCGCTGTCCAGGAACATCACGTACGGCATCGTCACCGCGTCGATCCCGGTGTTGCGTGGGCTGCCGCAGCCGCCGCTGTTGGTCTCCCGGCGTACCACCCGCAGTCTGGGCTCACCGGCGGCCAGGCGGGCCAGCAGTTCGCCGCTGCCGTCCGTCGAGCAGTCGTCCACGGCGACGACCTCACCGACGGCGGCGCCCTGGTCGAGCGCCGAGCGGACGGCGTCGACCACATGGTCGGCGTCGTTGTAGCCGATGACGACGACACCGACCTGAGGCGTAGGGCGCGGGTCTCGCGGGTCTGGATGCATGGGGTCCACGGGCCGGGAGCGTAGAAATACTCGGTAATAGCCCGTTAAGAGACGCTTAGGGCTCGGTGTGGAAGACGGTCGGAATCCGGTCGGGGTTGGGTCACGGGCGCGGGTTTTCCGGACGGCGGCCGCGCGGAGCGCCACAGCCGGACGAAGGACACCACCGCGGCGGCGGCGAGCAGCCCGTTGCGGGCCAGAATCAGCAGGCAGCCGGTCCAGCTGCCCGCGACCACGTCGCGGTAGAACATCGGGAACACCACGGAGCTGAGCGCGCTCGCCGCGAGGATCAGCACGGCCACCGGGCGCTGGCTGGTGTGCCGCGAGGTCAGACACACGGCGGCGAGGCCGATCAGCCAGATCATGTACTGGGGGCTGATGACCCGGCTGGTGACGGTGAAAAGCAGCACTGTGGCGAGCGCGGCGTCGTACGGCGTGGCCGGGCTCCAGTGCCGCGCCCGCACCCTCCACAGCACCAGCAGCCCGAAGGCGGCCGCGGTGAGCACGAGGGAGGCGGTGGCGACGGCGGGCACGTGGGGGCCGACCATCTCGATCGCGCCGTACTGGTAGCGGGCCCGGCCGGACCAGCCGGCGTGCCGCGCCAGGTTGAGCGCCGTACCGCCGAACGACTCGATCTGCACACCCCGGCCGCCCTGCTCCCGCAGGAAGGCCAGCGGATTGTTGAACGAAAGGGTGAGGAGCGCGAGGCAGGCGCCACCGGCGGCCACCGCCCACCCCCACGCCCGCCGCGTCATCGGCCCCCGGGGCGTGCCCAGCAGCACCAGGCCCGGCCACACCTTCACCAGCGCGCCCAGTGCGGCGAAAACACCGCCCGCGCGGGGGGAGCGTCCCAACGTCAGCAGGGAGATGACGGCGAGCGCGGTCACCTGTACGTCGTACCGGGCGAGCGGCAGGTGCAGCAGCAGCGGCAGACCGCAGGTCCACAGGGTCGCGCCGAACAGGGACCGCCCGGGGCGGGTGCCCGCGTGGACCAGGGCCGCCGCGATCAGCGCGTCGGCGGCCAGCGTCAGCACCACGAACGCCTGAAAGTACGTCAACCACGGGAGCAGGCCCGGCGCCAGCAGCACCGCGCCGGCGCCGGGCGGGTACTGCCAGGTGCTGTCGTGCGCCGGGAACGCGCCGTGCGACAGGACGCCGTACCAGTGGAAGTACAGCCGCCACACCTCGCGCGGCACCGAACCTCCGCCCAGCAGGGGCGAGCTGTCGTGCGTGAGCAGCCACGACATCAGGGCACGGGTGGCGAGCCATACGGCGGTGAGGGCGAGGACCGGGCCGGGGGTGACACGGAGACGGTTCATCACGTGGGAGCCTAATCTGCGCGGATGGTGTATCCATGCCGATACGCCGTCAATGACCGGCAAAGGTTGGCTAATCGCAAAAGATCGGGCCATGGTGAACGTCGGGCCTCTTGTGAAACCGCAGTCGCGCAGGGCGGCTGCAGCAGCTGTCGTACCGGCTGATGCTCCGGATGTACCGGGTGCACTGGATGCACCTGGTGCAACGACTCGCGCGGCGAGAAGTGCGCGGAACGCGCTCGCCGTGTGTGTGTCCGTGTCCCTGCCCGCGCTGGTCATGCTCGGGCTCGGGCTCTGGGGGCTGGACCGTGGCGGGATGTGGCGGGACGAGGCCGTCACCTTCCAGGTCGCACGCCGCACGGTGCCGCAGATCTGGCGGCTGCTGCACGGGGTGGACGCGGTGCACGGCCTGTACTACCTGCTCATGCATCCCGTCCTCGGCGTCCGTCCCGGCGAGGTCGTCCTCAGGCTCCCGTCCGTGTGCGCGGCGGCGCTGACCGCGGGTCTCGTGGCCGGGCTCGGCGCGCGGCTGGTGCGGCCGCGTGTCGGGCTGTGGGCCGGGCTGCTGTACGCGATCACGCCGATGGCCGGGCACTACGCACAGGAGGGCCGCTCGTACGCCCTGGTCGCGGCCGGTGCCACCGGGGCGACGCTGCTGTTCGTCCGGGCCGTGCAGGGGGGTTCCTGGCGGGCGTACGGCGTCGTGCTCGGCCTCACCTGCTGGCTGCACGAGTTCGCCGTCCTGCTGCTGCTCGCCCACGCGGTGTCGCTGGCGCTGGCCCGGGTGGGGGCGCGGGTGTGGCGGGGGTGGGGGTGCGCGGCGGGTGCGGTGGGGGTCGCGCTGGTGCCGATGGTGCTGGTGTCGCGGGCTCAGTCGGCGCAGGTGGCGTGGTTGCGGGAGCCGACGTGGGAGACGGCGGGAGGGCTGCTGCGGGTGTTTCTGGGGCCGACGGACGGGGTGTACTGGGCCTGTCTGGGGTTGGCTGTGGTGGGGCTCGTGGGGTTGGTGGGGCGGCGCGGGGAGGTGACCTGTGCGGGGGTCGCTCTGCCGTTGGCTGTGCTGCCGCCGGCCGTGTTGATGCTGGTGTCGCAGGTTTCGCCGCTGTACGTCGACCGGTACGTGCTGTACGCCCTGTCGGGGGCGCCGTTGCTGGTGGCGGCGGGGGCTGAGCGGGTGGCCGGGGTTGTCGGGCGCCTGCGGCCGGGTGGTCGCCGTGTGCCCACCCTCCCCCACTCTCGGCTTCGCTCGAGCGGGGGGACCCCCATCGCCCTGCGGAACGACTGCCCGCACGACGACGGTGAGTCGGGTGGGTCGAAAAGGCCCCCTCAGCCGCCGCCGCTCTCGAAGACCGGCCTCCTCCCCGGCTCCGCCCTCCTCCCCCTGACCGGCGTCCTCCTGATCGCCCTGGCGCTGTCCCACCAACTCCCCCTCCTCAGAGACGACCGCGACCCGGGCCGCCGCCCCGACGACCTGGCCGTCGTGGCGCGCGTCGCCGGGCGGGAAGTGGGGGACGGGGATTCCGTGCTCTTCCTGCCGGCGCAGACGCGGAACGCGGCTCTCGCCTATCCGGGGGCGTTCCGAGGCGTGCGGGACGTGGCGTTGGCGGAGTCGGGCGCCGGGTCGGGGAGTCTGTACGGGCGGGAGGTCGGGGCGGAGAGTCTGCTGCGGCGGGTGGCCGGGCTCGATCGGGTGTGGGTCGTCGCCGACCGGGATCTGCTCGCGGGGCGCTGGAGGCCGCGCAGTCCCGTCGAGCGAGCGAAACTCGCCGTGCTGGCGGAGCAGTTCGTGCCCGGTGAGGAGTCGGTGCAGGGCGATGTGACCGTGCGGCTCTACGTCCGCCGGTCGGTCGTCAGCGGGAGCTCTCGGCCTCTTCCAGTGCCGCCGCGTCCAGCGCGGTGGTGAGCTGGTCGAGGCGTTCGCGCAGCTCGCCGATCTCCGCCAGGTCGAAGCCCGTCGCCGCCATGATGCGGCGCGGCACCTGAAGGGCTTGCTCGCGCAGCGCCACGCCCTCCTCGGTCAGCCGCACCTGCACCGACCGCTCGTCCTGCGCGCTGCGCTCGCGCCGGACGAGGCCGGCCCCCTCCAGCCGCTTGATCAGCGGGGACAGCGTGCCGGAGTCCAGCCGCAGATGCTCGCCGAGCTTCTTGACCGGCAGGTCGCCCTGCTCCCACAGCACCAGCATCACCAGGTACTGCGGGTAGGTGAGCCCGAGGTCCTTGAGGATCACGCGATAGACGCTGTTGAAGGCGCGGGACGCCGCGTGCAGCGAGAAGCAGATCTGGCGGTCCAGGCGGAGCCAGTCCGCCTCGGGGGCGGGAATCTGGGAGGCGGTCATGCCTCCAGCGTAGCTCTTGTGAGCCATTTAGTTGTGCACAACTAAGTTGTGTGCTCTACTTGTGGTCGTGAGGGCGGCCGGACAGGAGCCGCCGGATCACATGACTTCGAGAGGGATGGTCTTCCATGGACGCGCTCTACACCGCTGTCGCCACCGCCACCCACGGTCGCGAGGGCCGTGCCGTCTCCTCCGACGGCAAGATCGACCTCGCCCTGGCCATGCCGGTGGAGCTGGGCGGCAACGGCCAGGGCACCAACCCGGAGCAGCTCTTCGCCGCCGGTTACGCCGCCTGCTTCGGCAGCGCGCTCGGCCTCGTCGGCCGCCAGGCGAAGGTGGACGTCAGCGACGCCGCCGTCACCGCCGAGGTCGGCATCGGCAAGCAGGGCGAGGGCTTCGGCCTGAAGGTGACGCTGCGCATCGAGCTGCCCGCGACCGTGGACGAGGCGACCGGCCGCAAGCTGGTCGAGACCGCCCACCAGGTGTGCCCCTACTCCAACGCCACCCGTGGCAACATCGAGGTCGACCTCGTCATCGAGTAAGACCCGGGGCCGACCCGGCACCACCTGAGGTGACCTGCCTGTCCTCACGTCGAGGCCAGCAGGTCACCTCCGACGTTCTGGCCCGGGATCCGCACGGGAGCGCCCTCGGGCATCGGCTCGCCCAGCAGCAGCGTCCGTACGACCCGTTCGGCGGCCCGGCCGTCGTCGAACTCGCAGAACCGCTCCCGGAAGTCCGCCCGCAGCCGCGCCGCCTCCTCGTCCCGCCAGGACCCGGAGGCGAACAGCCAGGCCAGCTCCCGGTAGGAGTGGGACACATGACCCGGCGCCTCGGCGGTGATGTCGAGATAGGCGCCCCGGCTCGCGGTGTACGCGGCCCAGTCGTCGGCGTGGACGACGATCGGCCGGTCCAGGTTGGCGTAGTCGAACATCAGGGCCGAGTAGTCGGTGACCAGTACGTCGGAGGCGAGCATCACCTCCTCGACGTGCGGCTCGTCCGTCGCGTCGACCAGGATCCCGCGCCGGGCCAGCTCGGTCAGGCCCATCCCGCGCGCGGGACCGGTCGCCAGCGTCGGGTGCAGCCGGACCACGAGGGTGCAGTCCTTGCCCAGGTCGGCCGCGAACCGGGCCAGGTCGATCCGGTCCACGTGGCCGCCCCGCCGGTAGTCCCGGCGCGTCGGCGCGTACAGCACCACCTGGTGGTCCTCGGGGATGCCGTGCCGCAGCCGGAACGCGGCGCCGGCTTCCCCGGCTCCGTCCGCCGCGCCGACCAACACGTCGTTGCGCGGGCTGCCGGTGTGCACCGAGGTGAAGTGGCAGGGGTAGGCACGCTCCCACACCAGCTCGGAGTGGCGGTTGGCGACCAGGCTGTAGTCCCAGCGGTCGGCCCGCCGCAGCATCTGCGGCACGTCGAACCCGAGCCGGGCCCCGGGCTTGTCCAGCAGGTCCGCGCCCATGTACTTCAGCGGGGTGCCCTGGTGGGTGTGGAGGTGCACACTGCCGGGCCGCTTGGCCAGTGAGCCGGGCCAGTTGACGTCGTTGACGAAGAACTTCGCCCGCGCCGTGACCTCCAGATAGCGCCGGGAGCCCACGAGCACGTGCTCCACGTCGGGCGGCAGCTGCGCGGCGGCCTCCTCGTCGCGGACCACCCACACCCCGCGCAGCTGCGGGGCGATCTCCCGTGCCTTCAGGTACACGGCGGCCGGATCGCCCAGCACGCCCCGGTGCGAGGACGCCGAGTACACCACCAGGTGCGGGTCCAGCGGGCGGTGCGCGTGCAGCCCGGCCCAGCCGCGGCGGGCCCGCAGCGCGCCCGCCCGGCGCAGCTGCTCCGTCCACCGCCCGGCCTCGCGCCCCGCCCGCGCGGCCTGCCGCCTCAGCCGGTACGCCGGGTAGCCGCCCTCCAGCAGGGCGACCTCACCGTCCACCAGGGCGCCCTCGGGCCGGTGGCGGCGGAACATCTCGGCCGTCCGCCGGAAGAACTCGGCCTTGTCCGCGGGCGGCAGCCGGTCCGGCTTGGCGAGGATGTCCAGACAGTGCTCGCCCATCTTGCGGTGCAGATACGGCCGCCAGCCCGCCAGTTCCTCGTGCGCGTCCACGAAGGCGAAGACCCGCTCGTACTGGTCGTGGATGTCGAAGTGCTTGCGGCTGGTGGTGGACAGGATGTTGCCCTGCCGGCGCTGCCGGTAGTTCAGACAGATCCGGTCCAGGGCGGCGATCCGCCGGGCACTGAGCATGACCGGGAAGGTCCAGGGGGTGTCCTCGTAGTACCCGGGCGGGAACGCGAAGCCGTGCTCCTCGACGAAGTCGCGCCGGTAGACCTTGTTCCACACCACCATCAGCAGGTCCAGGATCTCCGGCCGGTCGGTGACCGTGAAGGTGTCCGGGCCGGCGTCGGCGAGCACCTGCGCGAGCACGTTGCGCCGTGTACCGCCCCACCAGTAGGTGCGCGCGTAGTCGAAGACCAGCACATCGGGGTCACCGGAGTCCGCCAGCCGGTCGGCGACGGCGCGCAGCGCGCCCGGCGTGAGGGTGTCGTCGCTGTCCAGGAAGAACAGGTAGTCGCCGGTGGCGTGCGGCATACCCGCGTTGCGGGCCCGGCCGAGGCCGACGTTCTCCGGCAGGTGCAGCACCTTCACGCGCGGGTCGCGGTCGGCGTACTCGTCCAGGATCGCGCCGCAGCCGTCGGGGGAGCAGTCGTCCACGGCGATCAGTTCGAGGTCGCTGAAGGACTGCAGCAGCACCGAGTCCAGGCACTCGCGCAGGAAGCCCTGCACCTTGAAACAGGGGACGATGACACTGAAGCGGGGCACGGCGGGTCAGCTCCTCACGAGGATCGCGGCGGCGGGGGCGGGGATGCGCTCCGCGAGCGGGATCACCGGCGGGATCGCCTCCGGTGGCTCGCCGAGCAGCACCCGCCGTACGACGCGTTCGGCGGCCAGCCCGTCGTCGAACTGGCAGAACCGCCCACGGAACGCGGCCCGTTGCGCCTTCGCCTCCGGGCCCGCGTAGGAGCCGTCGCGGAAGACACGGGCCAGCTCCTCGACCGTGCGGGCGACCGGGCCCGGCGGCTCGGTCAGCAGGTCGAGGTAGACGCCCCGTGTCTCCTGGTAGACCTCCCAGTCGTCGGCGTACACGACGATCGGCCGGTCCAGGTTGGCGTAGTCGAACATGATCGAGGAGTAGTCGGTGACCAGCGCGTCGGCCGCCAGGCACACGTCCTCCGAGGAGCGGTGCGCGGAGACATCGATGATCCGGCCGATCCGCCCGGAGCTTCGGGTGCGGCCCCCGTCGTAGAAGTAGTGGGCGCGCAGCAGCACGACCACGTCCTCGCCGGCCGCCTCGCAGAACGCCTCCAGGTCCAGGCCGGTCTCGAAACCGGTGTGGTGGTCGCGGTGGGTCGGCGCGTACAGCACGGCCGTGCTGCCCTCGGGCACGCCCAGCTCGCGCCGGACCCGGGCGACGTCGTCGGCGGTCGCCGTGTAGTAGACGTCGTTGCGCGGATAGCCGTACTCCAGGTGCTCGTACGAACCGGGGAAGGCGCGCTCCCACATCTGGGTGGAGTGGCGGTTCGACGAGAGGTTGAAGTCCCAGCGGTCCACCCGGCCCAGCAGCCTGGTGAAGCTGCCGGACTGCGCGGCCACCACCGGGTACGTCGACTGGTCCACGCCCATCGTCTTCAGCGGGGTGCCGTGCTGGGTCTGCAGATGGACGCTGCCCGGCCGTTTGACGACGCCCTCGGCGAAGTTGGCGTTGTTCACCAGGTACTTGGCGCGGGCCAGCACCTCCCAGTAGCGGCGGGAGCCGATCACCGCGTACTCGACGTCCTTCGGCATCGTATGCGCCTGGTCGGCCTCGACCAGGAAAACCGAGCGGATGTGCGGGGCGAGTTCACGGGCCTTGGCGTGGATCGCGGCCGGGTTGCAGGCGTAGCCGCGGCCCCAGTAGGCGCAGTACACGGCCAGGTCGGGGTCGAGGGAGCGGCGCAGGTCGCGGGCGTAGCGCAGCCGGGTGCGCAGCATGTGCGGGCGCGGCACGGTCTCGGCCGCCCTGGCCGTCGCCTGGTTGGCACCGCGCAGCGCGCGGAACGCGGTGTACGCGCCGGCCGCCAGCAGCCGGTGCTGCACGCCGAGGCTGCCACCCGGGGCGTGGTATCCGGCGGGCCGGTGCCGCCGGTAGAGCCGACCGGCCCGGCGGAAGAACGCCCGGTGTCCGGAGGGCAGCCGCTGCGGCCGGGACGCCGTCTTCAGCACATGCCCGAAGAGCTGCTCGAACAGTGCATGGGTCCGCTCGGCGGACAGCCCGCTGTCGGCCGCCCGGGTCAGTACCAGCTCCACCTGGTCCAGCAGGGCGTGCTGGTGCGGTCCGGGCAGGTTGAGCCTGCTGCCCTGCCGGCGCAGCCGGTGCCGTACGACGACCCGGCGCAGCACCGCGATCCGCCCGGCGGCGATCGTGGTCAGCCCGCCCCAGCCCAGGTCGGTGAAGTGGCTCTCGGGAAAGGCGAGTCGGTGCTCGGTGAGGAAGGTGCGGCGGTAGGCGGCGCTCCACGCCGGCAGCTGCACGCCCGTCAGCTCGGGGAACACGTCCGGAGCGAAGGCTCCCTTCGGCGCCCCGGCCAGCAGCGGGGCCGCCGGATTGCTCGGCTCGCCCTCCCACCAGGGCGTCCGCTCGTGCTCGACATGGAGCACGTCGACACCGGCGGTCTCGGTCAGCCGCGCGTCCAGCGCCGCCAGCGCGCCCGGCAGCAGCAGGTCGTCGCCGTCGAGGAACAGCACGTACGCGCCGGTCGCCGCCCGCACCCCGGCGTTGCGGGCCCCGCTCAGACCGGCGGCCGGCGGCGAGTTGACCGGTGTCACCCGGGAGTCCCGCTCGGCGTATGCGGCGGCCACCGCGGCGGCCGGGGCGTCGGGAGCGTCGCAGACCGGGATCAGCTCCAGGTCGCCGAAGGACTGGCCGAGGACCGAGTCCAGCGCCTGGGACAGCCGACCAGCGACCCCGTGGGACGGGACGATGATGCTGAAGCGGGGCATTCTGTACTTTCTGTTGTCTTGCGGAAGCGGCTGGGCCGTCCGACCGGACGCCAGGTGGACGGCCGGACCGGAGTGGGCCGTGTCGTGCCGAGGGGCATGGGAACTCCCGGTAGGACCAACGCTGTTCAGCGGCTCTCGGTGACGGGGAGGGGGCCGGAAGGTTGCGGCACGGTGGCGAGCGGGGAGCGGTCCAGCGCCGCCGCGGCCGAGGGCACGGGCTTGCGCTCGGCGAGCGGCACGATCGCCGGCCGCCCCGCCGGCTCGCCCAGCACGACATGCCGTACGACGCGCGCGGCGGCGCGTCCGTCGTCGTACGGGCAGAACCGCTCCCGGAACGCCGCCCGCAGCTGCGTCGAGCGCGAGCCGCGCCAGTGGCCGGTGGCGAAGATGTCGATCAGCTCGTCCTCGCTGCGGGCCACCGCGCCCGGCGGGAAGTCGCGCAGGTCGAAGTAGGTGCCCCGGGCCGCGTCGTACGCGTCCCAGTCCTCGGTGTGGACGACGATCGGCCGGTCCAGGTTGGCGTAGTCGAACATCAGCGACGAGTAGTCGGTGATCAGCGCGTCCGAGGCGAGGCAGAGGGACGCGATGTCCGGGTGGTCGCCGACGTCGACGACCCGGGCGGCGCCCTCGGCGAGCGGGCCGGGGTGCCAGTAGTGGGCGCGGGCCAGGATCACGAAGCGCGGGCCCAGCCGGCGCACAATCCGGTCCAGGTCGAGGGCGGGGCGCTGGGTGCGCTGGTAGTCGCGGTGGGTGGGGGCGTACAGCAGCGCGACCGTGCCCTTGGGGATGCCGAGCGACTCGCGGATCCGGGCCACGTCGGCCGACGTCGCCCGCTGGAACACGTCGTTGCGCGGATAGCCGTACTCCAGCGTGGTGTAGCGGCCGGGGTAGACGCGCTCCCAGGTCAGGGTGGTGTGGCGGTTCGCGGACAGCACGTAGTCCCACTTGTCGACGCCCCGCAGAAGCTCCTCGAAGTCCATGTCACCGGCGGCCGCCGGGCGTTCCTGGAGGTCGAGGCCCATGTGCTTGAGGGGGGTGCCGTGCTGGGTCTGGACGAAGACCTGACCGGGGCGCTTCCTCAGCCGGCGGTCGAAGTTGACGTTGTTCACCAGGTACTTGGAGCGGGCCAGCGCCGTCCAGTACGCGAAGCTGCCCGGGCGCAGCCGGAGCGGGCCCGGCGGGACGGTGTGCTGGTGCTCGGGGCGGGCGATCCAGGCGGTGCGGATGTGCGGGGCGTGGGTGCGGAACGCCTTCTCCAGGGCGCCCGGATTGCAGCCGTGGCCCCGGTTCCAGTAGGCGGCGAAGACGGCCCGGTCGGCGCGCAGCGGGAGGCGCAGCTGGACGCGGTAGTGCAGCTGGAGGACGGCCGCGCGGACGGCCCGGGCGAGCTTGACGGTGGCCTTGAGGGCACGGCGGCGGGCGGACATCGCCAGCTGGAGCGCGCGGTAGGTGCGGTGCAGGCCGAAGCGGACGAGGCCGTGACGCAGCCGGGTGCGCAGCGGGACGGAGGCGCCCCGGGCCTTGTAACGGCGGTAGTGTGCGCGGGCCTTGCGCAGGAACTCGCCCCGGGTGCCGTGCGGGAGCCGGTCCCGCTTGGTGAACACGGTGGAGAAGTGGTCGACCATGCGGCGGAACAACACACCTCGCCACCGGTCGAGTTCGGGCCGCTCGTCGATGAACGCGAACACCCGGTCGTACTGCACGAAGATGTCGAAGTGCTTGCGGCTGGTGGTGCGCAGGATGCTGCCCTGCCGCCGCTGCCGGTAGTGCACGCACACCCGGTCCAGGGTGGCGATCGACTCCGCCGCCATCAGGACCGGGAAGGTCCAGGGCGTGTCCTCGTAGTAGCCGGTGGGGAACCGGAAGTCCTGCTTCTCGACGAACTCCCGCCGGTACGCCTTGTTCCAGGCGACCATCAGCACCCGCAGCAGCCCCGGGCGGTCCTGGAGACGGAAGGGCGCCGGGCCCTGCTCGGTGAGGTGGGCGGCGACCTTGTTGCGCTCCACCGTGCCGTTCCAGTAGGTGCGCGCGTAGTCGAAGACCAGGACGTCCGGCTCGCCGGTCTCCTTGATCCGGTCGGCGATCGAGCGCAGCGCGTCCGGTGTGAGCGTGTCGTCGCTGTCCAGGAAGACCAGATAGTCGCCCGTCGCCCGGACCATACCGGCGTTGCGGGCGCGGCCCAGGCCCTGGTTCTCGGCCAGGTGTACGGCCTTCACACGCGCGTCGCGGGCGGCGTACTCGTCGATGAGGGCGCCGCAGGCGTCGGGCGAGCAGTCGTCCACGGCGATCAGTTCGAGGTCGGGATACGACTGGGAGAGCACCGAGTCCAGGCACTCGGAGAGGTACGCCTGGACCTTGTACGCGGGGACAATGACACTGAACCTGGGCAAGGGACATCCATGGGTCGGTCGGCGCGGGCGTTCTGCCCGGGAACGGCCGGTGGAGTCATTTGGTTACGGTTCGTACGGCATATGGGGGACGCCGGGTGAACGGAGAGGGGCGGGCCTCTGAAGACCCGCCCCTCGAAAAGTGGCCCTTTTGCTGCTACTTGACCGCGCCCGCCATGACCCCGGACACGAACTGCCGCTGGAACGCGAAGAACACGACCAGCGGGATCACCATCGAGATGAACGCGCCCGGCGCCAGCACGTCGATGTTGTTGCCGAACTGCCGTACCTGCGTCTGCAGGGCGACCGTGATCGGCTGCGAACTCGACTTGGTGAACACCAGCGCGACCAGCATGTCGTTCCACACCCACAGGAACTGGAAGATGCCGAGGCTCGCGATCGCGGGCCCGCCGAGCGGCATCACCACCCGCGCGAACAGACGCAGTTCACCGGCGCCGTCGAGGCGGGCCGCCTCCAGCAGCTCCCGTGGGATCTCCGCGAAGAAGTTCCGCAGCAGGAACACCGCGAACGGCAGGCCGAAACCCACGTGGAACAGGATCACCCCGAAGATGGTCCCGAACAGGCCGATGTTGCCGAACAGTTCGGCGATCGGGATCAGTGCCACCTGCACGGGGACGACGAGCAGGCTGACCACGCCGAGGAACCACCAGTCCCGGCCCGGGAACTCCATCCACGCGAACGCGTAGCCCGCGAGCGAGCCGATCACCACGACCAGGATCGTCGCCGGGACCGTGATCAGCACGGTGTTCACCAGGGAGCCGGTGATGTCGCCGTTCTCCAGCAGCTTCTGGTAGCTCTCGAAGGTCAGCTGGGACGGCTGGGTGAACACCTTCCACCAGCCGCTCGCGCTCATGTCCTCCGGCGTGCGCAGGGAGGAGATGAGCAGACCGATGGTCGGCACCAGCCAGAACAGGCCGACGAGGATGAGGAACACACGGACCAGCCCGCCGCTGAGCCGCTCGGCGATCCTCGAACCGAGCGACTGCCGGGCCTTCACGGTCATGTCGGCGGGGGCCACCTTTCCCATGCTTCCGGCAGCGGTGCTTCCGGGAGCGGTCGTCATCGCCGCACCTCCCGCCTGAGCCGACGGATGTTGAACAGCATCACCGGGATCACCAGGAGCAGCAGGAACACCGCGATCGCGCTCGCGATGCCCGGCTGGCCCTCCGCGAAGCCCTTGCGGTACAGCTCCAGGGCCAGCACGTTCGCGTCGTCCTGGGAGGAGCCCGGCGCGATGATGTAGACGAGGTCGAACACCTTGAGCACGTTGATCATCAGCGTGACGGTGACGACCGCCAGGACCGGAGCGAGCAGCGGCACGGTGACCCGGCGGAACACCTGCCACTCGTTGGCACCGTCCACGCGCGCGGCCTCCAGCAGCTCCCGGGGCACGCCCGCGAGCCCGGCCGCGATCAGCACCATCGCGAAGCCCGCCCACATCCACACGTACGACCCGATGATGGCCGGGGTGACCAGCGACGGGCCGAGCCAGTCGACGCCGTTGTACGGCTCCCTGAAGTTGTTCGCGGGAAGCCTCAGCCGGGCGCCGTCGGCCTGCGCGGGCAGCGTGAAGGTGCCGTCGCCGGCCGCCTCGGCGGACGCCACCACCTTGCCGTCCTTCACCGCCTCGATCCGCATCCCGGCGTAGCCCAGCTCGGACGGGTCGGGCACGCCCAGCTTCCCGACGCCCTTGCCGCGGGTGAAGTCCTGCCAGGTGGTGCCGGTGATCTTCCCCGGCTCCGGCTTCGCCGCCACGGCCTTCTTCGCGCCGTCGGGCATCTGGTCGGGGGCGACGCCGACCAGCGGGAGCGTGATGGTCTGCCCGGTGTGCACCGGGGCCGAGGTGATGAAGCCGCCCTGGTCCGGTTCGAGCGGCGACTCACGGCTCGGGTGTGCCTTCGGGAACGCCGACGACTGGGCGAAGGTGTCGTGCACGCCCACCCACACCGCGTTGGCGACACCCTTGTCCGGGTCCTGGTCGTACACCAGCCGGAAGATGATCCCGGCCGCCAGCATCGAGATCGCCATCGGCATGAAGACGACCAGCTTGAACGCCGTGCCCCAGCGCACCCGTTCGGTCAGCACCGCGAAGACCAGACCGAGGGCCGTGGAGACGGTCGGCGCGAACACCACCCAGATGATGTTGTTCTTCAGGGCGGTGCGGATGCCGTCGTCGGTGAACAGCGCCTTGTAGTTGTCGATGCCGGCGAAGCCGTCGCCCGAGGCGTCGTAGAAGCTGCGGACGAGCGAGTACCCGATCGGGTAGACCACGAGCGCGCCCAGCAGCACCAGCGCGGGCAGCAGGAACAGGGCTGCCACCGCCTTGCGGGTGCCGGTCACGCTCCTGCGGCGCTTCGGTGCGGCGGGGCCCGGTGGGGTCCCGGCCGCCGCTGCCGACGCCATCGCCGGATCAGCTCCCGTTCCCGTAGGCCGCCGCCGCGTCCTTCTCCAGCTTCGCCTGGGCGCCCGCCACGTCCTTCGGGTTCTTCAGGAAGTCCTGCAGGTCCTTCCACTCGCCCTTGCCCGGGGTGCCGCCGAAGGCCTGCGGGGCCTGGTCGGACATGTCGAAGCGGAAGTCGTCGCCGGACGCGATCAGCGCCTTGGCGATCTTCTGCTGCACCGGGTTCGGGTAGGCCGAGTCCGGCACGTTCTTGTTCGGCGAGAGGTAGCCGCCGAGCTTGGCCTGGATGGTCGCCGCGTCCGGGGAGGCCAGGAAGGTGGCCAGCGCCTGCGCCGCCTTGGAGTCCTTCAGGATGACGGCCGCGTCACCGCCGGAGACCACCGGCGCGGTCGAGCCGACCGCCGGGAACGGGAACACCTTCGCGTCCGTGCCCACCTTCGCCTTGGTGTCACCGATGTTGACCTGGACGAAGTCGCCCTCGTAGACCATCGCCGCCTTCGGCTGGTCCCCGCCGGTGAAGGTCTGCGTGACGGAGTTCGGGAACTCGGTCTGCAGGGCGCCGTCCGCGCCGCCCGCCACATAGTCCTTCTTGCCCCAGATCTGGGCCAGCGTGGTCAGGGCCTGCTTCACCGAGGGATCGGTCCACTTGATCTTGTGCTGGGCGAGCTGGTCGTACTTCTGAGGCCCGGCCTGGGACAGATAGACGTTCTCGAACCAGTCGGTCAGCGTCCAGCCGTCGGCGCCGCCGACCGAGAACGGGGTGACACCGGAGTCGTACACCGCCTGCGCGGCGGTCAGCAGCTCCTGCCAGGTCTTCGGCTCCTTGGCGCCCGCGTTCTCGAAGGCCTTGGCGTTGTACCAGATCAGCGACTTGTTGGCGGCCTTGTAGTAGACGCCGTACTGCTTGCCGTCGACCTTGCCGATGTCCTGCCAGCCCTGCGAGTAGTTCTTCTGCAGCTCCTTGAGCGCGTCCGGGCCGAGCGGCTTGGCCCACTTCTTGTCCACGGCCTGCTTGATCGCGCCCGGCTGCGGCAGCAGGGCCACGTCCGGCGGCTGACCGCCCGCGATCTTCGAACCGAGGAAGTTGATGATCGGGTCCTGGGCGGGCACGAACGTCACCTTCGCGCCCGTGCGCTTCTCGAACTCCGCCAGGACCTTCTTGAAGTTCGCCTGTTCGGTGCCGGTCCAGACGGCGGCGACCTCCAGGCTCGCGCCGTTCAGTTTCGGCAGGGTGACGCCGGAGCCGCTCGCGGTGGCCCCGCCGCTCGTGTCGCCGCTGCCCTTCTTGTCGTCGCCGCCGGAGCAGGCGGTGAGCGCGAGGGCTCCCGCGAGCAGCGCGGCGACCGTGGTGACGGCCCTGTGTGTCCGGATGGTGTTGCTGTTGCCACGCATCACTTCCCCGTTCGTCGTTCTCCGCTGAACGTCAGAACACTGTTCCGTGCGGTCCGGTCTACGCCGGGCCGCACAAGGGCGGCAAGAGCGCCTGCGCCGTCCGGCGGGTCATCGTGACCGGCTCGTGATCAGGGAAGTATGCGCACGGATTCCGGCTACAGCAGCGAGGGCACCTCCGCCGCGGCGACCTCCCGGGCCGCCCGCTCCACCGCGCTCGCCAGCAGGGCCAGGTCGGTGGGGCCGTTGCCCAGTTCGCGCACGGGACGGCGGGCCGGCGGATCGCCCATCCGCTGCCACTCCAGCGGGACGACCGTGGGCCGCTGGGTCGCGGTGCGCGGGATACGGCCCGTCACCCGGCCGCCCTGGAAACCGACGGTCCGCCCGTCCGCGTACGCCAGCCTGCCGCGCCCCGGCGCCGGCTCCTCGGGCCCGGCCGCCGGTGCGTCCAGCGTGACCCGCAGGGTGGCCTGCCGGGCCGGCTCCGACTCCGCCGTACGACCGCCCGTCCCGGCCGCGGCCACCAGGTGCACGCCGAGCCGCTCGCCCTCCCGGGCCACCGCCTCCAGGGCCCGCATCACCGATCCGGCGGCGGGCCGGCCCGGCGAGCCGAGCGCGGGGGAGACCAGCGCGTCCAGGTCGTCGACGACCACGAGGAGCCGGGGCAGCGGCGGCGCGGGCTCCGTGCGCTTGCGTGCGGCGCCGGGCCGCAGCCGCAGCGTGGAGCTGGGCGGCGCCTCTATGTCCCCGGCCCCGGAGGCCGCCGGGCGCCCGCCCGGGGTGCGCTGCGCGACGATACGGCCGGACACCTCGCGTCCCGCGTGCCACTGGGCGAAGTCCGTCCGGCCCAGCAACTCCGCGCGCCGCTTCAGCTCGGCGCTCAGCGACTGCGCGAACTCCCGCATGCGGACAGGGTCGTTGGCGATGAGGTGGGTCGTCACATGGGGTATGTCCGTGCAGACGCGCAGCCCCTCACCGCGCCCCGCGCCCGCGCCGACGCCGTCCCGGCCGTCGATCAGCACCATGCCCAGCCGGTCGGGCCGCTCCGCGGCGGCCAGCGAGGCGACCAGGGCCCGCAGCAGCTCGGTACGGCCGCTGCCGGCCGGCCCCTCGATCAGCAGATGCGGCCCGTCGGCCACCAGGTCGGCGGTGAGCGGGCCGTGCGGCCCGGCACCGAGCACCGCCCGGGCCCGGCCGCCCAGCGACTCCGTGTCGTCCGCCGCGTCCGCCCAGCGGGCCATCAGCGAGGCCGGGGTGGCCCGGGCCAGACCCAGCTCGTCCAGCAGCCGCGCCGACTGCGGCAGCGGTACGGCCACGCGCGCGTGCCGCTCGCCGACGGGGCCGTCGGGCCTGAGCGGCGCCAGCGCCCGCGCGAACCGCTCCGCCCAGGCGGGGGAGACGGCGTCGACGGTGGCATCGGTCCCCGGGCCCACGGGCCCGGTGGGCGCGACACGCATCAGGTGCAGCGCACCGGCGACATCGCCGCTGAGCAGGGCCACGGCCCCGCAGTGCCGGAAGGTGGGCGTGACCGCGCAGGCCGCCTCGTACGTCTGCGCCACGGGCGAGGCGGGCGTGGTGGCCGCGGTCTCGGCGAGGCAGACGACATGGATCCCGGCCCGCGGACCGGCAACGGCCAGCCGCGCCAGGGCTTCCTGCAGAGAGGCGCCGCCGGGGTCCCCGTCCACGACGACGACGGTGAACGGCCCCGGGAAGCCACCGAATCCGTCCAGTGCGGTGCCTTCCCTGGCCCAGGAGGGGCGGCGGGCGGAGGTGGTGGAGCTGTGCGGGGGGACGGAGGCCGGGTCCGGGGCGGTGCGGTGGGCCGTCCCGGGTGCCGCTGCCGGTGCGGCGGGCGAGGCCTGTCCGGCAGGGCCGGTGGACGGGGCGACGGCTCCTGTCGCCGGGGCCGGCTGGGCCGTGCCCCGGCCCGTCGCCGCGAACTCCTCCACCCGGCGCAGGAGTTCCTCCGTGCGGGCCGCCGCCTGTTCGCGGTCGTAGGCCAGCAACAGGCGGCAGTCCTGGCCGTGTCCCGGGCGGACATGCGGGAGCCAGCCCAGCCAGGACCACTCGGCCGTCCGCTCCTCCTCGGGGCGGCTGCGGTCCGCGCTGATCAGCACGATCTCCAGCAGGTCGGGGGAGTGCAGCGCGGCCAGCTGGGCCAGCACCGCGCGGGCCAGCCCGGACAGCCGGGGGCGCGGACCGGCCAGGCCCAGCGCACCCGCCTCGCGCAGCGCGGCGGTCACCGGTACGGCGGGCAGCACGCCCGAGCCGTCCGGCGCGCTCCGGTCGGCCGTGCCAAGGCGCACGGTCAGCGCTTCCGGGTGTCCCGGCCCCCGCTCCCACAGCCGGGGCCCGGGACCCAGCACCGTCAGCAGCAGCGCGGCGGGGTCCGGCCAGGTCTCCGGCAGCTGCGGGACATCGGCCGACCGCACGCCGCCCACACCGGCGTCCGCGACGCCGTACGCCTCCGGCCGGGCCACGGGCTGCTCCCCGCGCCCACCGGCCAGCCGCCGCGCCCAGGCGCCTATTCCGCCCCGGCGGCGGCCGCCCTCGGGTGCGTCGGTGCCCCGCAGCGGGGTGTCCTTGCGGCCGCGGCCCTCTCCCGCGTCGGTGCTGGAGGAAGCACTGCCCGACGCCGGGCCGCGGGCCGTCGTACCGGCGTCGGCGGCCCCGGTCAGGCCCCCCGGGCCGCCGACGCCGTACGGCCCCGCGTGCGTGTCCCCGCCACGGGAAGTAGAACCGGGCATGCCGGGGGCGGCTATGTCACCGCCCGGTCCGCCGGCCCTGTAGCGGCCTGCGGCGGTGCCTCCGCCGCTGGTGGTTGCGCCGGGCATGCGGGGTGCTGGGTGTTCGCCGCTGGATCCGCCGGCCCCGTACCGGCCGGAGGCGGTGCCCCCGCCGCCGGTGGTCGCGCCGGGCATCCCGGGTGCCGGGTGTGCGCCGCTCGGTCCGCCGGTCGCGAAGCCGCCCGCGTCGACGGAAGCCCTACCGGGAGCCGGACCCGGCCCCCCTGCGCCTCCGCCGCGCGTCTCGATGCTCGGCGCCCCGCCCTGGTCCGGTACCGACGGCTGTTCGCCGCGCCGGTGCTCCTGGACCCCCGCGCCCGCGTCCGGGGCAGCCCAGCTCGCGGTGCCGTACGCGTGATGGGTCGGCCCTGAGGGGCCGTCGGCGGCCGGGCCCGAGGTGGGCTCCACGCGCGCGTGCCCGGCGGCGCCCGCCGTACCCGGATCACCGGCTCCGCCGGCCGGCCCCGGGGCGAAGCGCACGCACCCCTCCCCGTCCGGCACCGTCCGTACCCGCGCCGCGGGGCCGCCGGACGGGGTGAGCCGCAGGGCGGACTCGCCGATCCTCAGCAGGGCCCCCGGAGCGAACCGCACCGCACGGTCGCTCACCCGGGTGCCGTCCAGGGCCGTGCCGTTGGTGGAGCCGAGGTCGGCCACCGACACACGGCCGTCGGCGGCGACCGTGACCGCGCAGTGCAGGCGCGAGACGTCCGGGTCGTCCAGCGGGACGTCGGCGTCGGCGGAGCGGCCGACCGTGATCCGGCCGCCGTGCAGCAGATGGACCCCGCCCGCGTCCGGGCCCGCGACCACGTGCAACTGGGCCGGGGCGTCGTCCAGCTCGGGATGCGGCTCGGGGGCCGCAGGGGCGCCCAGGGACAGCACGGCGCCGTCGACCAGGGGAGGCTCGCCGAGGGTGCAGCGGCGCGGGTCCAGTCGCTCCGCGCCCGCGTACAGGACCACCGAGGCGCCGCCGGTGTCCCGGCCCGTGCCGCCGTCTCCGGTGACCGTCGTGGCCAGTGCCGAAGCCACCGCGGCCAGGTCCGTGCCCGCGGGCGCCGTCACCAGCACGTCGCGGCTCGCGGCGCGGCCCCGCTGCGGGGACGGGCCCAGCGGGTCTACGACGGTCAGCCGGATCTGCATCGGCGCAGCGGTCCCTTCTGCCCGGGCGCGGACATCCCCCACCCCCGCACGAGCACGTCGGCCAGTACTGCACGCATCCTCGCACCTGTCACTGACAACGCGCCCGCGGCCCGGTGTCAAGTGATCTTGATTGGTCAGCTCTGCCCCCAAAAGTGCCTGACCATTAATCCATCGGTGATCAGTTGAGATCGGTCACGTCCGGCACTGGGCAACCACGAGACCAAGGCGAGCGTCTTTCCTTCGAACATCGACGGGAACGCTTACGTAGTGCCCTCGGGGGCGGCACTACAGTGGGCCGGAACACCGGAACACAGGCGAACAGACAGCAGGGAGCGCGGAACGTGCGGCCAGTCGGCAGCAAGTACCTGCTCGAGGAGCCGCTCGGACGCGGCGCCACGGGCACCGTCTGGCGTGCCCGCCAGCGCGAGACCGCGGGCGCCGAGGCGGCCGTCGCCGGCCAGCCCGGCGAGACGGTCGCGATCAAGGTCCTCAAGGAGGAGCTGGCGAGCGACCCGGACATCGTGATGCGGTTCCTGCGGGAACGCTCCGTCCTGCTCCGGCTCACCCACCCCAACGTCGTCCGGGTCCGCGACCTGGTCGTCGAGGGCGATCTGCTGGCCCTGGTCATGGACCTCGTCGACGGGCCCGACCTACACCGCTACCTGCGCGAGAACGGCCCCTTCACGCCGGTCGCCGCCTCGCTGATGACGGCGCAGATCGCCGACGCCCTCGCCGCGAGCCACGCCGACGGCGTAGTCCACCGCGACCTGAAGCCCGCCAACGTGCTGCTCCAGCAGCTCGACGGCCGGATGCACCCGATGCTGACCGACTTCGGCATCGCCCGCCTCGCCGACTCCCCCGGCCTGACCCGCACCCACGAGTTCGTCGGCACGCCCGCGTACGTGGCGCCGGAGTCCGCCGAGGGCCGCCCGCAGACCTCCGCCGTCGACATCTACGGCGCCGGCATCCTGCTCTACGAACTGGTCACCGGCCACCCGCCGTTCTCCGGCGGCACCGCCCTCGAGGTGCTGCACCAGCACCTGAGCGCCGAGCCGCGCCGCCCCTCCACCGTCCCGGGCCCGTTGTGGACGGTGATAGAGCGCTGCCTGCGCAAGAACCCCGACCAGCGACCCAGCGCCGAGAACCTGGCGCGTGGGCTCCGGGTCGTGGCCGAGGGCGTCGGCGTGCACGCGAACGCCGCCCAGATCGCCGCCGCCGAGGGCGTCGGTGCCCTGCTGGCCCCGGACCCGGCCCCGACCGCCGTCCCGGGCGTGCCCGGCGCCGCCGACCCCACCCAGGTGCTGCCGACGAACGCGGGGGCGTTCGACCCGAACGCGGCGACCAGTGTCCTGCCGCACACCGGTGGCCCCGTCGGCGCGGCCGACCCCACCGCCGTCCTGCCGAACACCGGCGCGGCCGACCCGACGGCCGTCCTGCCGCCGATGCCGCAGGGACAGCCGGGCCAGCAGCCCGATCAGCCGCACCCCTGGCAGACCCAGCTGCGCGCGGCCCGGGACCGCAACGAGCAGACGCAGATCCAGTACCTCGACCCCGACGAGGACCCCCTGCGCCGCCGCCCGCAGCGGCAGGTCGCCCGGCCGCAGCAGCAGCCGCGCCAGGCCCCGCAGGCGCGCCCGCAGCAACCGCAGCCGCGCGGCCGGCAGCAACAGCCGCACGCCGGGTACGGCTACCCGCAGCAGCCCCAGCAGTACGCCCCGCAGCAGCAGCCCCAGCGGTACGCGCCCCCCGCCCCGGAGCCGCAGCGCCCCGCGCGCGAGCCCCGGCCGGCGCGGCAGCGCAGCGCCAACCCGATGAAGATCCCCGGACTCGGCTGCCTGAAGGGCTGCCTGTTCACGATCGTCATCCTGGTCGTCGCCAGCTGGCTGATCTGGGAGCTGACCCCGCTGCACACCTGGATCGGCCAGGGCAGGGGCTACTGGTCCCAGCTGAGCGACTGGGCCGGGAAGGTGGGCTCCTGGCTCAAGGAGCTGGGCTCGGCCTCCGGCAGCAGCAACTGACCGCGAGTTTGGGGATTTGTCGACACCTGGCGGGTGATTTCCGTCTCCGCGGTGAAGGTTGGCTCGTTCGGCGCGTAGTTTTGTCGGCAACACGCGTCAGTAGGAGCAGTCTTGGCACGGAAGATCGGCAGCCGGTACACCGCCAACCAGATCCTGGGGCGGGGCAGCGCCGGCACGGTGTGGCTGGGCGAGGGACCCGAGGGGCCCGTCGCGATCAAGCTCCTGCGTGAGGACCTCGCGTCCGACCAGGAGCTCGTCGGGCGCTTCGTCCAGGAGCGCACCGCACTGCTCGGCCTGGAGCACCCGCACATCGTCACCGTGCGTGACCTCGTGGTCGACGGCAGCGACCTGGCGCTCGTCATGGACCTGGTGCGCGGCACCGATCTGCGCACCCGCCTGGAGCGTGAGCGACGGATGGCCCCCGAGGCGGCCGTGGCGATCGTCGCCGACATCGCCGACGGGCTCGCGGCGGCCCACGCGTCCGGGGTCGTGCACCGGGACGTCAAGCCCGAGAACGTCCTGCTGGACATGCAGGGCCCGCTCGGCCCGGGCGGCGCGCACCCCGCCCTGCTGACGGACTTCGGCGTCGCGAAGCTGATCGACTCGCCGAAGCGGACCCGGGCCACGAAGATCATCGGCACACCGGACTACCTGGCCCCGGAGATCGTCGAGGGCCTGCCGCCGCGCGCCTCGGTCGACATCTACGCCCTCGCGACGGTGCTGTACGAGCTGCTGGCCGGCTTCACCCCCTTCGGGGGCGGGCACCCGGGGGCAGTGCTGCGCCGCCACGTGACGGAGACGGTCGTACCGCTGCCGGGGATCCCCGACGAGCTGTGGCAGCTGATCGTGCAGTGCCTCGCGAAGGCCCCGGCGTCGCGGCTGCGGGCGTCGGAGCTGGCGTCGCGACTGCGGGAGCAGCTGCCGACACTGACCGGGATGCCGCCCCTGGACGTCGACGAGCCGGACGCGGAGTCGGCCGAGGAGGGCCCGGAGGAGGCACCGGCCCCGGCCGCGCCCGGGGAGCCCGTACGGCGCCGGGGTGCGGTCCCCCTGGTGCCGGGGGCCAAGCCGGACTCCAACCGGGACACCCACACGTCGATGCGGGTGCCGGCGCCCGACGAGCTGGCGGGAGGAGCGCGGGGCACGGCGCGAGCGCCCCGCACGTCGGGCGCGCCCCGCCCCGGCTCGGCCCGCCACCGCGCCGCCGCCCGGCGCCGCAGGATCACCCTGAGCGTCGCCGGGGTGGTCCTGGCCGCGGCCGTAGGGGTGGGTGCGTGGGCGGCGACCTCCGGGGACGACGAGCCGCCGCAGGAGACCCACAGCACCTCGACGCCGTAGGCGCGAGGCAGGTCGCAAGGCGGGCGAAGAGGTGCTCCTCACCGCTCGGCCCTGGCTGCCCGGCGGAGCCGTTACGCTGGAGGCGTGGCAGTCGTCGATGTATCCGAAGAGCTGAAGTCCCTCTCCTCGACCATGGAGTCGATCGAGGCCGTCCTGGACCTCGACAAGCTGAGGGCAGACATCGCCGTGCTCGAGGAGCAGGCGGCCGCGCCGTCCCTGTGGGACAACCCGGACGAGGCGCAGAAGATCACCAGCAAGCTCTCCCACCTCCAGGCCGAGGTCAGGAAGGCGGAGGCGCTGCGCGGCCGGATCGACGATCTCGCGGTCCTCTTCGAGATGGCCGAGGAGGAGGACGACCCGGACACCCGTGCCGAGGCCGAGTCCGAGCTGGCCTCCGTGCGCAAGGCGCTGGACGAGATGGAGGTCCGGACGCTGCTCAGCGGTGAGTACGACTCCCGTGAGGCGCTCGTCAACATCCGCGCCGAGGCCGGTGGCGTCGACGCCGCCGACTTCGCCGAGAAGCTGCAGCGCATGTACCTGCGCTGGGCCGAGCAGCACGGCTACAAGACCGAGCTGATCGAGACGTCGTACGCGGAAGAGGCCGGCATCAAGTCGACCACCTTCTCCGTGCAGGCGCCGTACGCCTACGGGACGCTCTCCGTCGAGCAGGGCACGCACCGCCTCGTGCGCATCTCGCCCTACGACAACCAGGGGCGCCGCCAGACCTCCTTCGCGGGCGTCGAGATCCTCCCCGTGGTCGAGCAGACCGACCACATCGAGATCGACGAGTCCGAGCTGCGGGTGGACGTGTACCGCTCCTCCGGCCCCGGCGGTCAGGGCGTCAACACCACCGACTCCGCGGTGCGCCTGACCCACATCCCCACCGGCATCGTGGTCTCCTGCCAGAACGAGCGGTCGCAGATCCAGAACAAGGCCACCGCGATGAACGTCCTCCAGGCCAAGCTGCTGGAGCGCCGCCGCCAGGAGGAGCAGGCCAAGATGGACGCCCTCAAGGGCGACGGCGGCAACTCCTGGGGCAACCAGATGCGTTCGTACGTGCTGCACCCGTACCAGATGGTCAAGGACCTGCGCACCGAGTTCGAAGTGGGTAACCCGGAGGCCGTGTTCAACGGCGAGATCGACGGTTTCCTGGAGGCCGGCATTCGCTGGCGCAAGCAGCAGGAGAAGTAACTTTGTCGACATGACAACTGCCGCCCGAGAGGCGGCAGTTGTCATTTGTCTGGGTTTTACATCACACTCACAGGCTCCAAGTCCCCCCAAACGCCGCCCCGTCGGACATTGCGCGCGCAATGGCCTTGACGTTGCTTTGAAAAATGGGAAGGCTGAAGCGTGGCATGCGTATCTCTGGGGCGCATGTGAACCGGGGGAATGGGCGCACATCTCGTCACGGCTACCTCCGTCGATCACGGCAAGCCCCGCCACGCCGCCTCATTGACGAACAGCTACTGGGGGTAGCAACCATATGACGAAGAAGACGCGGATCCGGGTCGCGCGGATAGCCGCCGGTGCCGTGATCGCGGCCGGCGCCTCACTGACCGCCGCGGGTGCCGCCTCGGCTCTGGACCTCGGCGTCCAGGCCGGTCCGATCACCCTGGGCGTGAGCGCGGACGGTGACGACGCAGGGACCACCGGTGGCTGCGACCCCGTCGGTGTCTGTGACACCACGGGCGGCACCACCACGGGTGGCGACGACTCCACGGGCGGCACCACCACGGGTGGCGACGACTCCACCGGTGGCACCACCACCGGCGGCGACGACAGCACCGGCGGCACCACCACCATCGGTGGCGTCATCGGCGGCGACACCGGTGGTGACAACTCGACCGGTGGCGACAACAGCACCGGCGGTGACAACTCGACCGGTGGCGACAACAGCACCGGCGGTGACAACTCGACCGGTGGCGACAACAGCACCGGCGGTGACAACTCGACCGGCGGTGACAACAGCACCGGCGGCGACAGCTCCACCGGCGGCGACAGCTCCGGCGGTGACAGCTCGACCGGTGGCGACACCGGCGGCAACGGCAACTCCGGTGGCAACGGCAACTCGGGTGGCAATGGCAACTCGGGCGGCAACGGTTCCTCCGGTGGCAACAGCAGCACCGGTGGCAACGGCCACACCACCCCCGACGGCGGCAACAACAACGCGTCCCAGGAGGAGGGCTCCTCGGCCCTCACCGACACGGGCTCGGACACCTCGGCCCAGGGCGGTGACAAGCAGCTCGCCGAGACCGGTGCCGGGCAGACCGCGTTCCTGATCGTCGGCGCCGCGACCATGATCGCCGGCGGCGTCGGCTTCCGCGTCCTGCCGCGTCTGGTGAACGGCCGGGGCGGCGCGGCCGCCTGAGCGTAGCCTCACGGTCACGCGCTGTAGGCACAGTGCAGACGGAAGGGCCCGGAGCTTGGCGCTCCGGGCCCTTCCGGTGTTCCTGAGGTCTTCTTACACGGTCTGGTGCGCCAGCAGCGCCACCGCGGCGATCAGTACCGCCAGCAGTGTGATCAGCGCCATCGGGTTCAGCCCGGCGAAGAAGCCCTCCTGCTGCTGCAGCCGCTCGCGGTTGGCACGGCACACCGGGCACCGGCCCTCACTCACAGGCGACGCGCAGTTCGCGCACACCAACCGGTCGTACGTCATGCGCTCGCCCTCCTTGCACCGGCCATCACACATACAACGCACACGGGAACGAGAACGTTCCCCCTCCACTCTGCCAGGTTCCCGCGGAGCTTGCGCGGGGTGCCTGTACAGCCCGTGCCCCTGGGTGGGGAAGCTCACGCTCGTTGAAAAGTCCCGTACAAAAACGCACAAGCCTCCACCAACCCCGCCCGGACCCTGCACCCCCGGCCCCGGTTCGCGTATGGTCACGCACATCTACCCCCGGCGACCCGTGGTGCATCCGTGATCCGATTCGACAACGTCTCCAAGGTCTACCCCAAGCAGACCCGCCCCGCGCTCAGGGATGTGTCCCTGGAAGTGGAGAAGGGCGAGTTCGTCTTCCTCGTGGGGTCCTCCGGCTCCGGAAAGTCCACCTTCCTGCGGCTCATCCTCCGCGAGGAGCGGTGCAGCCACGGCCAGGTGCACGTCCTGGGCAAGGACCTCGCGCGCGTCTCCAACTGGAAGGTGCCGCAGATCCGCCGCCAGCTCGGGACGGTGTTCCAGGACTTCCGCCTGCTGCCCAACAAGACGGTCGCGGAGAACGTGGCCTTCGCGCAGGAGGTCATCGGCAAGTCGCGCGGCGAGATCCGCAAGTCCGTGCCGCAGGTGCTCGACCTCGTCGGGCTCGGCGGCAAGGAGGAACGGATGCCGGGCGAGCTCTCCGGTGGTGAGCAGCAGCGCGTGGCCATCGCGCGGGCCTTCGTCAACCGGCCCAAGCTGCTCATCTGCGACGAGCCCACCGGCAACCTCGACCCGCAGACCTCCGTCGGCATCATGAAGCTGCTCGACCGCATCAACCGGACGGGCACCACCGTGATCATGGCGACGCACGACCAGAACATCGTGGACCAGATGCGCAAGCGCGTCATCGAGCTGGAGAAGGGCCGCCTCGTCCGAGACCAGGCCCGCGGCGTCTACGGCTACCAGCACTGACCGCACGAGATCCACGGAAAGGCTTAACCAGTCGCCATGCGCGCCCAGTTCGTCCTGTCGGAGATCGGTGTCGGTCTCCGCCGCAATCTGACGATGACCTTCGCCGTCATCGTCTCCGTCGCCCTGTCCCTGGCCCTGTTCGGCGGTTCGCTGCTGATGAGCGACCAGGTGAGCACCATGAAGGGCTATTGGTACGACAAGGTCAACGTCTCGATCTTCCTGTGCAACAAGAGCGACGCACAGTCGGACGTCAACTGCTCCAAGGGTGCGGTCACCGAGGACCAGAAGAAGCAGATCCTCACCGACCTGCACAAGATGCCGATCGTCGAGAAGGTCGCGTACGAGTCGCAGGACCAGGCGTACAAGCACTACAAGGAGCAGTTCGGCAACTCCCCGCTGGCCAGCTCGCTGACGCCGGACCAGATGCAGGAGTCGTACCGCATCAAGCTCAAGGACCCGCAGAAGTACCAGGTGATCGCGACCGCGTTCAACGGGCGCGACGGTGTCCAGTCGGTGCAGGACCAGAAGGGCATCCTGGACAACCTCTTCCAGCTGCTGAACCTGATGAACCGGGCGGCGCTCGGCGTGATGGCGCTGATGCTGCTCGTCGCGCTGCTGCTGATCGTCAACACCGTGCGTGTCTCGGCGTTCAGCCGTAGGCGCGAGACCGGCATCATGCGCCTGGTCGGTGCCTCGGGCTTCTACATCCAGGCGCCGTTCATCATGGAGGCCGCGGTCGCCGGACTCATCGGCGGTGGCCTCGCCTGCATCTTCCTGGTGGTCGGGCGGTACTTCACCATCGACCACGGCATGGCGCTGTCCACCAAGCTCACGCTGATCAACTTCGTAGGCTGGGACGCGGTGTTGACCAAGCTCCCGCTGATCCTCGCCACCAGCGTCCTCATGCCGTCATTGGCGGCATTCTTCGCACTGCGCAAGTACCTGAAGGTGTGACGCATACCAAGAGGGCCGTACGGACATCCGACCGTACGGCCCTTCGCGTTCCCCTAGACTCACGGCCATGTCAGGCCGCGACCTGTTCTGCCAGCCCCGCCGCATCCGCCGCGGGGCCGCCCTGACATTGGTGTTCGCCGGCGTCCTCGTCGCGGGCGCCGCCACCGGCTCCTTCCCGGACACCGGCCAGGCGGTCAGTGCCGGCCGCAGGGCCGCCGCGGATGCCGCGCAAGCGGATCTCGGACACGAGGACGTGCAGCAGGCCGCCGCGGAGGCCATGGCCGACGGCAAGTCGCCGATGGAGGCCGCCGAGCGGGCCGTCAGCCGCAGCGGCGACCGCTGGGGCGCCGTCTACTCCGAGGGCGAGTACCAGGAGTTCCAGGAGGCCCTCGACGGCCAGTACACCGGCGTGGGCCTGTGGGCGCGGCGCGAGCGGGACGGCCGGATCGCGGTGACCCGGGTGCAGCCCGGCTCGCCCGCGGCCGACGCCGGGATCCGCCGGGGCGACCGGCTGCGCAGCGTCGACGGTGACACGGTCGACGGGCGGCCGGTCACCGAGGTCGTCTCCTTACTGCGCGGCGACGCGGAGGACGCGGCCGCCGGCACGACGGTCACGCTCGGCCTGCAGCGCGGCACGCGCGCGTGGACCGAGACCCTGCACCGGGCCCGGCTGTCCACGGACTCGGTGACCGTCCGCAGGCTGTCCGACGGGGTCACCGTCATCCAGATCGCCGCCTTCACCAAGGGCTCCGGCGACGCCGTCCGCGCCGCCGTACGGCAGGCCCCGGCCGACGCCGGCATCGTGCTCGACCTGCGCGGGAACTCCGGCGGCCTGGTCACCGAGGCGGTGGACACCGCCTCCGCCTTCCTCGACGGCGGCCTGGTCGCCACCTACGACGTCGACGGCGCCCAGCGCGCCCTGCACGCCGACACCGGCGGCGACACCGACCGGCCCCTGGTCACCCTGGTCGACGGGGGCACCATGAGCGCGGCCGAGATGCTCACCGGCGCCCTCCAGGACCGGGGCCGCGCGGTCGTGATCGGTTCCCGCACCTTCGGCAAGGGCTCCATCCAGATGCCGACCGTGCTGCCCGACGGCTCGGTGGCCGAGCTGACCGTGGGCCACTACCGCACCCCCTCCGGCCACAAGGTGGACGGCCGTGGCATCACCCCGGACCTGGAGGCGGGTCCGGAGGCCCTCCAGCGGGCGGAGACGGTGCTCACCGGCCTCGGCGATCCCTCCCAGCGCCCTTAATACGCTTCCCACCCACCCCCTCCGTGGTGCGAAAATGGTCTGCACTATGAGCAAGGGAATGTACGTACCGAAGGAGTCCCAGCCCAAGCAGGGCGGTGGGGCCGCGAAGGCCAGGGACGGCGAGAAGGGCGGCAAGCGCAAGATCGTCGCCCAGAACAAGAAGGCCCGGCACGACTACGCGATCGTCGACACCTACGAGGCCGGGCTCGTGCTCACCGGCACCGAGGTCAAGTCGCTGCGTGAGGGACGGACCTCGCTGACCGACGGCTTCGTCCAGATCGACCGGGGTGAGGCGTGGCTGCACAACGCCCACATCCCGGAGTACCACCAGGGCAGCTGGACCAACCACTCCGCGCGCCGCAAGCGCAAGCTGCTGCTGCACCGCGAGGAGATCGACAAGCTGGAGTCCAAGGCCCAGGAGACGGGTCACACCATCGTGCCGCTCGCGATCTACTTCAAGGACGGCCGCGCGAAGGCGGAGATCGCCCTCGCCCGGGGCAAGAAGGAGTACGACAAGCGGCAGACCCTGCGGGAGCAGCAGGACCGGCGTGAGTCGGACCGTGCGATCGCGGCGGCGAAGCGGAGGCAGCGCCGCGTCTAGCCGGGGCGCTGGGAATAAGCTGGCACCGGCGTGCGTTGGTCACGTACGATGGCACTGCACTCCACAGAGGGTGCAACCCCCTCTCCGGAGGGATTGAAAAATCAACATGGGGATGATCGGTTTCGACAGCGGCTGTCGAAGCAGGGGAAGCGTGTCGAGGAAGCGGCAATGATCTCGTAAACCATATGTCGCAAAAAATAATCGCCAACACCAAGCGCGATTCCTTCGCCCTCGCTGCCTAAGTAGCGACTTGCGAAGTGTCAGCCCGGGGCTGTTCCCGACCCGGATCCTGGCATCAGCTAGGGAACTAAACCTTGATCCCGGTCACGGGGTGAAGAGGGAAACCAAACAGTGACTGGGCCCGTCGGCGACTTGTTCGCGTGATCGCCGGGGCCGAGAAAATCACAGCGGACTGCACACGGAGAAGCCCTGATTCCGCACCGTTGGACGCGGGTTCGATTCCCGCCATCTCCACGATCGAGAGGCCTCTGGCCTCTCAACCCATGTGGGCACAGGCCCCGCCGCTTCTAGCGGCGGGGCCTTTGTCTTGCGTGCCGACGCCGAGGCCACCGCGGCCGGGGAGGCGGCGAAGGACGGGATATGTGCAAGTACGTCAGGCGCGGGCGAGAGATCGCCCGGAGGGTGGCGCGGTTCCTCGGCCCCCGTTGGGTGGTGCGGTACTGGGACGAACAGCACCAGGGCGAGAAGTTCGTGTGCTGGGGCTGCGACCGGCTCCACTGGATCATCGACGCCCATGGCGACCCGCCGCACCCGCTCGACATCACGGTGGAGGGCGAGTGGGGGCTGCAACCCCGCCGCCGGCCTGTGTCCTCCCCCTGGTACGAGGGACTGGCCAACGGCGGGCTGGCCGCGCTGACGTCGGTGACCTGGCAGGGCGACCACCAGGTGAAGCCCCGCTGACGGCTCATGCGGGCGAAGACCCCGCTGCATCGGCAGCGGGGCCTTCACCGTCGTACGGGACATACCCCCGTCATGCCCCGTACGCGCGCGGTCCGGCCGTGGGCCGACCGCGGTCCGGTTGAATTCTGCATGCCGGGCGACCTCAACGCGGCGCGGAATGGGCCGGTTTGTCGCACCCCTTGACCGTCCCACGCCTCTGACCTGCGGTTTGGGACGCGTCCCTGAGACGAGGCGGGACTTCAGGGCGCGCTGCGGGGTGCGGTGCTCGCGCGTTCCGTCAGGCGGGGGGTCAGCAGGGTCGCCTCCGGTACGCCCGTTCCGGTCAGCTTGCGCATCAGCAGGTCCACGGCCCGCTCGCCCAGCTCGGCGGACGGCAGGGCCACCGAGGTGACGGGCACACGCAGGGCGGCCGCGGTCTCGTCCGGGCAGATCGCGATGACCGACAGATCGCCGGGGACGCGCAGCCCGAGCTGCTCGAAGGCCTCGATCAACGGTTCCAGCACCGCCTCGTTGTGCACGACGACCCCGGTCAGCGCGGGCTGTTCGCGCAGCAGCTGCTCGGCGACCCGGCGGGCGGCGGCGGGTGTGGCCTCGCAGGGGTGGACGCGGGAGGCGAGCCGGCCTCGGTCGGCGGCGGTGAAGCCCTGGACCACCCGCTGGGCGAACGCCGTGCCCCGCACGTACACCTCCGGCGGCGACCCGACCAGCGCCACCACCCGGTGCCCGAGCCCCGCCAGCCGCTGCACGCACAGCTCGCCGGCCGCCCTGAAGTCGAGGTCGACGCAGGTCAGTCCCTCCGGCTCGCGCGGGAACCCGATCAGCACCGACGGCCGGCCCAGCGCGCGCAGCAGCAGCCGCGGGTCGTGCAGCTGGACGTCCATCACGATCAGCGCGTCCACCAGCGCCGTGTCCGTGACCCGGCGCAGCCCGTCCTCGCCCTCCTCCTGGGTGAGCAGCAGGACGTCGTGGTCGTGGCGGCGGGCGGTCGTCACCACCGACACCGCGAACCGCATGACCACGGGGGCGTGGATGCCGGTCCGCAGGGGGATCACCAGGGCCAGGACGTTCGAGCGGCTGCCGGCCAGGGACCGGGCGCCCGCGTGCGGCCGGTAGCCCAGCTCGCGGACGGCCGCCTCGACCCGTCGTCTCGTCTGCGCGGAGATCGGGCGCTTGCCGCTGAGGGCGTAGGAGACGGTGCTGGGGGAGACCCCGGCGTGCCGCGCCACATCGGTGATCCTGACCATCGGCTCCCTCGTCGAACCCGTTCGATGAGTGACGTCGAAGCGCTTCGACGGAGGAAGGTAGGTGCGGGCGGTGCAGGCGTCAACGGGTGTGACGGGAATTGCCGTTGGCGGTTCGGCGGGAGGAACGCGCTGCCGTCGCCGCCGAGTTGATGAGTACGGCCGCGCCGGCCGCCGCGGCCGGGACGGCGAAGGCGAGGGCGGGGGAGAGGTGGTCCGCCGCCCAGCCGCCGGCCGCCGAGCCGCACGCGATGCCGGTGAGCAGGCCGGTGACGACGAGGCTCATGCCCTCGTTGAGCCGGTCCGCCGGGGTGCGCTCCTGCACCTGGGTCATCGCGGTCACCATCGTCGGCGCGGTCGCCATGCCGGCCAGGAGCAGCGCCCCCGCCAGGACCGTGAGCGAACCCGCGGTGGCGGCCGCCAGCCAGGGCAGGGTCATCAGCCCGGCCATCGCGAGCAGACACCGGGAGAGGCCGAGGCCGGCCGGCTTCAGCGCGCCGTACAGCAGGCCCGCCGCACAGGAGCCGGCCGCCTGCAGTGCGAGGACCACACCGGCCGCCGCGCGATGCCCCTGGGCGTCGGCGTAGGCGATCGTGACGACCTCCATCGAACCGAACACCGCGCCGGTCGCCACGAAGCAGGCCAGCAGCGGCGGCATCCCCGGGCTCCGCAGCGGCGACGGCGCCTTCGAACGGGCCTGCGGCGGCGGCTCGGTCGCCCGCTGTGCGGTGAACAGCAGCATGCCGGCCAGCAGCAGGACGGCCCCGGCGAGTGTGCCCGCCTCCGGGAAGAACGTGCCGGTCAGGAAGGACGCCAGTACCGGGCCGAGCATGAAGCACAGCTCGTCGGCCGCCTGCTCGAAGGAGTTCGCTGTGTGCAGCGCGCCGGGGTCGTCGCGCAGCAGATGGGCCCAGCGGGCGCGGGACAGGCCGCCGATGTTCGGGGTGGCCGCGGTGGCGGCGTACGCGGCGAACAGGGTCCAGTCCGGGGCGTCGTAGCGCACGCACAGCAGCAGCGCGAGGCTGCCGAGCACGGCCGTGAGCGTGGCCGGTACGGCGACCCGGGCCTGCCCGTGCCGGTCGACGAGCCGGGCGATCCAGGGCCCGGCCAGCCCGGTCGCCGCGAGCCCGGTGGCCGTGACGGCACCGGCGAGGGCGTACGAACCCCGGGACCCGGCGATCATCACGACCGCGCTCACACCGAACATGCCCATGGGGAGGCGGGCGATCAGGTTGCCGGCGGTGAAGGCGCGGGCGCCGGGGAGGGAGAAGAGGCGGCGGTATCCGGCGGGTTGTGCGGGTCTGCGGGGTATCTGGGTATTCAGAGTGTCTTCGACGGTCTGGTGCGGCATGGCTCTACGTTCACCCGGAGTCGATCACCGGGTCCAACACCTTCTCGGTGCCGATTCACGCACCCGCGTTGTAAATTGCTGGTCATGCCCGCCATGCCCGCCGCCATAGAGCCCCGCCTCCTGCGTGCCTTCCTCGCCGTCGCCGAGGAACTGCACTTCACCCGCGCCGCAGCCCGCCTGTACGTCGCCCAGCAGGCGCTCAGCCGGGATGTGCGGCGCCTGGAGCGGGAGTTGGGCGCCGAGCTGTTCGTGCGGACCACCCGGCAGGTGACGCTGACCGCGGACGGCGAGCGGCTGCTGCCGCACGCCCGGCGGGTCCTCGCCGCCCAGGACGACCTGCTCGCCGCCTTCGGGCAGGCCCGGCCGCTGCTGGTCGACCTCAACTCCGCGGGCCTGGCCACCGGCCGCCGCGTGCTGCACCGGGCCCGGGAACTCGCCCCCGACTGCGAGCTGATGGCCCGCTACGAGAGCGGCCTCACCGGAGCCGCTGCCGAGCTGCTCGCCGGCCGTCTCGACGCCTCCTTCGGGCGCTTCGCCGGCTTGGATCCCGCCCTGCGCTCCGGTCTTGAGCAGCTGCCCGTGCGCTACGAGCCGATGGCCGTGGTGCTGCCCGAGGACCACCCGCTGGCCGCCCGGCCGACGGTGCCGCTGGCGGCGCTGGCCGGGGAGACGGTGTACGCCGGTGCCGGGAACCCGCGCACCCGGGAGTGGACCGACCTGGCCCTTCGCCTCTTCGAGGGGCGCGGCATCCGGCTCGCGCCCCCTCTTCCGCTGGCGGTCGGGGACGAGGAGTTCGAGCGGATCATGTCCAAGACCCGCGCCCCGATCCTGGCCGTCGTGGACTTCCCGGTCATGCCCCGCACGGTGCTCCGGCCGCTCGTCGACCCCGTGCCGCTGTCGCCCGTCTCGCTCGTCTGGCGCAGGGGGCTGGTCCACCCGGCACTGGACGCGCTCCGGAGGGCCGCGGCCGAGATCGCGCAGGCCGAGGGCTGGCTGCGACAGCCCGCCGATCGATGGATTCCGGCCGGCGACGACGAAGTGATGAACCTCCACAACTGACGCGCACTTCTCCTAACTGCTGGAGAGTTCCTCCGATTCTTCCCTCACCGACGGCTCACCACGCGAGTGAGAGCAACGTTCCCTTCCGGTCACCCACAGCCACAGGCAGGAAACGCGCCCTCCCTACCTTCGGGACTCATCACCGCTCAGCACCCCGAACCACCCGAGCCCCGGAGCACCGTGGAGGCGTCATGACAGCCCCGAGTACAGCCCCCGCCCCGAGCAGCAGCAGGGGAGGCCGCTGGATCGAGAACTGGGATCCGGAGGACGAGGCCTTCTGGAACGCGACCGGCGAGAAGGTCGCCCGCCGGAACCTGATCTTCTCCGTCCTCTCCGAGCACATCGGATTCTCGATCTGGACCATGTGGTCCGTGCTGGTGCTCTTCATGGGCCCGGAGTACGGGCTGACCCCCGCGGACAAGTTCCTGCTGACCTCGATGGTCACGCTGGTCGGCTCCGTCGTCCGCGTCCCCTACACCTTCGCCGTCGCGATCTTCGGCGGCCGGAACTGGACGATCGTCTCCGCCAGTCTGCTGCTCGTGCCGACCGTCGCCGCGTTCGCCGTGATGAAGCCGGGGACGTCGTTCGACACCTTCCTCCTCGTCGGCCTGCTCGCGGGCATCGGCGGCGGTAACTTCGCTTCCTCCATGACCAACATCAACGCCTTCTTCCCCCTCAGGAAGAAGGGGTGGGCGCTCGGGCTGAACGCCGGTGGCGGCAACATCGGCGTGCCGGTCATCCAGCTGGTCGCTCTCGCCATCATCGGGGCCAGCGGCGGTCCGCGTCTGCTGCTGGGCATCTACATCCCGCTGATCCTGCTCGCCGCCGTCCTCGCCGCCCTCTTCATGGACAACCTCTCCTCCGTGAAGAACGACACCGGCGCCGCCAAGGACGCCGCGAAGGACGCCCACACCTGGATCATGTCCTTCCTCTACATCGGCACCTTCGGGTCGTTCATCGGCTACGCCTTCGCCTTCGGACAGGTGCTGCAGGTCCAGTTCGGGCGTACGCCGCTGCAGGCCGCGTACCTCACCTTCATCGGCCCGCTCCTCGGCTCCCTCATCCGGCCCGTGGGCGGCTGGCTCGCCGACCGGTACGGCGGCGCGAAGATCACCCTCTGGAACTACGTGGGCATGGCCGCCGCGACCGGCGTGCTCGTCGTCGCCAGCATGCAGAAGTCGCTGCCGCTGTTCGTGTCGGTCTTCGTGGCGCTGTTCGTGCTGACCGGTCTCGGGAACGGGTCGACGTACAAGATGATCCCGGGGATCTTCCAGGCCAAGGCCGTCGCCAAGGGGCTTCAGGGCGAGGAGGCGGCCGCCTACGGCCGGCGCCTGTCCGGTGCCTCCATGGGACTCATCGGGGCCGTCGGTGCGCTCGGCGGTGTCGGCATCAACCTCGCCTTCCGCCAGTCCTACCTCTCCTACGGCTCCGGCACCGGCGCGTTCGTCGCCTTCCTCGCCTTCTACGGCGTCTGCTTCGTGGTCACCTGGGCCGTATACCTTCGCCGGCCAGTCGGGCAGGTTCACGCCAATGCGGCCGCCTCGGAGGCGAAGCCGCAGCTCAGCTACGCCGAGGTGTGACGTAACACCGGCGACATCAAGCCGAACCGAGCCTGTCACGAGCCGTTGACAGGCTCGTTCGGCATGCGGGTCAGGTAGGAGAGCCATGGACGACGAACAGCAGCAGGCCGGACAGACGGAACACGGGCCCCTCGCGGGCTTCACGGTAGGTGTGACCGCCGCGCGCCGCGCCGACGAGCTGGGCGCGCTGCTCCAGCGGCGCGGAGCCGCCGTCCTGCACGCGCCCACCCTGCGCATAGTGCCCCTTGCCGACGACGGCGAACTGCTCGCCGCCACCAAGGAGATCATCGACCAGTTGCCGGACGTGGTGGTGGCGACCACCGCCATCGGGTTCCGGGGCTGGGTCGAGGCCGCCGACGGCTGGGGGCTCGGGGAGCAGCTGCTGGAGCGGCTGCGCGGGGTGGAGCTGCTGGCCCGCGGACCCAAGGTGAAGGGGGCCATCCGGGCCGCCGGGCTCACCGAGGAGTGGTCGCCGTCCAGCGAGTCCATGGCCGAGGTGCTCGACCGGCTGCTGGAGGAGGGCGTCGACGGGCGCCGGGTCGCCGTGCAGCTGCACGGGGAGCCGCTGCCCGGGTTCGTCGAGGCGCTGCGGGCCGGGGGAGCGGAGGTGCTTCCGGTGCCGGTGTACCGCTGGATGCCGCCGGAGGACATCGGTCCCGTCGACCGGCTGCTGGACGCCGTCGTCTCGCGCGGGGTGGACGCGCTCACCTTCACCAGCGCGCCGGCCGCCGCGTCCCTGCTGTCGCGGGCCGAGGAACGGGGGCTGCTCGCCGAGCTGCTGGCCGCGCTGAGCCATGACGTCCTGCCCGCCTGCGTCGGCCCCGTCACCGCGCTGCCGTTGCAGGCCCGGGGCGTGGACACCGTACAGCCGCAGCGGTTCCGGCTCGGGCCGCTCGTCCAGCTGCTCTGCCAGGAACTGCCCGCGCGGGCACGGTCCTTGCCGATCGCCGGGCACCGGGTGGAGATCCGGGGCCACGCGGTGCTGGTGGACGACGACCTGAAGCCGGTGCCGCCGGCGGGCATGTCCCTGCTGCGGGCGCTGTCCCGCCGCCCGGGCTGGGTGGTGGCCCGCGCCGAGCTGCTGCGCGCGCTGCCGGGCGCCGGCCGCGACGAGCACGCGGTGGAGACGGCGATGGCCCGGCTGCGTACGGCCCTCGGGGCGCCGAAGCTGATCCAGACGGTGGTGAAGCGGGGGTACCGGCTGGCGCTGGATCCGGCGGCGGACGCGAAGTACGCGGACGCGTGAGAGGCCGCTCGGTGCGGTAGGTGCCGTTGCGCCGGGTGGAGCGGGGGCTTCTTCGCGCGCCCCCTCGGCTCTCGTCGCTCCCCCTCGGCTCTCCTCGCTCCCCGCTTCACTCTCTCCTCAGTCGCCACGGCTGTCGAGACCATGAACTCGCCCCTGAACGACGGGGGTTGTGGCCGGATGCGGCTGCGTCACTTCCCTGCGAACGGAAGGACGAGTGCATGCGACATGATCTCACCGACTTCGACCGAGTGGTCCTGCCGGAACTCGAGTTGCCGTGGCCCAGCACGCTTCATCCCGAAGTCCAGGGGATGCACAGGGCCCTGACCGACTGGTCCGAGCGGCACACGCTGCTCCGGGACGAGGCCGAGCGCGACCGGTACGCGGGCTATCGGTTCGCGTGGCTGGCCGGGCGCTGCTTTCCCCGTGCCGATCCGGCGTTCGCCCAGTGGGCCGCCGACTTCATGCTGTGGTTCTTCCTGTTCGACGACGTGACGGCCGACCGCGTCGAGAGCGCGGAGCGGGCGACCACCATGGTGCGGCGGCTGACCGCGATGCTGGACGTGCTCGATCTCGACGAGCTGGGCGAGCGGCCCGTGCACGGCGAGACGGCATGGGACGACCTCTGCCGCCGGCTGCGTGCGCTGGTCCCCGCGGAGGAGAACTACCAGCGGTGGGCCACGGCGATGCGGCTGTGGTTCCTCTCCCTGACCACCCAGGTGTTCGACCAGGTGCGCACCCACCGGGTCAGCCCCCGTTCCTACGCGTCGTACCGTCGCTACTCGGCAGGCCTGAAACCCCCGCTGGCGCTCGCGGACGTGGCCAACGCCGGCTCCCTCACACCCGAGGAGTTCCACGCGCCCGAGGCGCGCCTGCTGGAGATGTACGCGACCCACGTCATTGGGTGGTCGAACGACGTGCTCAGCGCCCCGGCCGAGGTCCATGAGCCGGCGACCCGCAGCCTTGTCACCGTCATCAAGGACGCCGAGCCGGGCCGCTCCTGGCAGGAGGCGGTGAATCTGGCGGTCGACCAGACACATGCCGAGATCGCCAAGTTCGCGGAGCTGGCCGAACAGGTGCGCAGGTCCGCGAGCCCCCAGCTGGCCGGATGGATCGACGGCTGCCAGGACGATGACCGGCACGGTCAGCTGGTCCCTGCACGACACCGCCCGTTACGGCCACACCGCCGCCGCCCCTCTCGCGCGATAGGACGGTCCCGCACGATGGCCATCCCCCGATCGCTACCGCCCGGACCCGCCCCCGGCCCCGAGGACCTGTGGCGCCTGGAACAGCAGCCCGCGCTGCTGGAGGACTTCCGCGCCTCCTACGGCGACCTGTTCACGCTCCACCGGCCGGACCAGCCGCGCGGGTGTTCCTCAGCACCCCCGACCACTTCCGCGGCATCCTGCTCCGCCACGACCAGGAACTCGACGGCCTGGGCACCACCATGTACAACGACCTGATCGGCCCGCGCAGCATGCTGAAGCTGGCCGGAGCCGAGCACCGGCGCATACGGCAGACGGTGACACCGCCCCTGATCGGCGCCGCGCTGCGGCGGCGGGCCGGCACGGTGCACCGGCTGATCGCCCAGCGCCTGCACGACCTGCGGGGACGCCCTCCACAGCCACTGGCCAGGATGACCATCGGGATCACGGCGCGCATCATGAACGCGCTGATCTTCCCCGACCTCCCCGAAGCCACCGACCGCGCGCTGGAGGAAGCGCTCGTAGGCGTACTCAACGCCGTGCACGACGCACGCACGGCGGCCCCGCACCGACGCGCCCGGCTCGACGCGCAGTACGACCACCACCGCAGCGCCCTGGACCGCCTCCTGCTGGCCGAGATCACCCGCGCCCGCGGCGCAGGGGCCGACCACGGCGACTCCCTCCTGACCGCCCTGCTGGCGGCACCCCACCCGCTGTCCGACCACGACATACGAGACCAACTCGTCAGCCTCCTCATCGGAGGCACCACGACGGCCGGCAACGGCATGTCCATGGCCCTGTACTGGCTCCACCACCGTCCCGACATCGCCGCACGTGTGTCCGCGGAACTCCGGACGCTGCCGGAGAACGCATCCACCCTGCAGATCGCGTCGCTGCCCTACCTGTCCGCCGTGTGCCTGGAGGCCCTCCGCGTCCCGACGATCACCCCGACCAGCGCCGCGCGGCGCGTGGTGACGCCCTTCACCGCGGAGGGCTTCCACTTCCCCGCGGGCACGGAGATCATCGTCGCGATCCACCTGGCCCACCACGACGAACAGGCCTATCCCGACCACGCCCGGTTCCGCCCGGAACGCTTCCTCGGCCGGCCCCCCGACCGACTGCGCTACCTCCCCTTCGGCATCGGCACCCACCGCTGCCTGGGCGCCCAGCTGACCGAACTGGAGATGCGACTCACCCTCGCCGAAGCACTCCGCCTCCACGGCTTCGGCCTCCTGGGCGCCGACCACGAACTACGCCCACGCTCGCACGGGGTCAACCTCACGACACCGCATTCGATCGAGGTGCACTGCGGCAGCGCCTGATGGGCGGGGGCCGAGGCCGGTGGCCCGAGGCCAAGGTCCTCGGCGGCTCATGGTGATCGAGCCCCGGTCTCCCGGCCTGTCAACCTTCAGGCAGCTCCGTCACAGGCACGTCGCCTGGTGGATGTACAGGCACTTGTGCCGCGGGACGATCAAGTACAGGAAGAATCCGCCGGGGACATGCGCGACGTTCCCCTTGGGGCCCGCCTCCTGGTACGAGGTGCCGTCGAGGTAGAACGCGGCCGCGGCGCGGACCAGCTCCTCGGCCTGCTTCTCGACCTCGGCGACGAAGGCGGGCGGGGCGCCGCCGATGACGTAATCCTCGTCCGGGTCGTACTCCCACCGCCAGGTCACGCGGACACCGCCTGCCGGGCCTCGGCCTCGACGGCGCGGAGTTCCGTCATTGCCGCCCGGAACTCGGGGTCGTCGCTGCTGCCGGTGTTGTGCACAGAGACAAGGGCGGCCTGGTAACGGGAGTGGAGATCGGGCCGTCGTTCGATCTCCACCTGTGCCTGCCAGTAAGCGAGCCAGTGCTGGAGGTGGCCGATCTTGCCGTCTTGGAGGGCAGTCGCCAGGGCCTGCTCCTTGTGCTGTTCCATTTCGCCCAGCCGGTGAGGGGCGATACGCGCCAGCGCGACGCGAACCGCGTCAGGGGTGGGCTCCGGGCGTGGAATCAGCTCATGACCGTGGTCGGGTTGTGTGGTCACGCGGTGGCTCCTCTGTCCTCTATTTCCTGCCCTCCACCGTACTGGGCACCACGGACAACGGCGTGGCCTCACGGCGCACCCGCGACCTGCGGCGGTCCCGCTGCGGCTGTGTGCGCGATGGTCATCATGCAACGGCCTTTCGCGCCCCCCTCGGCTTGCCGCCCGCCCACCTCGAACCACAGCAACTTCCCGGCACCGCGGTCCAGCGGTCCGTCGCCGATGGCCAAGCCGCCCCATGAGTCGGCGTACTCCTGTACGAGATGCAGCCCGCGCCCCTTCTGGGCTTCCACCGGGGCCAGCGCCACGCGGTCCCAGGGCGGCTCGCCGAAGGGGGCAGGGATGCGCGGATGACTGTCCCAGACTCCGACCCGAAGCCGACCGTCCCCGAGGGCGGTCAGCCGCAGGGATGCGGGGCCGTTGGTGTGCCGGTAGGCGTTGGTGACCAGCTCGGACGTCAACAGCTCGACGGCGTCCAGTACTTTCTGCCTGCCGTGACTGCTGAGCGCCGCCCGCACGGTCATACGTGCGACGCGTGCCGCACGCGGATCATGGGGCAGTCGAAGGGCGTACACCCAGGTGTCGGGCAGGGATACGGTGCCCATGGAAACCTCCAGCGAGAGAAGGGACTCGGGCTCGCCCAACGACCGTGCCCGGCGGTGGCTCTGCCTGGGGTGGTGCGCTTCCGGCTTATGAGCGCGGGGAGTTGAGCGGTGCCTAATCACCGTAGAGCAGATGGTTAGATGCATCTAACCGAATGCACTGAAAGCATCCACGCTTCACTCGTGTGAGGGAGCGCAGCGCCGCGTCGCGGCAGGGAAGGAGAGGGTGTGCCGCCCACCAACAGCCCTACGCTCCGACAGCGGCGGCTGGGCGCGGAGCTGCGCAAATTGCGTGAGCGAGCCGGACTTACCGCCACGGCTGCCGCCGAACTCCTCGGCGTCAACCAGGCGCGCGTCAGCATGATCGAAACCGGCCGCACTCCCATCAGCGCCAACTGGCTGCGCTCCATGGCACACGCTTACGACTGCTCCGACGAAGAACTCGTCGACGCGCTCGCCTCGATGACGGGCCGACGTACTCGTGGCTGGTGGGAGGAGTACCGGGACCATGTACCCGTGGCGCTGGTCGACCTAGCCGAGTTGGAGCACCACGCCTCCGCACTGCGTGTGGCACTCCTGATCCACATCCCGGCGCTGCTGCAGACCACCGACCATGCCCGCGCCCTCTTCCGATCGGTCGTACCGCCGATGCGCCAGTACCAGATCGAGTACCGCCTGACGCACCGCATCAAGCGGCAGAACATCCTGGACCGTGTGGATCCGCCCCCGTACACGGCGATCATTCACGAGGCGGCACTCCGCATGGGCTTCGGCGGCCCTGCCGTCGCCCGTGGCCAGCTCAAGCATCTGCTCGACATGAGCGAACTGCCCCACGTCAACGTCCGGGTGATCCCTTTCGGCACGGATCACTTCCCGACCACAGGCCAGTCCTTCGACTATCTCGAAGGCCCTGTTCCTCAGCTCGACACTGTCCAGTTGGACTCGCATCACGGAGCCTGTGAGTTCCTCGACGCCGAAGCTCAGTTGAGCAAGTACCGGGCCGTGTTGGACCGTATGGAGTCCTGTGCGCTCGCACCCGCCAAGACACGCGACTTCATTCACCAACGTATCCAGGACATGTGAGGGACCGACCGTGCACGAACTTCACTGGCAGAAGTCCACCTACAGCGGCGACGGTTCGAACTGCGTCGAGATAGCCACCACGCCCACCACGATCCACATCCGCGACTCGAAGCACAGTACCGGCCCCCAGCTCACCGTCACCCCCTCCACCTGGGCGGACTTCCTGTCGTACGCGGCGGAAGCGGGACGCTGAGCGTAGAAGTTCGTGCAAGTTCATCGCCCTGGACGCCTCTTGGCGTGCAAGCTCGACCCCAGTGATCGCTCACCACGGTCGAAGGAGGCCAGGTATGGCGCTGCGCAAGCTGGGAAAGGACCCCGAGAGCCCGGACGGCAAGTCGCCGACCGTGTACCTGGACGACGAGAAGGACACCTACGTGGTCCAGGGCTGGAAGGTGACCGATGAGGACAGGCGCTCGCAGTTGGATCTTCCCGGCCATGAAGACGTCGTAGAGATCCCCCGACGCATGGTGCAGTTCTTCCTGGAGGTGAGCGGCGGTGGCGACGCCGACGCTTGAGGAGCGGCTCCGGTGCTGCACCCGTTCCGCCGTGCACCTGGAGATGCGCGACGGGTACATGCGTTCCGATCCTCGGTTCGTCGCCTGGCAGGAGGGCGTCCGGAACGACCCGGCTGACAGCGACCCCGAGCGTCGTCCGTGGCTGCGGCTGGTCGCCGACCTGGTGGCCCAAGGAGTTGAGGTGCGCAGGGCTCGGATCGTGTCGGAGCCGGTGTCGGACTACATCAGGTTTGAGCACCACCTGACTGGTCCCAACGTGGAGGCCGGCGAGCAGGTGCGCTGGCTGCCGCGCCGTCGCGCCTCCGGGCTGGCCCTACCGGGCAACGACTTCTGGCTCTTCGACGACAGCTCAGTGGTCTTCCACCACTTCGGCGGCGATGGCGAACTCGCGCCCGAAGACGAGGAGTTCATCGACGATCCCGCGGTTGTGAAGCTCTGCGCGGACGCGTTCGAGGCCGTCTGGTCCCTGGCAGTGCCGCACGTCGACTACCAGCTCACCTGATCCACAATCCCCAGCGTGACCTCATCCAGTGTGCGGCAAGCACGCCAGGCCCTGGGCCGGCGTCTGCGCGAGATCCGCAAGGACGCCGGCCTTACGGCGCGCGAGCTGGCTCGGCGTGCCGACTGGCACGAGTCCAAGTGCTCGCGACTTGAGACCGGGCGCACGCCGCCGTCCGACGCCGATATCCGCACGTACACGTCCCACTGCGCTGCCCAGGACCAGACCGCCGACCTGATCGCTACGGCACGCGGTATCGAGGGTGCGTATGTCCAGTGGCGGCGCATGGAGCGGGCGGGCCTGAAGCGCGTCCAGCAATCAGTGGCGCCTCTGTTCGAGCGCACGCGCCGCTTCCGCGTCTATCAGTCGTGGGTGATCCCCGGCTTGCTCCAGTCGGCCGCGTACACACGGGCCGTGCTGACCACCGTGGCCCACCTACGGGACGTGCCCGACGACATTGACGACGCAGTCGCCGTTCGTATGGACCGCCAGTCCATCCTGCGCTCCGGTGACCACAGGTTCGCGATGCTCGTCGAGGAGTGGGTGCTGCGCACGGTCATCGGAGACAACGACACCATGGCCGGGGCGCTCGGCCACCTGATCTCTGCTGCCTCGCTGCCCTCGGTCAGCCTGGGCGTCGTCCCCCTCGGCACGCCCCGTGGCGCCGGCTGGCCCGTCGAGTCGTTCACGATGTACGACGACGCGCAGGTCAACGTGGAACTCGTCTCTGCTCACCTGACGGTCACGCAGCCCGGTGAGATCGCCGAATACTCCAAGGCGTTCGCGGAGCTGTCAGCCATTGCTGTGTACGGCGCACAGGCCAGATCGCTCATCACCGCCGCTATCGATGCCCTCGCGTAACCCCTGCGCAAGTCCGTAGAAGCCCATGGACCCCAAGGCCACCACCGTTCCAGCCTGGACACCATGGCCAGAAACCGGCAGACCTGCCCCTCCCCGCGTCCCGTTGATCTCCCGATCGGCTTCAATGCCTGGCTCCTGGACTGCGCTCCTGTCGCCAGCTGCGAGACCTGCCGGCACGAGTGGCAGCGCCTCAACGCGGCCAAGGGGCTCGGCAACATCACGCAAGCCGCCAAGCACGCCACGAACATCCGCGATCACGCCTCTGGGGCCCACTGATGACGATGGACATGCAGACGTACAGGGACGGTCGCAAGCAAGCCACGGACGCGGCGGAGACCATCCGGGAGGCACTGGCCGGTCTCCCGTAGGACTGCCAGACCGGAACGTGTTCCCCGAAACGTTCGATGCTCGGACTCGCCTGCCCGGTCACGAAGCCCGGCTGAGGCGCCCGTGCACCAGCAGTGCCCGCGTCAGCAACCCCAGCGCCACCGTCGACCCCACCGCCCGCACCACGTTCCACGCCACCCACGGTCCCTCGAAGTGCGCGCGGAGGGCGGACGGGTCTCCCTTCGCCGCGAGGGCGTTGTTCAGGGGGATGTTGAAGGCCACCGTGATGAAGAAGACCAGGGCGTAGGCCGCCAGGGCCGCCCAGGTCCAGCGGGCGGCGGGGGTGGCGCGGAGTTGCCACGCCGACCATCCCGTCAGTGCCAGTGCCCCCATGAAGCTCAGGAAGAACACCGGGTTCTGGATCACGTCGTTGATGTTGCGCATGACCTCGACGTACGTGCGGTCGTCGCTGCGGGCCAGGGCCGGCATGACCGCGCAGGCGAAGATGTAGAAGACCCCGGCGATCAGGCCCATCGCGACGGTGGCCGCGCTCAGGACGACGTTGCCGGTCCGTGCTTCCCTCGTATGCGTCATGCCTTCCAGCCAACCGGAGCAGCCCCCGCCCCGGACATGGCCGAAGCACGCACCCGCATACGCGGGCGTCCAGCTACGCCGCCGCCTGCACGGGCGTACGGCGTTGTGGGTACCGGGTCACCGGCAACGGGCCGGGCGGTGCAGGCAGGTGCTGCGGCGGAGGGCGCTCGGCTCACGCCGTGCGACCAGGCGTGCTCCGGGCTGCCGGGCGTGCGCTCTGCCGGATGTTTTCGGCCGGGCGTCAGGCTGACGCCGGACTGTGGTGGGGAGGAGCCGCACCCGCAGACGGCGCGGCGAGCACTCGGGGGGACGAGGATGACACGCTGGCAGCCCCTGCCGGATTCGCTGCCGCGAGAGGCACGGCACCTGGTCGAGCAGCTGCGCGTCCTGAAGGGCCGTACCGGACTCAGCCTTGCCGAACTGGCCCGGCGCACCGCGTACAGCAAGTCGTCCTGGCAGCGGTATCTGAGCGGGGCCAAACTGCCGCCGAGGGGCGCGGCGTCGGTGCTCGGCCGACTGGGCGGGGCGGACCAGGCGCGGCTGCTGGCGCTGTGGGAGTTGGCCGAACAGGCATGGCAGCCCGGCGGGTCGGAACCCGCCGGGCCGTTGGAGGATGTCACAGCAGACGATGCCGTGGGCGAAGCCGGGCCGGAGCCGGCCGGCGGCGCGCACGGGCGGTGGCGGACGGTGGCGCTGGCCGCGTTCGCCGTCATCGTGCTGCTGGTCGCGGGGCTGCTGTGGGCGCTGCCCCGCAGGGCGGACGACCGAACGGCCGCCCGCCCCCGGGGTGTTCTCAGCCGAGCTGGTCGTAGTAGGCGAGCTTCCAGGGGCCGGTGGCCTTGATCCGCACGCGGTACTTGCCGCTGACGCGCTTGAGGGTGACGTTCCGTGCGTCACCGAGGTACGTCACGGTGCCGCCCGAGGTGGGGCCGGTGAGCCAGCGCTGGGCGAACGCCCAGCTCGGGTCGGTGACGACGCCGTCGTTCTCCGAGAGGTGGTAGTGCTCCTGCCACCACTGGGTGGCCGACTCGGTCTCGGGGCCGAAGGTGCCGTCGATCTGGTTCTTCTTGAAGGTGTGCGTGTCGCCGTCCTCGTCCTGCCACTGGGCGCCGTCCGCGTACAGGACGGTCTGCCACAGGGCCGTGGCGTTGCTCTCCGCGTAGTCGTCGACGCCGAGGTCCTCCTCGTCCTGGAAGTCGTCGGCGACGGCTCCGTTGCCGTCGATGCCGTGGTACGAGGCGGCACTTGCGCCGGGTGCCAGGGCGATACCGGTCGCTCCGGCGCCCAGCAGCGCGGCCGTCGTCATCGCGACGACCCGGGTGCGCATGCTCATGAACGTTTCCTTTCTGAAACCGCCGTCCCCCGTGGTTCCCCCTGGGGCGGCTCCGGTGCTTTCGCAGGACACAGCGTCATGGCCGTGGGCAGGGGCCACGAGCCCTGCCCGGGTTTCTGGACCGGAAGGGGCCGACCTGTGCTCCGGGCTCCGCCATCCCCGCCGGGGACGGGTCGGGCGGGGAACGCCGCGGGCCGGACGGGACGGCGCGGCGAAGGCGGGCGTGCCACCGGCGGTACGAGGGGTTCCGCAGTCGTGTGCGGGCAGGCACTGTGAAGAGGAGCGACGCAACGTTCCCCTGCCCTAGGCGGTGACAGGCACATGGCACTGGGTACGGCCACGGTCCCGTACGAGCTGCGGTTCGACGCCGGGCGGATCTGCCTGGATCTCCTCGCGACCACCCACCCGGTCGAACGGCTGGACGCCGTGGAGCCGTTGCGCGCCTGGATCAGCGGTTCGGGGCTGGTGCCGCCCGGCACCCCGCTGGGCCACGCCGACGTCTCCTGGCTGGCGGGGTTCCGGGAACTGCGCGGGTGCGTCGGCCAGTTGGTGCGCACCGCGAACCCGGCGGACTCGCGGTCGTACGAGCGCGCTCTCGTCCGGCTCAACGAGGTCGCCGCCCATGCAGCGCCCCCGGTCCCGTGCGCGGTGCGCGGCGAGGACGGCACGCTGGTGCGGGAGTTGGCGCAGGCGCCCGGGTGCGCGGGGCTGCTCGCGGTCGTCGCGCGGGACGCCGTCGAGCTGCTCACCGATCCAGTGGCGCGGGCGGCCGTGCGCGAGTGCGCGGGGGACAACTGCCCCATCGTGTACCTGGACACGTCCCGCGGGCGCAGGAGGCGCTGGTGCTCCAGCGAGGTCTGCGGGAACCGTGAACGGGTCGCACGGCATCGACGGCGGGTGGCTCTCACGCAGGCCTGAGTGTCCGGTACGGGCCTTCTGTCGCATTGCACCCTTGTGGCAACCGGAGTGATTTCCGCAACACCGCACGGCGCCGCGTTTGTTGACGGTCCGGCACGGGCAGCTCGGCCACCCTCGGCGATGTGTCGGAAATGTAAAGATCACGCGGTGGGAATGTGTGCGCATGTCCTGCTCGTCACACCACTCCCAAGAAAACTCCCAGCTCGCTTTGAACATCACGTCGCCCCTGTCCGTACGGGTGGGCGAGCGACCGACTGGGGGAACCCCCGGACACCGGAGGTGGGCGTGCGCAAGGATGCGGCCGTGGCCAATGAACGTGGAACGAGGGCCCGACATCGCATGTCCTCACAGCCCTCGGAACCGGATGAGGAGCTGATGCGTGCGCTCTATCGCGAGCACGCCGGACCTCTGCTTGCGTATGTCCTCAGGCTGGTCGCCGGAGACCGGCAGCGCGCCGAGGACGTCGTGCAGGAAACGCTCATCCGTGCCTGGAAGAACGCCGGTCAGCTCAATCGGGCGACCGGTTCGGTACGCCCCTGGCTGGTGACGGTCGCGCGCCGCATCGTCATCGACGGCCACCGCAGCCGGCAGGCCCGGCCGCAGGAGGTCGATCCGTCGCCGCTGGAGGTCATCCCCGCGGAGGACGAGATCGACAAGGCGCTGTGGCTGATGACGCTGTCTGACGCGCTCGACGACCTGACCCCGGCCCACCGGGAGGTGCTCGTCGAGACGTACTTCAAGGGGCGTACCGTCAACGAGGCGGCCGAGACGCTGGGTATACCCAGCGGCACTGTCCGTTCTCGGGTGTTCTACGCCCTGCGATCCATGAAGCTGGCACTGGAGGAGCGGGGGGTGACGGCGTGATGAGCACATACGGGGGGTTCGGCACGGGTGGTTCGGGTATGTCTGGGTCCATGCAGGGATCACAGGCTCCGAACGAGCACGAAACCGTCGGCGCCTACGCCCTCGGGATCCTCGACGACGCCGAGGCAACCGCTTTCGAGGCCCACCTCGCAGGCTGTGAGTGGTGCGCCCAGCAGCTGGACGAGCTGGCCGGGATGGAGCCGATGCTGGCCGCCCTCGCGGACCTGCCCGGCTCCGGCAGCACGCCCGCGATCGGCGAGTCGCTGTCCGCCAAGCCGAGCCCAAGACTGGTCGAGAAGCTGGTCGACGAGGTCTCCGAGCGCCGCGCGCTGAAGCGGCGCAAGGGCTTCTACCTGGTCGCGGCCGCTGCCGCGCTGATCATCGCCGGCCCGGTGGCCGTCATGGCGACGAGTGGCGGCAGCGAATCGGGGCAGAGCGCCACACCGCTGGCGGCCACCGCCCGGACGACCTTCGACCAGCTGCCCAAGAAGGTCTCGGGCACGGACAGCACGACGGGCGCCAGCGCGACCGTCGCCATGGGAGAGAAGAACTGGGGCACCTCGACGGTCCTTGAGCTGAAGGGCGTCAAGGGTCCGCTCAAGTGCTCCCTGGTCGCCGTCACCAGCAACGGTGAGCGCCAGACGCTGGGCTCCTGGTCCGTCCCGAAGTGGGGCTACGGCATTCCGGACGCCAAGACGGAGGAGGCCAAGAACCCCCTCTACATCGGCGGTGGCACGGCTCTGAAGCCGAACGAGATCGACCACTTCGAGGTCGTGACGTTCGACGGGAAGAAGCTCGTCCAAGTGGACGCGTAGCCTCGGCGGGCCCCCTTCGCGTACGGTTGACGGCTGCCCAGCACGTCAGAAGGGGGCCCGGTGGCCGCTCAGGTTCAACAGGAAACCGCGCTCGACTCGGTCCGGGACCGGGAGATCAGCGTCGAACAGGAACACCTCGACCGGGTGTACCGACGCCTCGAGGAGAAGATCCACGAGGCGGAGTTCCTCATGAACGACGCGGCCAAGCGCGGCCAGGTCGGCACGCCCGGCGCGCTCGCCGAGCGGGACGCCCAGGTCTTCCGGGCCGGTATCCACCTGAACCGGCTCAACAACGAGTTCGAGGACTTCCTCTTCGGCCGGATCGACCTGCTGCTCGGCAGGGACGGCAAGAAGGGACCCGACGGGGCGTACACGGCGGTGGAGCCCGCCGAGGGCGCGGTCCGGCCCGACAACACCGCCGACATCGCCGAGACCCTGCACATCGGCCGGATCGGCGTGCTCGACGAGGACTACTCGCCGCTGGTCATCGACTGGCGGGCACCGGCCGCCGCGCCCTTCTACCGGTCCACCCCGAAGGACCCCGGCCGGGTCGTGAGGCGCCGGGTCATCCGCTCCAAGGGCCGCCAGGTCCTCGGGGTCGAGGACGACCTGATGCGCCCGGAGCTGACGGCGTTCCTCGGCGACCGCGAGCTGCCCGTCATCGGCGACGGCGCGCTGATGGCCGCCCTCGGCCAGGCCCGCAGTCACACCATGCGGGACATCGTCTCCTCCATCCAGGCCGAGCAGGACCTGGTCATCCGCGCCCCCGCCGCCTCCGTCACCTACGTCGAGGGCGGCCCCGGCACCGGCAAGACCGCGGTCGCCCTGCACCGCGCGGCCTACCTGCTCTACCAGGACCGCAGACGCTACGCGGGCGGCATCCTGATCGTCTCGCCGACCCCGCTGCTGGTGGCCTACACCGAGGGCGTGCTGCCCTCGCTCGGCGAGGAGGGCCAGGTCGCCATCCGCGCGATCGGCTCCCTCGTCGACGGCGTGGAGGCCACGCTGTACGACTCCCCGTCCGTGGCCCGCGCCAAGGGCTCGTACCGGATGCTGAAGGTGCTGCGGAAGGCCGCCCGGGGCGCGCTGGAGCTGGGGCCGGCCGCTCCGGCGGGGCAGCTCGCCCTGGACGAGTACGACGAGGCCGGCGAGCCGCAGGCCTTCGACGGCCCCCCGTCCCTCCTGCGCGTCGTCGCCTTCGGACGCCGCCTCGAACTGGAGGCCGCCGAGCTGGAACGTGTCCGCCGCACCGCCCTGGGCGGCACCGCGCCGGTCAACCTGCTCCGCCCGCGCGCCCGCAAGCTGCTCCTGGACGCCCTGTGGGCGAAGTCCGGCGCGGCCGGCCGGCACACCGACCCGGAGCTGGCCGCCGAGCTGCGCTCCTCCTTCGACGAGGACATCAGCAGCGAGGACGTCTTCATCGCCTTCCTCGACGCATGGTGGCCCGAGCTGACCCCCAAGGGGGTCCTCGCCGCCATGGCCGACGAGCGGCGGCTCGGCCGCTGGGCCCGCCGGATCCTCAACCCGGGCGAGGTCCGCAGGGTCGCCCGCGCGCTGAAGCGGGACGGGTACTCCGTCCACGACGTCGCCATGCTCGACGAGCTGCAGGCGATCCTCGGCGCCCCGGCCCGGCCGAAGAAGAAGCGCGAATTCGATCCGCTGGACCAGCTCACCGGCCTGGAGGAGCTGATGCCGGTGCGCGAGGAGACCCAGCGCGAGCGGGCCGAGCGCCTCGCGCAGGAGCGCACCGAGTACGCGCACGTCATCGTGGACGAGGCGCAGGACCTCACGCCGATGCAGTGGCGCATGGTCGGCCGCCGCGGCCGGCACGCCACCTGGACGGTCGTCGGCGACCCGGCGCAGTCCTCCTGGTCCGACCCGGACGAGGCGGGCGAGGCCCGTGACGAGGCCCTCGGCACCCGCCCCCGGCGCCGCTTCCAGCTCACCGTGAACTACCGCAACCCGGCCGAGATCGCCGAGCTGGCCGCCAAGGTGCTCGCCCTCGCCATGCCCGGCTCCGAGGCGCCGTCAGCCGTACGGTCCACCGGGGTCGAGCCGCGATTTGTGAGAACGAACGACGGACGCGGCACCGTCGTACGGGACTCCCTGGAGAAGACCGTGCGCGCGGCGGCCGAGCAGCTCCTCGGCCTGGTGGACGGCACGGTCGGCGTGGTCGTCGCGATGAACCGCCGCGAGGAGGCCCGGCGCTGGCTGGCCGGGCTCGGCGACCGGGTGGTGGCGCTCGGCAGCCTGGAGGCCAAGGGCCTGGAGTACGACGCGACGGTCGTCGTCTCCCCGGCGGAGATCGCCGACGAGTCCCCGGCCGGCCTGCGGGTGCTGTACGTGGCGCTGACCCGGGCCACCCAGCAGCTGACGGTGGTCTCGGGAGAGCGGGACGAACCGGACGCGGCGGGGGTGCCCGACCTGCTGCGGGATTGAAAGCTGTGAAGTCGGCCGACGGGAATGGCCTTACGGGATCCGTTTGTTAGCCTTGGTGTGGCACCGGCCCGATCCAAGCCCCCGGGCCCAACCTTCGTCCCTCAGAGGGACCACTTGCCGCGAGGCGAGCATGGCGGGTCGGTGCCATGAACGTGTGGGAGGCCCACATCACCCTGTGATGTGGGCCTCTTTCATTGCCTGATCGAATCTCGTATGGTGGAAGTGATTTTCCGAAATCACGCACTCGCTGTGAACAAAACGTCCGCAATCCCGGGCGGCTATCACGTACTCACCGGTAGGTGCGACGATCGGACGGCACAACTCGCGACACGGTGAAAGCAGAGGAAGTCGGCCATGGCAACGGCGCCCAGCGTCTCCTACTCGATGACCATCCGGCTGGAGGTGCCCGCGAGCGGAACAGCCGTCTCGCAGCTCACCAACGCCGTGGAGTCCTCCGGAGGCTCGGTCACGGGCCTCGACGTCACCGCGTCCGGCCACGAGAAGCTCCGCATCGACGTCACCATCGCGGCCACCTCGACCACGCACGCCGACGAGATCGTCGAGAAGCTCCGCGGCATCGAGGGCGTCACGCTCGGCAAGGTCTCCGACCGTACGTTCCTGATGCACCTCGGCGGCAAGATCGAGATGCAGTCCAAGCACCCGATCCGCAACCGTGACGACCTCTCGATGATCTACACGCCGGGCGTGGCCCGCGTGTGCATGGCGATCGCCGAGAACCCCGAGGACGCACGCCGCCTCACCATCAAGCGCAACTCGGTTGCGGTCGTGACGGACGGCTCCGCCGTGCTGGGCCTCGGCAACATCGGCCCCAAGGCCGCGCTGCCCGTCATGGAGGGCAAGGCGGCCCTCTTCAAGCGCTTCGCCGGCATCGACGCCTGGCCGCTGTGCCTGGACACCCAGGACACCGACGCCATCGTCGAGATCGTCAAGGCGATCGCCCCCGGCTTCGCCGGCATCAACCTCGAGGACATCTCCGCGCCCCGCTGCTTCGAGATCGAGGCCCGCCTGCGCGAGGCCCTCGACATCCCCGTCTTCCACGACGACCAGCACGGCACCGCGATCGTCGTCCTCGCCGCCCTGACCAACGCACTTCGCGTCACCGGCAAGGCGATCGAGAACATCCGGGTCGTCATGTCCGGCGCCGGCGCGGCCGGCACGGCCATCCTCAAGCTGCTGATCGCGGCGGGCGTGAAGAACGCCGTCGTCGCCGACATCCAGGGCGTCGTGCACGCCGGCCGCGCGGACCTGGTGGACGCCCCGGCCGACTCCCCGCTGCGCTGGATCGCCGACAACACCAACCCCGAGGGCCTGACCGGCACCCTGAAGGAGGCCGTGCGCGGCGCCGACGTCTTCATCGGCGTCTCCGCCCCGAACGTCCTCGACGGCGACGACGTGGCCGCCATGGCCGAGGGTGCCATCGTGTTCGCGCTCGCGAACCCGGACCCCGAGGTCGACCCCGCAATCGCCCGTCAGACGGCCGCTGTTGTGGCCACCGGCCGCTCCGACTTCCCGAACCAGATCAACAACGTGCTGGTCTTCCCGGGTGTCTTCCGCGGCCTGCTGGACGCGCAGTCCCGCACGGTCAACACCGAGATGATGCTCGCCGCCGCGAAGGCCCTCGCCGACGTGGTGACCGAGGACGAGCTGAACCCGAACTACATCATTCCGAGCGTCTTCAACGACAAGGTCGCGGGTGCGGTCGCCGGAGCGGTGCGCGACGCGGCCAAGGCGGTCGGAGCGGCGTCCGAGTCCTTCGTGCCGTAGGGTTCAGAAGTTGTGGGACCGACTGTGCAGGGGCTGTGAGGATCGACACGGCAGCCCCCGCACCGGCGCGTCGTGGAACCCCCCACCGGCGGGTGCCCTCTAGGGTGACGGCCGAGCAGGCGCTTTTCGTGTGACTCCCTAGGGTGTTCTCACGACTCCTACGGGTGCCGGATTGGCTTTCCCGCCGCAGGTAGGGGCAGGATGCGTCTCTGGGCGCGAGCGCATCGGCATCGATCTCACCTCACGCCTCAACGGCAAGAAGAACACGGGAGTAACAACATGAACCGCAGTGAGCTGGTGGCCGCGCTGGCCGACCGCGCCGAGGTGACCCGCAAGGACGCCGACGCCGTTCTGGCCGCGTTCGCCGAGGTCGTCGGCGACATCGTCTCCAAGGGCGACGAGAAGGTCACCATCCCCGGCTTCCTGACCTTCGAGCGCACCCACCGTGCCGCTCGTACCGCGCGCAACCCGCAGACCGGTGAGCCCATCAACATCCCGGCCGGCTTCAGCGTGAAGGTCTCCGCGGGCTCCAAGCTCAAGGAAGCGGCCAAGGGCAAGTAAGCGCTCCGCTGAGAGCGCCGATGGGGCGGCACCCGTAAGTCTTCGGGTGCCGCCCCATCGTTGTTGCGGTCAAGAATGGCCTCAAACGCCGGCCGGGCTGGTTTTCGCTAGCCGAGTGCCTTGCCCGGCAGCTCGACCTTCGCGCCCAGCTCCATCAGCTTCTCCATGAAGTTCTCGTAGCCGCGGTTGATCAGTTCGATGCCGTGGACCCGGGAGGTGCCCTCGGCCGCGAGGGCCGCGATCAGGTACGAGAAGCCGCCGCGCAGGTCGGGGATGACCAGGTCGGCGCCCTGCAGCTTGGTCGGTCCCGAGACGACCGCGGAGTGCAGGAAGTTGCGCTGGCCGAAGCGGCAGTCGGAGCCGCCCAGGCACTCGCGGTAGAGCTGGATGTGTGCGCCCATCTGGTTGAGCGCGGAGGTGAAGCCGAGCCGGGACTCGTACACCGTCTCGTGGATGATGGACAGGCCCGTGGCCTGCGTCAGGGCCACCACCAGCGGCTGCTGCCAGTCGGTCTGGAAGCCGGGGTGCACGTCCGTCTCCAGCGCGATGGACTTCAGCTGGCCGCCCGGGTGCCAGAAACGGATGCCCTCGTCGTCGATCTCGAAGGCACCGCCCACCTTCCGGTAGGTGTTCAGGAACGTCATCATCGAGCGCTGCTGGGCGCCGCGGACGTAGATGTTGCCGCCGGTCGCGAGGGCCGCCGAGGCCCAGGACGCGGCCTCCAGACGGTCCGGCAGGGCGCGGTGGGTGTAGCCGCCGAGGCTGTCCACACCGGTGATGCGGATCGTGCGGTCGGTGTCCATCGCGATGATCGCGCCCATCTTCTGCAGCACGCAGATGAGGTCCTCGATCTCCGGCTCGACGGCCGCGTTGGACAACTCCGTGACACCCTCGGCCAGTACGGCCGTCAGCAGCACCTGCTCGGTCGCGCCGACGGACGGGTACGGCAGCCGGATCTTCGTACCGCGCAGCCGCTGCGGCGCCTCCAGGTACTGGCCGTCCGCGCGCTTCTCGATGGTCGCGCCGAACTGCCGCAGCACGTCGAAGTGGAAGTCGATGGGCCGGCCGCCGATGTCGCAGCCGCCGAGGCCCGGGATGAAGGCGTGGCCGAGACGGTGCAGCAGCGGACCGCAGAAGAGGATCGGGATACGGCTGGAACCCGCGTGGGCATCGATGTCAGCGACGTTCGCGCTTTCCACATGGGTCGGGTCGAGCACCAGCTCACCGGGCTCCTCACCAGGTCGGACCGTCACCCCGTGCAGCTGCAGCAGGCCGCGTACGACACGCACGTCACGGATGTCCGGAACGTTGCGCAGTCGACTTGGCGCGCTGCCCAGCAGGGCGGCGACCATGGCCTTCGGTACGAGGTTCTTCGCACCGCGGACACGGATCTCGCCCTCCAGCGGGGTTCCGCCGTGGACAAGCAGGACATCGTCGTTGACGGTCATGTATCTCGCGTTCCGATGAGTCGGGCAGGGGTCGGCCGATCACTTAGCGCGGGGGCCGGAGAGACAGGGTAATCGCCGATCGCCCCCCTGCCGTAAGCCCAAGTACCACCCAGCCACGTCATAGCTGTGTCACAACACGAACCGTTCCGCACCGGGCACATGGGGTCACCGCGCGCGGGGCTTGCGCCCACGCGCCCTGAGCTGCGTTCACTCCCACACCCCCGTTGGCTCCCCACACCGGGTAAAGATGCGGGATCATGTCTGGCATGACCGAGGTGTCCTCGCTCACAGGGCGGCTGCTCGTGGCCACGCCCGCCCTGGCGGACCCGAACTTCGACCGCGCGGTGGTGCTCCTTCTCGACCACGACGAGGAGGGCTCCCTCGGTGTCGTCCTCAACCGCCCCACCCCGGTGGACGTGGGCGACATCCTGGAGGGCTGGGCCGATCTCGCGGGCGAGCCCGGCGTGGTCTTCCAGGGCGGACCCGTCTCGCTGGACTCGGCGCTCGGCGTCGCGGTCATCCCGGGCGGTGCCAACGGGGACAGCGCCCCGCTCGGCTGGCGGCGGGTGCACGGCGCGATCGGCCTGGTCGACCTGGAGGCCCCGCCGGAGCTGCTCGCCTCGGCCCTCGGCTCGCTGAGAATCTTCGCCGGATACGCCGGCTGGGGCCCCGGCCAGCTGGAGGACGAGCTGGTGGAGGGCGCCTGGTACGTCGTCGAGTCCGAGCCGGGCGACGTGTCCTCGCCGGCCCCGGAGCGACTTTGGCGCGAAGTACTCCGCCGCCAGCGCAACGAGCTGGCGATGGTGGCCACGTATCCGGACGACCCGTCGCTCAACTGACTCTGAGCCTGCGCGGCTGGCTGCACGCTCTGGTGGATCATCCTTTCGGGTAGTCGTGCTCGTATTCGAATCCCATGTCTGCTTTCGATGGATAGCGTCGCAGGCATGAAACTGGTGGTGCAGGTAACCCTTCTGCCGACGCCTCGGCAGGCGTCGGCTCTCGAGGCGACCCTGCACGCATGCAACGAGGCGGCCACCTGGGTCAGCAGAGTGGCTTTCGACAGGGATGTGAAGAAGAACATCCCCTTGCGCAAGCTCACCTACGGCATGGTGAGAACGCGGTGGCAGCTGGGAGCGCAGGCCGCTCAGCACGTCATCAAGAAGACCTGTGATGCGTACACGGCGCTGAAGGCGAACCTGCAAGCTGGAAACTTCGGGAAACCTGGATCGAAGCGGTACCGCAAAGCCGCGGGGAAGCCAGTCGTCTTCCGGCTGGAGGGAGCGCAGCCCTTTGACGATCGCATGCTGTCCTGGCGGATGCCGGAGCGGCAGCTGTCGATCTGGACCGTGACAGGACGGATGAAGGGCGTGGCATTCACGGCCTCGCCGGAGCAGTTGACCATGTTGGCTCTGTACCGCCGGGGTGAGTCTGATCTTGTCCGTCAGGACGGCAGGTGGTTCCTGAATGCCACCTGCGAGGTCCCCGAAGCTGAACCCAACCCCGATCCTGTGGACTTCCTCGGCGTCGATCTGGGGATCGTGAACATCGCCACCACGTCCGACGGCGAGATCATGGCCGGGCGGGAGCTCGATCGGATCCGGGTCAGGGAACGGAATCTCCGTACCAAGCTGCAGAAGAAGAACACCCCGTCGGCCAAGAGGCGCCTGAAGAGGCGCAGGCGCAAGGAATCGCGGCGGGTGAAGGACATCAACCACAAGATCGCGAAGCATCTGGTGGCCGAGGCGGAACGCACCGGTCGCGGAATCGCCCTGGAGGACCTGACGGGGATCCGCGAGCGGGTACGGCTTCGAAAGCCCCAACGGGCCACCCACTCCAGCTGGTCTTTTGCGCAGCTTGGGGCGTACATGGCGTACAAGGCCCGCCGGGCGGGAGTGCCGGTGGTGTACGTCGATCCGGCGTACACCTCCAGCACCTGTGCCCAATGTGGGCACATCGACAAGGCGAATCGGGTCTCCCGGGCCCGCTTCGCGTGCCGGTCCTGCGGATTCGTTGATCACGCGGATCGGAACGGCTCCCGCAACATCCGCGCCCGCGCGTGTGAGTTGTGGCGACGCGGGGCCCCGTCAACGGCCCCTGCTCCACCTCTGGAACCGTCAGGGTGGACTGGACGCAAGCGACGCATCACATCCAGTGATGCCCGCCGTGCAAGCCTGGGACCCAGAGCCCCGGGCGGTTGATTACCCTTGCTGATATGAGCACTCTTGAGCCCGAGCGCGGGACTGGTACCGGGACCCTCGTAGAGCCGACGCCACAGGTGTCCCACGGCGACGGCGACCATGAGCGCTTCGCCCACTACGTCCAGAAGGACAAGATCATGGCGAGCGCCCTCGACGGGACCCCCGTCGTGGCGCTGTGCGGCAAGGTGTGGGTGCCCGGCCGCGACCCGAAGAAGTACCCCGTGTGTCCCATGTGCAAGGAGATCTACGAGTCCATGGGCAGCGGCGGCGACGACAAGGGTGGCGACAAGAAGTAGGGGTCTCCCCGCCCGGCTGAGGATCGCAAGGCCCCCGGGACGCGTCTGGACGCGTCCCGGGGGCCTTTGTGTTTTCTGGTCACAGAGTGGTTGAGACCTCTTGTCGCCATGTTCATGTTGTTCATAGCCTCCGTGGTGTTGTGCAGAGCGAAATAGGCATTGCATATGTTGCAACGCACTACTCCTCGGAGGAACGCTCCATGAAGCTGTCCGCTCCACTTGCCGCACTGCTCACCCTCGTCGTCGCCACCGCCTGCGCCCCGCAGTCCTCCTCCAACTCCGCCTCCGACAAGGACGACAAAACCGGCACCCTCCGGGTCTGGCTGTTCCAGGAGGTCGGCAACGAGCCGAAGAAGAAGGTCGTCGACACGGTCGTCGCCGCCTTCGAGAAGGCCCACAAGGGCAGCAGGGCCGAGGTCGAGTACATCCCGGTCGAGACCCGCGCCCAGCGCGTCAAGGCCGCCTTCAACGACCCGGCGTCCGCGCCCGACGTCATCGAGTACGGCAACACCGACACCGCCGGCTACGTCCACGACGGCGGACTCCTCGACGTGACCCGCGAGTTCTCCGCCTGGAGCGAGGCGAAGAACACCGACCCGACCGCCCGGCAGTCCGTCACGGTGGCCGGGAAGGTCTACGGCGCACCCTTCTACGTCGGCGTCCGCGCCCTGTACTACCGCACCGACGTCTTCCGGGAACTCGGCCTGAAACCGCCGAAGTCCCTGGCCGAGCTGGCCACCACGGCTCGTGCGATCCGGGCCGCGAAGCCCGACCTGTACGGCCTGGTCGTCGGCGGCGCCTACACCTACGGCGCCCTGCCCTTCATCTGGGCCAACGGCGGCGACCTGGCCACCGGCAAGGCCGGCTCGTACGCCTCCGCGCTCGACAGCGCCGCGGCCCGGACCGGCATCAAGGCCTACACCTCGCTGTTCTCCGACGCCAACTGTCCCGCCGCCAAGTGCGCGGGCATGGGCGGCAACGACACGGTGACCGCGTTCGCCGCGGGCAAGGCCGGGATGGCGATCGGCGGCGACTTCAGCCACGCGGCCGTGGAGGCCGGGAAGGTGAAGGGGAAGTACGCGGTCGTACCGCTGCCGGGCGTGGCCGCCGGCTCGATCGCCCCGGCGTTCGCCGGCGGCAACAACATCGGCGTCCTGAAGAGCACCACCCACCGCACGCTCGCCGTCGACCTCATGGAGCGGCTGGCGTCCAAGAAGACGCAGTCCGCCCTCTTCGACGCGATGGGCTTCCTGCCGACCTTCACGGACGTCCGCGACCGGGCGGCGGCGCGGCAGCCCTTCGTGCAGCCGTTCGTGCAGACGCTGGCATCCGGCACGAAGTTCGTCCCTGCCTCGCCCGCGTGGTCGCAGATCGACTCCTCGCTCGTGCTGCCGACGATGTTCCAGGAGGTGATCAGCGGCAAGAAGAGTGTGGACGGCGCCGCTGCGTCGGCTGCCGCGAAGATGGACTCCGCGTTCGGCTCCGCGGGGTGAGGGCGCCCAGGTGGACGCCCTGGTTCTATCTGGCCCCCGCTCTTGTCGTCCTCGGTGGGCTGCTCGTCTACCCCGTCTACCAGCTCGGGCTGATCTCCCTCTTCCGGTACACCCAGGCTCAGGTCAGTGGCGGTGAGCCGGCCTCCTTCCGGGGGTTCGGGAACTACACGGACCTGTTCTCGGACGGGCAGTTCTGGCAGGTGCTGGTGGCCACCGTGGTGTTCGCCGCGGCCTGTGTCGGGTCCACTCTCGCCGTCGGCTGTGCGCTCGCCGTGCTGCTCACGCGGGTGCGGGCCGTGCCGCGGCTGGTGTTGATGCTGGCCGCGCTCGGTACCTGGGCGACGCCGGCCGTCACCGGGTCCACGGTGTGGCTGCTCCTGTTCGACCCGGACTTCGGGCCGGTCAACCGGGCGCTGGGGCTCGGGGACCACTCGTGGACGTACGGGCGGTACAGCGCGTTCCTGCTCGTCCTGCTCGAAGTGGTCTGGTGCTCCTTCCCGTTCGTGATGGTGACGGTCTACGCCGGGATCCGCGCCGTACCGTCCGAGGTGCTGGAGGCCGCGGCCCTGGACGGCGCCTCGCAGTGGCGGATCTGGCGGTCGGTGCTCGCGCCGATGCTCCGGCCGATCCTCACCGCCGTCACCATCCAGTCGGTCATCTGGGACTTCAAAGTCTTCACGCAGATCTACGTCATGACGGGCGGCGGCGGCATCGCGGGCCAGAACCTGGTGCTCAACGTGTACGCGTATCAGAAGGCGTTCGCGTCCTCCCAGTACGGCCTCGGCTCGGCGATCGGCGTGGTGATGCTGCTGATCCTGCTCGCGGTGACGCTGGGGTACCTGCGGATCCTGCGCCGTGAGGGGGAGGAGCTGTGAATCTTCTTCGGGTGCGTGTGGCGCGGCCGTGGCGGTTCGTTGCAGAGGTCTCGGCCCTGCTGATCGCAGCCGCCGTCGCCTTCCCGCTGTACTGGATGGTGCTGAGCGCCTTCAGGCCGGCCGGCGAGATCGAGTCCGACCGGCCCCGGCCGTGGACGCTGTCGCCGTCCCTGGACTCCTTCCGGCGGGTCTTCGGGCAGCAGGAATTCGGCCGTTACTTCGCCAACAGCGTGGTGGTGGCGGGCAGTGTGGTGATCGCCTCGGCGGTGATCGCGTTTCTCGCCGCGACCGCCGTCGCACGATTCCGTTTCCGCTTCCGGACCACCTTGCTGATCATGTTTCTGGTGGCCCAGATGGTGCCCGTGGAAGCCCTCACCATCCCCCTGTTCTTCCTCATGCGGGACTTCGGCCGGCTGAACACGCTCGGCTCGCTGATCCTGCCTCACATCGCCTTCTCGCTGCCCTTCGCGATCTGGATGCTGCGGGGGTTCGTGAAAGCCGTGCCACAAGCGCTGGAGGAGGCCGCGTACCTGGACGGGGCGAGCCGCGGGAGATTCCTCTGGCAGATCCTTTTCCCGCTCGTCTTCCCGGGCCTGGTGGCCACGAGCGTGTTTTCCTTCATCTCGGCCTGGAACGACTTCCTGTTCGCCAAGTCCTTCATCATCAGCGACACCTCGCAGTCGACCCTGCCGATGGCCCTGCTGGTCTTCTACAAGCCGGACGACCCGGACTGGGGCGGGGTCATGGCCGCGTCCACGGTGATGACGATTCCGGTGCTGGTCTTCTTCGTACTCGTACAGCGACGCCTGGTCTCGGGGCTGGGCGGAGCGGTAAAGGACTGACGTGACCGAACTGATTCCGAACCCCTGTAGCGTCGTCGCCGGTTCCGGCGAGGTGCGGCTGACGGCGCACTCCCAGCTCTACGCCGGCACTGCCACGGAGGGCGTCGGTCACTGGCTGCGCACCGTCCTCTGGCAGGCCACCGGCCTGCCGCTGCGCGAGGGGCGGGAGCTCGACGACACCGAAGGCGACGGCATCGGGCTCCAGCTCGACTCTGAGCTCGGCCCCGAGGAGTACCGCCTCGTCAGCGACTCGACCGGCGTCCTGATCGAGGGTGGCAGCGCGACTGGTGTCTTCTGGGGCGCCCAGACGCTGCGTCAGCTCCTCGGCCCCGACGCGTACCGCAGGGCCCCACTCAGCCGCGACCGCGCCTGGATCGTGCCGCATGTCACGATCGAAGATGCCCCCCGCTTCCGCTGGCGCGGTCTCATGCTCGACGTGGCCCGGCACTTCATGCCCAAGGAAGGCGTCCTGCGCTACCTGGACCTGATGGCCGCGCACAAACTCAACGTCTTCCACTTCCACCTGACGGACGACCAGGGCTGGCGGATCGAGATCCGGCGCCACCCCAGGCTGACCGAGGTCGCGTCCTGGCGGGCGCGGACGAAATTCGGACACCGGGCCTCGCGGCTGTGGGAGGAGAAGCCGCACGGGGGTTACTACACCCAGGACGACATCCGGGAGATCGTCGCCTACGCCGCCGAGCGGCATATCACCGTCGTCCCGGAAATCGACGTACCGGGCCACTCGCAGGCCGCCGTCGCCGCGTATCCGGAACTGGGCAACACCGACGTGACGGCTGCATCCATTGAAGGGGGCTCCGCCCTGACCGTGTGGGACACCTGGGGGATCTCGTCCAACGTACTCGCCCCCACTGACACCACCCTGCGGTTCTACGAGGGGGTGTTCGAGGAAGTCCTGGAGCTGTTCCCGTCGGAGTTCATTCACGTCGGCGGCGACGAATGCCCCAAGGAGCAGTGGCGCGAGTCGGTCGCCGCCAAGACCCGCATCACGGAACTCGGGCTCGCCGACGAGGACGAGTTGCAGTCCTGGTTCATCGGGCACTTCGACAAGTGGCTTACCGCGCGCGGGCGCCGGCTCATCGGCTGGGACGAGATCCTGGAGGGCGGACTCGCGCCGGGCGCGGCGGTGTCCTCCTGGCGTGGCTACGGCGGCGGCGTCGCGGCCGCGCGGGCCGGGCACGACGTCGTCATGTGCCCGGAGCAGTACGTCTATCTGGACCACCGGCAGGCCCCGGGCGAGGACGAGCCCGTGCCGATCGGCTTCGTGCGCACCCTGGAGGACGTCTACCGGTTCGAGCCGGTTCCGTCCCAGCTCGGTGAGGCGGAGGCCCAGCATGTGCTGGGGACCCAGGCCAACGTCTGGACCGAGGTGATGGAGGACACCGCGCGCGTGGACTACCAGACCTTCCCGAGGCTCGCCGCCTTCGCGGAGGTCGCCTGGAGCCGGCTTCCCGCCCCGCAGGAGCGGGACTTCGCGGACTTCGAGCGCCGTATGGCCGCCCATTACGGGCGACTTGACGCCCTCGGCGTCGCCTATCGGCCGCCCACCGGGCCGCGGCCGTGGCAGCGGCGCCCCGGTGTGCTCGGCCGGCCGCTGGAGGGACCGCCTCCGAACAGATAACGGAAAAAACCTTTCGGTATCACCGAAGAGTGGCAATCGGAATATGCCGGTGAAGCTGTGTGAAAACGGACCATCTCCCCGATGAGGTGGGCGAATGCCTCCTAGCGGACCCCCGCGTTCGGGCCTTGCGAAGATGTGCCAGAGTTGCCACGTCCGCCCTGTGAGCACGTACCGTACGGCCACACAGGAGGGACCAGGTGGGGCAGCGGGAAGGGGCAGCCGGTTTGACCACGCACGCACCGCAGGCGGCGCAGGCCGTCACGCTGCCCACGACACTGGACGAGGCCGTGGCGGCGCTCACCGCCATGCCCACGGCCGTCCCCGTGGCGGGCGGCACCGACCTGATGGCCGCCGTCAACTCAGGCCAGCTCAGGCCCGCCGCCCTGGTGGGCCTCGGGCGGATCAGCGAGATCCGCGGCTGGCAGTACCAGGACGGCCACGCGCTGCTCGGCGCGGGCCTCACCCACGCGCGCATGGGCCGCCCCGACTTCGCGGCCCTGATCCCGGCGCTCGCCGCCGCCGCGCGCGCCGCGGGCCCGCCGCACATCCGCAACGCCGGCACCCTGGGCGGCAACATCGCCACCGCCGCCCCCACCGGGGACGCGCTGCCGGTGCTGGCCGCCCTGGAGGCGACGCTGATCATCGCGGGCCCGGGCGGAGCCCGCCGGGAGATCCCGGTGTCGCACCTGCTGGCCGGCGTGGAGATGCTGCGCGGCGGCGAGCTGATCGGCTACGTACGCGTGCCGCTGCTGCACGCCCCGCAGGTCTTCCTCAAGGCGACCGGACGCACCGGCCCGGGCCGTGCGGTGGCCTCCGTGGCCCTGGTGCTCGACCCGGCCCGGCGCGGAGTGCGGTGTGCCGTCGGTGCCATAGCGCCGATGCCGCTCAGGCCCCTGGAGGCCGAGCAGTGGGTCGCCGGGCTCATCGACTGGGACAACGACCGCGCGCTCGTCCCGGAGGCCCTGAACGCCTTCGGGGAGTACGTCGCCGCGGCCTGCATCCCCGACCCCGTCCCGGAGCCGGACGGTTCGGTGGTCCCGCTTCCGCCCGCCGTACTGCACCTGCGGCGCACCGTCGCCGCGCTGGCCCGACGAGCACTGGGGAGGGCGCTGTCGTGACCGACGACCAGCACGGAGAGGGCACGCCCCAGGGCGGCAGCCGCTGGGACCCGCTGCCCCAGGGCGACTACGACGACGGCGCCACCGCCTTCGTCAAGCTCCCCGAGGGCGGCATCGACGCCCTGCTGTCCGGTGACAGTCCCCTGGCCGCCCCCGGCCACGGCTACGTGCCGCCGCAGATAACGGCGACCCACGGGACGACCGACCCGGCCGCCACCGGCAGCTGGACCATGCCCGCCGACGGCCACCAGTGGCCCGACCCGAACGCCGTGCCCCAGGAGCAGGCGGCGGACGACCGGTTCACGTACCACCCCGCCGCCACCCAGCAGTGGACCTTCGAGGAGCCCGCGGCCCCGTCCGGGCCCGGGCACGACGTCACCGGGCAGTGGTCCATCCCGGTCGCCGGCGGCGATCTCCCGGACGAGTCGGGCGAGTTCACCACGTCCTCGCTGGTCGAGCAGTGGGGCGGCACCCCTCCGGCCACCCTGCCCGGCGGCGCGCCCGCGCCCTGGGCGACGGAGACCTCGGGCGGGTCCTGGGGGCAGCCGGAGCCCGGCGCCGAACCCCACACCGAACCCCACGCGGCCGACGCGTCCCCGGCGCCGGAGTACGCGCCCACGGCGCCGCACGCCGCCACAGGGCCCGCACAGGCCCCTGAGGGCCCCGCTGACGGCCCGGCGCAGCACGGTGGGGCCACGACCCCGACGGCCCCGCAGGAGGCCGTGGAAACGCCGGACACGGCCGCACCCCCCGCCCCGGCGGACCCCGTGCCCCCGGCCGACACGGCGGACACCCCGGACACCGCGCCGGAAGCCGCCCAAGCGGACCCGGCCGGCCCGCCGGAGGACACCGGGACAGCAGACCCGGTCGAGCGCACGGCACACACCCCGGCCCCCGAGGACCCGGCGGCCCCCGGACACGACGCCGTCGAGGACTCCGCCCAGGCCGCCCAGGGGCCGCAGGACGACCACCCCCTCGCCTCGTACGTGCTGCGCGTCAACGGCGCCGACCGGCCCGTCACCGACGCCTGGATCGGCGAGTCCCTGCTGTACGTCCTGCGGGAGCGGCTCGGCCTCGCCGGGGCCAAGGACGGCTGCTCGCAGGGCGAGTGCGGCGCCTGCAACGTGCAGGTGGACGGGCGCCTGGTGGCCTCCTGTCTGGTCCCGGCGGTCACCGCGGCCGGCGCCGAGGTCCGCACCGTCGAGGGCCTGGCCGTCGACGGGCAGGCCTCCGACGTGCAGCGGGCGCTCGCCCGGTGCGGTGCCGTGCAGTGCGGTTTCTGCGTGCCGGGCATGGCGATGACCGTGCACGACCTGCTGGAGGGCAACCCGGCGCCGACCGAGCTGGAGACCCGGCAGGCCCTGTGCGGCAACCTGTGCCGCTGCTCCGGCTACCGGGGCGTCCTGGACGCCGTCAAGGAAGTCGTCGCCGAACGCGAGGCGCACACCGCCGCCGACGCTGAGACGGACGGGGACGAGGCACGTATTCCGCACCAGGCGGGCCCGGGCTCCGGCGGCGTCAACCCGTCGGCGTTCGAGGCACACGGTGTCTTCGACAGTCCTGGCACCTTCGGTACACCGGGACCGCACGAGCAGCACTACGGCCAGGACGGAGGCCAGGCGTGAGCAACGAAGCCGCCACCGCGACCACCGCGGCCGAAGCGGCCCCGGCGGCCGAGCCGCTGCCGCACGGCCTCGGCGCCTCGCTGCCGCACGCCGACGCCCGCGCCAAGACCGAGGGCACCTTCCCGTACGCGGCCGACCTGTGGGCCGAGGGTCTGTTGTGGGCGGCCGTCCTGCGCTCCCCGCACGCGCACGCGCGCATCGTGTCCATCGACACCACCCACGCGCGCGAGATGCCCGGCGTACGGGCCGTCGTCACCCACGAGGACGTGCCCGGCACCCCCCGGTACGGCCGGGGCACGCCCGACCGCCCGGTGTTCGCCTCCGAGGTCGTACGCCACCACGGCGAGCCCATCGCGGCCGTCGCCGCCGACCACCCGGACACCGCGCGGATGGCCGCCGCCGCCGTCATCGTCGAGTACGAGGTGCTCGACCCGATCACCGACCCGGAGCAGGCCTTCGAGGCCGAGCCCCTGCACCCCGACGGCAACCTGATCCGGCACATCCCGCTGCGCCACGGCGACCCGGACGCGGTCGGCGAGGTCGTCGTCGAGGGCCTGTACCGCATCGGCCGCCAGGACCCGGCCCCCATCGGCGCCGAGGCCGGTCTCGCCGTGCCGCGGCCCGACGGCGGCGTGGAGCTGTACCTGGCCTCCACCGACCCGCACACCGACCGCAACACGGCCGCGGCCTGCTACGGCCTGTCGCCCGATCGGGTGAAGATCGTCGTCACCGGGGTGCCCGGCGCCACCGCCGACCGCGAGGACCAGGGCTTCCAGCTCCCGCTCGGCCTGCTCGCCCTCAAGACCGGCTGCCCGGTGAAGCTCACGGCCACCCGCGAGGAGTCCTTCCTCGGCCACGCCCACCGCCACCCGACCCTGCTGCGCTACCGCCACCACGCCGACGCCGACGGCAGGCTGGTCAAGGTCGAGGCGCAGATCCTCCTCGACGCGGGCCCCTACGCCGACACCTCCGCCGAGTCCCTCGCCGCCGCCGTCTCCTTCGCCTGCGGCCCCTACGTCGTCCCGAACGCCTTCATCGAGGGCTGGGCCGTCCGCACCAACAACCCGCCCTCCGGCCATGTGCGCGGCGAGGGCGCCATGCAGGTGTGCGCCGCCTACGAGGCGCAGATGGACAAGCTCGCCAAGAAGCTGGGCGAGGACCCGGCCGAGCTGCGCCTGCGCAACGTGCTCGCGACCGGGGACGTCCTGCCGATCGGCCAGACGGTCACCTGCCCGGCGCCGGTGGCCGAACTCCTCCAAGCGGTCCGCGACCACCCCCTCCCGGCCCTGCCCAAGGACACGCCCGAGGAGGACTGGCTGCTGCCCGGCGGCCCCGAGGGCGCGGGCGAGCCGGGCGCGGTGCGCCGCGGCGTCGGCTACGGCCTGGGCATGGTGCACATGCTCGGCGCGGAGGGCGCCGACGAGGTCTCCACGGCGACCGTGAAGGTCCACGACGGCGTCGCGACCGTGCTGTGCGCGGCCGTGGAGACGGGACAGGGCTTCACCACCCTCGCCCGCCAGATCGTCCAGGACACGCTCGGCATCGACGAGGTGCACGTGGCACCGGTCGACACCGACCAGCCCCCGGCGGGCGCGGGCTGCCGCGGCCGCCACACCTGGGTCTCCGGCGGCGCGGTGGAGCGCGCGGCAAAGATGGTCCGCACGCAACTGCTGCAGCCCCTGGCGCACAAGTTCGGCATGTCGACGGAGCTGCTCCAGATCACCGACGGCAAGATCACCTCGTACGACGGCGTGCTGTCGACGACCGTCACCGAGGCGATGGACGGCAAGGAGCTGTGGGCCACCGCCCAGTGCCGCCCGCACCCCACCGAGCCGCTCGACGCCGAGGGCCAGGGCGACGCCTTCGTCGGCCTCGCCTTCTGCGCGATCCGCGCGGTGGTGGACGTGGACATCGAACTCGGCGCGGTCCGCGTGGTCGAGCTGGCGGTCGCCCAGGACGTGGGCCGGGTGCTGAACCCGGCGCAGCTGGCCTCGCGCATCGAGGCGGGCGTCACCCAGGGCGTGGGCATCGCCCTGACCGAGAACCTGCGGACGCCCCGCGGCCTGATCCGCCACCCCGACTTGACCGGATACGCCCTGCCGACCGCGCTGGACGCGCCGGACATCCGGATCGTGAAGCTGGTCGAGGAGCGGGACGTGGTCGCCCCCTTCGGCGCCAAGTCGGTCAGCGCGGTCCCGGTGGTGACGTCACCGGCGGCGATCGCCTCGGCCGTCCGCGCGGCGACGGGCCGCCCGGTCAACCGCCTCCCGATCCGCCCGCAGGCCGCGGTGGTGACCCCCCAGTGACCACGCCCCCCGAGGAACCGCGCTACGAACCCCCGCCCAGCGTGGGCAAGTTGTTCGTCTGGATCCTGATCTTCGCCGTGGCGGCCCTGGCGGTCGTGCTGGGCGGCATCTACTTCACGTGAGGTCGACGATCGCGTAACTCCTGGCCGGAGTGGAACGCGCGAGGCTCGCCCGACGTCCTTTCCGACGGGCGTTGTCAGTGGTGCGGCGTAGTGTTCTGGGCAGTGGGGGACCGCCGCTTTCCGAGGGAAGCCGGAGGGCGGCCGGGCATGCCCAGCCCAGGGACCGACGCACCGAGGAAGATCGCGGGGGAGCGATGAGCACGACCGATGCCGGGGTGCCGGCGATCACGCTGACCGAGGCGGAGCTGGACCGGTACGTCACGCACGCGCCGACGCGCGGCCTGCTCACGGGCCCCGGACTGCCCACGGACACCGACCTGTTGACGTTCTCCCCGCTCCGCACGCACGGCCTGCGCACCTTCGGTGACGCCACGGACGGCCCCTTCCACCTGGCGGAGGAGCTGCGCGGCCGCCTGGTGATAGGCGAACTCCTCAACCCCGCGGGCATGGAGCGCGAGTCGATCCTGCTCGACGGCGACACGGGCGAGCTGACGACCGCGTACCTGGTCGCCCCCTCCGACCCCCGACCCTTCGCCCCCTCCCTCGACACCCTCCTGCGCTTCGCCGCCGTCACGGAAGAACTCGCGGGCCTGCGAGGCCGTTTCTCCTCCCTGTCGGGCCAGTACGGTCCCAGGACGGTGACCGAGGCCTCCCGCCGCCTCCTCGCGCTCTTCGAGGAGGGCACGGACGGCGAGGTCCCGCCGTACTGGAAGGCGGCGGCCCTGATCCGCCCGCTCGCCCTCATCGCCGGCCCCGGCACCACGTCCGGCCTCACCCTGGACGTCCCCGGCCGCGTCCTGGACCAGGAGTTCGGCCACGGCCGGGTGGCCCGCTTCGAGGAGGTGGACTTCCCCACCACGCTCACCCACGAGCCGACCCGCCGCTTCCTGCGCGAGACGGGCCTGCCGGAGGATGCGGTCCTCTTCCACGCCGACACGGACGTCCCGCTGCCCACCCTCACCGAGTACTTCACCGGCGAGCGAGCCGGCGAATACCCCCTGGAGGACCTCCCGGCCCACTCCGACCACCTGATCCGCCTCGGCTACCTGGTCGAGGACAACAGCCTGGTGATCGACGGCAGAACGGGCGCGATCCTCACCTTCAGCGAGCCGGAGGCGACGCTCTACCCCCTGAACACCGACGTCTCCACCCTGGCCTTCACCCTCTGGCTCCTGCACCACGAGCGCACGATCGACGAGCACCTGGGCAACGAACTGACGACGGAGGCCTACGACCAGCTGGCCGCGGCGATGATCCGGACCCTGACCTCGATCGACCCCACGGCCCTGTCCCAGAACACCGACTGGCACTACTGGACGGAACTGTTCCAGGACGAGGCCGGCGGAGTGCTCTGAGGCGGGTCGCGCCGAGACCGGACTCTCAGCCCATGGCGCTCTTGATGATGGCGAAGGCGGCACCGACGGGGTCGAGGAACATGGCGAAGCGACCGACCCCCGGCGCGTCGGTGGCCGGGATGAGGACGGTGGCTCCGGCAGCGGTGGCTTTGGCGAACGTGGCGTCGCAGTCACTCACCTCGAAGTAGGGATGCCACTCCGCCGTCGATCCGGCGTCGAGGTTCTCCTGGGGCAGCTGCATCAGCCCGCCGTGGTTCCCCTCCTCACCGGCACCGGACGGGGCCAGGAGCGTGTACGTCAGCTCCGGGCCCATCTGCACATCGTTCATCCGCCAGGAGAAGACCGACCCGTAGAACGCCTTCACCGCGGCGGCGTCGGTGGTGTAGAGCTCGACCCAGGACAGACTGTCGGGGACGCCGACAGCCTCCAGACCGCTGGTCTCGCCCGGCTGCCAGACGGCGAAGTCCGCGCCCGTGGGGTCGGTGAAGGCAGCCATCCGCCCGAAGGAGAAGACGTCCGCCGGAGCGACCCGGACCCTGCCGCCCCCCTGCTCCACGGCCTTGGCGGTGGCATCGGCGTCCGGCGTGTGGAAATACACCGTCCAGGAGGGCCTCGCCCCCTCTTCGGTGAGCGGACCGAGGCCCGCGACCGTCTTCCCGTCCAGCTGGAAGAAGCCGTACCCGCCCGCCTCCGGTCCCGCCGACCGGAAGTCCCAGCCGAAGACGGCGGAGTAGAAGGCGGCGCTCGCGTCGGTGTCCGGGCTGCCCAGATCAAGCCAGTTCGGAGCGCCCGGCACGTACTCGGTCGTCAGCATGGTGTGATCCTCCACCGTGGGTTCGGCACGCCGTCGCCCGCCGCACCAGCTCGGGCGAACCGCGCTTCTCGGGTCCGCACTGAGAAACGAATACGGCTCTGCGGGGTTTCGGCCCATGGCCCATCGGGGCGGGGTGCACGGCCCAGGTCACGGGATTCCGGTGGCCCTGGTCACCACGCGCTGACGACGGGCGCGTCGGGTTCGTGAAGCCGCCAGGCCTCATTGAGACGCACGAGCCGACCCGCGGCGGCGATGCCGCGCAGCGACGCGACCTTGCCGTCGCCGACTTCGAACACCACGGCGCCCACGACGCGGTCGTCGATCACGGCGACGACCGCCGGGGAGCCGTTGACCAGTGCGATGTGGAGCGCGGGGGAGCCACCGGCCAGCCGCCGCTTCGCCGGAGTGGGCTTGAAGCCGGCCCGCACGTAGGAGGCGATGCGCTCGCGCGTCGTGTAGCGCAGCAGCCGCCTGGCCAGTCCGGCGCCGTCCGAGACCGCGGTCGCGTCGGCGGTGAGCATCTCCACCAGCCGTTCGGTGCGCCCCGACGTGGCGGCGGCGAGGAACTCCTCGACGATCCGGCGCGCGGACGCGGGGTCCACCTCGTCGCCGCCCCGGCGCTCGGCGGCGACCCGGCGTCGGGCCCGGTGGACATGCTGCTGGCTCGCGGACTCGGTGATGTCGAGGATCCCGGCGATCTCGGCGTGGGGATACGAGAAGGCCTCGCGCAGGACGTAAGCGGCCCGCTCGACCGGCGAGAGGCGCTCCATGAGGGTCAGTACGGCCAAGGACACCGATTCGCGCTGCTCGAAGGTATCGGCAGGGCCGAGCATCGGGTCGCCTTCGAGGAGTGGCTCGGGCAGCCAGTCGCCGACAGCGCGCTCATGGCGCGCCTGCGCCGAGCGGAGCCGGTCGAGACAGAGATTGGTGACGATCTTGGTCAGCCACGCCTCGGGCACCTCGATCCGTTCCCGGTCTGCGGCCTGCCAGCGCAGGAACGTGTCCTGCACGGCGTCCTCGGCGTCGGCGGCCGAGCCGAGCAGACGGTACGCGAGCGAGGCCAGCCGGCCCCGGCTGGCCTCGAACCGATCGATGGCTGCGCTGTCCATGCGGAGCAGCCTAGGCGGCGACCCTCACACCGACCCGGTCGGGCGCGGTGGCCAGGCGGCGCCTGCGCTTCGGCATGCCGAAGGTCGGGTGGACGATGCTCCACCCGGCCCCCTTGAGGATGCCCGACTTGAGCCACACGGCGGGCCGGCCGCCCAGGTACCAGGGCTTCGACCGGACGTCCCCGTCCACCATCTGGAAGATCGCGTCCCGCCGCCCGAGGCTGATGTGGTTGCCGTGGTACTTCAGCCCGGTGGTCGGGACCTCGCTGCCCGTCAGGCGCGCGATGATCGCGGCGGTCGCCTGCATGTTGGTGTACCCGGCCGAGGCGCAGGACATCGGCAGCGGCCGGCCGTTCTCGCCGATCGCGTAGGCGCAGTCACCGGCGGCGTAGACGTCCGGGTGCGAGACCGAGCGCATGGTGCGGTCGACGACGATCTGGCCGGTCTCGGCGACCTCCAGGCCGCCGGCGGCCGCGATGGAGGGCACGGCGAACCCGGCCGACCACACGGTGACGTCGGCCGGGATGGACGTACCGTCGGCGGCGATCGCCCGTGTCGGCTCGACGGCTTCGATGCCGGTGTGCTCGTGGACGGTGATGCCGAGCCGGTCGAAGGCCTGGCGCAGGTGACGGCGGGCCTTCGGGGAGAGCCAGGCGCCCAGCTCGCCACGGGCGGCGAGCGCGACCGAGAGGTCGGGCCGGGACTCGGCGAACTCGGTGGCGGTCTCGATGCCGGTCAGCCCCTCACCGACGACCAGCACGGTGCCGCCCTTGCCCAGCCCGGCCAGGCGCTCGCGCAGACGCAGCGCCGAGGACCGGCCGGTCACGTCGAAGGCGTACTCGGCCACGCCGGGGACGCCATGGCGGGCCACGGAGCTGCCGAGCGTGTACAGAAGCGTGTCGTACGCGATCTCGCCGTCGCCGTCCTCGCCGGTCACGGCGACGGTCCTGCGCTCGGGGTCGACGCCGGTGACGCGCGCCAGCCGCAGCCGCACCCCGGTGCCCGCGAACACGTCGGCGAGCTTGCGGGACGCGAGGTCCTGGCCGATCGCGAGCTGGTGGAGCCGCATCCGCTCAACGAAGTCGGGCACGGCGTTGACGACGGTGATCTCGGTGTCGGCGGGCGAGAGCCGACGGGCCAGGTTCCCGGCGGCGAAGGCCCCGGCGTATCCGGCGCCGAGTACGACGATGCGGTGCTTCATGGCGTTGCTCCTTCTCGTTCGCGTGCCCCTTGAACGAGATGGCGCCCCGATTGCTGACAGGCGCCGGGTGTGACGCGGGTCACCTGACCGCAGTGGAGGCCGTGGCGGGAATCGAACCCGCGTAACTCGCTTTGCAGGCGAGCCCCTGAACCACTCGGGCACACGGCCGTGTCGGTCGCCTTTGGAGGCGGGCCGAACTCGGTGCATTGACCGTATGGGCGGGCCGAGGAGCCCTTCAAGGGAAACCCCGCCCCTGCAACGCGACTGCCACACCGCGTTCATGAAACGGCGGGAGTACGACCAAGGTCGCAGGTGGGGTGGGACTACCGACAGGGGTCACTTGCCGTTGTGGGCCTTACGCTGGCGAGCATGAATGCCCTTGAGTCCCCTGACACCGCTGTTGTGGATGATGCCGCCGGCAGAGGCGGCGGTGTGCTGGGTCGGGCCTATCGGGCGCTCAGTGTCGGGATCGTGTCCGTCGTGCTGCTCATCGCCTTCGAGGCGACCGCCGTAGGGACGGCGATGCCCGTCGCGGCGCGGGAGCTGGACGGCGTGGCGCTGTACGCGTTCGCCTTCTCGGGGTACTTCACGACCAGCCTGTTCGGGATGGTGCTCGCCGGGCAGTGGTCCGATCGCAAGGGCCCGCTCGGGGCGCTGACCTCAGGGATCGCGGCGTTCGCCGCGGGGCTCGTCGTCGCCGGGACCGCGCAGAGCATGTGGGTGTTCATCCTGGGCCGGGCCGTGCAGGGCTTCGGCGGCGGGCTGGTCATCGTCGCGCTGTACGTCGTCGTCGGCCGCGCCTACCCCGAGCGGCTGCGGCCCGCGATCATGGCGGCCTTCGCCGCCGGGTGGGTCGTACCGTCCATCGTCGGCCCCCTCGCCTCGGGCGCCGTGACGGAGCACCTCGGCTGGCGGTGGGTCTTCCTCGGCATTCCGGTGCTGGTCGTCTTTCCGCTCGCGCTGGCGCTGCCGCAGATACGGCGGAGGGCGTCGGGCCCGGTGGCCGGCGGCGAGGACTCCGGCTCCTTCGACCGGCGCCGAATCCGGCTCGCCCTCGGCATCTCCCTCGGCGCGGGACTCCTCCAGTACGCCGCCCAGGACCTGCGCTGGCTCTCCCTGCTTCCCGGCCTCGCCGGAGCCGCCCTCCTCGTGCCCGCCGCCCTCGGCCTGCTGCCGCGCGGCACCTACCGCGCAGCCCGCGGCCTGCCCTCCGTCGTACTGCTGCGCGGGGTGGCCGCCGGGTCCTTCATCGCCGCCGAGTCCTTCGTGCCGCTGATGCTGGTCACCCAGCGGGGGCTGTCGCCGACGCTGGCCGGGTTCTCGCTGGCCGCGGGCGGGGTGACGTGGGCGCTGGGCTCGTGGGTGCAGTCCAGGCCGCGCCTGGAGCAGTACCGGGACCGGCTGATGACGGTCGGGATGGTGCTGGTCGCCGCCGCGATCGTCACCGCGCCGAGCGTGCTCGTACAGGCCGTGCCCGTCTGGACCGTTGCCGTCGCCTGGGCCTTCGGCTGCTTCGGCATGGGGCTGGTGATCGCCTCCGCCAGCGTGCTCCTGCTCCAGCTGTCCGCCCCCGAGGAGGCCGGCGCCAACTCCGCCGCCCTGCAGATCTCCGACGCCCTCTCCAACGTGGTCCTCCTGGCCGCGACCGGCGCCGCCTTCGCCGCCCTCGGCGGCGGCAGCAGCACGGCCACGACAGCCGACCCCACCCGCCCCGCCGCCTTCGCCGCCGTGTTCCTGCCGATGGCGGGGGTGGCGCTGGTGGGGGCGTGGGTGACGACGCGGCTGCGGGAGCAAAAGGGGGAGCGGGGGCGGGAGCGGTGAGGCTGTGGAAATCGATCGCCGGGTGGTGACGCCAGACCCTAGCCTTCCCGCATGTACGAGATGTACGAGCTGACTCTCTCCCTCGACCCTGCCCTCCGGCAGGCGCTGGACGACCTCGCGGACGCGTCCGGGCGCCGTACCGAGGAGGTGGTGCTGGAGGCCGTACGCCGGTATCTGGACGAGGAAGGGGCGGCCGTCCGCGCCCACGCCGAGCGCCTCGCGCTCAGCCACGCCGGCCTGTTGCGGAGGCTGGGCGAATGAGCCGCCACCTCACCGTCGCCGACGTCACCGCCATCGCCGAGATCGCCTTCGGCGGCCGACCGCCCGAGGCACGGGAGCCCGGGCTGCTGGCCTCCGCCGTACACCGGCCGCGCGCCCGGATGTTCGGTACGGCCGCCTACGAGGACCTGCACGAGCAGGCCGCCGCCCTGCTGCACGCCCTCGCCGCCAACCACCCCTTGGTCGACGGCAACAAGCGCACCGCCTGGCTGGCCACGGCCACCTTCCTCGCCCGCAACGGCGTCGATCTCGCCGACGTCGACCAGGACATCGCATACGACCTGGTCATCGACGTGGCCTCCGGCGACCTCAGCGACATCCCGCAGATCGCGGGGCGGCTGCGGGAGTTGTGACGTGGGTCCCACCTACGGGCGACCCGGCCTCGTCCGGGCGTTGACGGGGATGGGGCGCCGGTAGGGTGGCCCGGTTGTCATACGTAGCCGAGCCGCCCGTCCGTCACCCGCCATCGCCCTGGCCGACGCCCTGCGGGCGGCCCCTTCGATCCGACCCCCATCCACGGAGACCGTGACTACCACCGCCGCTTCCTCGACGCACTCCCACCACCTCTCGCCCGCCTTCCCGGGCCGCGCGCCCTGGGGTACCGCCAGCAAGCTGCGTGCCTGGCAGCAGGGGGCGATGGAGAAGTACATCCAGGAGCAGCCGCGTGACTTCCTCGCGGTCGCCACGCCCGGCGCCGGCAAGACGACCTTCGCGCTGACCCTCGCCTCCTGGCTGCTGCACCACCACGTCGTGCAGCAGGTCACCGTGGTCGCACCGACCGAGCACCTGAAGAAGCAGTGGGCCGAGGCCGCGGCACGGATAGGGATCAAGCTCGACCCCGAGTACAGCGCGGGCCCGCTCGGCAAGGACTACGACGGGGTCGCCGTCACGTACGCCGGTGTCGGCGTGCGCCCCATGCTGCACCGCAACCGGGCCGAGCAGCGCAAGACGCTCGTGATCCTCGACGAGATCCACCATGCCGGTGACTCCAAGTCCTGGGGCGAGGCGTGCCTGGAGGCGTTCGAGCCCGCGACCCGCCGGCTCGCGCTGACCGGTACGCCGTTCCGGTCCGACACCAACCCCATCCCCTTCGTCACGTACGAGGAGGACAACGCCGGCATCCGGCGCTCCGCCGCCGACTACACCTACGGGTACGGCAACGCCCTCGCCGACCATGTCGTCCGGCCGGTGATCTTCCTCAGCTACAGCGGCAACATGCGCTGGCGTACGAAGGCCGGTGACGAGATCGCCGCCCGGCTCGGCGAGCCCATGACCAAGGACGCCGTCAGCCAGGCCTGGCGCACCGCCCTCGACCCGCGCGGCGAGTGGATGCCCAGCGTGCTGCGCGCCGCCGACCAGCGGCTGACCGAGGTCAGGAAGGCCATCCCGGACGCGGGCGCGCTCGTCATCGCCTCCGACCAGGAGTCCGCGCGGGCCTACGCCAAGCTGATCCGCGAGATCACGGGGACCAAGGCGACACTCGTGCTGTCCGACGACGCCGGCGCGTCCGGCCGGATCGACGAGTTCAGCGGCAACAACGACCGCTGGATGGTCGCGGTGCGGATGGTGTCCGAGGGCGTCGACGTGCCCCGGCTCGCGGTCGGGGTGTACGCCACCACCATCTCGACTCCGCTGTTCTTCGCGCAGGCCGTCGGGCGTTTCGTACGGTCCCGGCGGCGCGGCGAGACCGCCTCCGTGTTCCTCCCGACCATCCCCGACCTGCTCACCTTCGCCAACGAGATGGAGGTGGAGCGGGACCACGCCCTCGACAAGCCGAAGAAGGAGGGGGAGGAGGACCCGTACGCCGAGTCCGAGAAGGAGATGGACGAGGCGAACAAGGAGCAGGACGAGGACACCGGCGAGCAGGACATGCTGCCCTTCGAGGCGCTGGAGTCCGACGCCGTCTTCGACCGGGTGCTCTACGACGGCGCCGAGTTCGGGATGCAGGCCCACCCCGGGAGCGAGGAGGAGCAGGACTACCTCGGCATCCCCGGACTGCTGGAGCCCGAGCAGGTGCAGCTGCTGCTGCAGAAGCGGCAGGCCAGGCAGATCGCGCACAGCCGCAAGAAGCCGGACGACCAGGCCGACCTGCTCGAACTGCCCGCCGAGCGGCGGCCGGTGGTCAGCCACAAGGAGATGATGGAGCTGCGCAAGCAGCTCAACACGATGGTCAGCGCGTACGTCCACCAGAGCGGCAAGCCGCACGGGGTGATCCACACCGAGCTGCGGCGGGTGTGCGGGGGGCCGCCGAGCGCGGAGGCGACCGCGGGACAGCTGCGGCAACGGATCGCCAAGGTTCAGGAGTGGGCCACCCGTATGAGGTGACCCCACCTCCGTGTGTGTGGTGACCCTCACCTCCGTGTGTGCATCGCGTCCGTGTGTGTATCGCGTCCCGCGTCCGTGCGTGTATGCGGACGAATGCTGGCAGTCCGTCCCCGCCCTTGCCCGGATTCTGGACGGAGGCTTCCGCTCAGCGAACCGGCTTCGCTACTGTCCCGCTACGCACACGCCCCGTGGCAGCGCCGCCGCGGAGCGCAGCCGTGAAGCGACATGGTCCGGAGCCGCCGGGCCGTCCTGCCGATCGGCGGCCTCTGAAGCGCGTCGCCGACGGGACTCGGTCACGCATCTGCCGCTCAGAGGTTGCCGACCTCACCGCCGAAGGAGTGGGCGTCGTGACCGCGGAGACATCCCAGACGCTCGACCGGGGACTACGTGTCCTCAAGTTGCTGGCCGACACGGACCATGGCCTGACCGTCACCGAGCTTTCCAACAAACTGGGCGTGAACCGGACCGTGGTGTACCGGTTGCTCGCCACTCTGGAGCAGCACGCGCTCGTACGCCGTGATCTGGGCGGGCGAGCCCGGGTCGGGCTCGGGGTGCTGCGGCTCGGCCGGCAGGTGCACCCGCTGGTCCGGGAGGCCGCGCTGCCCGCACTGCGCTCGCTCGCCGAGGACATCGGGGCGACGGCGCACCTGACGCTGGTGGACGGGACGGAGGCGCTGGCCGTCGCCGTGGTCGAGCCGTCGTGGACGGACTATCACGTGGCCTACCGCGCCGGTTTCCGGCATCCGCTGGACCGGGGAGCCGCCGGCAAGGCGATTCTCTCCGCGCGCCAGTCGCCGTCCGCCGATCCCGGGTACACGCTGACGCACGGCGAACTGGAGGCCGGTGCCAGCGGGGCCGCCGCGCCGCTCGTCGGTGTGACGGGTGTCGAGGGCAGTGTGGGTGTGGTGATGCTCGCGGACTCCGTCCCGGAGAGGGTGGGGCCGCGGGTGGTCGACGCGGCGCGGGAAGTCGCGGAAGCGTTGCGCTAGCCGCGGGGGGCGTCCGTTTTCGAGTGCCGGTGCGTGGGGGCTGGTCGCGCAGTTCCCCGCGCCCCTTGCTATGCGCACCGCTAGCTGCCAGGGCGCCGTACGCACGGATGCTTTGGCCGTCGCTCCAATCCGTCCCCTTAAGCTTTGGCCGTTCCCCTCACCTCCTGCCGGACCCCCCTCCGCATCATCAAGGGCCATACAAGCCCCAATGCGGAGGGAGCGGCACGGTGGAGAGAGTCGGGACCAGGCCACGGGCCGAGGAACAGACAGGGAAGAGCAGGCTCACGCGGCGGCAAGCCGTGGGCACGCTCGTAGGTGAGGCCGCTGCCAGTCCGCTCAAGCGGACCATGGGAGTCGCCCAGCTCACGCTGCTCAGCGTGGGGGCCACGCTCGGTACCGGGATCTTCGTCGTGCTCGGGGAGGCCGTGCCGGAGGCCGGTCCCGCGATCGTCGTGTCCTTCGTGCTCGCCGGAGTCACCGCCCTGTTCTCGGCGCTCTCCTACGCCGAGCTGGCCGGCATGATCCCCGGGTCGGGATCGTCGTACAGCTACGCCTACGCCACCCTCGGCGAGCTGGTCGCCTGGGTGTGCGGCTGGTGCCTGATCCTCGAGTACGGGGTGTCCGTGGCCGCGGTGGCCGTGGGCTGGGGGCAGTACGTCAACGAGCTGCTCGACCTGGCCTTCGGTGTCACCCTGCCCGACTCGCTCAGCGCCCCGCCCGGTCTCGGCGGCACCCTCAACATCCCGGCCGCCCTCATCGTCGTACTCGCGATGGTGGTCCTGCTGCGCGGGGCCAAGGAGAGTGCCGTCGCCAACACGATCATGGTCGGCGTCAAGATCGCCGCGCTCGTGATGTTCTGCGCCGTCGCCTTCACCGCCTTCCGCGCCGGGAACTTCCACCCCCTCTTCCCGCTCGGCGCCGCCGGCATGAGCGCAGGGGCCGCCTCCCTCTTCTTCTCCTACATCGGCTTCGACGCCGCCTCCACGGCCGGTGAGGAGGCCAGGAACCCTCAGCGGGACCTGCCGCGCGCGATCATTCTCTCCCTCGTCCTGGTCACCGCGCTCTACGTCCTCGTCGCCGTCGCCGCGCTCGGCGCCATGCCGTGGAAGCAGTTCGCGGGGACCGAGGCGACCCTGAGCCAGGTCCTCGTGCGGTCCGTCGGGGGCGGGAACCTGTGGCCGATCCTGCTGTCGATCGGGGCCGTCGTCGCCACCACCAGCGTGGTGCTCACCGTGCAGTACGGGCAGATCCGCATCCTGTTCGCGATGGCCCGGGACGGGCTGGTGCCTCCGCTCTTCGCCAAGGTCCACCCGCGCACCGGGGTGCCGCGTGCCAACACCGTCATCGTCTCCGGCTTCATCGCCGTACTCGCCGCCCTCGTCCCGCTCGGCAGCCTCGCCGACGCCACCAGCATCGGCACACTTTTCGCGTTCATGCTGGTCAACCTGGCCGTCGTGATCCTGCGCCGGCGCAGCCCGGGCGCTCCGCGCTCCTTCCGGGTCCCGCTCTCGCCCCTCACACCCCTGCTCGGCGTCGGCTTCTGCGGCTACATGCTGTTCAGCCTGGGCACCGACACCTGGATCGCCTTCGGGGCGTGGATGGCGGCCGGGCTCGTGATCTACGGCCTCTACGGCATCCGGCACTCCAAGCTCAACGCACCGCACGAGGACCCCGCATGACCGCGCTCGATCTCACCACCGACGTCGTCACGCTCACCCGGGCCCTCGTCGACCTGCCCTCCGAGAGCGGAGGGGAGCAGCGGATCGCGGACGCCGTGGAGACGGCCCTGCGTGACCTGCCCCACCTCACCGTCGACCGGGTCGGCAACTCCGTCGTCGCCCGCACCACCCTCGGCCGGCCCGAACGCGCCCTGCTGGCCGGTCACCTGGACACCGTCCCCGCCGTCGGGAACCTGCCCTCCCGGCTCGACGGCGGGCGCGTCCACGGGCTCGGTGCCTGCGACATGAAGGGCGGGGTGGCGGTGGCGCTGCGGATCGCCGCGACCGTCACCGAGCCCGTCCGCGACCTCACCTACGTCTTCTACGAGTGCGAGGAGGTCGAGGGGGAGCGCAACGGGCTCGCCCGGATCGGCGCCGCGCGGCCGGAGCTGCTGGCGCAGGCCGGTCTGGCGATCCTCATGGAGCCCTCCGACGCCGGTGTCGAGGCCGGCTGCCAGGGCATCCTCACCGCGGACATCGTCGTCAAGGGCGCCCGCGCCCACACGGCCCGCGCCTGGCAGGGCGTCAACGCCGCCCACAAGGCCGCCCGGGTGCTCCAGCGGCTCGACGAGCACACGCCCGAGCGGGTCGTCGTGGACGGGCTGGAGTACCGGGAGGGGCTGAGCGCGGTCGCGGTGCGCGCCGGGGTCGTCGGGAACGTCGTACCGGACGAGTGCGTCGTCACCGTCAACTGCCGTTTTGCGCCCAGTCGTTCGGCCGAGGAGGCGGAGGCGTACGTGCGCGGGCTGTTCCCGGAGTACGAGGTCCGGGTCACCGAGGTCGTCGCGGGCGCCCTGCCCCGGCTGGACCGGGTCGGCGACCTGGTCACCGCGCTCGGCGCCGAGCCCCGGCCCAAGCTCGGCTGGACGGACGTGGCCCGGTTCGCCGCGCTCGGCGTGCCCGCGTTCAACTACGGCCCCGGGGACCCCTCGCTGGCCCACACGGCGGGCGAGTACGTGCCCGTCGAGCACCTGCGGCAGTGCGAGGAGCGGCTCAGGCGGTGGCTCCGCTGAGCCCGGCCAGCGCCCTCAACTGAAGCCACAGCACCAGCCGTTCGTCGGGGTCGTCCAGGTCGACCCCGGCGTGCTGCTGGAGTTGCTTGAGCCGGTAGCGGCAGGTGTTGGGGTGCACGGCGAGGAGCTTGGCCGCGCCCGCCATGTCGCAGCCCGCGTCGAACCAGCACACCAGCGTGCGGGCGTACTCCGTGCCGTTGGCGGCGTCGTACGCCAGCACCCGCCGCCATGCGCCCGCGCTCAACTCCCGTCGCTCGCCCATCACTTCGGCCAGCCGCAGCAGGGTCACGCGCGGGCGCACCTCGTCCACCGTGGCGAGGGGCAGCTCCGCGTCCAGCACCCGCAGCACCAGGTCCGCGTCCGCCCGGGAGTCCGCGAGGCCGGCCGCGTCCGGCACCACCTCGCCCAGCGCCGCCCGCACCGGCACCCGCAGCGCCTGCCCGGCCCGCCCGACGATGTCCTCGGCCAGCGACCTGTGCCGCTCTCCGGGCGCCGGGAGCACGGCGTACACCACCCCGTCCACCAGCACGCACGCGTGCCGGCCGTAGCGCGCCTCGCACTGCAGGCGTACGACGTCCAGCAGGCGCAGCGCGGTCCGTTCGGCGTCCGGGACGCTCGCGGCCGAGTCCAGCACGAACGCGGCCACCCGGGCCGGGCCCGGGACACCGAGCCGCCGGGCGGCCGTCGGCGCGTCCGTCGTGCCCTCCAGCAGGCGGCGCAGCAGGTCGCTGCCCCGGTGCCGGGCCAGTTCGCGGGCCGCGCGGGCCCGGAGCAGGAGCAGGGCGGCCGTGGAGGCGCCCTGCACGAGGGTGTCCTCGGCGTCGGGGGCGAGCGAGCCGCCGTCGATCACCCAGACGGAGCCGAGCGTCTCCCCGCCGGCCCGCACCGGCATCGCGAGCCGGGGCAGGCCCGAGGCGGTCAGCGCGGGCAGCCGCACCGGCCGGTCGGCCGCGAACAGCCGCCGGTACTGCTCGGTGTTCTCCGCGCTGGGCGGCACCTGGAGGCCGAGGATGCCCTGCCGCCGGTCCTCGTCCACCGGCTGCCCGGGGACGGTCGAGTAGGCCAGGATCCGCTGCCGCGGGTCCTCGATCGCCGTGGCCCCGCCGGTCCCCGCCGCGATCGCGTCGGCCAGCGCGAACAGGTCACCGAGGCCGGTGTCGGAGGCGGTGGCGGGCCGTGCGCCGATGGCCGAGGCCAGCAGCAGGTGCACCTGGTGCCAGGCCGCGTCCTCCGCGACCGACAGCAGTGCCACACCGTGCGCCTCCGCCTCCCCGACCGGCCCGTCCGGGCCCCGCACCACCACCCCGGTCAGCCCGGCCTCCGCCGCGGCCCGCACCAGGGGTCCCGCCTGCGCCGCAGGTACCCCGACCGCCAGCAGCAGCCCGCCGGGCAGCCGGGGGAGCGGGGTCCGGCCGTCGTGGAGCAACGCCTCGGTGACCGGTACGCCCTGCCCGGCGGGGGCGGTGTGCAGGTGCAGGGAGGGGCCGCCGACGACGTCCAGGAGGTCGCCGAGGGTGCACGCGTCCATGGGAGTCCTCGCGGGGTCGGCTTGGCTGATGCTGAAACGAACGTACGCATCCCTTGGCCGCTCGCACAACACACGGCTCTGCGCATCCTCCGAGACTCGTCGCATGACAGCAGGAGTCATGACCACAGGAGTCACCGTCCGCAGGGTCCACGACGCCGCCGGGCTCGCGGCCGTGGCCGACCACTTCAGCGACGTCTGGCACACCCCCCGTACCGCCCCGCCCTACCCGGCCGAGGTGCTGCACAGCCTGGTGCACGCCGGTGGCGCCGTGCACGCCGTGTACGACGGGCAGCGGCTGGCCGGGGCCGCCGTGGCCGTGCTCGGGGCGGAGCGCAGCACGTACTCGCTGGTGGCGGCCGCCGAACGGGGCCTCGGGTACGCCGTGAAGCAGGCACAGCGCGACTGGGCCGTCGGGCTCGGCGCCCGCACCATGCGCTGGACCTTCGACCCGCTGGTCGGCCGCAACGCCCGCTTCAACCTGGTCAAGCTGGGCGCCGTCGGCACGGAGTACCTGGTCGACTTCTACGGCGCCATGACGGACGGCGTGAACGACGGCGACGAGAGCGACCGGCTGACGGTCACCTGGGATCTGACGGCGCCGAGACCGCCGTACGACACGGACACGGACACCGACGCCCACGGCCCGGTGACCCGGACCGCCCCCGACGGCGGTCCGCTCGCCCGACGTGACCTCGCCGACCGGTACGTCTGGTGCCGGGTCCCCGGCGACATCGTCAAGCTCCGCGCGGCCGACCCCGCGCTCGCCCTGCGGTGGCGGCACGCCGTGCGCGAGGTGTTCCTGGAGGCCTTCACGGAGGGCTTCCGGGCGACGGGCATGTCCCGCGACGGCTGGTACACGCTCACCCGGACGGAGGCGGCCGCGTGAAGCTGGAGCGCGTGGAGATCGTGCACGTGGCGATCCCGCTGGTCACCCCCTTCCGTACGTCCTTCGGCACGATGACGACGAAGGACACCTTCCTCCTGCACGTCGTCACGGACGCGGCCGAGGGCTGGTCGGAGTTCGCCGCCGACCCCGAGCCGCTGTACTGCTCCGAGTTCGTGGCCGGCGCCGAGATCGTGCTGCGCGACTTCCTGCTGCCCCGCGTGGCCGCCCTGCCGCACCTCACCACGGCAGCGCTGGCCCCGGCCATGGCGAAGATCAAGGGGCACGAGCTGGCGAAGGCGGCCCTGGAGACGGCGGTGCTCGACGCCGAGCTGCGGGCGTACGGCATGCCGCTCGCGACCTACCTCGGCGCCGTACGGGACCGGGTGCCCGCCGGGGTCTCCGTCGGCATCAAGAACTCCGTGCCCGAGCTGCTGGACGACGTCGAGCGCTACCTCGCCGAGGGGTACGTCCGCATCAAGCTGAAGATCGAGCCCGGCTGGGACGTCGAGCCGGTCCGGGCCGTCCGCGAGCGCTTCGGCGCCGGGCTGCCCCTCCAGGTCGACGCCAACACCGCCTACACCCTCGCGGATGCCGAGCACCTGCGCAGGCTGGACGAGTTCGGGCTGCTGCTGATCGAGGAGCCGCTGGAGGAGAACAACCTCCACGCCCACGCGCAGCTCCAGAAGCGCCTGGCGACCCCGGTCTGCCTGGACGAGTCCCTGCACCACGCCCGGGACGCCGCCGCCGCGATCGCCATGGACGCCTGCCGGGTGGTGAACGTCAAGCCCGCCCGGGTCGGCGGCTACCTGGAGGCCCGCCGGGTCCACGACGTGGCCCACGCGCACGGGGTCCCGGTGTGGTGCGGCGGGATGCTGGAGACGGGCATCGGCCGCGCCCCCAACCTGGCCCTGGCCGCCCTCCCCGGCTTCACCCTGCCGGGCGACACCTCGGCCTCCTCGCGCTACTTCGCCGAGGACATCACCGAACCGTTCGTCCTGGCGGACGGCCACCTCCCGGTGCCGACCACGCCCGGCATCGGCGTCGAGCCGCTTCCGGACGCGCTGCGCCGGTTCACCCGGGAGCGCCGGGACCTGTACGCCGCATAGGAGACAGGGGGAGGCGGGTGGCCGTCACGTAGATTGATTACGTGCTCTCACGTCTCACGCGTTCCCAGGCCGTCGCCGTCTGCGCCGTGCCCGTCGTGGCCCTGCTCGCCACGGCGGTCTTCGCGCCGCTGCCGTTCTCGGTGGCGCAGCCCGGGATGACGGCGAACGTGCTCGGGAAGAACCAGGGCACCCCGGTGATCACCGTCTCCGGCGCGCCGACCCGGACGACCGGCGGGCAGCTGCGGATGACGACCATCGAGGCGACAGGCCCGGACGCCCGGGTGTCCCTCAAGGACGTGTTCGGCAACTGGTTCCGCACGGACCGGGCCGTGATGCCCCGCGACTCGGTCTACCCGAGCGGCAACAGCGTCAAGGAGATCGAGAAGCACAACGCGGAGCAGATGCAGCAGTCCCAGGACGCGGCGACCCGGGCGGCGCTGAAGTACCTGGACCTGAGCGCCGACAAGGTCAAGGTCGACCTGAAGCTCGCCGACGTGGGCGGGCCCAGCGCGGGGCTGCTGTTCACTCTGGGGATCATCGACAAGCTGAACGGCGACGGCAGCGGCGGCGACCTCACGGGGGGCCGCACCATCGCCGGTACGGGGACGATCGACGCCGCCGGGCAGGTCGGCGCGGTCGGCGGGGTGGCCCTGAAGACGCAGGCCGCCCGGCGGGACGGGGCCACCGTCTTCCTGGTGCCGAAGGCCGAGTGCGGCGATGCCAAGGCCGAGCTGCCCGAGGGGCTGCGGCTGGTCCCGGTGACCACGCTCAAGAGCGCGGTGGACTCCCTGGTGGCGCTGGAGAAGGGGAAGGGCTCGGTTCCGAGCTGTTAGGCGACGTCCCGGGCTGTTGGGCGACGTCCCGGGTTGCTAGGCGACGGCGGGTGTCGGCTTGGGGGTGGCCGCGAGCCGCAGGCCGACCTCCACGAGGGTCCAGCCGACGCGGGTGCGCAGTTCGACCGGGGGCTTGGCCTCGGTGGCGAGGCGGTGGGCGGCGGCCTGGGCGCGGAGGTCGGCGGCGCGGTGCTGGGCGAGCTGGGTCTCGATGTGCATGGCGTTGCCTCTCAGTCCGTCTCAGTCGGTCTCAGTCGGTCTCGATGGGGAACAGGTGCGTGTGGATGCGTACTTGCTCGGAACCGGGCGTGTCCGTGTCGGTTTCGCGGCTGCGGTAGTCGTTGATCAGGGCGTGCATCTTCGCGACGAGTTCGGCGGCCAGCTCGGGTGTGAGCTGGAACGTCGCATTGCTCATGTCGCTGGAGCGGGACCACTCCTCGGACCAGCGGTCCCGGGTGCTGAGCCAGGTGGACAGCTCGCGGGCGTGGGTGTTCGCGACCTCGTGGAGGTACATCTCGGCCATTCCCCGGACCTCGGGGCCGACGCCCTTGAAATCCTCGGCGTCGAAGACGATCCCCTGGTCCACGGCCCGCCACCAGCGCTCCCGGCCCTTGCCGTGCTCGGGTGCGTCCTCGACGAAGCCGTGGGCGGCGAGCTGGCGCAGGTGGTAGCTGGTCGCGCCGCTGGACTCGCCGAGCCGCTCCGCCAGTTGGGAGGCGGTGGCGGGTCCGCTCCGGCGCAGCGTGTCCAGCAGCTGCATCCGCAGCGGGTGTGCGAGCCCCCGCAGCGAGCGGGGATCCAGCCGACGCTGCTTGCGTTCCTCGTGCTCCGTCATGCGTACAAAGATAGCTATGCAAAGGGTCCTTTGCAAGGACTTCTTTGCATCGAATCCGGTCCGCGCGGCCGCAGCAGCGTCTCCGCCAGCGAGGCCAGCCAGTCGACCAGCAGGGCGAGGGCGAGGGTGAGGACCGAGCCGAGCACCAGCACCGGCATCCGGTGGTCGGCGATGCCCGTGGTGATCAGCACGCCCAGGCCGCCGCCTCCGCCGAACGCCGCCAGGGTGGCCGTACCGACGTTGAGGACCAGGGCCGTACGGACGCCCGCGAGGATCAGCGGGGCGGCGAGGGGGAGTTCGACGCGGGTGAGGACGGCGAGCGGGGACATGCCTCTGCCGCGGGCCGCCTCCAGCAGGGTCGGGTCGTTGGCCCTCAGGCCCGCGACTGTGTGGGCGAGGACGGGCAGGACCGCGTAGACGGCGATACCGATCAGGACCGCCCTCGTGCCCGAACCGAGCGCGATCACCAGCAGGGCGAGCAGGCCGATCGCCGGGGTTGCCCGGCCCAGGCCGGCGATCGTCATCGCCGCCGGGGTGACCCTTAGGAACGCCCGGCGGGTCAGCAGGACGCCCAGGGGGATCGCGACGGCCAGGACGAGCAAGGCCGAGAGCGCCGTCAGCCGCACGTGCTGCCACAGCGCCCCGGAGACCCGCCCACCGGACAGCGCGTCCGCGGAGACGGGGTCGAGGTCGGCCTGCCGGAACCACAGCCAGGTACCGAGCAGCAGGGCGACCAGGAACGCGGGCAGCAGGGTCAGCCGCCGCCAGCTCAGCCGGCGCGCGGGCTGGTCCGGCCGGGACGACGGAGCCTTCTGCTCTGCGGCGCCCGCGTCGCGGCGGGCGGACGTGGCCTTGCGTTTGCCCTCGTCGCGGGGGGTGCACCTGGCCTTGTGTCCGCCCGCGTTGCGAGGGGTGGGCCCGGCCTTGTGCTTGTGCCTGGCCGCGTGCTCGCTCTCGGGGTGGAGGGTGAGGCGGGGCTCGTACTCGCCCTCGTTGCGGCGGGCGATTCCGGCTTCGTGCTCGACCTCGTCGTGCCGGGCGAGCCCGGCCTCACGCTTGCCCTCGTTGCGGTCGGCGATCCTGGCCTCGTGGTCGACCTCGTTGCGGCGGGTGAGCCCGGCCTCATGCTTGCGCTCAGTGCGGCGGGCGAGCCCGGCCCCGCGCCTGCCCCCGACACGCCGGGTCGACCGGATCGCGTGCTCGCCTCCGGGGCGCCGGGCGGTGCTCATGCCCCGTGACGCCCTGTGACCGCGACCCGCCCCGCCCACGCGCTGCGGTACGTGACGATCCCGACGAGCCCCCCCCGACGGCGGCCGCCACGACCAGGCACAGCAGGACCGCACCCGCGTGCTCGTAGGCGTCCGTGAGCAGTTGCCGGCGGCGGCTGCTCAGGTACTCCCAGAGGCTCAAGGGTGCTCCAGGTCGGCTGGCTAGGTCCCTTCCCGACTGTCCTCGGCCGCCTGCTCCACCAGCGGGATGATCCGCAGCGGAACGGGGTTCTCCATGACGATCGCCGTGGAGGCCCGGACGATGCCATCAAAGCCGACGACCCGGTCGATCACCCGCTGAAGATCGGCGTTCGAGCGGGCCACCAGGCGGCACAGCATGTCCCCGCTGCCGGTGGTGGTGAGCAGCTCAAGCACCTCCGGCACGGTCGCCAAGTGCGCCCGGACATCGGGCCCTTGGCCCTGCCGGATCTGCAGCGTGGCGAACGCGGTGACCGGGTAGCCGAGGGCCGCCGGGTCCACCTGGGGCCCGAATCCGCGGATCACTCCATTCGACTGAAGCCGGTCCAGCCGCGCCTGCACCGTCCCTCGGGCGACCCCCAGCCGCCGGGACATCTCCAGCACGCCGATGCGCGGCTCCCGGGCCAGCAGCACGATGATCCGGCCGTCCAGATGATCGATCGCCACGGCGCCTCCTGGGGTGGTCATCCTGTACAGAGGGACTGCAGAAACGGTCACACCACTGAGCAGATTGCCCAGTGAACAAAGAAACTATTGCGCACCTTGCAGGGCGGGGCCACCCTTCCGGCATGACGCAGACCACACACCACACTCCCGACACCGCCCGGCAGGCCGACCCCTTCCCGGTCAAGGGAATGGACGCGGTCGTCTTCGCCGTGGGCAACGCCAAGCAGGCGGCGCACTACTACTCCACCGCCTTCGGCATGAAGCTGGTCGCCTACTCCGGACCGGAGAACGGCAGCCGCGAGACCGCGAGCTACGTGCTCGAGAACGGCTCCGCCCGCTTCGTGTTCACCTCGGTGATCAAGGCGAGCACCGCCTGGGGCGAGTTCCTCGCCCGGCACGTGGCCGAGCACGGCGACGGCGTCATCGACCTGGCCATCGAGGTCCCGGACGCCCGCCGTGCCTACGCCTACGCGATCGAGCACGGCGCCCGCTCGGTCGCCGAGCCGTACGAGCTGAAGGACGAGCACGGCACCGTCGTCCTCGCCTCGATCGCCACCTACGGCGAGACCCGCCACACCCTCGTCGACCGCTCCGGCTACGACGGCCCGTACCTGCCCGGGTTCGCGGCCGCCGCGCCGATCGTCGAGCCGCCCGCCCAGCGCACCTTCCAGGCCATCGACCACTGCGTCGGCAACGTCGAACTCGGCCACATGAACGAGTGGGTCGGCTTCTACAACAAGGTCATGGGCTTCACGAACATGAAGGAGTTCGTGGGCGACGACATCGCCACCGAGTACAGCGCGCTGATGTCGAAGGTCGTCGCGGACGGCACCCTCAAGGTGAAGTTCCCGATCAACGAGCCCGCGATCGCCAAGAAGAAGTCCCAGATCGACGAGTACCTGGAGTTCTACGGCGGTGCCGGCGTCCAGCACATCGCGCTGAACACCAACGACATCGTCGCGACCGTCCGCACCATGCGCGCGGCCGGAGTCCAGTTCCTCGACACCCCGGACTCGTACTACGACACCCTCGGCGAGTGGGTGGGCGACACCCGCGTGCCGATCGAGACCCTGCGCGAACTGAAGATCCTCGCCGACCGCGACGAGGACGGCTACCTGCTGCAGATCTTCACCAAGCCGGTCCAGGACAAGCCGACCGTCTTCTTCGAACTCATCGAGCGGCACGGCTCGATGGGCTTCGGCAAGGGCAACTTCAAGGCCCTGTTCGAGGCGATCGAGCGCGAGCAGGCCAAGCGCGGCAACCTGTGACGCGGCAACCCGCACCGCACCCGGGCAACCCGCACCGCGCCTAGGACAGGTCGGCGGGCAGGGGCTCCTCCGGCAGTTCGTCGAGCCCCTGCAACGCCGCCCGTGCCGCCGGGACCTGCAGCGGCGAGAAGTACGGGTTGATCCGCAGCGCCTCCTCCAGGTGCCGTCGGGCCGGCCCGTACAGGTCCAGCTCGCGCTCGATCATGCCCCGGTGGTACGTGTACAGCGCGCTGCGCACCCCGCCGCCCTTCGTCTTGTCCGTCGCGGTCGTGGCGTATTCCAGCGCCTCCTCGTCGTCGCCGGCCCGGTGCAGCGCCCAGCCGAGGGCGTCGGCCACCTCGATCCCGGGCTGGCGCTGCCACTCCTCCTCCAGGCGCGCCACCGCGTCCTCCGGGTCCTCGTGGTCGGCCTCGAACTGCCCGATCAGCAGCTCCTCGTCGACCCCGCCCGCGGCCGCCTGCCGTACCCGCTCGCGCAGCAGCGCGTACTGCTCCCGGGCCGGTCCGAACTGCCCCAGCGATTCGTACAACTCGCCGAGTTCCAGCGCGACCTGCGGGTCCGCCCGCTTGGCCAGGGCCGCCCGGTACGCGGCGAGCGCCTCGTCGGTGCGGCCCAGCGCCGCCAGCGCCCGCCCCTGCCCGGCGAGCGCCGCCCGCTGGTCCGGGTCGAGGCGTACGGCCGCCCGGAAGTGCCGCAGCGCGTCCTCCCGGTCGCCCCGCTCCCAGGCCAGCTGCCCGACCCCGGTCAGATAGGCGGCCTGCTCGGCGGGGGTGCGGGCGGTCGACGCCGCGTCCGTCAGCTGGGCCACGGCGTCCTCGCGCCAGCCCCGGTCCCGGTAGACCGCCGAGGCCTGCGCCATCACCGCGGGCCGCTCGGCCGCGCCGGTGCGCAGCCCCATCAGCTTGTCCAGGGCGCCGCGGGCCGCCTTGTAGTCGCCGAGCCCGTTGTAGGCCTCGATCAGCGGTGCGTACGACGTCCACTGCTTCGGCGCCAGCTTCAGCGCCTGCTCCCCGTACCGCTTGGCCGCCGGGAAGTCCCGGCGCGCGTTCGCCAGCGCGGCCAGCCCGCCCAGCGCCTGGGCGTTGCCCGTGCCCCGCACCTCCAGCGAGGTCTGCAGCGCCCGCTCGGCCTTCGGATAGTTCGCCGCGTCGGCGCTGTGCCGCCCCTGCTCCAGGTACGCGCTCCCCAGCACCGCCCACGCCCGGGCGTCCCGCGGCTGCGCCCGCACCCGGCTCTCCTGCTGCCCGATCAGCGCCGCCAGCTCCGGCAGCGCGGCCGGCAGCCCGGAGGTGACCGCGGCCAGCGTCTGCGCCTGCGCCCGCGCCTGGGCCTGCGGGCCGGGCGCGGCCGGTGCGGCCCGGTGGTGCGGCTCGGCCGGCAGCAGGATCAGGGTCACGCCCGTGGCGACCCCGCAGACACACGCGGTGACCAGCATGCGCCGCAGCCACCGCCGGGGGCGGCGCGGCGGAGGCGGCTCGCCCACCAAGGGCGTACCGGGGACGGAGTGGTCGTACTGTCGGATCTCCATGCCGCTCACTGTGCGGCAGTACGACCGGCACGTCCGGGTGGCCCAAGGGCGGCACGGACGGGGTTCACACCGATGGCCCCGGGTGCGACGCTGTGATCATGAGCCGTATCGAAGCGCGTCGTGACGAAGACGCAGCACACACCGGTAACCTCACCGACCGGCTCCTGGCCGGCCTGCCCGTCGAGGCCGTCCTCACCGACCCCGACGTCACTTCCTCCTACGCCAACGACATGGCGAGCTTCTGCCCGGCCGGCGCCCCGGCCGTGGTGGTCCTGCCGCGCACCGTCGAAGAGGTCCAGCACGTCATGCGCACCGCCACCGAGCTGCGCGTCCCGGTGGTCCCGCAGGGTGCCCGCTCCGGTCTGTCCGGGGGCGCCAACGCCACGGACGGCTGCATCGTGCTGTCCCTCACCAGGATGGACCGCATCCTGGAGATCAGCCCCGTCGACCGGATCGCCGTCGTCGAACCGGGCGTCATCAACGCCACCCTCTCCCGAGCCGTCGAGGAACACGGCCTGTACTACCCGCCCGACCCCTCCAGCTGGGAGATGTGCACCATCGGCGGCAACATCGGCACGGGGTCGGGCGGCCTGTGCTGTGTGAAGTACGGCGTGACCGCCGAGTACGTCCTCGGCCTGGAGGTCGTCCTCGCCGACGGCCGCCTGATGTCCACCGGCCGGCGCACCGCGAAGGGCGTGGCGGGCTACGACCTCACCCGGCTCTTCGTCGGCTCCGAGGGCTCGCTCGGCATCGTCGTCCGCGCGGTCCTCGGGCTGCGGCCCAAGCCGCCCCAGCAGCTCGTCCTGGCCGCGGAGTTCGGCTCGGCGGCCGCCGCCTGCGAAGCCGTGTGCCGGATCATGGAGGGCGGCCACGTGCCCTCGCTCCTCGAACTGATGGACCGTACGACCGTCAAGGCGGTCAACGACCTTGCCCACATGGGTCTCCCGGAGACCACCGAGGCGCTGCTGCTGGCCGCCTTCGACACCCCGGACCCCACCGCCGACCTCGCCGCCGTCGGCGCGCTGTGCGAGGCCGCCGGCGCCACCCAGGTCGTCCCGGCCGAGGACGCCGCCGAGTCCGAACTCCTCCTCCAGGCGCGGCGGCTCTCGCTGACCGCGCTGGAGGCGGTGAAGGGCACGACGATGATCGACGACGTGTGCGTGCCCCGCTCGAAGCTCGGCGCGATGCTCGTCGGCATCGATCAGATCGCCGCCAAGTACGGGCTCACCATCGGGGTCTGCGCACACGCCGGCGACGGCAACACGCACCCCACCGTCTGCTTCGACGCCCAGGACCCCGACGAGTCCCGGCGGGCCCGCGAGTCCTTCGACGAGATCATGGCCCTCGGCCTGGAACTCGGCGGCACCATCACCGGCGAACACGGGGTGGGCGTCCTGAAGAAGGACTGGCTGGCGCGGGAGATCGGCCCGGTCGGCGTGGAGATGCAGCGGGCGGTGAAGCAGGTCTTCGACCCGCTCGGCATCCTCAACCCCGGCAAACTGTTCTGACCCTGTCTTCTCAGACCCTGCCTTCTCAGACCGTGCCTTCTCAGACCGTGCCTTCTCAGACCGTGCCCTCACTGGGCGAGCAGTTGGTCGAGTGCGTCGTCGATGCCCAGCTGCCCGGCCTCGCTCCCCGGGGGCACCACGCGCAGCGTCCGCTCCAGCCAGGCCGACACCTGGGCGGACGGCGCCTCCAGCAGGGCGTCCCCGTCCGGCGAACTCAGCGCCATCAGCACGACGCTGCGCCCGTCGGTCTTGGTCGGCCACACCCGCACGTCCCCGTGCCCGCACGGCCGGAACACCCCCTCAACCAGCAGTTCCCGGGCGAACGTCCAGTTGACGGGGTGCTCGGAGTTGATGTGGAAGGTGATGTGGATCGCATAGGGGTCGTCGGAGCGGTAGCTGAGCCGGGCCGGGACCGGGATGCTCCGCTCGGGCGACAGGATGAGCCTCAACTCCAGCTCCCGCTCCACCTCGGTGTGCTGCATGACCTGCTTCTCCTCTGTGCCGGGGCCCTTCGGACCGGGCCCGTACCAGGGGAGAGGGGGCAGGGGCACGGGCATTACGCGGGTTCGGGAAACTTTTCGGGCCAGGTGTGGGACCCGTGCACGGCGTTGCCCGGAAAGGGGTGGGTACGGCGGGACTGGCGGTGCGGCGTGCCCCGGTCTGATAGATGTGGGGGACCCGATTCCACCCCCGAGCAGATACGGGACGACGGACATGAGCGCCCCAACCCCGGCCCCCGGTGACGACAGGCCCCGCGAGGGCTACTACCCGGACCCGTCCATCCCCGGCTACGTCCGGTACTGGAACGGCGCCTCCTGGGTGCCGGGCACCAGCCGGCCGGCGCCGAAGGACGGCGAACCGCTCACCCCGCCGCCCGGCGCCCGCCCGGCGGCGCCGTCCGTCGAGGAGACGGGCCCGCACTTCTTCGACGAGGACCCGCAGCCGGAACCCTCCGGGCAGGACCAGCCGTCCGCCTGGGGCACCGACCCCCGCGTCCCCGCGGACAACCCCGCCCAGCCGTCCGGCCACGCCGCCCGCACCGACGGCACGGCGTCGATCCCGCCCGCGGACGACGGCGCTCCCGATCCCGGCACCTTCATCTTCCGCCGCCCGGTCCCGGGTCCCGCGGCGGTCACGGACGACGGCACGATGACGTTCGGACCGGGTCAGGGCCGGCAGCCCGGCGCGGCCGGCTCCTCGGGCCCGGCGGCCTCGGGCTCCCCCGGCACACCCGGCTTCGGCCCACAGGCCTCCGCCCCGGCGGCCGCGGGCGGTCCCGGCGCGGGCGGCTTCGGCCCGGGGTCGGCAGGGCCCGGTGCGGGCGCGGGCGCGGGCTTCGGTGCGCCGGCCTCCGGTCCGGGGGCGGCGTCCGGTGGGTCCGGTACCGCGAGCCCTGCCGCGCAGGCGTCCGGCTCGGCGGCTGCCGGTGGCTTCGCGGCCCAGGGGCCGGTCGGGGCGCCGCACACGGGGCCCGGTGGCCCAAGCGGTGCTGCCGCGGGCGGACTTGGCGGTCCCGGTGCGCAGGGCCCGACCGGGGCGCCCGGCGCAGGGCCGGCGGCGCCCACCGGTCCCGGGTTCGGTGCCGGAAAGGCCGCCGCCGCTCGCGCCGCGGCCGCACAGCCCCCTCAGGCGCCCCAGGCCTCCGCCGCCGTGGCCCCCTCGGTGCCGCAACAGGCCGGCCCCGGCACCCCGGTGACCTCGGGGGCGGGTGGTGGGCAGGCCTCCTGGGCCCAGCAGGTGCACCAGCTGGCCGGGGGCGCGGACGAGCAGGTCGCGCCGTGGAAGCCGCCGGTGGAGGACATCTTCCAGGCGGCCGCCCGCCGGCAGGCCGCGGCCCGTCCGGCCGGCCTTGGCAGACGGTTCGCCGCCCGCCTGATCGACAGCCTGGTCGTCGGCGCCGTGACCGCCGCCGCTGCGGTCCCGCTCGGCGCACCGGCGGTCGACCACGTCCAGCAGAAGATCGACGAGGCCAAGCTGTCCGGCCGTACCGTCACGGTCTGGCTGCTCGACGGCACCACCGGCACCGCCCTCGGCATCGTCCTCGCCGTCCTTCTCCTCTTCGGCGTCCTGTACGAGGTGCTGCCCACCGCCAAGTGGGGCCGCACTCTGGGCAAGAAGCTGTGCGGCCTGGAGGTCCGGGACATAGAGGCGCACGAGCCCCCGACGTTCGGCGCGGCCCTGCGCCGCTGGCTGGTCTACAGCATCCCGGGCCTGCTCGGCATCGGGATCGTCGGCGTGCTGTGGTGCCTGTTCGACCGGCCCTGGCACCAGTGCTGGCACGACAAGGCGGCTCACACCTTCGTCGCGAGCTGACCCGACGGGCGGCCCCGTACCCCGTACGGCCGCCCGCCGGATGCGGAGCCGGGGCGTTCGCGGTCAACTCGGGCCATGAGCAGTGAACCGCCCCCCGGCTCCGGAGAGCAGCCCCCCGAGGACGACCCGTTCAGGAAGCGGCCCCCCGCGGACCAGGGGTCGGGCTCGCCGTACGACACCCCGTCCGGAGCCCAGCAGCCCCCACCGCCCGGCGGCCCGCCCCCGCCCCCGGGCGGTGAGCAACCCCCGCCCGGAGGGCAGCAGCCTCCGCCCTGGGGAGGCCGGCAACCCCCGCCCTACGGCGGCCAGCCACCCCCTTACGGCGGTGGTGGGCCCTACGGTGGCGGTGGCCCGTACGGCGGTCCCGGGGGTCCCGGCGGCCCGGGCTACCCGGCCGACCCGCTCGCCGGCATGCCCCCGCTCGCCGACAGCGTCAAGCGGACCATCGCGCGCATCATCGACATGATCCTCGTGGGCATCGTCGTCTGGCTGGTCACCTGGCCCCTCGGGGTCCACCAGTACTCCATGAACGGAGAGCGGGTCGAGGTCAGCCGGTCCCTGTGGCAGTCCTTCGCCGCCGCCGTGCTCTACGTCGCCTACGACACGATCATGATCGCCAGGACGGGGCAGACCCTCGGCAAGAAGTGGTTCAAGATGCGGGTGGCCAACCTGAACGACGGCGCCACGCCCTCGATGCAGACCTCGCTGATCCGCGCCCTGGTGCTGTGGCTGCCGTTCGCCTTCTGCTGCGCCTGCATCTGGACGGTGATCTGCGGTGGCTGGAGCTACTTCGACAAGCCCTACAAGCAGGGCCTGCACGACAAGGCCGCCAAGACCGTGGAGGTCAGCACCGAGTGAGCACCGCCGTGTGAGACGTGCGGTGTGAGAAGTACGTCGCATCGTGCACACGAGAGCGGCGGGTCCGAACTCCCACGGACCCGCCGCTCTCGTGTGCGTCGTGCGTGCGTGCCGTTCACAACGTGGTCGGGACCCGCTCGCTCTCGGGCGCGGTCTCGGCCGGCGGGGCGATCGTGCGCGGCCTGGGCAGTGGCACCGTCATCGCGACGAGCAGCCCCAGCGCGAGCGCGGCCAGGGCGATGACGGTGACCCCGAGGCCCGAACTCGTCTGGGACAGCAGCAGCATGGCTAGCGTCGAGAAGATCACGGTGCACGAACCGTAGGCGAGCTGTGCGGCGGTCGGACGAGGCATGGCAATCGTGTCCTCGGAAGAAAGGTGGGGGCGCCATTCGACTCTTATCGCGTGCATGCCCGAGCCGGACGCTTGGTAAGCGTGACCTAACCCACGGTACCGTTGCACGGGGGGCGCACGGAGTCATGGGGTCCGGGAAGTGGACGGGCGCACGCGCCCGTTGACCGACAGGCAAGCGCGTTCGTAAAGCGAACGTCGGCTCCGCATAGTGCACTTGTCCTGCTCAAGTCAAGGTCTGTCTTTTCTTCTAAACCTCTAGTCAAATGTCGTCACTTGATTACACGCGTTGATCGTGCGTGCACGGACCCCTTCCCATGACCGAGGACCCCCCTGTCCGTGTGCGCGGCGCGGGGGAGGAACTCAAGTGACCAGCAGACCCTGGACGTTCAGAGCTGCCGCCATCGGTGTGACGCTCGCCACGGCCTCTGCCACCTTCGCGACGTTCGCCGTCGCCGAGGCGAGCACCACGGCCCGCCCGGCTGCCGCGAACCGGCACGACCCGGCCCCGGTGAAGCAGCAGAAGCACGACCTCGACGGCCCCATGAGCAAGACGCAGAAGGCCCAGCGTCAGGAGGCCCTGAACCAGCTCATATCGGGCAAGGCCAAGGCCAAGGACCGCAACGGCTCGAAGGTCGTCCAGCTCAAGAGCAAGAAGGGCGACAGCAAGTACGTCGAGCTGAGCCGCGAGAAGACCGACAAGATCTTCACCATCCTGGTGGAGTTCGGGGACCAGACCGACCCCAAGTTCGGTGGCACCGCGGGCCCGCTGCACAACAAGATCGCCCAGCCGGACCGTAAGAAGGACAACTCGACGGCCTGGCAGAAGGACTACAACCGGAAGCACTACCAGGACCTCTACTTCGGCACCGGCAAGAACGTCGAGTCGATGAAGAAGTTCTACGAGAAGCAGTCCTCGGGCCGCTACTCCGTCAACGGCGAGGTCTCGGACTGGGTCAAGGTCCCCTACAACGAGGCCCGTTACGGCAACAACGCCTGCGGCTCCACCAACTGCCCGAGCGTGTGGAACGTCGTCAGCGACGGCCTGACGTCCTGGGTGGCCAAGCAGAAGGCGGCCGGCCGGACGGACGCGCAGATCAAGGCGGACGTGGCCAAGTACGACCAGTGGGACCGCTACGACTTCGACGGCGACGGCAACTTCAACGAGCCGGACGGCTACATCGACCACTTCCAGATCGTGCACGCCGGCGAGGACGAGTCCGCGGGCGGCGGTGCGCAGGGCAAGGACGCGATCTGGGCGCACCGCTGGTACGCCTTCGGCACCGACGCCGGCGCCACGGGCCCCGCGAACAACAAGCTGGGTGGCGCGCAGATCGGCGGCACCGGCATCTGGGTCGGCGACTACACCATCCAGCCGGAGAACGGCGGCCTCGGCGTCTTCGCGCACGAGTACGGCCACGACCTCGGCCTGCCGGACCACTACGACACCACCGGCAACGGTGACAACTCCACCGGCTTCTGGACGCTGATGTCCTCCGGCTCCTGGCTCGGCCGGGGCAAGGACACCATCGGCGACCTGCCGGGCGACTTCAGCGCCTGGGACAAGCTGCAGCTCGGCTGGCTGAACTACGACACGGCCAAGGCCGGCAAGCAGTCCACGCACAAGCTGGGTGTCGCCGAGTACAACACCTGGGACAAGCAGGCCCTCGTGGTCAACCTGCCGGAGAAGGCGGTCACCACCACGCTCGTCACCCCGGCGCAGGGCGCGACCCAGTGGTGGAGCGGCAGCGGCGACAACCTCAAGAACACGCTGACCCGTTCTGTGGATCTGACCGGCAAGTCCTCGGCCGCGCTGAGCCTGGACGGCTGGTACGACATCGAGGCCAATTACGACTACCTCTACGCCGAGGTGTCGACGGACGGCGGCGCCAACTGGACCGCGCTCGACGGCACGGTGGACGGCCAGGCCATCCCGCGTGACGCCAGCGGTGCACCGGCTCTGACCGGCACGGTCGACGCGTACAAGAAGCTGTCGTACTCGCTGGACGCCTACGCGGGCAAGAAGATCGACGTCCGCTTCCGCTACCAGACCGACGGCGGTGTGGCGCAGAAGGGCTTCGCGGCGGACGAGATCACGCTGACCGCGGACGGCGCGACGGTGTTCTCCGACAACGCGGAGAGCGTGGACGCCGGTTGGACCGCGAACGGCTTCTCCCGGGTCGGCGCGTCCTTCACCAAGGACTACGCGCAGTACTACATCGCCGAGAACCGCCAGTACGTGTCGTACGACAAGACCCTCAAGGTCGGCCCGTACAACTTCGGCTTCTCGAACACCAAGTCTTCCTGGGTCGAGCACTACCCGTACCAGAACGGCCTGTTGATCTGGAAGTGGGACACCTCGCAGGCGGACAACAACACCAGCGTCCACCCGGGTGTCGGCCTGGTCCTGCCGGTCGACTCGCACCCGAAGGCGCTGAAGTGGTCCGACGGCACGCCGCTGCGCAACCGCATCCAGGCCTACGACTCGCCCTTCAGCCTGTACCGCACGGACGGCATCACGCTGCACAACGCGGGCGTCGAGCTGAAGATCCCGTCGTCGAAGGGCGTGTCGGTCTTCAACGACCACACCAGCACCTACTACGACGCGGCGACCCCGACCGCCGGTGTCAAGATCACTGACACCAACACCAAGATCAAGATCGCCAAGGAGGCCAAGGATGGCTCGACGATCCTGCTCAAGGTCGGCCCCGCGGTGAAGTAGCGGATATTTCCGCAGGTCAGAAGCGTATCGGCGGTGACCCCCTGGCGGGTCGCCGCCGATCGTGTTTAGGTGCGTCCTGTGGCTCGCTTATTGACACCGACCGAAACGGGGATGTGACCGCATGGCCGCAGGAGGCTTCTGCAAGTTGCCGAACGGCACAGTGGTGGTGGCACTGAATCTGCCCAGCCCAGGGCATGCCGGCGGCTCGACCGGGGTGCGCGTGCTGGTCCACGCCCAGAACCGCGCCCGGGCCCTGACCCGCCTGCGCAACCTGGGTCTGCGCGCCGTGTACCTCCGGGGCAACGCCGCGCCCCCGACCCCGGACGAGATCACCGCGGTCCTGCACCATCCCGACGGCCTGATATGGCGCACGGCACCCGACAACGGTGTCATCGTGACGGAGCTGTGGCATCCCATCCGGGCGCTGCTTCGCAGGTCGGCGGTGGTGCAGCAGGGCTGAGGGCGGCTCCGCCGGGGCGGCTGCCCGGCCCGGCGTCATCCGTGGCCCGGCAGCCCGGCCTGCTAGCCGCTGACGACCGGCTTGCCCGTGAGTTCCACGCCTGCCTCGCGCAGCTCCTCCAGGGCCCGGTCGGTCGTCTCCCGGGACACTCCTGCGGTCAGGTCCAGGAGCACCTGGGTGCGGAAGCCCTCTCTGGCCGCGTCCAGGGCCGTGGCGCGGACGCAGTGGTCCGTCGCTATGCCGACCACGTCGACCTCGTCGATGTGGCGCTCCCGGAGCCACTCGGCGAGGCTGAGTCCGTTCTCGTCGGTGCCCTCGAAGCCGCTGTAGGCCGCCGAGTACGCGCCCTTCTCGAAGACCGCGTCCACCGCCCCGGAGGCGACCGCCGGGGCGAAGTTCGGGTGGAAGCCCACCCCCTCCGTGCCCGCGACACAGTGCGCGGGCCAGGAGCGGACGAAGTCGGGATTGTCCGCGAAGTGGCCGCCGGGCGCGATGTGGTGGTCCCGGGTGGCGACCACGTGGCGGTAGCAGGTACCCGCCGCCTGGCCGATCAGCTCGGTGATCGCGGCGGCCACGTCGGCGCCCCCGGAGACGGCGAGGCTGCCCCCTTCGCAGAAGTCGTTCTGCACATCTACGACGATCAACGCGCGACGCATGATGGGTGTCCTTCGACTGAGGGTTAAGTAACTGAGCCTAGAGACTTTGCAGCCCGTTCGGGAGGGGGCATTGACAGGGGGGCGGACGGCGGTCGCGGTCTAGCTACCCGAGCGCCCCTGGACGTACTCCGTCGGAATCACGGGTTCCCCGCGGGAGAGCTGTGTAGCGGACAGCGGCAGGTTGGCCCGCGCCGCGATGTGCCGCGCACGGGGCACGTCGAGCGGCTCGCGGGCGACGACCTCGCCGCCCTTGACCAGCTGCACCAGCAGCTGCCGGTCGGCCAGCTCGGCCGGCACCGGTCCGGTGCCGACCACCTCGGCCTCGGCCACCCCCGCTTCGTCCAGACGCCGCGCCGCCCACTTGCGCCCGCCGATGGAGGTCTTGCCCCCGCTGGACTTCTTCGCGACCGGCACCAGCGGTGCCGCCGGGTCGGCGGACTCGGCGCGGGCGACCAGCTTGTAGACCATCGAGCAGGTCGGATGCCCGGAGCCGGTCACCAGCTGGGTGCCGACGCCGTACGCGTCCACCGGCGCCGCGGCCAGCGAGGCGATGGCGTACTCGTCCAGGTCGGAGGTCACGACGATCTTCGTGGCGGTCGCCCCCAGCTCGTCCAGCTGATGCCGGACCCGGTGGGCCACCAGGAGCAGGTCGCCGGAGTCGATGCGCACCGCGCCCAGACCGGGCCCGGCCACCTCCACCGCCGTACGGACCGCCTCGGCGACGTCGTAGGTGTCGACCAGCAGCGTGGTGCCCCGGCCGAGCGTGGCCACCTGGGCCTGGAAGGCGTCCCGCTCGTGGTCGTGCAGCAGGGTGAAGGCGTGCGCGGAGGTGCCGACGGTCGGGATGCCGTACCGGAAGCCGGCCGCGAGGTCGGAGGTGGTGGTGAAGCCGCCGACGTACGACGCCCGGGCCGCGGCCACCGCCGCCAGCTCATGGGTGCGGCGGGCGCCCATCTCGATCAGCGGGCGGTCGCCCGCGGCGGAGGCCATCCGGGAGGCCGCGGCCGCGATCGCCGAGTCGTGGTTGAGGATGGAGAGGATCACGGTCTCCAGCAGCACACACTCGGCGAAGGTGCCCTCGACCCGCACGATCGGCGAGCCGGGGAAGTACACCTCGCCCTCGGGGTAGCCCCAGATGTCACCGCTGAAGCGGTAGTCGGCGAGCCACTTCAGGGTCTCCTCGTCCACGATGTTCCGCTCCCGCAGGAAGCCGAGGACACCCTCGTCGAAGCGGAAGTTCTCGACCGTGTCCAGGACCCGCCCGGTGCCCGCCACCACGCCGTAGCGGCGGCCGTCCGGCAGCCGCCGGGTGAAGACCTCGAACACGCTGCGCCGCTCGGCCGTACCGGCCCGCAGCGCGGCCTGCAGCATCGTCAGCTCGTACTGGTCCGTGAAGAGCGCCGTAGAGGGAACGTCCACCGGCAGCCCAAGGTCCGCTGTGTTCATGGCAAGGGATCGTACCCCCATTTCGTCAGTGTGACGATTTATCAAGCGCGTGGCAGCATGGGGGGTGTGACGTCACCCGCGCCCGTAGAGATCGAACGCACCGAATCGGCGGAGGAGGTCTTCGCCGTACCCGAGCCCGACGTCCCCTGGGTCACGATCGTCCACAACGACCCGGTCAACCTCATGAGCTATGTGACGTACGTCTTCCAGGCGTACTTCGGCTATCCGAAGGACAAGGCCACCAAGCTCATGCTCGACGTCCACCACAAGGGCCGGGCGGTCGTCTCCAGCGGCACTCGCGAGGAGATGGAACGCGACGTGCAGGCGATGCACGGCTACGGACTGTGGGCCACCCTCCAGCAGGACCGGAAGTAGCGAATCCTCTTCATGTCCGGACACTTCGAACACATCCCCGGCGGCGGCGCGGCTGTCGCACTCGACGACGTCGAGATCTCCATCATCCGGTCGCTGGCCGTCCAGCTCCTGGAGCTGATCGGCCCGGGACCCGCCGCGGACGCCCCCGCCGACCCCCTGGCCGAGCTGTTCGCCGAGGGTCCGAGCGAGCCGCCCACCGACCCCGTCCTGCGCAGGCTCTTCCCGGACGCCTACAGCGACCCGGAGCAGGCGCCCGACTCCCCGGCCGACGCCGAGGAGCGCCTGGCGCACTCGGCCGAGTTCCGCCGCTACACCGAGAACGACCTCAGGGCCGGCAAGCGGGAGAACGCCCTCGCGGTGATCCGCAGCCTGGACGCGCTGTCCCCGGTGGACGAGGGCGGGGCCGTCCTCAAGCTGTCCCCGGAGGAGTCGAGGTACTGGCTCGGTGCCCTCAACGACCTGCGCCTGGCGATCGGCGCCCGGCTGGAGATCACCGACGAGGACGACACCGATCTGCTCTACCGGCTCCCGGACGAGGACCCGCGTAAGCCGATGGTGATGGCGTATCTGTGGCTGGGTGGCCTCCAGGAGACGCTCGTCACCACTCTTATGTCGTAACTTGTCCCGATTTCGGGTGCACTTGGTGTTCGCTCAGAGGACGCTCAAATCCGGATAACGATCATGTCACCGTTGCGGCCTGGTTTGCCGCTTTAGGGCGTTCTTTGTCCCCTTCTTCCTGTGCGGTGCATCACATCGTGCTTCAGTGATCAATGTTGCGGCCGTGATAAATCTTCACGACCGCCCGGCCAACACCACCCATGTTCGGCCGGGTGCGCCACCGAGCCGGCGACCGCCGGCCAGGCACGAGCGGGCTCGCGAAACCCGCTCAGCTCCATCAATCCGGGGGGATCGAAACCCGATCCGAGGCCGACGAAAGGCCCGGGTCGGCATGGAGAAAGGCGCACCACGACATGACCTCTGAGAGGGTCACCGAAGCCCCTGAGGAGGGCTACGAGCGCGGGCTCGGCAGCCGCCAGGTCCAGATGATCGCGATCGGCGGCGCCATCGGCGTCGGTCTGTTCCTCAAGGCCGGGGCCAACATCGAGAAGGCGGGCCCCAGCCTCATCCTGATGTACGCCCTCGCGGGCGTGATCATCTTCTTCATCATGCGAGCCCTGGGCGAGCTGCTGCTCTACCGCCCGGTCTCCGGCTCCTTCGCGGACTACTCCCGCGAGTTCCTCGGCCCGTTCTTCGGCTATTTCACGGCCTGGACGTACTGGCTGATGTGGGTCGTCACCGGCATGGCCGAGCTGACGGCCGCCGCGATCTACATCAACTACTGGTTCCCGGCCGTACCGCAGTGGGTGACGGCACTCGTCTTCCTGGTGATCCTCTTCGGGGTCAACCTGATCTCCGTGAAGCTCTTCGGCGAGCTGGAGTTCTGGTTCTCGATGGTCAAGGTCACCGCCCTGATCGGCATGATCGTGATCGGTCTCGGTGTGCTCACCTTCGGCTTCAGCGCCGCCGGTGACACCGCGTCCGTCTCCAACCTGTGGCAGTTCGACGGCTTCTTCCCCAAGGGCATCGGCTCCTCGCTGATGACCCTGCAGGGCGTCATGTTCGCCTACCTCGCCGTCGAGCTGGTCGGCGTCACCGCGGGCGAGTCCGAGAACCCGGAGAAGACCCTCCCGAAGGCCATCAACACGCTGCCCTGGCGCATCGGCCTGTTCTACGTCGGTGCCCTCACCGTCATCCTGTGCGTGGTGAAGTGGACCGAGTTCACCGAGGGCGTCAGCCCCTTCGTGAAGGCCTTCGCCATGATCGGCATCCCGGCCGGCGCCGGCATCGTCAACTTCGTGGTGCTCACCGCGGCCCTGTCGTCCTGCAACTCGGGCATGTACTCCACCGGCCGCATGCTGCGCACCCTGGCCGACAACGGCGAGGCCCCGCGGGCCTTCTCGAAGCTGTCGGCGTCCAAGACCCCGGCGCTCGGCATCACCGTCTCGGTGCTGTTCATGGGCATCGGCGTGGTCCTGAACTACGTCGTCCCGGAGAAGGCGTTCGGCTACGTCACCTCCGTCGCCACCGCGGCCGGCATCTGGACCTGGCTGATGATCCTGGTCAGCCACGTCCTGTACCGCCGCGCGGTCGACGCGGGTCGGCTGCCCGCCTCGTCCTTCCCGGCGCCGGGCGGTGCGCTGTGCTCGTACATCGCCATCGCGTTCCTGCTCTTCGTCACCGGCCTGATCGCCTACGATGCCGACTCCCGTGTCTGCCTGTACGTGATGGCGGTCTGGGCGGTCGCGCTCGGCATCGGCTGGCTGTTCCTGAAGAAGCGCACGCCGGAGATCGCCGACCGGCGTGAGCCGGAGCTGGAGCGGGTGGGCTGACCACCGGGGAGACCATCCCCAGGACGTCCGGCCGCCGGGAGTACTCGTGGCACCCCCGGAGGCTGCCGCTCAGGACGTCCGACATATGGGCCGCCCCGTACCATCCCTCGGTACGGGGCGGCCCGTCTGCTTATCCTGACGGACATGCTGACCATCACCCAGGCCCTCGTCGACCAGATCGTCGCGCACGCGCGCAAGGACCACCCCGACGAGGCGTGCGGCGTCGTCGCGGGCCCGGCCGGTTCGGACCGCCCCGAGCGCTTCGTCCCGATGCTGAACGCGGCCATGTCGCCCACGTTCTACGAGTTCGACTCCGGCGACCTCCTCAAGCTCTACCGCGAGCTGGACGACCGGGACGAGGAGCCGGTGGTCATCTACCACTCGCACACGGCGACCGAGGCGTACCCCTCGCGCACCGACATCTCGTACGCGAACGAGCCCGGCGCCCACTACGTCCTGGTGTCCACCGCCGACACCGACGGCCTCGGCGACTTCCAGTTCCGCTCCTACCGCATCGTGGAAGGCGAGGTCACGGAGGAGGAGGTCAAGGTCGTGGAGGCCTACTGATCCCGCGATTCGGTCAGAATGCATCCACCATGCGAGATCACACTCCGGGAGCGGGACCGGGAATCGATACGATGAGCCCATGGTTCTGAACGACGTGAGCGAGAAGACGCCGGGCATCCTGCTCGTGGCGCGGCTGCACGTCGACCTGTGCAGGCTGAACAGCGCCATCTGTTGACGTTCCCCGCCGCCGTACGGCCGTGCCGCGGCGCTCACCCGGTGCCGAAAGCCCGGGGGGACCCAGGCGCGCCCACACCGATTCGACGAACCAACCCTTTCCGACAGGAGCCCTGAGCCATGGCCATCGAGGTCCGCATCCCGACCATCCTCCGCCAGTACACCGACGGCCAGAAGGCGGTGGAGGGCAGCGGTGAGACCCTCGCCGACCTGTTCACCGACCTCGAGACCCGGCACGCGGGCATCCTGGCCCGCATCGTGGACAACGGCCAGCTGCGCCGCTTCGTCAACGTGTACCTGAACGACGAGGACGTCCGCTTCGTCGACGGCATCGACACCAAGCTGTCCGACGGCGACACCGTGACGATCCTGCCGGCCGTGGCCGGCGGCATGGCCTGAGACCGGCATGCGCTACGACTCCCCGCTGGCCGCGGTGGGCAACACCCCCCTGGTGCGCCTGCCGCGGTTGTCGCCGTCCCCGGACGTCCGCATCTGGGCCAAGCTGGAGGACCGCAACCCGACCGGCTCGGTCAAGGACCGCCCGGCCCTGCACATGATCGAGCAGGCGGAGAAGGACGGCCGGCTCACCCCGGGCTGCACGATCCTGGAGCCGACCTCCGGCAACACGGGCATCTCCCTGGCCATGGCGGCGAAGCTCAAGGGCTACCGCATGGTGTGCGTGATGCCCGAGAACACCTCGCAGGAGCGCCGGGACCTGCTCGGCATGTGGGGCGCCGAGATCATCTCCTCGCCTGCCGCGGGCGGCTCCAACACCGCCGTGCGCGTGGCCAAGGAGCTGGCCGCCGAGCACCCCGACTGGGTGATGCTCTACCAGTACGGCAACCCGGACAACGCGGGCGCCCACTACGCGACGACCGGCCCGGAGATCCTCGCCGACCTCCCCTCCATCACCCACTTCGTCGCGGGCCTCGGCACCACCGGCACCCTGATGGGCGTCGGCCGCTACCTGCGCGAGCACAAGCCGGACGTGAAGATCGTCGCCGCCGAACCGCGCTACGACGACCTGGTCTACGGCCTGCGCAACCTCGACGAGGGCTTCGTGCCGGAGCTGTACGACGCCTCCGTGCTCACCACCCGCTTCTCGGTCGGCTCCGCCGACGCGGTCACCCGCACCCGTGAACTCCTGCAGCAGGAGGGCATCTTCGCGGGCGTCTCCACCGGTGCCGCCCTGCACGCGGCGATCGGCGTCGGCAGGAAGGCGGTGAAGGCCGGCGAGAGCGCCGACATCGTCTTCATCGTGGCCGACGGCGGCTGGAAGTACCTCTCCACCGGCGTCTACACGGCGGCCACCACCGAGGAGGCCATCGAGACGCTCCAGGGCCAGCTCTGGGCATAGCCCGCCTCAAGCGCACGCCAGCCCCCTCCTATGAGGGGGCCAATCCCCTCCTATGGAGGGGCAAAGAATGCCCTCCGGTACTGCCGGTGACGCTCGGGCCAGGGCTACGGTCCTCCCGCACCCTGTCATGTCACGCTCATCCGGCATACGGGGCGTCTGAAGTGTCATGCTCATGATTGCGCGGTACTGCCGCCGCTACGCGCGTCACGGGCCTGCCCACCCAGAGCGAGAAACCCCACTTCCCCATGGAGGCAGTACCCATGCGTGAGTCACGCCCGAGCGGGCGGAGACGGAGTCTGCGAAGACTCGTCTCCGTCGCCCTCCCCGCCCTCGCCCTGACCGTCGCCGGACTGGCGGCGGCACCGACGGCCGGGGCCCAGGCCGCCGCCGCTCCCGCGCCCCACATCTCCCGGGCCGCGCAGAACGCCAAGGCTCTGACCGCCCCCGAGCACCAGATCTTCCACTCGACCGGCAAGGCCGGGCAGAAGGTCCCGACGACCCGTCTGTGCGCCACCGCCAAGCCGGGCCACGCGTCCTGCTTCGCCCAGCGCCGCACCGACATCAAGCAGCGGCTCGCCTCGGCGCTCGCCGCCGCCGCGCCCTCCGGCCTCTCCCCGGCCAACCTGCACAGCGCCTACAACCTGCCCTCGACGGGCGGCTCCGGCCTGACCGTCGCCATCGTCGACGCCTACAACGACCCCAACGCCGAAGCGGACCTGGCCACTTACCGCTCCACCTACGGCCTGTCCGCGTGCACCAAGGCCAACGGCTGCTTCAAGCAGGTCAGCCAGACCGGCTCCACCACCTCGCTGCCGACCAACGACACCGGCTGGGCCGGTGAGGAGGCGCTCGACCTCGACATGGTCAGCGCGGTCTGCCCGAACTGCAACATCGTCCTGGTCGAGGCGAACTCGGCGAACGACACCGACCTCGGCATCGCCGAGAACGAGGCCGTCACCCTCGGCGCCAAGGTCGTCTCCAACAGCTGGGGCGGCTCCGAGTCCTCCTCCCAGACCACCGAGGACACCCAGTACTTCAAGCACCCGGGCGTCGCCATCACCGTCTCCTCCGGTGACTCCGCCTACGGCGCCGAGTACCCGGCGACCTCCCAGTACGTGACCGCCGTCGGCGGCACCGCGCTCACCACCGCCTCCAACTCCCGTGGCTGGAGCGAGTCGGTGTGGCACACCAGCTCCACCGAGGGCACCGGCTCCGGCTGCTCGGCGTACGACCCGAAGCCGAGCTGGCAGACCGACACCGGCTGCTCCAAGCGCATGGAGGCCGACGTCTCCGCGGTCGCCGACCCGGCCACCGGTGTGGCGGTCTACGACACCTACGGCGGCTCCGGCTGGGCGGTCTACGGCGGCACCAGCGCCTCCGCCCCGATCGTCGCCGGCGTCTACGCCCTCGCGGGCACCCCGGGCTCCAGTGACTACCCGGCGAAGTACCCGTACTCCCACACGAGCAACCTGTACGACGTGACCAGCGGCAGCAACGGCTCCTGCTCCACCTCGTACTTCTGCACCGCGGGCACCGGTTACGACGGCCCGACCGGCTGGGGCACCCCGAACGGCACCACCGCCTTCACCGCCGGCACCAGCACCGGCAACACGGTGACCGTCACCAACCCGGGCAGCCAGTCGACCACCACCGGCGGCTCGGCCAGCCTGCAGATCCACGCCACCGACAGCGCGGGCGCGACCCTGACCTACAGCGCCTCCGGCCTGCCGACCGGCCTGTCCATCAGCAGCTCCTCCGGCCTGATCTCCGGTACGGCGTCCACCGCGGGCACCTACCAGGTCACGGTCACCGCGACCGACTCCACCGGCGCCTCCGGCTCGACCTCCTTCACCTGGACGGTCGGCTCCTCCGGCGGCACCTGCACCTCGGCCCAGCTGCTCGGCAACGCGGGCTTCGAGTCGGGCAACACCACCTGGACCGCGAGCAGCGGCGTCATCACCAACGACTCCGGTGAGGCCGCGCACGGCGGTTCCTACAAGGCCTGGCTCGACGGGTACGGCTCCTCGCACACCGACACGCTGTCCCAGTCGGTGACCGTCCCGTCCGGCTGCAAGGCCAGCTTCACCTTCTACCTGCACATCGACACCGCCGAGACCACCAGCAGCACCGCGTACGACAAGCTGACGGTGACCGCCGGTTCGACGACCCTGGCGACCTACTCGAACCTCAACGCCGCCTCCGGGTACGCGCAGAAGACCTTCGACCTGTCCTCGTTCGCGGGTCAGACGGTCACCCTGAAGTTCAGCGGGGTGGAGGACTCCTCCCTCCAGACCAGCTTCGTCGTGGACGACACCGCCCTGACGACCGGCTGAGCCGTACGGCAACCGGATCCCGCACCCGGAAGAAAGCCTTCCGGGTGCGGGATCCGTCCGTGCCGGTGGTACGTCTCATCTGCACCAGGAGACCGGCAGGCCGGCCGGCCACGGCAGAAAGGCGGACCCCCATGCGCCGTACGACGACCGTCGCCCTCGCGGCGGCAGCGCTGCTGCTCGCGGGCTGCGGCTCCCAGAGCGGCGGGGACAACGGCAGCGGCAGCGGCGACAACGGCAAGGTGTCGCCCTCGGCGTCCGCCCCGTCGTCCGGCGGCCACTGCGTCACCCACGTGGAGCTGACCGCCGCCGACAACGGCCGTACCGTCTGCCTGTCCAAGGGCGGCGAGCTGCGGCTCACCCTCGACGGGACCAGGAGCCGCCCCTGGAAGCCGGTCGCGGCGAGCGGCACCGCCCTGAAGGCGATCAACGCGGGCTTCGTCCTCCAGCCGGGCGACGCGAGCGCCGCCTACCAGGCGGTGGCGGCCGGAAAGGCCGAGCTGACGTCCTCCCGCCCCTTGTGCCCCGAGCCCACGGCCCCCGGCCAGGTCTCCTGCAAGGGCATCGAGGAGTGGAAGGTCACCGTGACGGTGAACTAGCCGGCGGCTAGCCGGCGAGGTGCCTGACCTGGTCCCACAGGACCGGGTCGACCACGCCCACCCGGCGGCGGAAATCGCCGAACGGCACCTCCCGCAGCTCGTCCGTCTGCAGGAAGCTGGGCCGGCCGTGGGCGTCGCCGACCGAGCCGGGCGGCAGCGGGATCACCCCGGCGCGCTCGTCGTGGTACTTGCTGGTGATCTTCGCGACCGTGGCCCGGTTGCCGCGTACGGACAGCACCAGACAGGGCCGGTCCTTTACGTCGGCGCGGTCCTCGTAGGGCACGTTGGCCCACCAGATGTCCCCCGGGTGCGGACGTGTCGTCACCCGGGCCCGGCCGCCGGGGCGCTCGGGCGGACGCAGCCGGCGCCCGCCGGGCCGGCGGCCCCGGCCCCAGCCGTCGACGAGCGTGGCGACCAGCGCGAGCAGTACCACCGCCGCGAGCGCCAGCCACCATGACGTGTCCATACGGACGACGTTACCGGCGTGCGCTCGGCGGCGCGCGCCCTCTTGTGAGCTACCTGCGCCCCCGGTCCAGCCGATCCGGTGACACCACAGGTGAGTTCGCCCACAACGGCCCCTGGCGGAGGAGCGACCGGCCCTTTTGCGCCTTACGCTCAACAAACCGCACGACCCCCGTCTGCCCCCTTCCCGACCCCTCTCCTCGCATCCCGCCCATCGGTTTCCGCCAACGGAGGTTTCTGCTTCATGAAGCTCACCGTCGTCGGCTGCTCGGGGTCGTTCCCGTCCGCGGAATCGGCCTGCTCGAGCTACCTCGTCGAGGCCGACGGCTTCCGGCTGCTCCTCGACATGGGCAACGGCGCCCTCGGCGAGTTGCAGCGCCACTGCGGTCTCTACGACCTCGACGCCATCTTCCTGAGTCATCTGCACGCCGATCACTGCATCGACATGCTCGGGTACTTCGTCGCGCGCTACTACCGTCACGAAGGCGGCCGCTGCGACCCGGTCCCGGTCTACGGCCCTGAAGGCACCGAACACCGTCTGACCACGGCCTACGCCGACACCCCCTCCGCCTCCTCCATGAGCGAGGTCTTCGACTTCCACACGGTCAAGCCGTCCACGTTCGAGATCGGCCCGTTCACCGTGCACACCGAGCGGGTCAGGCACCCCGTGGAGGCGTACGCCATCCGCATCGAGCACGGCGGAAAGTCCCTGACGTACTCCGGCGACACGGGCGTCAGCGAGGCGCTGGACGAGCTGGCCCGCGGCACCGACCTGTTCCTGTGCGAGGCGGCGTTCACGCACGGCAAGGAGAACATCCCCGACCTGCACCTCAACGGCCGTGAGGCGGGCGAGGCGGCGGCCCGCGCGGGCGCCCGCCGGCTGGTCCTCACCCACATCCCGCCGTGGACGGACCCGCAGGTCAACCTCGCGGACGCGCGCGAGGTCTTCGCGGGGCCGGTGGAGCTGGCCGCGCCGCGGGTCACGTACGAGATCTGACCCCACCCCAAGGCACGAGAAGGCCCCCGGAGCCGTACCGGCTCCGGGGGCCTTCGGGGTGTGCGGGGCCGGCCTACTTGGCCTCGGCCTTCTGCAGTTCGGCGAGTTCCTCGTCGGACTCGCGGCCCGGCGTGGGCAGGTTGAACTTGATGATCGCGAAGCGGAAGACCGCGTAGTAGACCACCGCGAAGCACAGGCCGACCACGACCAGCCCCAGGGGGTTGCTCGCGATGCCGAAGTTCAGACCGAAGTCGACCGCGCCGGCCGAGAAGCCGAAGCCGTCCCGCATGCCCAGCGACCAGGTCAGCGCCAGGGAGATGCCGGTGAGGACCGCGTGGATGGCGTACAGGACCGGCGCGATGAACATGAAGGTGAACTCGATCGGCTCGGTGACGCCGGTGACGAAGCTGGTCAGCGCGAGCGAGAACATCATGCCGCCGACCACCTTGCGGCGCTCCGGGCGGGCGCAGTGCACGATGGCGAGGCAGGCGGCCGGGAGGCCGAACATCATGATCGGGAAGAAGCCGGTCATGAACTGGCCCGCGTGCGGGTCGCCGGCCAGGAAGCGCGCGATGTCGCCGCTCTTGCCGTGGTAGTCGCCCGCCTGGAACCACGGGAAGGAGTTCAGCAGGTGGTGCATGCCGATCGGGATCAGTGCACGGTTGGCGACGCCGAAGATGCCCGCGCCGACGGCCCCCGAGCCCACCAGCCACTCGCCGAAGTTGTGCAGGCCCGTGCCGAGGACCGGCCAGATGTAGCCGAAGACGATGCCGATGAGCAGGCCCGCGAAGGCGGACAGGATCGGGACGAGGCGGCGGCCGCCGAAGAAGCCCGCCCAGTCGGGCAGCTTGGTGCGGTAGAAGCGCTGGTAGAGCAGGGCCACGACGATGCCCATCACCACGCCGCCGAGGACCTTGGCGTCCACAGCCTGCTCCACCATGGCGACCTTGCCGTCGACGACGGCTTCCTTCTTCGGCAGGCTCGGGTCGGTGAACGTGCCGAGCACGTTCTTGAAGACCAGGTAGCCGACCACCGCGGCGAGCGCCGTCGAGCCGTCCGACTTCTTCGCGAAGCCGATCGCGATGCCCACGGCGAACAGCAGCGCCATGTTGTCGAGGATCGCGTTGCCGCCGGCCGCCATGAAGGAGGCGATCTTCGTGAGGAACGCCGGGTAGTTCGGGTCACCCAGCATGTCCGTGTTGCCCAGACGCACCAGGAGGGCGGCGGCGGGCAGCACCGCCACCGGCAGCATCAGGGAGCGGCCGATGCGCTGCAGTACAGCCATCGCCCCGGCACCCTTCTTCTTCTCCGCCGCGGGAGCGGCGCTGGCCGTGGTCACAAGTTCCTCCAGGGGGGCAAGGCGCCGCCCGGGAACCATGAAGGGGACGGCAGCGTCTCTGGTCTACACCACTCAGTGGTGTAGACCTGTTGTAGCACGGTGAAGGCGGTATAAGGAACCCGTCAATCCGCTGTCGTGGGGTTACGCGCTGTGCTGGTCACAGAGCCCGCCGGCGGGGACGCCGAAAGGCCCCCGGACCGGCTGTTCCGGGGGCCCAACTCGGACGGGGTGTCAGACCTTTGTGACGTCCTCGACCTGATCCTCGGGTTCGCGGCCGGGTGTTCGGAGGTCGAACTTCGTGATGGCGAACCGGAAGATGACGTAGTAGACGGCCGCGAAGCACAGGCCGATCGGGATGATCAGCCACGGTTTGGTGGCCAGGTTCCAGTTGATGATGTAGTCGATGAGACCGGCCGAGAAGCTGAAGCCGTCGTGCACCCCGAGCCCCCAGGTCACCGCCATCGACACCCCGGTGAGCACCGCGTGGACCGCGTACAGCAGGGGCGCGATGAACAGGAACGAGTACTCGATCGGCTCGGTGATGCCGGTCACGAACGAGGTCAGTGCCACCGAGAGCATCAGGCCGCCCACCTCCTTGCGGCGGTTCGGCCGCGCGCAGTGGGTCATCGCCAGCGCGGCCGCCGGCAGCGCGAACATCATGATCGGGAAGAAGCCCGAGGTGAACTGGCCCGCGTTCGGGTCGCCCGCCAGGAACATGTTGATGTCGCCGTGCACGACCTTGCCGTCGGGCGTCGTGTAACTGCCGAACTGGAACCAGATGGGCACGTTCAGGAACTGGTGCAGGCCGATGACGAGCAGCCCCCGGTTCGCGACGCCGAAGATGCCCGCGCCCCACGGCCCGGCGTCCCGAAGCCAGTGACTGAAGCTCTCAAGAGCGTCGCCGACCGGTGGCCAGATCCACAGGCACACCGCCGCGAAGACGATGGCGACGAACGACATGATGATCGGGACCAGCCGGCGGCCGTTGAAGAAGCCCAGCCAGTCCACCAGCTTGGTGCGGTGGAAGCGGGCCCAGAAGAACGCGGCCAGCAGACCCAGGACGATGCCGCCGAAGACACCCGGGTTCTGGAAGGTGAAGGTGCTCACCGCCCCTGCCTCGACCTGGCAGCCGACGTCCGGGATCGTCTTCGAGCCGACCGGGCACTGCTCCGGGAACTGGTGCAGCACGCCGTAGTAGACGAGGAAGCCCGCCACCGCCGCGAGCGCCGTCGAGCCGTCCGACTTGCGGGCCATGCCGATCGCGACGCCCACACAGAACAGCAGCGGAAGGCCGATCGAGCCGTCGAGCAGCGCGCCGCCCGCCCCCTTCATCACCTTCGAGACGTTCGTCCAGCCCAGGCCGTCGACCCCGAACACGTCCGGCTGTCCCAGCCGGTTCAGGATGCCCGCCGCCGGCAGCACCGCGATCGGCAGCTGGAGGCTGCGGCCCATCTTCTGCAGGCCCTGGAAGAGGGTGTTCCAGCGGGCGCGCGCGGGGCTGACCGTGCTGTCGGCGCTCATGGACGTCCTCCTGGGCCGCTCGACTCGGACGCGGTTTGGCGACCGTACCGACTGTGGTGTAGACCAGTTGGCGGACGGTTCCGCTGTCGTGATCGCCATCATTCGGCACGCACGGCATGACCGCTCGCAAAGATGGGCCAACTGTGGGTTACTGCGACAAAGCGGTTCGGATCAGGGAGAAGGAACATGGCCAGCAAGGCTGAGAAGATCGTCGCCGGCCTCGGCGGGATCGACAACATCGAGGAGATCGAGGGCTGCATCACCCGGCTGCGCACCGAGGTCTCGGACCCCTCGCTGGTCGACGACGCCGCCCTGAAGGCCGCCGGCGCCCACGGCGTCGTCAAGATGGGCACCGCCATCCAGGTCGTCATCGGCACCGACGCCGACCCGATCGCCGCGGAGATCGAAGACATGATGTGAGACCCCGTTCGAGCCGGGGTCACCTGTAAGGGGCTCTTCCCACCGCGGGAGGAGCCCCTTGTGTCACTCCGGATAGGCTCGTGGCCATGTCTCGAATCGACGGCCGCACCCCCGAACAGCTCCGCCCGGTCACCATCGAACGCGGCTGGAGCAAGCACGCCGAGGGCTCCGTCCTCGTCTCCTTCGGCGACACCAAGGTCTTCTGCACCGCCTCGGTCACCGAAGGCGTCCCGCGCTGGCGCAAGGGCAGCGGGGAGGGCTGGGTCACCGCGGAGTACGCCATGCTGCCCCGCGCCACCAACACCCGCGGCGACCGAGAGTCCGTCAAGGGCAAGATCGGCGGCCGTACCCACGAGATCTCCCGGCTCATCGGCCGCTCCCTGCGCGCCGTCATCGACTACAAGGCGCTCGGCGAGAACACCATCGTCCTCGACTGCGACGTCCTCCAGGCCGACGGCGGCACGCGCACGGCGGCCATCACCGGCGCGTACGTCGCCCTCGCCGACGCCATCTCCTGGGCCCAGGGCAGGAAGCTCATCAGGGCCGGCCGCCAGCCGCTGACCGGCACGGTGTCGGCGGTCTCGGTCGGCATCGTCGGCGGCGTGCCGCTCCTCGACCTCTGCTACGAGGAGGACGTGCGCGCCGAGACCGACATGAACGTCGTCTGCACCGGCGACGGCCGCTTCGTCGAGGTCCAGGGCACCGCCGAGGCCGAGCCCTTCGCCCGCGAGGAACTGAACGCCCTGCTCGACCTCGCCGTCACCGGCTGCACCGAGCTGACCGCGATCCAGAAGACCGCGCTGGCCGCCACGCTCGAAAAGTAAAGGACGCGCCAACACTCGGGGTGCGGGAGGGCAACCCCCACCCGCTCCCCGACGTCCCTATGGGTACGGGCGTACGACCACCAGCGTGCGCCCGGTCAGCCACACCAGGGGAGGGAACACCACCATGGCCGCCAGCCGACGCCGAGGCCGTCTCACCGCCGTCGCCGCCGTCATAGCGACCGCCGCGCTCACCGCCGGCCTCACCACCGGCTGCGACGCCGTGAACAAGGCTCTGGACTGCATGCAGACCGCCGAGTCCATCGCCGACAGTGTCACCGAACTCCAGACGGCCGTGGAGAAGGCCTCGGACGACCCGACGCAGCTCGACCAGGCCCTCGCCTCGATCGACAAGAACCTCGAAAAGATCGGCGACAAGACCGACGACGCCGACGTCAACAAGGCGGTCGACAACCTGAACAAGGCCGTGGACAACGTCCGTACGGCCATCAAGAACGGCGACAACACGCCGGACGTCAGCCCGGTGACGGACGCGGCGGGCGAACTGACCAAGGTCTGCACGTCGTAGCCTTCTCAGCCGACCGAGTCGGGTGGTGGGTGGGCATGGGCCGGGGTCTGGGGCGGAGCCCCAGGGACCTCAGCCCCCACCCACGGGGCGTATTACTTGCCGAGCCTGCGCCGCTGCTTGCGCTCGACGCCGACCCCGCCCCAGAAGGCGAAGCCGCCGATGACGACCCGCGGTGCGCCCAGTTCGGCCGTCTCGTCGCCCTTGGGGTGTTCGAAGCCGCCCATGATGCCGAGCCCGCGTACGACGACCTCGACGCCCGGCGGCACGATCACCTGCATCCCGCCCATGATCGCCACACAGTTGATGTGGACCTCGGCGGCCGCGAAGTCCGCCTCCCGCAGATCGATCTCGCCGCCGCCCCAGAAGGCGAAGGCGGTGAACTTCCTCGGCACCGTCCAGCGGCCCTTGCGCTGGAAGCCGGACATGATGGCGACCGCCCCCGTGGACGACCCCTCACCCCCGACGATCCGGCCCGCCCAACTCCCGTCCTTCCGCACCGGTTCCTTGGTGAAGGAGACCGGAGCGTGCGCCACGGCCCCGCTGGTCGGCAGGTCACGGGTGATCGGCGTCAGCTCGGCGTACGTACGCGCCTTGTACGTCGCCTCCAGCCGCTCCTCGAACTCCGCCATGTCCAGCCGCCCCTCGGCGACGGCGTCCCGCAGGACCTCGGCGACCCGCTCACGGTCGGCGTCGGAGGCACGGAGTTCCGGCACTGCGTCGTCGGTCATGGCAGAAGCCTACGAGAAGATGCCCGCGAAGAGATGCCCAAGAGATGCCCGCGAGAAGCCACCTGCGAAGACACCTACGAGACCGCCTTCTCGGCGTACATCTTCGCGATGACGGCCTCGATGTCCGGCTCCCGCACCGACAGGTCCACCAGCGGATACTCGGCCGCGACGGCCGCCACCAGCGGCGCCGCCGACTGCCCCGCCGGGAACGCCAGCCACTGCCGCGGCCCCTCCACCCGCACCACCCGGCACGACGGCACCTCGATCGGCGGCAGCTCCCGCTCCAGATCCACCACCAGCGTCCGCTCGCCCTCCCCGGCCTCGTGCAGCCCCGCGAGCGGACCGTCGTACATCAGCCGCCCATGGTCGATCACCATCACCCGCGAGCACACCTGCTCGATGTCCTGCAGATCGTGTGTCGTCAGCAGCACCGTCGTCCCGCGCTCGGCGTTCAACTCCCGCAGGAAACCCCGCACCTTCGCCTTCGACACCACATCCAGGCCGATCGTCGGCTCGTCCAGGTACAGCACCTCCGGATCGTGCAGCAGGGCCGCCGCGATGTCCCCGCGCATCCGCTGGCCCAGCGACAGCTGCCGCACCGGCACGTCCAACAGGGCCTCCAGCTCCAGCAGTTCCACGCAGCGGTCCAGGTTGTGCCGGTAACGGGCGTCCGGGATGCGGTACATGCGGTGCGCCAGCCGGTAGGAGTCGATCAGCGGCAGGTCCCACCACAGCGTCGTCCGCTGCCCGAACACCACCCCGATCCGGTGCGCCAGCCGCGTCCGCTCCCGCGAGGGATCGATCCCCGCCACCCGCAGCCGGCCCGCGCTCGGCGTCAGGATGCCGGTCAGCATCTTGATCGTCGTCGACTTCCCGGCCCCGTTCGGACCGATGTAGCCGACCATCTCACCGCGCGCCACGCTGAAGGAGATCGAGTCCACCGCCCGCACCTGCCGCCGCTCCCGCTTCAGGAACCCGGTCCTCCTGCGCACCTCGAAGACCTTCTCGACCCGGTCCACCTCGATGAACGCGTCCACCGCTAACTCCCTGTACTCCGATACGACCGAAGGCCCACCCGCCACGCCAGCCCCGCCGCCGCGCAGCACACCACCGCCACCAGCGGCGGCGCGAACGCCGCCCACTCCGGCACGCCGTCCAGCGGATACGGCTGCCCCAGCACATAGGCCGCCGGCACCCAGTTGACGAAGGCCAGCGGGAGCATGAACGTCACCCCGCGCACCAACTCCTTGCCGAACACGGTCGGCGGGTACTGCAACAGCGTCTGGCCGCCGTACGTGAACGCGTTCTGCACCTCGGACGCGTCCTGCGCCACGAACTGGAAGGCCGCCCCCGCCACGAACACCGCCGAGAAGATCACCCCGCCGCAGACCAGCATCCCCGGCACCATCAGCACCTTGACCGGCGTCCAGCCGATGTCCGACGCGACCAGCGCGTAGCCCAGCACCAGCGACCCCTGCATGATCCGGCTGATCCGGCGCAGCGCGAACCGGTCGGCGGCGACCTGCGCCAGCACCGGCGCGGGCCGCACCAGCAGGGTGTCGAGCGTGCCGTCGCGCACCCGGGTGCCCAGCCGGCCCGCCGAGCCGATCGCCAGGTCCGCGAACCCGAACGAGGTCGCCGACAGCCCGTACAGGAACGCGACCTCGGGCAGCGACCAGCCGCCGAGGACGTCGACCCGGGAGAACATCAGCAGGATCGAGACGAAGTCGAGACCGGTCACCAGCAGACCACCGACCACGGTCATCGCGAAGGACACCCGGTAGGTCAGCGTGGAGCGGATCCACATCCCGGAGATCAACCGGTAGGCGCGCAGCCCCTCAGCCAGGGCGTTGTACTCAGCCACCCTGCACCACCACCCGCCGCGCCGCCGCCGTCTGCACCAGCCGCCCGGCCGCCAGCAGCACCACCGCCCACGCCGCCTGGAAGACGAAGGCGGGCAGCGGGTCGGCCTCGCCCATCAGCACGTCCGCGGGCACCTGGAGCTGCGCCGCCCACGGCAGCACCCGTACGACCTCACCGAGCGTCCCCGGGAAGGCGTTCAGCGGCAGGACCATCCCCGAACAGAAGATGCCCGTGATCATCAGCGTCTGCAGCGCCCCCGTGCCGTCCAGCAGCCAGAACCCGCTCAGCGCCACCAGGTAGCGGATGCCGAAGCTGACGATCATCGCGAGCGCGACAGAAATCAGGAAGGCCAGCCACCTGCCCGGATCGTCCGGGAGCGCCGTCGGGAACACCAGCGCCCCGAAGGCGAACGGGATCACTCCACGCCCGAGCAGCTGGAACAGCGCGCGTCCCAAATCGTTCGCGAGCCACCACACTTGGAGATCCGCCGGCCGATACAGATCGATCGCGACCTCACCCGTACGGATGCGTTCCATGAACTCGGTCTCGAAGCCGCCCCCCTGAATCGACAAAGTCGCGTACAGTGCCTGCCCCAGCCACACGAAGGTGACCGCCTGCGCCTGGTCATAGCCTCCGAGGTGCGGTTTCTGGTCCCACAGCGCCAGGTAGGTGTAGACGAGAATCAGCCCGAAGACCGTGTTGGTGAACACCCCTGCCGCAGTGGCCGCCCGATACGTCGCGTACCGTCTGAATCCACCCGCCGCGACGGCCGCGTACAACCGTCCCGCGCCCACGCCAGTCGACCTCCCTGGACCGCTCGACACCGAAGCGCAGGAGCCTAGTCCGGAGGACCGGCGACCGGCCACGCATTTTCCGCCCCGGAAGCGTGCCGGAATCCGGGAACGGAACGCCAGGTGCGACAGTCTTCAAACCGGGGGCGCTAGTAAGGCGTACGAGGCGTACGGGAAACGTACGACGCGAAACAGGAGTCCGTGCACGAGATGAGCGACGAGCCGCAGCCGCAGCAGCACACCCAGGGTGGGGCCCCAGAAGAACCGCTGCCGGCTGAAGGGCCCGGAGAGCCGGGGTCCACTGCCCGGAGCCGCGAGGAGCGGACTCCGAAGACGCCCGCCGGCGAAACCGCCGCCGAGAAGGACGGGTCCGGGGACCGGAAGGGCCAGCACGGGGGCCGAGAGCAGGGCAGCTCGCAGCAGGACCGTCCGGGTTCGGCCGCCGGGTCGGCTCGGGGTGCCCAGGGACAGGCGGGTGCGGCGGACCGGACGTCCGGCGGTCAGTCGCTTCCGGGTGCCGGTGCCGACCAGGCCGCGCGGGCTCGTCGGGCGGCTCAGGCGAGCCGTGCGGGGAGGACGGAAGGCCGGGGCATCCAGGTGGGCACGGACGCCGAAGAGTCCCAGAAGTCCCAGAAGTTCGAGTCGTCCGTGGAGTCGCAGGGGTCTGAGAAGTCCCAGGCATCCGGGAACGCTCAGGGGCCCGAGAAGCCCCAGGGGTCTGCCGGGTTCCGTCCGTTCGACAAGGCCCCGGCGTCGTCCGACAGGCCTCAGGCGTCCGGCAAGGCCCAGGGTGCTGAGAAGCCCCGGGCAGCGGGGAGCGCCCAGGGGTCCGAGAAGCCCCAGGGCTCTGCCGAGTTCCGTCCGTTCGAGAAGTCCCAGGGCTCCCAGCCATCGGTGGGGTCCCGGCTCCCCGGGCAGTCGCAGGGCTCGGCGAAGTCCGACGAGTCCCAGAAGCAGGCCGACTCGGCCACGACGTCGCAGCGGGCCGGAGTGCCCCAGCAGTCCGGGCGGGCCCAGGCGGACGACAGGTCGCACGAGTCCGAGCAGCCCAACGCGGCGGAGAGCACCCAGGTCCTCCGGCGTATCAAGGCGCCCCGGGCTTCCCAGGAGGGGAACCAGGGAGCCGCCGCCTCCCAGGCCTCCGGCGAGGCTCCGGCACCCGCCGAGTCCACGCAGGTCCTCCGCCGGATCAAGGCTCCTGGCCAGGCCGAGTCGGCGCAGCCGAATCGGCCGAGCCAGTCCGCCCAGCCGGGCCAGCCGAACCGGCCGAACCGGCCCGGCAAGGGGAGCGCCGCCGCTCAGGCCGCCGCGGCCGGCGGTGCTGCGGCGAGCGCCGCCGCCATGGCCGCCGGGGCCTCTGCCTCCGCCGCCCCGAAGTCCCCGGCCGCCTCCGCGGCCGGTGCCGGTGCTGCAGCTGCGGGCGGCCCCGCTGCCGCCCACGGCGCCCGCGCCACCTCCACCTCCACCACCTCCACGACCCAGACCCCCGACGGGCCCCCCGCCCACCTCGCGGACAGCGGCGGTCCCGGCGGTCCCGACGGCCCTGGTGGCCCCGACGGCCCCGGCGGCGGCAAGGGCAAGAAGCCCAAGCGGCCCAAGCGGACCGGGTGGCGGCGGATCATCCCCACCTGGCGGATGGTGCTGAGCACGTTCGTGATCGGCGTCCTGCTGGTGATCGGCCTGTTCTTCCTCGGCTACTCGCTCGTGAAGATCCCGCCCGCCAACGCCCTCGCCACCAAGCAGAGCAACGTCTACCTCTACGCCGACGGCTCCCAGCTCGCCCGCGACGGCCAGATCAACCGCGAGAACGTCGACCTCGCCCAGGTCTCCAAGGCCGCCCAGCACGCCGTCCTGGCCGCCGAGGACCGCGACTTCTACACCGAGTCCGCCATCGACCCCAAGGCCATGCTCCGCGCCGGCTGGAACACCGCCACCGGCAAGGGCAAGCAGTCCGGCTCGACGATCACCCAGCAGTACGTGAAGAACTACTACCTGGCCCAGGAACAGACGGTCACCCGTAAGGCCAAGGAGTTCTTCATCTCGATCAAGCTGGACCGCAACAAGTCCAAGGCCGAGATCCTCGAGGGCTACCTCAACACGAGCTACTTCGGCCGCAACGCCTACGGCATCCAGGCCGCCGCCCAGGCCTACTACGGCGTGGACGCCGCCGACCTCGACCCGGCCCGCGCCGCCTACCTCGCCGCCCTCGTCAACGCACCGAGCGAGTACGACGTCGTAGCCCACCCCGAGAACAAGCCCGCCGCCCTCGCCCGCTGGAACTACGTCCTGGACGGCATGGTCACGAAGGGCTGGCTCAGCGAGACCAAGCGCGCCGGCATGAAGTTCCCCATGCCGAAGGAGCAGACCATCTCCACCGGTCTCTCCGGCCAGCGCGGCTACCTCGTCGAGGCGGTCAAGCACTACCTGACCACCAACAACATCATCGACCCCGACAAGCTGGCCCTCGGCGGCTACCGCATCACCACCACCATCCAGAAGGACAAGCAGGACGCCTTCGTCAAGGCCGTCGACGACCAGCTGATGTCCAAGCTGGACAAGAAGAACAACAAGGTCGACAACGCCGTCCGCGCCGGCGGCGCCTCCGTCGACCCCAAGACCGGCAAGGTCGTCGCCATGTACGGCGGCGTCGACTACGTGAAGCAGTACACCAACGGCGCCACCCGCGGTGACTTCCAGGTCGGTTCCACCTTCAAGCCGTTCGTGTTCACCTCGGCGGTCCAGAACGGCTCGACCACCCAGGCCGGCCAGACCATCACCCCGAACACCTACTACGACGGCACCAACAAGCGGACCGTCCAGGGCTGGAGCGGCGGCCCCTACGCCCCCGAGAACGAGGACTCCAAGTCCTACGGCAACATCACCGTCCGCAAGGCCACCGACCTGTCGGTGAACTCCGTGTACGCGCAGATGGCCGTCGACGTCGGCCCGTCCAAGGTCAAGCAGACCGCCGTGGCCCTCGGTGTCCCCGCCGACACCAAGGACCTCCAGCCCTACCCGTCCATCGCCCTCGGCACCGCCACCGCCAGCGTCCTGGACATGGCGGAGTCGTACGCGACCCTCGCCAACCACGGCAAGCACGGCACGTACACGATGATCGAGAAGATCACCAAGGCCGGCGCAGAGGAGATCAAGCTCCCCGACGAGCCCGTCAAGCAGGCCGTCAGCCGCGAGGCCGCCGACACCACCACCTCCATCCTGCAGAGCGTGGTCCAGTCCGGCACCGCCACCGCCGCCCAGGCCGCCGGCCGCCCCGCCGCCGGCAAGACCGGCACCGCCGAGGAGGACACCGCCGCCTGGTTCGCCGGCTACACCCCCGACCTCGCCACCGTCGTCTCCGTCATGGGCCAGGACCCGGTCACCGCGGCCCACAAGCCGCTGTACGGCGCGATGGGCCTGCCGCGCATCAACGGCGGCGGCGCGCCCACCCAGATCTGGGCCCAGTTCACCAAGGACGCCCTCAAGGGCAAGCCGGTCACCGACTTCGACCTCCAGCTGCAGCAGGGCGCCGAGGTCCAGGCACCCGGCACGCAGGCCCCGACCGACGCCCCGACCGACGGCGCCACCACCGACGGCGGCCAGGACACCGGCGGCGCCACCACCACCGGCGGCCAGGACAACGGCGGCCCGACGGGCACCCCGACCGACGGCACCACCACCGGCGGCGCCACCACCGGCGGCACCACCACCGGGGGCACGACGGACGGCGGTACGACCACCACCACCGGCGGCACCACCGGGGGCGACACGGCCGGCGGCACCACGGCCGGCGGCACGACCACCGGCGGAGACACCACCGGCGGTGGCACGACCACCGGCGGCGGCACCCCCGGCGGAGGCACAGGCACCACCGGCGGCGACGCCGGAGGCCTACCTTAGGAAGGGTCAGTGACCGCTGGTCGCCTTAAGCCCCACCACGGCGACCAGCAGCAGACAGACGAAGAAGATCCGGGCGGCGGTGACCGGCTCACCCAGCACCACCATGCCGAGCACCGCCGCCCCGGCCGCCCCGATCCCCACCCACACGCCGTAGGCGGTACCGATCGGCAGCGACCTGGCGGCGTACGACAGCAGCACCATGCTGGCGACGATCCCGGCACCGGTGAGCACACTGGGCACGACCCGCGTGAACCCGTCGGTGTACTTCATCCCGATCGACCAGCCGACCTCGAGCAGACCGGCCACGACAAGCAGCACCCAGGCCACGACACACACCTCCGAGACGAACGGACGACTCTCTGCGGTGCGTCGTCTTTGCCTGCATCCCGGTACGGCGCGTCTCGTCGGGCTCCTTCGAACATAGCAAGGGAACGACAAAGGGGCTGGTGACAACCGTCACCAGCCCCTCCTCACCTTCTCAGCTTCTGATCAGAGACAAAGAGATAAAGATCAGAGATAAAGACCCGTGGAGTCCTCGCCGCCCTCGAACCGGTCGGCGGCCACCGCGTGCAGATCACGCTCCCGCATGAGCACGTACGCCACGCCCCGCACCTCGACCTCGGCCCGGTCCTCCGGATCGAACAGAACCCGGTCACCCGGCTCCACGGTCCGTACGTTCTGCCCCACCGCGACGACCTCGGCCCAGGCCAGCCGCCGCCCGACCGCCGCGGTCGCGGGAATCAGGATGCCGCCGCCCGACCTCCGCTCGCCCTCACCGGCGTCCTGCCGCACGAGAACCCGGTCGTGCAGCATCCGGATGGGCAGCTTGTCGTGCTGAGGGTTGCTGTTTCTGTTGGCGCTCACGCCTCGAACCTACCTGCCTAGGACGGGCTCGTACGACCTCGGGCCACTACTCGTCTCCGCCCTGGTCAGCGCTTACGCCGCCGCGACCCCACCGCGAGCAGGCCCACGACCCCGACGACGACCAGCGCGACCGGCACGACCCGCTCCAGCCGCGGCGCGCCCTCCTCGTCCACGAACTGCGCCCGCACCTCACTGACCACCCGGTTGACCTGGACGTAGGCCCGCCCGACCGTGTGATCGATATTGGCGACGACCTTGGCCTTGGCGTCCGCGACGATCGTCTGCGGATGCACCCGCACCCCGATCTCGTCGAGCGTCTCGGCCAGCACTTCGCGACGGCGCCTGATGTCCGCCTCGATCTGCGCCGGGGTTCTGGTGTCCGACGTGTCCGCCACCGTACGGCCTCCGAAGTCTCCTGATGCTGTCCCGGACAGTCTGTCAGCTCCAGCCTCCACCGCGCCGCAACGCCCCCCGTTACGCTGGACCGATGAGCGAGCGACTCCAGCCCGGGGATGTGGCCCCCGCCTTCACCCTGCCCGACGCCGACGGCAACGAGGTGTCCCTGTCGGACCACAAGGGCCGCAAGGTCATCGTCTACTTCTACCCCGCGGCCCTGACTCCCGGCTGCACCAAGCAGGCCTGCGACTTCACGGACAACCTCCAGGTCCTGGCCTCCGCCGGCTACGACGTCATCGGCGTCTCCCCGGACAAGCCGGAGAAGCTGGCGAAGTTCCGCGAGAAGGAGTCCCTGAAGGTCACGCTGGTGGCCGACCCCGACAAGAAGGTCCTGGAGGCATACGGCGCCTTCGGCGAGAAGAAGCTCTACGGCAAGACCGTCGTCGGAGTCATCCGCTCCACGGTGATCGTCGACGAGGAGGGCAAGGTCGAACGAGCCCTCTACAACGTCAAGGCAACCGGCCACGTGGCCAAGATCATCAAGGATCTGGGTATCTGAGCCCCAGTCGGCATCTTTCAGCTGCTCGACGGCCCGCACCGAGGTGACTGGTGCGGGCCGTTCTGCATTCCGGGCGTGACTGTCCGATAAACGGTTCGTTACTCCGTACGGGCCGCGAATGCGCGCTCGGAACGGAGGGGATCGATGGGGGTCAGTGCGTACACCAGGGAGCGGCTGGAGGAGGCGGCTCGGGGGGGCGCGGACGTTGTCGGAGGCGCTGGAGAGGTTGGGGGTGGATCCGAAGAGTTCGACGCGGCGGTACGTGCTCGGGCGGATGAGGAAGCTGGGGGTGGATGTCTCGCATTTCGAGCGGGAGGGAGTCAAGTGGACGAGGGAGGTCCTTGAGTGCGCGGTCGCGGCATCGACCAACATGTGCGAGGTACTGCGCCACCTCGGGCTGGAGGTCGTCGGCGGCCACCACACCCACATCAGTCGCCGGATCAAGGTGTACGGGATTGACACCTCGCATTTCCGGGTGCCGACACAGCGGGGGAAGCCTTGGCGCGCCCGAACGCCGGAGACCTTGCTCGTCGAGCAGCCGGTCGCCCACGCCCGGCGCATTCCTAGTGACCGGCTCAAGTGGGCGATGACAGCCGTAGGTGTTCCGGAGCGATGCGCTCTGTGTGGCACCGAAGCGGTCTGGCTGGGAGAACCGTTACCGCTTGAGGTCGACCACAGGGACGGGAACTGGCAGAACAATCGGATCGAGAACCTTCGCTTGCTCTGCCCCAACTGCCACTCCACGACGGATAGTTACCGCGGTCGCGGCAAGGGGCGTGCCGAGGGTCGCCTCTCATGAACGGTGGCGCGCAGTACACCCGCGAGCGACTGACCGAAGCTGCCGCCCATTGCTCCGACATCGACGAGGTCATCGCCTTCTTCGGCACACGCCCCTATGGCTACCTCCGGGGATACCTTGCCCAGCGATTCGCTCACTTCGACATCGATGTCTCGCACTTTCGGCCCTGCGGTCGGAAGCCGCGGCCCACACCTGATGAGTTGCGAACGGCAGTCGCCGAGTCGATGTCCATCGCAGAGGTGCTACGCCGCTTGGACAGACCCGTTAACAGCGGGCAGCGCGTGATGCTGAGCAAGTGGATCGCCGAAGAGCAGCTCACAACCGAACACTTTCTGGGGCAGGCGCATCAGCGGGGCAAGCGTGGTGCCAATGCCAAGCGTTCTGAAGAGGTGCTGATCCGGCACGACAGCGAGCGCCGGACAAAGACCTCACAGTTGCGTCGTGCACTTCGCGAGATTGGTGTGCCCGAGGAATGCGCCAAGTGCGGTGTCGGCCCCGAGTGGCTCGGTAAGCCCATGACCCTGGAGGTCGATCACATCAACGGGGACTGGAGCGACGATCGACGCGAGAACTTACGGTTGCTTTGTCCGAACTGTCATGCGACCACCAGCACCTGGTGCAGAGGTGGGCGTGGACGTTCCTCGCAAGTAAGCACCACCTGACCGGTAGCATGGCGGCGTACGCGGCCGTGGCGAAATAGGCAGCACGCGCGGGCCTTAGAAGCCCGTGGGCGAAAGCCCGTGTGGGTTCGAATCCCACCGGCCGCACGCACACCGAGGGGCCGTCCGTCTGGACGGCCCCTCGGCGCGTCTCAGCCCAGCAACTCCCGCACAACCGGCACCAACGCCCGAAACGCCTTCCCCCGATGGCTGATCGCGTTCTTCTCCTCCGGGCTCAGCTCGGCGCAAGTCCGCGTCTCGCCCTCCGGCTGCAGGATCGGGTCGTAGCCGAAGCCGTTCGTGCCGGACGGAGCATGCCGCAGCACACCCCGCAGCTGTCCCTCGACCACCCGCTCCCTCCCGTCCGGCAACGCCAGCGCTGCCGCGCAAGCGAAGTGTGCCCCGCGGTGCTCCTCCGTGATGTCGGCCAGCTGGGCCAGCAGCAGCTCCAGGTTGGCGCGATCGTCCCCATGTCGTCCCGCCCAGCGGGCGGAGAAGATGCCAGGGGCGCCGTTCAGGACGTCGACGCAGAGGCCGGAGTCGTCGGCGACGGCGGGCAGGCCGGTGGCCTGGGCCAGGGCGTGTGCCTTCAGCAAGGCGTTCTCCGCGAACGTCACGCCGGTTTCCTTGACGTCGGGGATGTCGGGGTAGGCGTCGGCGCCTACCAGTTCGTGCTGCAAGCCTGCTTCGGCGAGGATGGCCCTCAGCTCGGTGATCTTTCCGGCGTTGCGGGTGGCGAGGATCAGGCGGGTCATGGGGTCAGTATTCCTGGGCGGTCGGGGTGAGTCGGGGAGAGGGGGCGGGGGTCAGGCTCCGACCCCCCGTGAGATCACGTAGATCAGCAGACCCGCGAGCGAGCCGACCACCGTGCCGTTGATCCGGATGAACTGCAGGTCGCGGCCGATGTGGGCCTCGATCTTGCGGGTGGTGTGCTCGGCGTCCCAGCCGGCCACGGTGTCGGTGATCAGGGAGGTGATCTCCTTGCGGTAGGTCGTGACGATGTGCACGGCCACGCCCTCGACCCAGCTGTCGACCTTCTCCTGCACCTTCGGTTCGGCGGCCATCCGGGAGCCCAGGGAGAGCAGGGCGGCCCGTACCCGCAGCCGCAGCTCGCTGCGTTCGTCCTCGGCCGCGGCGACGATCATGGAGCGTACGGCCGTCCAGGCGGAGGCGATCAGGTCCTGCACCTCGCCGCGGCCCAGCACCTCGCCCTTGAGTCGTTCGACCCGCGCGCGGGTGTCGGTGTCGGACTGGAGGTCGGAGGCGAAGTCGGTGAGGAAGCGGTCGAGGGCGCCGCGTGCGGGGTGGGAGGGCATGTCGCGCATCTCGGTGACGAAGCGCAGCAGCTCCTTGTAGACGCGTTCGCCGACCTTCCGGTCCACGAACCGCGGGGTCCAGCCGGGTGCGCCGCCCTCCACGGCGACCATCACGTCGTCCCGGTGGATGACCAGCCAGTCGTGGGCGCGGGCGACCACGAGGTCGACCACCCGTTTGTGGCCGCCGTCGGCGACGATCTTCTCCAGCATTTTGCCGATGCCGGGTGCGATCTCCTGGGCGTCGGCGCGCCGGGTGATCGCCTCTGCGACGACCGCCTGTACGTCGGAGTCGCGCAGCACGGTCAGGGCGCCTCTGAGGGCGGTGGCCAGTTCCGCGGTGACCCGGTCGGCGTGGTCGGGTTCGGCGAGCCAGGCGCCGAGCCGGCTGCCGATGCCGACGGCGCGCAGCCGCTGTCGTACGACGTCCTGGGAGAGGAAGTTCTCGCCGACGAACTCGCCGAGCGAGACGCCGAGCTGGTCCTTCTTGGTCGGGATGATCGCGGTGTGCGGGATGGGCAGCCCGAGGGGGTGCCGGAAGAGGGCGGTGACCGCGAACCAGTCGGCCAGGGCGCCGACCATGCCGGCCTCGGCGGCGGCGGCCACATAGCCCGCCCAGGGGCCGGCGCCTTCGTGCGAGGCCCAGGTGGCCAGCACGTAGACGACCGCCACGAACAGCAGCAGGCCGGCCGCCGTCAGCTTCATGCGCCGTACCCCGCGCCGGCGCTCCTCGTCGGCCGGGGTGAAGGCGGTCATGGTCCGGTACGACGTGGTCCGGCTCGGTGTTTCCGTCTCCGTATGTTCCATCAGCTCCACCCGTTCAGCTCCACCCGTCCGGTGATCCCGCACACAATTGTCCCTTCCTGACCGACTCCCGGAACGGAACAGGAGTTCCCGGCGTCTGTCCGGAGGGGGGTTTTGGGCAGGGCCCTGTCAGCTCTCCCGGGTCCATGAGCGATCATGGGCTCTTCAGACCGGAGCCTCGGGCTCCCATTGTCCGGGGGAGAACAACAGAACCGTGGCCAAGCGTCGTGGTTATGCAGTGTTGAGTGCGCTTGTCGCGCTCGTCGTGGCCGTGTGCGCCGTCATCTACGTCACCGTGGCGGCCGACGACGGCACCCCTCGCGGCACCTTCGCCGGCGGCCGCCCGCACCACGACTCGTCCGTCGCTCCCGCCTCGACCGGCACCTGGGTCGGCGCCTGGTCCACGGCGCCCGCGGGCGGCGAGCCGGGCACGGAGACGGCGGGCCTGGCCGGCCGCTCGGTGCGGAACGTGGTGCACGCGAGCACCGGAGGGACGAGCGCCCGGATCACGCTGTCGAACCTGTACGGCCAGTCCCCGTTGACCATCACGCACGCCTCCCTCGCCCTCTCGGCGGGTGACGGCACCGCCGCGGCCGACGCGGAAACGATGCGGCGCCTCACCTTCAACGGCAGCGTCGGCGTCGTCATACCGGCCGGCGGCCAGGTGCTCAGCGACGCGGTGCGCCTGACCATCCCGCACGGCACGGACGTCCTGGTCACCACGTACTCACCCACCCCGTCCGGCCCGGTGACGTACCACCCGCACGCGCGGCAGCTGTCGTACGTCGCCCAGGGCGACCGCACCGAGGACGCGACCGGCACCCCGTACACCGAACAGACCCCGTACTGGCGCTATCTGACGGCCCTCGACGTCCTGAGCAACGAGGCCACCGGCACGGTCGTCGTGTTCGGCGACTCCATCACCGACGGCATAACCTCCACCGTCGGCGCCAACCACCGCTGGACCGACGTCCTCTCCGGCCGCCTGCGCACGGCCGTCGAGAGCGGCGAGGCGCTGCCCCGCTACGGCATCGTCAACGAGGGCATCAGCGGCAACCAGGTCCTCGCCGACGGCCTCGGCCGGCCCGCCGAGAACCAGAGCGGCCTGGGCCGCTTCGGCCGGGACGCGCTGTCCCGGACCAACGTCAAGGTCGTCGTCATCGACCTCGGCATCAACGACATCCTGCGCAACCCGAAGCTCGCCGATCCGGACCGGATCGCCGACGGCCTGCGCACCCTGGTCCGCCAGGCCCACGCCCGCGGCCTGAAGGTCGTCGGCGCCACGCTCATGCCGTTCGAGGGCCACCGCGGCTGGACCCCGGCCCGGGAGGCGGTGCGCCAGCAGGTCAACGCGCAGATCCGGGCGGGCCGGGTGTACGACGCCGTCGTCGACTTCGACAAGTCCCTCAGGGACCCCTACGACCCGCGCCGCCTGCGCCCCGAGTACGACTCCGGGGACCATCTGCACCCCAGCGACCTGGGCTTCGGCAAGATGGGCGAGGTCTTCGACCTGAACGCGCTCAAGGGCGCGGGGCAGACGGAGCTGTAGGGGCCGGGACTGCCGTCACTGCCGTCACTGCCGTCACTGTTCCGGGCGCCGGGCGGTCCTGTCCCGTCGCCGGAGCAGCAGCAGCCCGCCGGCCACGGCGGTGACGCTCGCCGCGCCCAGCCAGCCGAGGACGTCGGCGGTGCCGGTCGCGGCGAGGTCGTGGCCGGGCTTGCCGGTCGACTGTGTCTGCGGGCGCGGGTCGGAGGCCCCGGCTGTCGGGCTGTGGCCGGAGGCTGTGGCGGTCGGGCCGGGGGAGGCCGGGGTCTGCGGTCGAGGGCTGCGGTCGCGGGTGAAGGTGAGTGTCCCGAAGCCGAGTTGGTCGTAGCCGCCGCTGTTGGGGCCGTAGTCCCCGCCGCCGCCCTCGGGTGCGGCCTTGGCGGCGATCCGGGTGAGGTAGGTGGCGGACAGGCCGCGGCGCCGGGTGTAGTGGTTGGCGATCATCGCCCAGATCGGGCGGGTCGTGGCCGGGTCGACGGCAGCGGCGGCGGTGGCCGTCTCACTCCCGGACCAGCCGCTGATCGCACCCTTCCTCCGTGTGTTGGGCGTGTACGGCACGGACTCCCCGAGGCTCCACTTGGCCACGTACTGGGCGCCCTTGAGGAAGCGGCTGTCGTCGTAGCCGTAGAGGTCGATGCCCTGGTTCCAGGCCATCTCGCAGATGGTGCCCATGAGGCCCACGCCGAGCAGGGCGTGCCCCTGGTCGCGGCCGGCCTCCAGCCACTCGGCGAGTCCGTCGGCGTGGACGACCGGGATGGCGTGCCGGACGGAGCCGAGACCGGAGCCCTGCTTGAAGTACGCGACGGCCTGGTCGACCCGGCCGCGGTCGTCGCAGAAGGTGCCGGTGGCCAGGACGCAGGCGAGGGCGCTCAGGTCCCAGTTGGGCCAGTAGTTGGTGACGACGGCGTTGTTGTGCCGTTCGAGGAAGGACTCGCTGAGCGCGGAGAAGACGTTCAGCAGGACCTTTCTGGCGGCGGGCAGGTCGAAGTCCGGGTGGTCGCGGACGAGTTCGGCGGCGTTGGCGAACTGGTAGCCGTACAGTCCGGCCGCGAGGAACCGGTCGGCGGACCCGGCGAGTGAGGTGAGCGTGCGCGACCAGCCGTTGAGGATCGCCACGGCCGTGTCGGCGTGGGCCTGTTCTCCGCTCACGTGGTGGCGGAGGGCGTTCTGGTAGGCGGCGTGGATGTCGTTGTAGAGGGTGGCGTAGTTCTGCGGGCTGCCGTCGCCCCGGTAGACGGTCGGCTGCGGGTTGGGCCGCCAGCCGCTCTGCGCATGCCGGTTGGCGGTGAGCCTCGCGTATCCGGCGGTCCAGGGCGCGGCGCCCGCCTTCACCTTGGCCGCCATCCGGGCGAGGTCGGTACGGGTGTGCAGCAGACCGGGGTGTGCGAAGGCGGCGGCAGCGGCGGCGGGTGCCGTACTCGCACTCGTACCGAGGGCGGTTGCCGCGGTCGCGACTCCCGCGGCCTTGACGAGACTCCGGCGGCTGATGGTCTGAGGTGTCACGTGCATGCCCCGGAGACGGACGACATCCGCCGCCGATAACAGAAACTCAGGCTCCGGTCGTCGACCCCGGCCGCACGATCATCAGGATCGTCACGGCCGCCCACAGCAGGTTGAACACTCCGGTGAACATGGCCAGTCGGACGGTCTTCTCGCGTGTGCCCTCACCCTCCACGAGCGCGGTCTGGGCGGGCAGCACCAGCGCGGCGAGTACGAGGGCGGCCAGCGCCGTGAGCGCGATGGACACGATCAGCCAGGCGCTGCCGAGCACGCCCATATTGCTCGCGGTGGCGAACCCGAAGACCGGGACGACGACACCGGCGACGGCGTAGACCTTGCAGATGCGGTGCAGCAGCTGCAGCGTCTCCGCGGCCCGGGCGTCGTCCGGGGCGGGCAGGGCCCGGCGGGCGGCGGGCGGGAACATGCTGGCGGCGACGGTGACGGGCCCGATGGCGACGATCGCGGCGAGGACGTGGACGGCGAGGAGGAACTTGGTCACGCAGGGACGTTAGGCGGGCGGCGGATCTTGGAGAAGTGGCGTGGCTGCCAGGGAGCGACTGATTCTCGCCAGAGGTGGCCGGGGCCGGAGGCGAGGGGCCACCCCCGCAGGCGCGACAGTGGCCCCGGTGTTCTTCCGCTGTTACAGCCAGCGAACCACGTCGACCGTGTCGTTCGTGGGCGGGGGCTCCTCAAGGTACTGCCCGGGGAACAGGGGCCGGTCCTGCTGGTCCTCCTCGTCGATGAGCAGGGCGGCGTAGCCGGTGTTGTTCACCCACGAGGAGACGTTGTCGGCGGCGCTGGGGCCGCCGACGCCGCCGGGCATGGGCAGCCGGCGCAGGTCGACGTAGTAGCCGGCGCCGATGCCGTACGCCGGGCCCTGGCGGCCGTAGTCGCGGTACAGGCACAGGGTGGCGGGCGGACAGGGCTCGCTGTCTTCGAGGTGGATCACGCCGGGGGGCAGGGCGGCGGCGGGTGCCGCGGCGGCGTTGGCCGGTGCGGCGGACAGCGGCAGCAGCAGGGCGGCCGCGGCGGCCGCGGCAGCGGCGGTTGCGCGGGCCAGAGTGAGGGGGCGCCTGATGGTCATCGTCTTCCGATCCTCCTGAAGAGGGGGCGGTGGTTTCCGTTCGGGCTGGTACGTCCCCTCACCCGCGACTGGTCACGCAATGGAGTCGATCTGTGACGCGAAGTCACCACACTGGCCGGGGGACCGCTCTTGCGCCTTCCTGGTACGTGCCTGACCTGCGCCGACAGTGGCCCGCGGCGATCGGCTGAAGCGTTTCCGCGTACGTCGTGGCAGCCGTGCCCCGTCCTCCTTGCCGGTGATCGCGTAGCACGGGGTGCCGCGCGACGATCCCGGTTGCGCGCTCCGGCCCGGGCGAGTTGCGGGCGGCAGTGCAGCTGGCGACAATCCGTCGCACTGCTACGTTCTTGCCATGCACGCCGTGGCCGTCCTGGCGCTGGACCAGGTGATCCCGTTCGACCTGTCCGTCCCGATCGACACCTTCGGCTGGGCCCGGCTGCCGGACGGGCGGCCCGCCTACCGGGTGCGGGTCTGCTCCCCGGCGGGGGAGGTGAGCGCGGGTGCGGGGGTCTTCACGGTGCGGGCGCCGTACGGCCTGGAGGCGCTGGCGGAGGCGGACACGATCATGCTGCCGGGCGTCGCCGACCCGACCGCGCCGCTGCCGCCGGGCGTCGCGGAGGCGTTGTGCGCGGCGGCGGCGAACGGGACGCGCGTAGCGTCGATCTGCGTGGGCGCGTTCGTGTTCGCGGCGACGGGTCTGCTGGACGGTTGGCGGGCGACGACGCACTGGAGGGCGGCCGGGGACCTCGCCGCGATGTACCCGAAGATCACCGTCGACCCGAACGTCCTCTACGTCGACAACGGCCAGTTCCTCACCTCGGCGGGCGCGGCCGCGGCCATGGACATGTGCCTGCACATGATCCGCAAGGACCACGGCTCGGCGGTCGCCGCGCACGCGGCCCGGATGTCCGTGATGCCGCTGGAACGGGAGGGCGGGCAGGCCCAGTTCATCGTCCACGACCTGCCTCCGGCCCCGGCCGGAGCGACCCTGGAGCCCCTCCTGACCTGGCTGGAGCACAACTGCGACCGCGACCTCACCCTGGACGAGATCGCGGCACAGGCCCGCATGAGCAGCCGCACCCTCAACCGCCGCTTCCGCGAGCAGACCGGTACGACACCTCTGCAGTGGCTGCACCGGGCGCGGGTACGGCGGGCGCAGTACCTGCTGGAGACGACGCCGTACCCGGTGGAACGGATCGCGGCCCAGGCGGGCTTCGGGTCGCCGACGGCTTTCCGGGAGCGGTTCCGCCGGGTGGTGGGGACGAGTCCGCAGGCGTATCGGCGGTCGTTTCGGTCGGCGAACGGGGTGGGGTGATTCAGATGTGGGCTGACTCGGCCCCGGCGGTCCGGTCGGCGAACGAGGTCGGCTGGCTCAGCCTCGGCGGTCGGCGAATGACGTGGGGATACTCAGCCCCGGCGGTCGGCGACAGCCCAGGAGGCCAGGGCCACGGCGCCCGCGACACCGAAGACCGACGGCCACGCGCCGACCTTCTTCGCCAGCGGGTGGGATCCGGCGAACGCGGCGACGTACGCGGCGGTCAGCGCACCGGCGGCCTTCCCGCCTGCCTGTTGCCGCCACTGCTGCGCGGCGGCGGCCCCCGCGACGGCCAGGACGGCCCCGCCGAGCTGTCGCTTCTTGGTCCAACGAGCGACGCCGTAACCACCGACGAGCCCGGTCGCGGCGATCACCGAGCTGGGAACCTTCGCCATGTCTGCCTCCCTTTGTCTGTGCCCTGAGGCTAACGCCGGGATCGGCGGACGAGCTGAACCTGAGTCGGGGCTTGTCAAGTTTCCGACGACCCCGGAGGAACCGAGGGAGATGAGCTTCTGATATCGGCAGGCTCTGATATCGGCGAGTTCCTGGTGAAGTCAGTCCCACTGCTCGGCCGCGAGGGAGCTGACCGGCTGGGGCTTGCCGATGACGGCCAGGGCGATGAAGAAGTTGATCTGGCCGATCGCGATGGTGAGGGTGGCCAGCGCCTTCTTGTCGTAGTGCTTCGCCACCTCGGCGTACAGCTCGTCGGAGACGCGCTCCTGGCCGTGCGGGGCGGGCTGGAGGGTGGCCTCCACCAAGGCGAGGGCGGCGCGCTCGGCGTCCGTGAAGTACGGGGCGTCCTGCCAGGAGGAGACGGCCGTGATGCGCTCCTCGGACTCCCCGGCCTTGCGCAGGAAACCGGTGTTCAGGACCGTCAGGTAGGTGTTCCCGACGATCTGCCCGGCGCGCAGGTGGACGAGGCTCATCGTGGCGCGCGGCACCGAGCGGTTGCCCGTGGCTCGGAAGAGGGCGGCGCTGATGTCGTTCAGCTCGGGGACGAACTCGGCCGGGTTGGGCATACGGGAGATCGAGGTGTTCGTCATGTCTGCTCTCCTTGGCGTGGGCCTTGGTTGGCGTCTTCACAGCACTGACGGACGGGCGTACGGGGATGTGACAGGAGTCGGGAGAGATCTTTTTCCGGCGTGCTCCGGGCCTGGTGGGAGCCTGTCTTTGCCTCAACTTCCCTCGTGCAAGGAGTTGTTGATGCCGACAGCACCCGATGCGGCGACGGAGGCGGCAAACCCGTGGCGAGAGATTCGCGCACGTGTACGGCAGTAGCGCGGCACCCTCACCGCTGCCTCGTTCGCCCCGACGGGTGTGCCGACCCTTCATCGTCGAGGCGCGTGGCGGGCGTGGCCTTCAAGCCATGGAAGGATCGGTGCCATGGGCGGCACCGAGAAGCGCTGGGTGTACCGGGTCGACGAGCCGCACGGTTCGGAGGGCTGGCGCCCCTACGGCGGCCACCCCGGGCGCCGGCAGGGGACCGTCACCACCGACGACCCGGCCCATGGCGCGCAGTACGTCGCCGCGCTCGTCGTCACCGACCTGGTGACCGAGTGGGAGGTGCGTGGCATCGGGGAGAGGCATGTGCGCGTGATCGTCTGGGAGGACGAGGAAGGCGTCGGCCCCGAGGACGCGGTTTTCACCGTGGAGATCCAGCCCGACATCGACGCAGGGTGACCAGCTGGTCGCATGCGGATATCCGGAGGCACTACCGGGTACAAAAACAGTCCCCGGTAGTGCTGCACGTGTCCTGAAGCTTCAGTCGTCACTGTCGCCTCGGTATCGCGCCGGCTTGCCGGGGGCCTGAACCACATCCTGTCCAAGTCACTCCGTCGATTAGACGTCCTCATCGACTTTGTGGCTCTTTCGGTGTTGTGGTCTAGTAATGGCCTAGTATGCGATACGTCATGAGTCAATAGGTATTGGGTAAAATTTTCGCATTTGGCGGCGGGGGGAGCCGTGAAGAGGACGGGCCGTCGGCCACGCAGCGCGCGGCCCAGCATGAGCGCGGCGGACACACGGTCGCCGGCTACGCCATCCACTGGGACAGCCCGAAGGGGCCGTACGAGGCGACAAGGGCGTTCCTGTCCACCACCTGAACACCCTTCCCCTGACAGGTCGCCTTTCAGACCCGCTCAAGCGCCCGATGCGGGCGGTCAGGCAGCTCCACGGCGATGGGATCCCCGGGCCGCACCACGCCCCCCACCTTCACCACACCCATGACCCCGGCCTTGTGCACGACGCGCCCGTCCTCACCGCGCCCCACGACCTCCTTCAGGAGCCCCTTCTGAAAGTTGTCGATCTGAGCACAGGGATTGCGCAGCCCGGTCACTTCGACGACGGCGTCGTCTCCGATCCGCAGCAACGCCCCGGTGGGCAGCCCCAGCAGATCGATCCCCCGGGTGGTGATGTTCTCCCCTAGCTCCCCGGCCACCACCCGGAACCCGTTGCCCGCGACCTCCTCGAAAAGCTCCTCATGAATGAGGTGCACCTGACGCAGGTTGGGCTGCGTCGGATCCTGAGCAACGCGGGACCGATGCTTGACGGTGACGCCGGCATGCACGTCCCCCTCGACCCCGAGCCCGGCGAGCAGCGTGATGCTCTCCCGATTCGGCTTGGTGAAGGAGTACTCCCCGTTACTGCTCACAGCAGTGACAGCCCCACCCATGTCGCAACCCCGTTTCCGCCGCTTGTCCGCTCTCAGCTCCAAGATCAGCCGAGAGCCTAACCCGCCTCAGGTGTGACCCGATAGCGGTGGGCTGGGGAGGGGCGGGTGCTCGCCCGACGGGTGATCCGCCGGACAAGCACCCGAAGGTACGGCGACGTCCTACTTCTCGGCGCGGAGGGTGCCGAGGAGTCCGTTCTCCTCGTCGTTGATGCCCGCGGCGAACCAGACGCTGTTACGGCCGCCCGACTTGTCGGTGCCGCGCTGGAGCCCCCACAGCCCGTCGATCACGATCGGGTCCCCGTTGCGGTCCTCAAGGGTTCCCTCGAAGTCGCCGGTCCGCAGGTCGAAGACGTTGATCTTGCCGTCACCGAAGTTGCCGACGAGCAGGTCGCCGGAGAACTTCCCGAACTTCTCGGGCGCCGTCTCCAGACCCCAGGGCGAGTTGAGCGGGCCGTTGCTCGCGAAGCGCTTGAGGAGCTTGCCCTCGGTGCTGAACACGTTGATGAAGCCGTTGCCGGGACCGGGGACGTCGTCCTCCTTGTCCTCGTCCTGCTTGGCGTAGGTCACGAAGACCTTGTCGCCGATCAGCTTGACGTCGAACGGCGCGAAGTCGTCCGGGAGGTTCGGGTCCTGGAATCGGCCGTCCGGCGGCAGGAGGTCGAAGTTCGTGTCGAAGCTGTCGATGCGGGCGTCACGGAAGTTCGCGACCAGCACACGCGGCTCGTGGCACTTGCCGCCCTTCTTGCAGTCCTGCCCGCGCTTCTTGTTGCCTCCGTTCTCCTTCTTGCCCGGCACGAGCGCCAGGCCCTTGAAGACGGCGTTCTCCTCGCCACTGTTCTCGTGCGCGACCCGGACGGCGCTCGTCGGGTTCACGTTCTTGTTGAAGGCGAAGATGTCACCGTCCTCCCCCGCGAAGAGGTAACGGGCGACCCCGGACCTCCCCGACTGGGGGTCAGTGAAGCGAAACCTGTCGGTGTCGTTGCGCACGACCCCGGTCGGGGCGCCGCCCTCGGGGATCGACACGACCGGGGAGAGGATGTTGACCGGCTTGTTGTCCCGGGCGCCCGAGTACGTCGTGGCCAGGTTCGAGCCGTTGTCCGAGACGAAGATGTTGCCGGAGGGCGTACGGACCAGACCCCAGGGGTTGACCAGGTTCCGGTCGGTCTTCTCCGCCCTGCCCGGGATGTCGGACACCAGGTCGCGCTCCCGGAACCCGTGATCGGCCCTGCGCGGCGAGCCCGCGGCCCCGGCCGGCGTAGCGGCGACGAGCGCGCCGAGCGTACCGAGGGCGAGCGTGACCGTGGTCAGCCGCTGCAGGCTGGGGCGGGGTCTACGGGCGGGTGCCTGTGATGCCATGCGGATTACTCCTGTTCAAGTACGGGCAAACCGCTAGAAGTAATCTCATGTGAGCGCATATATACACATAAGCGACACGCAGGGCTCGTGATCGTTGGACGGAATTTGACGCTGCCGTCCATCGGCGCCCGCGGCGAGCACCGGTGCGGAGCCATGGCATCCTTCCCGAGGACCGTCCCTGACCCGACCGGCGGTGAACCCTGTGAACGACGACCTGGACCTGGATCTGGACCTGGACCTCGACCGGGCTCTGGCGGTCGCGACCGACTTGGCAGCCTGGGCATCAGAGACGATCCGCCGCCCGCGTGACGGCGGTGTGCGGGAGAAGGCAAGCCCGGCAGACATCGTCACGCAGACGGACGAGACCATCGAGGCCCACGTCCGCTCGGTCCTACGGGCGTCCTTCCCGAACCACGGCATCGAGGGCGAGGAATACGGCACCGACAAGCCGACAACCCCGAACGCACCGTACTGGGTGGTGGACCCGGTGGACGGCACGACAAACTACGCCCACGGCATCGGCTGGTGCTCCTTCTCCCTGGGCCTGGCGGCCCCCGACGGCACCCCACTACTCGGCTTGGTGGCCGACCCATGGCGAGGCGAGACCTTCACGGCAATCCGAGGAAGAGGCGCCCACCTGAACGGCACCCCGACCCGCGCAGCCACCCACACCACCCTCACGGGCCACCTCTTCCTCACGGAATGGGCAGCCCACGCCCACTGGCCGGGCCTGGACACCCTCCTCACCGCTCTGTCCGCCCGTCACTGCACGGCAAGGGTGATGGGCTCGACGGCCCTGTCCCTGGCCCAGGTGGCAGCAGGTCGGGCCACGGTCGCAGCCATCGGCGAATTCCATGCGGTGGACGGGCTTCCGGCGTACCTGATTGCGAGGGAGGCGGGGGCGGTGGCGCTCCCTCAGGTGCCTGTGTATGACGAGCCGTTGCTGCTGATGGCGCCTGGTGTGGTGGTGGAGATGTCGGAGCTGTGGGGCACTATCCGGAATGGAGAGGCGTAGAAGGTCCAGAAAGCCGCCACGTGTCCCAAAAAAACGGCCGTGCTTATGCCTCCCTTTTACGCTGTCCTCTGAAGCTCAGCGACAACCTGCTTCGCCATGTGACGTGCTGGCTCCAGCCGAGGATCCTCCCGATGGGCACTCGGCCCGAGGATCTTCGAGCACACGAACAACGTCATCAACTGGCCGTCGCGACTCCTGAAGTCCGAGCGACGCTCTCGCCGTACACGATCGGCCAGAGGCGGGACGGCAAGGGAACTTGCCCACAACGAGGCGGAGTCCAGCCCCAGCGGTGCGATTCCCCAGTCCTCCCAGTCAAAGAGACTGAACGTCGGGGCGGTCATGTTGGCCCAGTTCAGATCGGCGTGAGCCGGCACCCACCGCTCAATGGTCGTATCGAAGTCGCTGGGAAAGACACTACGGATGGACTCGGTGACGAGGGATTGGGTGATAGTGACGGTGTCCGGTGTGGCGATGCGCCCGGTGTCCTGAGTCGCGAGGGCATCCAGCGAGACGTTGAGCGCCTGCCACCACTCATCCGGCAGCCCTGGGTCTCCACCGAGCACAGCGGCTCCAACAGGTGAACCAGGCAGGAGCCGGGTCTCATCAGCTCGCCACACCACCGGCTCGCTCGCGTCCTGCCAGACTACGCACCCAAGCCATGCGGGCTGCGCGACGCCCTCCAGACGTGCAGCGCACTCCGTGCCGTTCCAGCCCTGGACTCCGATCCTGTCGACCGCCCGTTTCTCGACGCGTACCCACGTTCCCCGGTCCGTCTGTGCCCCGACCGTGCGGCGCTTACGCACGACCGTGTCGCGGTCCAGGCAGGTGTCAAGCGACCGCTCCACCCGATCGAGCACGTGATCAACTGACTCGACCCGCAGGTCGAACGATCGAGCTGCGGATGCCGGGGGCGTCATAGGGACGACCGTAGCGGCGCAACCTTGCGCAGTGAATCTTTGCCCTGCCTTGGACCCTCGGAGAATCACGCCCGCGTAGACCTCACTTCCGTGCCGGTGGCCGGTGCCGATCCCGGGGAATCAGGCTGGTCACACCATCCCTGTGCGCTCAACGGGACACGTCAGTTCAGGCTTTGAACGGTTCGGAGAGCACGTCACCACCGCCAGCGACAGGTACGAGGGGCGTTCGAGATAGAACCCGAGAGACACATCGCCCCCGAAGCTCAGCTTCTCAACAACGGAGTTGGCTAGGAACGCGAGATCGTTGAAGCTGCGCTCCCATTCGGAGGCAAACCGGGGCGCGTACTCGGCCACGCGCGCCTCGATCCAGGCGGCCGCGTACTTCGCCTCATCCCACGTGCCACGAACTAAGGAGCGCGGTTTGACGAGCCAGTAAGCCGTCTCCAGCGGAGGGAGATCCACGGTCGGGAACTCCGCTGCCACCTCGCGATGGCGCTGGATCAGCTCCGGCTTACTTCCGGCCGGCGGCGGCTCGGGATGCGGAGGCCGCCGGAGGGCCTCCTGGTCGAAACGCTCTTTCGCCCCAACCCATTGATAGCCGTGGTAATGCACCAGTCGTTCCTGTCGGGCGTCGAAGGTCGGGGGAGGACCGGTCCCGGTTCCACGCGGGAGCCGGGACCGGTCCTCGGGGGGAGATCAGACAGGCAGCCCGAACCTCGCCGGATCGATGCCGGCTGCGTCCAGCTCCTCCGTGGTGAACCGCAGCGGCTCCACATCCGGCCGCTTGCTGTCCCCCAGCGCCCAGGCGTCGTCGCCGATCCGGGCGAGGGTCACGCACCCCTCAGTGCAGGGACCTCCGCACGCCTTCACGAAGGAGGCCCCGCTGATGTCGAGCCCGTACAGCTTGGTTCCGTCAAGCATTACTGCACCTTCCTGCTCAGCTGACGCGGCCATGAATGACCGCCGCCGCCCATCCCGGGCGGGAGATCTTGGAGTGACACAGATGCCTCGGGGCGCGGCGGAGCTATCCCCGGTGGGAGGAAACGGTCACACGAGCGCGGTCAGTGCATGTACGCCGGAACAGGTCGTGGCCCGTCTTGGCCGTGTGCCGCATGGCCCACGCGGAGCACTTTTCGTCTCGGTCGGCGATGTGAGAGTCGGCGCAGCCGAAGGTCGCGCAGAAGATCTCCCATGTCACGCCGCCCTCGTTCACGTGACTGATCGTGTAGTTCACGAATCGCCATACAGAACGCGCTGGCATCAGAACCGCCTCGTGTTCATCTCGGTCACGCGTGCTCGCAGGCGTTCGTTGGCGTCGGCCGACCGGAGCTCGTCCGGGTCTGCCTCCCATTCGATGCCCCCACCCAAGGGGCGCAGCAGGGCCCGTCCCGCCTGGTAGTCCACTACCTCACCGACACGGTCTCGCTTGGTGTCGTAGACCAGCTCACCTACGTCAGGAGTCACCGTTTCCGCCATGCGAATCACGCTAGGTAGCGGCCAGGTGCGCCCTCAACGAACGTGCCAGAACTTGCCGACGATCACCCGAGTGCGTCGATCGCCGAGGTGATCAGCTCGCGAGCCTTCGAGCCGTAGACGGCCAACTCCTGCAGTGCAGAGAAGGTCTGCGCATACAGGTCGATCTCGTGGCTCTGCGTCACAGTGAGGTGCGCGGAGACCAGCTCGACGTTGGCGACCTCGGCGTCGTACAGAAAGAAGCCCTCAACGGGCCAGATGCGAGACCGGTCCGCGGTCAGCGGGATGATCCCGAGCGAGACGGACGGGAGGGAGGCGGCGGACAGTAGGTGGCCAAGCTGTCCGGCCATGACCTCGGGGCCGCCGATGCGGTAGCGAAGCGCGGCCTCCTCCAGCACGATTGCGAAGCTGTGGTCGCCTTCGTGGATGACGTGCTGCTTGGCAACACGGACGCGCACCGCTTCTTCGACGTCATCGACCAATTGCCGGCGATCGCGGATCGACGTCAGCACCGCCTCAATGTAGGGGGCCGTCTGTACTGGGCTCGGGATGAGCCAGGACGAGTAAATACGAAAACGGCGGGTGCGCTCCCAGAGTGGGACCACAGACTCTTGCGCGCGACGCAGACCGGATCGCTCCATGCGCCGCCACTCGACGTACATGCCGTCGATACCGCGTGCCGTCGTGACGAGATCGTCAGCGAGGTGGGGCACACCGCAGTGCAGCGCCCATGCCCGAAGATCGGCTTCAGAGGGACTACGAGCCGCACTCTCGTACCGAGAGCACTTGGATTCGTGCCAGCCGGCAAGCTCAGCCAACGCCCGCGCCGTGAGACCGGCGTCAAGCCGGATCTCGCGCAGGCGTTGGCCGAGCGCCTTACGGGCTTCCTGAATGCTGGAGGAAGGGGACGACATGGCGCTGCGTTGGACTCTTCCCCTGCCGATCAGGCGAGTTGGTAGTCGGCGTGAGGGACACCCAGTTTCCAGACCGCTTCAAAGGCACTCGCGCACAGCTTGATTTCCTGGGGATCGGTGCTGAGAGATGGCTCCAGCCACTCACCCTCGCCGTCGAAGTGGTTCACGAGTAGCAGGGACGAGTCGAACAGCCAGAAGTCGTTGCCTGGCAGAGCGACGCCGGTGGCCTTTCTGCGAGGCAGCCAGCGTACTTCTTCGCCTGCGGCTATGTTCAGGCCGTTGGTCACCTCATGCTCGAACCGGATGTACTTGCTCACCGGCTCGGACACGACACGGGCGCGGCGGACCTTCACTCCTCGGCTCGTCGCCTCGGCGACCAGGGCGAGCCAGTCAGCCCACCTTTCAGCGGGGTCGATCACCGCGCCGGCGTCCCAGTCGATGTACGCCGGATCCGACTTCATGTAGGCGTCCCGCATCTCCAGATGGACTGCCGATGCGCGGCAGTCGCGGAACAGCTCCTCAAACGTCGGAACCGTGGTCACGCTGTACCTCCAAGAAGAACTGGACCATGCGTCGCGGGATCTCCACCACGGACTCGTGGCCGGGGATGTCCATCTGGCCGAGCCGCTCGTCGTCCAGCACCTTCCATCCCTGCACGAGATAGGTGTCCTTCTCCTCGTCCAGATACACAGTGGGCGAGCCACCGCTCGGGCTCTCGGGGTCCTTGCCGAGCTTACGCAGGGTCATAGGTCCACCTCCGTCGTAGGTGACGATCCGTATGCCAGAGCCTGCCGCCCAAGACGCTTCAGAGGGCAGAAGCTTGCCAGAACTTGCCAGAAGTGACGAAGCAATCCCCTGCGGCGAGGGGTGCGCACACATTGCCGGCCGAGTCGGACGGCGTCATCACGTGGCGTTGCGGCGGGCTTCGAAGCTGTCATTACAGGAGAAGAGAAGGGCCGTGATCGAAGCGGAGAGCTGAAGGCCCGGGATCCGCTCGCCCGAGGGTGCTCACGCGGCAGATCGATGAGCGTGCGACAGCTGGCGATGAGGCGTACCGGGTCACGTACTACGACCGGCCCGACGGCTCGTTGAACAAGGCTGACCAGGGGATGTGGCGGGGCGAAGCCGCCGTTCAGGTGCCGTCAGCCTTCGGCGCCATGCTTCACGGAACGTATGAAGGAGAGCCAAGCCCCGCTGCCGACGGTGATCTCAGGTCCGTCTGCGCTCTTCGAGTCCCGCACCAAGGTCCGGTCATCCGTCAGTGCGCACTTGACGCACTCCCCTCCCGCACCGTTGCTGTACGACGACGTGCGCCATATCGGTCGGCTGCTCCCGTCCAGGGCTGCAATGCTCAACTCGCGTATCCCTTCAAGACCGTTTCGATGAGTTGGGCCGAACGCTGAGGGCTCAGGGCGGCAGCCCGGAGGCCGTCGAAAGCCCGGGTGTACTCACGGACATGATGCTCGCCCTCCAAGTAGACAGCATCAGTGATGCCGTCCCGGTAGACGATGTCGGGATCCTCAGGGGCAGGAAAGCCCAGCATGGTGAAGGAGCCCGTGGCCGGATAGGTGCCCGAGTCGAAGGGGAGGACCTGCAGAGTCACGGTCGGCAACTGGGCTGTGTCCAGGACGCGTTCGACCTGTTCCCGCATCAACCCCCGATCCCCGATGACGTTGCGCAGAGCGCCTTCGTTCACGATGAACCAGGCTTCTGGCGCATCGGGCCGCGTCAGCATGGCTTGGCGCTCCATGCGCACTTGTACGGCCCTGTCGATGTCCTCGGCGGACATGTGCGCACCGGTCTTGTGGAGCTCGGAGGCGTAGGCGTGGGTCTGCATGAGGCCGGGCACCAACTCGCACTGGTACTGGCGGAAGCTGGACGCGTCCTGTTCCAGGCCGATGTAGATGTTGAACCACTCCGGAACACCTGAGCCGTGGACCTGCCACCAGCCCCGTACCTTGGCCTGGCGGGCCAGCGACTTGAGAAACTCGCGCAGCTCGTCGCTGGTGCCGTAGAACCTGCACAGGGCATCGATGTCCGAGGGCTGGACCCGGCCGCTGCCCGTCTCCATACGGTTGACCTTGGAGCCGCTCCAGTCCAGAGCCTGGCCGACCTGGGCGCAGGTCAGCGTGCTCTGCTCACGAAGCTTCTTCAGTTCGATGGAGAGGCGGCGCCGGCGTGCCGTGGGTGATCCGGCCATATCAACCCCGTTTCGAATAGCGGGCGTTCAGTCTCGCGCCAAGGGGTGGGCTTGCCAATCACTCGGAAGTGGGAATCCCGCTGTGCACATTGCATGAAGGGATTCGCTCGTCGCACTCTGATGGCAACGCAACTCATCGTGATCCCCTGTGACGCTGTGTGGTTCATGGGGTGTCGCCTGCGACGAGAGGGGTTTTCGTGGGGCAGGAAGCGTGCATGACGCGCAAACCGTGGGACCTTGCCTTCACCGCCGAGCCGACGGAAGTGGCCGCCTTGCGACGGGCTATGCGGCTGCACCTCGGCATCTGGGGTTTGCACGAAGTCACCGACGAAGCTCAGCTCTGCGTGAGCGAGTTGGCGTCCAACATCATCACGCACGTCGGCCCTGGCACCCCGGCCACACTCGCGGTTTCGATGAACGGAGTGCACCTGCGTATCGAGGTCCACGATCCCGATACGCGCGTTCTGCCCACCCTCCTCGACGCGAATCTGGACTCGGAGGGCGGGCGAGGCATGGCCCTCGTCGACGCGATCGCCGCCCGCTGGGGTGTGCAGCTCCGCCTCGACCGGAAGGTCACCTGGTGTGAGCTGACAACCGGTCTCACCTCACCGAACGGTCACGTGGAGGGCCCCGGCGTGCAGCGGGCCGAGGCCCTGTTGGAGTTCTACGCAGGTGCGAAACCGCCCCTCCGGCCCGGCTCGGGAAAGCTGGGGAGGGCTGTGGCCGAGGAGTCGGCGATCACGGTCATCGCGGACTTTCTTCATTGGCTCCGCGCGCACGGCTGCGACGTGGACGAGGCGTTGGATCGTGCTCAGACCCGCTACGACGCTGAACTGGGCAGTTGAAGCGAACGGATTGCCTCGCGGGTTGAGTACCTGACGGCGGGAACCGGCCGAGACGTCCCCGTACATGGCGAGCAGAAGTGCATCGTGCAAGCCACCCGGCACCCCCTGCCCTGGGAGGGGTGGTCCTGCACCAAGGCGACAAGCCACTGCTCGCTGCACCACCGCAGTTCTGTCGTGCAAGACCGCCGATCTGTGTCGGTGTCCCCCTGCCGGCCGGATGCTAGTGGCCCACTATGTTCGCGAAGAAGCCCAGATGAGGATCGTCCGGCTTGCCGACGATCAGGGCGCGATCCAACAGGATGTTGTTGTGCTCGCAGCTCGTCTCCGGGAGCATGACGCAGGCGTGGCAGGCGGCGAGGTTGGTTCCGCCGGTGCCCGACACCTCGGTCTCCATACAGAGAGGGTCGGAGGAACACCACTCGGCGCGGCGGACGGCCGAACGGACCGTGCGATCGAGAAGCTCCGGTTCGCCCTGGACGACAAGTCCGCCGAGGCTGCCCGCCGAGTCGCTCGTCGCCGTGTAGACGAGCACCCCGGCCATGTCGTCGGCGGCGTACAGGCGCTCGCGCAGAGAAGCGGCGGGGTAGCCCGCCTCCAGGCTCCACTCGTTGATGAGGATGTGGGCCAGAGTGTGCAGCAGCACCATGCGAGGAGTGGCCGGGGAGGGGACGGCCCGGCTCGGGTCGTCGGCCCGCTGCTCCAGCACCCGCTGGTGGGCGGTCCGCATCCGCTCGACCCGGGCTGCCACCGCCGGGGCCTTCTCCCAGGCGCCGAGTCGGTCCTCGTCCAGGCGGAGGAAGACTCCCTCGCCACGCACCTCCATGGCCGGGAGCCAGCGCAGGGGACGTTCGGAGAGCGGCATCTCCTTGGAATCGGTCGTCGACTCGGCGTCGATGAGCCGGGTGAACGCCTTCAGGGCACGCACCTCGCGGAGCTTCTTGACCAGCATCGGGCCGGCGACCCCGAGCGGGTCGAGCACGCTCTGGTCGCCCAGCGGGGTCTCGCACACGAACTGTTCGTCGCGGGAGTGCTCGCTCTCGTCGTTGCCCGAGCGGAGACGCTCGTACTCCTTGTTGCGCAGGGCGCGGTAGCGGTGGTCGAAGGTAGGGGCCGCCTCACTGTCGGGGTCCTCTTCGCGTTCCGCGGCGAGCAGCGTCATCACCTCGTCCAGCGGCACAGGACACTCGTTGCCCTTGAAAGCTCCCTTGAGGTAGATCTCGACGTGCTCCCGACTGTCGTACTGGCGGAGCGCGTCCCAGTGCTCGGCGAGAGGATCCGCGCGGCCGCTGCTCCACGGCGGGATGGAGAGCGCCGACTTCAGCACCGGCTGCCACACCGAGGAAGAACCGCGCTGGAGCGTGCGCAGGGGGAGACCGCACTCCCGAGCCGGGGCGGACGTGCCGAGCCACGGGCGGGGGCCTCGGCACTTGAGGCCCAGGTCCTTGAGCGCGTTCCTGCGGAAGGAGCCCTCCATCGAGACCTCGGGTGCCTGTCCACAGGTGCAGGAGACGAGGATCGAGCGGAGGGAGGACGTACGCCCGGACGAGCGCAGCTTCAACCTGCCTCCGCATTGTCCGATCGGCGTGGCATCGCGGTCGGGGGAGCGGTGCACCCACTGCCAGTACGGGAACTCGCCGAGATGTCCGGACTCGCAGGCGACGACGAAACGGGAGGGGACGAGGTCGACCTCGCACGTGCCGCAGATGCTTCGGCCGGCGGGCGGGTTGAAGTCGCCGTGTCGCTGCAGTTCGGTGCACTCGGGGCAGGAGTGCATCAAGGGGAAGCGTCGGACCCGGAGACCGTCCTTGCTGGTGTCGTCGGACGCGGGCGGCAGACGGAAGTAGTCGACGCCGAGCACTCGGGCCAGGCGGCGTTCGTGGATCTTCGGGGACTCGTCGCCGTTCCAGCTCTGCTCGGCCTCGTCCAGTCCGGAGACGATGAAGGACTCCTGGTCGACGGCGATGAGCGATCCGACGCCGTACGTGGTGATCGCCTGGGCGCGACGTACAGCACCGCGCCGCGGAAGATTGTGGGCGGGCGTACCGCCGCTCGCGGCGGTACGGCGACGACGGGCGGGGGGCGGGGTCATCGGGTTCCCTCCATGAACAGGGCGGTCTCGGCATCGACATCACGCAGACTCCACAGCGTGGAGTACGCCTCGCGTTCGGACTCGTCGTCGTACGGCTTCAGGAGCGAGGGGGCACGATTGCCCCGCTTCGGTTCGAAGAGCAAGCCACTGTGATTGCTGGCTTCCTTGCGCCACCACTCGACGAACTCGTCGAAGTCCCGGGCCACGGCCTCGGCCTCCTCCGGGGTGACAGCGCTCACGCGGTCCATGAGCACGGACCTGATACGGCCCTCAAGGACGTCTGCGTAGGACTCGACCTTGCCGGCGCCCTCGTTGGATCGGGCGGCCGGGATCATGATGCGGGCGAGGGCGACGATCACCGCGTGCAGGCCCCGTTCGCTGGCGCGGGCGGAGAAGGGGGTGACGGAGGTCGACTCGACCTCGCGGTAGAGAGCCGAGTGGAAGTGCTGGAAGCTCTCGTAATGGGAACGGTCGCGGGGACGCGACGAGTTGAGCATGACCGCGACCAGGCCCGGGTGCGCCCGGCCGACCCGGCTGGTGGCCTGGATGTACTCGGCGGTCGTCTGCGGCTGACCCATCACGGCCATGAGACCGAGGCGATCCACGTCCACGCCGACCGCGATCATGTTGGTGGCGAGCAGGACGTCCACGGTGTCCTCGTCGGGGAGCTTCTTCTCGATGCCCTTGAGCCGTGTGGGGATCTCGCTGGCGTCGATCCGGCTCGTCAGCTCCGAGTAGTTGGCGACCGATCGCACCTCCACGCCCTCACGCTCTGCGAGCAGTTCCAGGTAGGCCACCACGTCGTCATGGACCTGGAGTTCGGCCGCGGAGAGCAGCCTGAGGCTGTTGAAGTAGCCGACGAGACTCCAGTACGCGTCGCGCACCTTGTCCTCGGTGTCTGCGTGCATGGCCCGGTGCAGCAACGTGGCGTAGGTGCGGATGAGCAGCGTGGACTGACTGGTGCCGGGGGCCAGGAGGCCGACATAGCGGCGGCTCGCCTTCTCCTCCCGCGGAGTCTCCACGGCGAACCACGAGTCGCGGGAGTCCAGACCGGCGGGCGGGAACTGCCGTACGTCACGGGCGAAGAGGTGAAGCCCCTGATCGGCGGCGCGACGGATAGTAGCGGTGGAGGCGATCACCTTGGGACGGTCGGCGAGGGCGTCCACGGCGGTCTCGTAGAGGCCGGTGAGGGTTCCCAACGGACCCGAGATCAGATGAAGCTCGTCCTGGACGATCAGCTCCGGAGGAGGAGTGCCGTCGTCGGGGTCGTCGAGGTTGAAGAGCGCGGAGGTCGCCGGCCGCCACGGCATCGAGGCGAACTTGTCGACTGTGGCGATCACCAGCGTCGGTCGGGCGTCGTACACCGCCTCGTCGATCAGGTGGACGGGCAGGCCGCCGGTGAAGTCGCAGTCTGTGCCGGGGCAGCGGACGTACATCCGCTTGGCGTCCTCGTCGACCTCGTAGTCCCGGGCGTCGAGGCGGGTCCCGCACCAAGGGCAGGCGTGCAACTGGACGGGATTCTCTGTGGCGAGGCGCTTGTCGAGGTTCGCGCGCAGCTCGTCGAGCTTGGCGTCGGCCTCGGCCAGCGTGTTGGGGGTGGCGGAGCGCCCCACCCACATGCCGACGGAGAACTCCTCGTGCCCGAGTTCGGGAGTGCGGCGCCGCAGTTGCTCCATGGCACAGAGCAGGGTCGCCGCACGCTCGAACTGCTGAAGGGTGAGCAGCCGCAGCGTGTAGCGCATGAGGACGGTGACACCGCCGCCGTCCGCGCCCTTGCGGATGCGACGCAGAAAGGACGTCAGGGCGATCAGCCCGAGGTAGGCCTCCGTCTTTCCACCACCCGTGGGGAACCACAGCAGGTCGGAGATCTTCCGATCGGGGTGCTCACGGTCGTCGATGCCGGCTATGCAGAGCAGCACGAAGGCGATCTGGAACGGGCGCCATTCGCCAGCCGCAGGGTCGGGAGCGCCGATGCGTCCGTCTTTCACCCACTTGCTGCGGGCGCGCTGGTCGGCCATGGCATGGTTGGCCAGCCGGAACGCCCTCATCAGGTCGGGCTTGGTCCGCAGCAGCTCGATGCCCTCGCGGATCCGGCCGAGCGCCTCGCGGCAGGCCCTCACCTGGTCCCGTGCCGGCTTTTCGTGGGTCTCGCCCGCCAGAGCGTCCGCCTCGGCCGACTTGCGGTCGATCCAGCGTTCGTAACCCGTGGCGAGCCCTTCCAAAGCGGCCAGGACCTCGGCGTCGGAGTTTTCGGCCAGCCCCAGCATGGACAGCGACGAGCTGTCGATCTCCGGGTTGGAGTCGGTGAGCAGCACCTCCACGCTGGGCACGAACTCGCTCCGCACCTCGGGCACGGCGGCCTCATGGACGGTGTCGGTCACGCCGATCGGCGGCGGGGTCCAGTCCCACGCGGCGGAACAGCCGTGTCCGACGGCGAAGGTCGGCGCATGACGGTGCAGCAGCCGACTCGTGGCGATCTCTGGGTCGTGGGCGGAGGTCGGGGCGGAGCGCTCGACGAACGCAGTGGAGCCGTTGGCGGCCCGGACCGTCAGCCCGCACTGGAACAGGGAGAAGGCGTCCTGGAGATCCCGCTCGCCGATCTTCTGCTGGTTGATCAACGTGACGGTGACCGTGACCGTGCCGGTCTTCGGGTCGGGGCGACGAACAATGACGTGCAGCGCGACCTTCTCGGGAAGGAGTGCGATCGGTTCGGCCGGTGCGGGTGCGGTCAGGTCGATGTGCTGGTCCGGGAGCTGGAGCTCCCTGCGCCGCCACTGCTCCCGCTGCTCGGCGGTGGTGCGGGCTTCGGCCCGGCGGGCGGGGATCGGGTTGCTGTCGGCGTCCGTGGGTTCGTAGACGGCCGCGCGGGTCGAGACCACGATCGTGTCGCTTATGGTCGGGTCGACGGCGAAGGTCAGGCCCATGGAGGAGGGGCGCCTGTCCCCCGCGGCGCCGACATCCTGCGTGGTGCCGGACTCCTCGGCGTCGTCGCGGGAAGACACGGACGTGGTGTCCTGGCCGTCCTGTTCGGCGGCCATCTCGACCCTTCGCTCCTTCGAGGCCTGCGGATACAGCACGCCGGTGAGGTAGCGGTCGATCGGCGCGTCCTGGGTGAGGACCTCGTCCCGATCGTGGGGCGCGGCGTCCTCGGCGGGGCCGAGCAATTCACGGCGGAGCCCGACCAGGAGCTCCTCGTCACGGACCCGGTAGTGCTCGGAGTGTCGGCCTGCCACGTGCGTCATGCGCGCTGCTCCTCGTCTTCGTCGGCTCTCCGGTACCGGCCGATGCCGGTGATCCGCGGGGCGATCCACACGCCTCGCTCACCCAGTCCGGCGTTGGCGCCGGCGGCCGTGCTGCCCGTCACGGTCTCCAGGGTGTCGATCCGCAGGTCGCGGATCTCGTCGGGCCACCAGGGGTCCCACGTGCGGTTCACCTTCTGCACCTGGAACAGCTCCTCGCGGAACCGCCGCGACGCCTCGCCGATCTCCCGCCCGTAGTGCAGCAGGGCGTACGGCGGGCTCTGCGTCTCGCCCATCGGCAGGTCGTGGCGTCTGCGCAGTACCGCTTCCTGGCCGGGACGGACCTGTTCCAGGAGATACGCCTGGGTGGCGACGGCGTCCGTCTCGCGGCCGGGCGGATTGTCGTGGCACACGTCGCCCGCCTCGGCAACGATCCCGAACCTGTCGTACGACCGCCATCCGCCGACGTACCTGCGGCCGTTCCTTCGGCCCCCCGCTCTCCTGAGAATCGGCAACTCGGGAGACCGAGCGTGGTACAAGTCCTGGCGGACGCGAGTCATCGCCACATACAGGGCTCGGGCCTCGGCGGGGAGGTCCAACTCGTCCTTGTGCTGTTTGTGGAGCTCGGCGATGGTCGGCGGAGTCAGAACGATCACCCGGTCGAACTCGAGGCCCTTGGCCCGGTGCATGGTGGAGACGACGATCGGTGCGGTCTCCGGATCGGCCGCCTCGTCCGGGAACCTGCCGTCGGCGACCAGGCGGCGCAGCCGCTCCAGATCGAGCACATTGCGCCCGGTCCCGCGTGCGGCCCGACGCAGCGTCGTCCAGAGCGCGGTCGCACGCGGCTCGTACGGCAGAGGAATCCCCGCGAGAAGAGAGCGGAACCGGTCGTCGGTGAGGCCGGTCGCCTCCGTGCGGCGCAACAACTCGGCCACCCAGTAGGGCACCGGCCGCTCCTCCAGGGGGCGCCGCAGCCGGTGCTCGACGCCGTGCTCGTGGAGCAGGCCGGATATCACCAGGGCCTGCCGGTTGTCGCGGGTGAGGATCGCGCAGGTGTCGGAGAGGTTCCGCAACCCGTCCAACGCGAACTGATCGGTAAGGTCGCCCATCCCGTTCGCCGGATCCAGGAGCAGGTCGCGCAGTTCCTCGTAGAGCGTCGCCGCCTCGTCCGTGTTGCTGACCTGCTGCAGCCGGGAACCGTGAGCCAGCGCGATCCGGGCCTCGGGGGTGACGGCCCGGAAGTTCTCGGTGAGGCGCAGCTCCACCAGGTCGTCGGGGTACGAACAACGCAGCCACTCGAAGAACCGGCCGGTCTCGTCGTTGCGTTGGGTCAGATCCTCGATCTGGAAGCCGTAGACGCACTGGGCGGCGTCGCCGACCACGGTGAAGCCGCAGCTGTCCTGGTATCGGTCGAGCAGAGCCTCCACCAGTTCCCGACGGTCGCCCAACAGGTCCTGCACCTCATCGATCACCACATGGGCGGGCGGGATGGTGTCGCCGGACTCCAGCGCGCCCTTCTCGATGGCCTCGACCGCGGCCCGGATCCGCTCGTCGAAGGAGGCCGACCCCCACTCCCGATCGGGGTACGCCTGGACGAGCACCCCGTACGCCCAGGCATCGAAGGTCTGGGCGCGCACCCGACGGGCCCGCTCCCCATGACGAGCGATCCGCTCGCGCAACTCGCGGGCGGCGGCCCTGGAAAAGGTCAGCACCAGGATCTCGGCCGCTTCCAGCGCCTCGTCCGGGTCCTCGTGACCGCACAGCGCATCGAGCCGGCGCACCAAGGTGTGCGTCTTGCCCGCCCCGGCACCGGCGGTGACCAGGACACGCGCGTCCCAGGGCTGCTCGACCACGGTCCGCTGCTCGTCGGTGAGCGGAGGGCTGTCGAGGTAGGCGTCGGTCACTTTCGGCTCCAGAGGTGCTCGAACTGCGTGAACGCGAGCTGGGTGTCGAAGTTGGCGATGTTGTCGCTGACGTTGAGGATCAGACAGGTGTCCTTGCCGCCGTTCTTGGGGCCGCGCAGGCCACGACCGATCATCTGCTGGTAGACGTTGGTGCTGTAGACCGGGCGGGCCACCACCACGACGCGGGTGGCCGGTGCGTCGAACCCCTGGGTGAGGACGCCATAGTTGGTGAGTACCCGGATACGGCCCGTGCGGAAGTCCTCGATCCGCCGGCGCCGGTCCTGGGGGCTGGTCGTCGAGTCCACGGCGGCGGCCGGGATCCCGCGGTCGTTCAACATGGCTGCCAGGTACTTGGCGTGATCCACGGAGGTCGCGAAGAGCAGGGTCGGCCAATTGTCCGGAAGCTTGGCCACCTCGTCGACGATGCGTCGGCTGCGCGCGTGGTCGTCGGCGAGACGCTGCTCGGCGGCCCGGGAGAGCACGGCCATCCGGTCGGCCTGCGCCTTCTCGTCTCGCGTGAGTTCGATGCGGCCGCCCTCGAGGGTGCGGTGCTCGACCTGAGCGAGCATCTCCCATTCCTGAAGATCACGGTAAGGATCACCGGACGGAAAGACACCTTCGTCGAGCCGCCGGTTGCCGAAGCGGTTGACCAGTCGACGGGTCTCCTCCTCGTTGGTGTTGCGGAAGGGGGTGGCGGTCAGACCGATCAGGTGCCGTCCCGTCTCGTACTGAGTGAGTCCCAACTGCGTCAGGATCTCGGTGTACCGCTTGGAGATGGCGGTGTGCGCCTCGTCCACGATCACCAGTGCGGCCTGTCGCAGCCAGGTGTACTGCTCGGTACCCAAGCATCGCTCCAGCTTGGCGTCGGTGGCGACGACCAGATGCGGGTGCTCGACGACGTTCCCCACCTCGTTGCTGCTCCAGAGCCGACTGATGGTGAGCGGCCGCTCCGCACCCACCTTGTTCCAAACGAACTTCCAGCTCTGTACGGCCTGTTCGCACAGCTCCTCGGTCTGCGCGATCCACAGCAGCGGGCCCTCCAGGTCGCCCACCCGCTTCACCCATCGGATCACAGCTTCGGCGGTGACCCGGGTCTTACCGGCGCCGGTGGGCAGCGACAGCATGGCGCGCTGCGGGGCCAGCCGGTCGAGGAGGGTCGAGATGTTCCGGACCAGGTCCTCCTGGTAGTCGTGGAGTCGGGGAAAGTCCCGCGGGCCGTCCACGGTCTCCGAGGCGGGCGGAGACGGCGTCCTGGAGCCGGCGAAGGACACGGGCAGCTTCAGGTCCGATACGAAGGAGATGGCGGCCGACGAACCCCCGTAGGCGACCGGCGCGTTGGCGAACTTCGCCTGGACGTCCCGGGCGTGCTGCTGGAGGACTCCGTCGCCGTGTGCGTTGAAGGCCATCTGCGCGATCCGAAGCCCGGACGGCTCCGCACCGCCGGACTCCTGCAGCTCGGCCTCCATGAGCCCTTCGGGCAGCCCGGAACGCAGGGCCTCCGCGCCGATCAGCAGCTCGATCTTGGTGACCACGTCCTCGGCGTCGCGTATGGCCTTGAGTGCCGCCTTGGTCTCGCTGTCTCGCGCCATGCGTTCCTGGTGCTCCAGCACTGCCCGGCAGCCGGTTGCACCGAGCCCCAGCTCCAGTTCACGGTCGATCAGCCGCAGCATCGGCTCGGGGTCGAGCGGGATACGGACCTTGACCGTGGCACCCTGGCGTACTGCGTCCAGGGAAGTGGCCTGCGCGCCGTTCGGCGTGCGGATCACCTCTTCCAGCTCGGTGCACCGCTGCACCAGGCTGTTCCGGTTGGCGCTGTTCAGCCGCTGGCGCAGCGCGGGGTACAGCTCGACCAGAGGCACCGGGTCGCCGTCAGGGACTTCGCGGGTCTCCCGGCTGATCACGTCGGCGTAGCGGAGCATGCCCCACTTCTCGACCATCAGCTCGGCGTCCTCGAGAGTCGCCACGAGCAGCGCGGGCAGCTGTTCGGCCCGCAGCGCCCGATACTCGGCGGCGCCGACGGCAAGGGTGATCTCGTCGTCCGGACGCGCGCCCCAGACGTCGCCGATGCGGCATCGGGTCAGAGAGTCCTCGGGGAAGTCCGCGCCGAACCGGGTGAGCATCACGTAGGTGGCGCCGACGAAGGTGTCGTCCTCGCTCCGGGACAGCTCGGAGAGAAGAATTTCCCAACGATCGGACGGGACCTCGTCGACCGTGGTCGGCAGACGCAGCTTGCGGGCCTTCTCCGGGGAGATGTCGGCGACCGGCAGCACGTCGCGGTAGGCGGCGAGCTGCGGCCCGACGGCTTCCTTCAGTGGTTTGATCCCCTGGGAGGTGGCGACCGTGCCGTACATCTTGACCATCCAACGGATCGGCGAGATCACCGCCTGCCGACTGCTCGACTGAGCACCGATCCGACAGGTCCAGTTGTCCACCACGTCGTCGTCGGCCAGGGCCTTCAGGAAGGCGGCGCGGGACTCCTCCGAGAGGGAACGGAAGAGGTGCAGCGGGCCACCGATCGCGGAGCCCTCCACCTTCATCCGGCTGAGGGACGGACGGGGGGCACGCTCGTCCAGGCTCCGCAGCAGGGCGGAGTGGACCGCTTCCCGGTACTCCTCGAACCAGGCCTCGCCTTCCGGCTGCACTCCCGTCGAGGGCCGCTCCCGCAGCCCGATCTCCGGGAAGAAGGAGAGGTCGTCGGAGTGGAACTCCTTGTCGACGGCGATGCTCGGGTCGCGCCGGGCGTCGACCACCGCGCCGGGAAGCATGCAGTCTCGCACCGGTCGGAATTTCCCGTCGGCGGTCCGCACGCGCAGCGTCTCGCGAGGTGTCGGCACCCGCTCCAGGACCTTGTGTGCCAGCCGGCGACCGCCGGCCTGTCGGAACAGCTCCCAGAACCGCTCCCATTCGGTGTCACCGTAGCCGTCGAATCCCTGGTCGAGGACGCTCACGAAACGCCCTTCGGCGTCCGCCTCCCGGATGCCGAGGACGTTGAGAGCGTGGGAGAGCGAGGAGTCCTGGGCGATGTCGTCGACCACGTACACCGTGGACTCACGCAGTCCACCCTGGTCCGCGCGGCGGAACACCCGACCGGGCACAGGGGCGACGAGACCGTGCTCCTCCGTGAGCACGATCCGCGCCTTCCGCGCCTCTTCGACGGACGGGTTCCGAACCTCGATCATGTCAGCGAGAATGCGGACGGCCGCGGCGGACGCTTCGGCGCTTCCGCTCTCGACCAGTGCCTCCAGCCACTCGCGCACGCCGGTGCGCTCGTGTCCGGCTGCGTCGAGGATGTGCTCGACCTTTCCGGAGCGCAGAGAGTCGGTCTCGACACTGGGGTGCAGCCAGTTCGTGGGCCGGCCGGGGCACTCGTGCCACATCCGCAGCCAGCTGGCGAGGCGCTTCTGGTCCTTGTCGAAGCGGGGGTGGAAGCGCAACTCGGTCGGGACGCGAAGGACCCCGTCCTGGTCGGGCAACGACGGGCGCACCGCGGCCTTGGCCCAGATCTCCCGCGTCAGGAACTCGTCCGCCCAACTGATCGCTTCCTTCACACGCCCGGGTAGCAGAGGGAGGTAGGCGGCGGGGTCCTCGCCGGGGGCGAGGGAGGGAAGGGCGTCGACGACGAGCGCCGCCGACACTCTGATCATTTCCTGGTTGAAGGGCGAGGAGTCGAGGAGGTTCTGCCGGTCCTCGTTGGTCTTCCAGGCACCGTTGAGGATCCCGCTCAGTGACATCTCGTACTTGGTCGGGAAGAAGGACCAGAAGCGTCCCCGACCACGAGCCCTGGGGCTGACGTGCAGTCCGCTGTCCGCATCCTTCGCCAACTCCGGTACAGCCCAAGCAAGATCGAGCGAGAGCCGGCCGTGGAGCTCACCGGCGTCGGCCCGGGCGGCCGAGCCGGGCTCGTGGGTGACCGTGAAGACGCGCCAGCGCTCGGTGGCCGTGGGCTTTCCGGTCCGTTCCTCGACCACGGTGTGCAGATCGCCGCTCTGCTGGGTGGTCAGCACGCGCCGGGCGAGCGGACGAGGCCGACGGTCCTCCAGGACGACCTTCGCGACGTGCGGAGAGAAGAGCTGGAAGCCGACGGGGAACTCCTCGCGCTGCTCGCCAGGACGGCGCGTGCGACCTCCGTGCATGTCCTGGCCGAGTCGTTCGTCCGCCCCTTCGAGCAGTGGCAGACGTACGACGGTGGTTGCCCGCGTGAGCAGCTCATCGAGGATCGGGTCGGTCGCGCGTTCCTGGCGCTCGTCGAGTGGACGGGCCATCCGCAGCACCGGAGCGTCGAAGTCGGGGCCGTACCGCTCCACGACCCCGGGGACGGACTGGATCTGTCCGTACGACCATGCACGATCGAAGCCGAAGCTGCCGGTTCGACTGAAGAATTCCGGGGTGTCGGTGACCACGAGGACCGACTTCACCCCCACGCCGAACCGGCCGATCTGCCCGCCGCGTTTGCGCGACATGCTCATTCGGAGAATGGTTTCCGCGCCCTCGGGGGTGACCGGCGTTCCTTGGTTGGCGCAGTAGAGATGGGACTCGGTGAGGACGACATGGACGGAACCACCGGGTTCCGCGGCGATTTCGTCGGCCGCGTTCTGGACGAGTTCGAAGAGCTGTCGGTCGCCGTATCCGCCTTGGGTGATGCGCCGTTCGCCGTTCGAGTGTTCCGCGACGAGTCCGGGGTCGACTTCGTACGTCTGCAGAACCCTGGAGGACTGCTCGATCACTGTTCTCAGCACAGGGGTCGGTTCAGCGGACACGGATCTCCGATCCTCGAGCACGGGTGGGGCGGATGATGTCACCGACGCGGTTGCGGCCCAAGCGGTTGCATGGGGAACCGACGTGCACAGAAAGGGCGGATAAGCGGTCGCATTCGCTCACGATTCGGCACTGCTCCGCGATCGCGAATCTCGGGTGCGGTGTCAAGGGGTGCCTGCTCTTTCAGGGAGAGCGGATTCTTGTATACGGCAGAAAAAAAGGAAGGAAGTGTGCGTCTCGAAGGCAGTGAAAACGATCTGTCCGCAACAAGGCACACCTGTGGCGCAACTCGGAGAAATGTTTCTCCCGAGGCATGTGGGGCTGCCAGTGGAAGGACGCTAGTGGATTCGAATCCCGCGCACAAGTCCCCGGATTCGAAGGGGTGTTGGGACTGGAAGCGGAAGCTCTTGGTCCACATCTCCGTGGGGTAATCGGCCCTCCTGTCGTCACGAGTGGAGGATTTCGGACAAAAGGTGTCCAATCCGGCGGTCGATGAGATCGGGGAGCCTCCGTGGAAGTCAAACTTCCTTTGACAGTTGCCCCTTGTGTCAATCTCGGGTTTAGGGTGGGGGGCGTCATAGGAACGAGCCGAGACCGGAGCGCAGGTGACCGTGGAAGCAGGCGAGGACTTCGGCCCTTGGTTGGCACGGCAGTTGAAGCTGGCACGCATGACACAGACGCAGCTGGCCGAGGCTGTGGACGTGACGCGGGCGGCGGTGTCCGCCTGGATCACCGGGCGAGCCACCCCGAGGCCGGAGACGATCGAACGGATCGCCCAGGCCCTGAACACCGACCTGGCGACCGTGCATACGCGCACCACCGACACTCTGGCCGGCCTGCCCATCGGTTGGTACCACCGTCCCGGACACGATGACGGCGGGCGGGAGTTGGGAAACGCCGCGGCGTTCGCCTTCGACGCCGACGTGGGGGTGCTGGCTCGCGAGACCTGCCAGAACAGTCTCGACGAGCGCCTCACGGAGAACGGCCGGCCGGTCCGCGTGCGTTACACCCTTCACGAGCTCACCGGTGGTGACCTGGACGCCTTCCGGAAGGCCATCCTCTGGGACGAACTCCATCCGCATTACACGGCGGTTTCGGAGTCCGCCTCCCAGCAGAAGGTCGGACGTGTCGTGGACGCCGGCGTTCGCGACATGTTCGAGAAGGGCCGATTGCTCCTCCTCCGGATCGACGACTACAACGCCTCCGGACTCACCGGCGACGACTACGGTGACGGCAAGTTCGCAGCCGTCGTCCGCCGTCAGTTGGAAAGCCTCAAGTCGGGGCGGAGTGCAGGTGGTTCGTACGGTCTTGGCAAGGCGACGCTGTGGGCGACCAGTGCGCTCGGCTTGGTCCTGATCAATTCCACGCTCTCCGTACCCCACGAGGGTCGAACCGAGCGCCGCGTCATCGGACGACTCGAGCTGCCGTGGCGTTCCGTCGACGGTCGCCCGTATGCGGGCCCCGCCTGGCTGGGGCGCCCCGACCCCGACAGCCCAGGTGCGAAAGTGGCTCGTTCTTGGTGGGCCGACGAGGAGATGGTCAAGCGTCTGTACCTCGACCGCGACAGCGATGAGCCGGGCACCTCATTCCTCATCGTGGGTGCCCATGACGTGGCGAGCCTCGACCAGAGCACCCTCGACCTCGACGTCGACGACGAGGACGCCAGCGACGACGACGGGACGCGCGACATCCGGGCCATGCATCGACGGCTGGTCGAGGCGCTCGGGCGGGACTTCTGGGCAGCGATGACCAGTGGCGGAAGCCGACTGCCCCTGCTGGAGACCTCGGTCCGCACACTGCGCAACGGCAAGGTCGTCATCGAGGAGGAGAAGGTCGACCCCGCCGTTCACCAACCCTCCCGGACCCGGGCGCTGCGTGCCTTCTACGAAGGGACGACCGTGGACCGGCTCACCGAGGCCGGTCAGGTCGCACTCCGAACGGTGCCGTTCCGGCTGCCGCTCTCCGGCGGGCGTCGTGGCACGCTCGGCACGCACCCCGCCGTACTCCTGGTCACGGAGGCCGAGGACGCGGACGGCATCTCGAACCAGGTCCACTCGCTGCGTGGCAATCGGATGACCATCAAGAAGTCCGGTGTCGCAGGCCTGCCGCTGGGTGTGAACGCCTTCCAGGGCGTTCTCCTGGTGGGACAAGCGGCCGGAGAGTCGGTTCCCTTCGCCGAGGAGGCCGAGGAGTTCCTGCGTGCGGCCGAGCCCCCGGAGCACGATCGCTGGGGCCAGACCGAGGAGTTGACCCTTCGCTGGTCGCACACCGCGCACCATCGCATCGCCCGGTTGACCACCGAGGTCAACGCGGCAGTGAAGGAGTTGGTCGCCAGGCCGAAGCGTTCTGGAGGCCAAGGGGGCGCGAAGCTGCGGAAGGCGCTCACCGTCCCGCGCAAGACCGCGCCCAGGCGCAGTTCCGGGCCGGCCCTCCCGGAGCTGGACGGACTCCACGCCGAGATCGGCCCGGGCGGAGAGTGGCAGATCACCGCCGAGGTGAAGCTGCCTCGCGGTGACGAATTGCCTGCCATGACACCCGTGGTCCTGCTCGACGTGCGGTCGGGCAGCCGTCCCAAGCTCGAGTGGGCTGAACTCGTCGCCGTGGACGGCTGTGCGGTCGAGGACGGTGCACTCCGCTTCACGCCGGGTGCCCGCCGAGCCAGCTTCCGGGGCTTCACCGATGTCGCGGGTCATCCCGTCCGTACGGCGCTCACCCGGCTCGTTCTCGAACTGCGTGCCGGCAAGGGGGAGTGAGGCATGAAGTTCTACCCGTACAAGCGGCTCAACCGCCCGATCGCCCTCCGGGTGACCTCGGCTTCCCTCAAGCTGCTCGACGGCTCCAGGGACCGCCTGGACACCTCGGCCTACTCCACCCCGCAGCGGACCGTGGCCCTGGGCGTGGCGCAGCACGAGGACTGGGTGTCGGCCAGGATCGGCTTGTCCGTCACTCTGCCGCCCGGCGCCAACGCCCCCGATGCCCCGTGGAGCGACCTGCGGGTCCTGGCAGTGCTCACCGACGGCGAGACCAATGTGCGTACCGCCGTCGACCTCCGTCAGGACGCCCCGGGGAGCAGGGAGTGGTCGGGCGAGATCGAGGTGTTTCGCGATGATCACCTGGGCCGTGCAACCCTGGCGGCCCAGGCTGTCGCCACGGTCGACGACGTGCCCGGCCGTGCGATCGCCGAGACCGACGACGACTGGGCCGTCGATGTGGCTGCCGATGAGCCGCTCGGTGGTCTGCGCCTCGACGTGAAGCAGATGAGTTTCTCGAAGAGCGCGCGGGAGTGGTTGCACGCCTACTCCGACGCGCCTTGGATCGTGGATGCCTCGGGTCGGATGCCGACGGTGCTGGTCAACACCGACATCGAGGGTTTCTCCGATCTCTTGGGCGGCGAAGGCGGGGGCATCGAGAACAAGATCCACGAGATGTTGGTCTCCCAGATGGCCACCGATGTGTGGACCGCGGTCTTCCACAGTTCTGTGGGCGACCTGGAGGTCGAACCCGACGGTTCGCCGGTTTTTCCCACTGACTGGCAGGGCGAAGTGCTGCGGGAGATGCTCCCCGACGTGGTGCCGGGCGTCCATGTGGAGGAGGCGCTCCGTCACGTCCACCGCCGGCGCACCGGCGACGCGGGGTGGGTGGAGCTCCAGACCCGCATCCACTACGCGGCCGTGCGGCGTGCCGGGGCGAGCAAGGCGCTCGCCAACGCCCTGCGCGGACTCCAGCAGATGAATCGAGGGGACGGAGCATGATCGAGAAGCCGCACCATCTCCCTCAGCGACTCGGCCTGTTGACCGCGACGGCGGCTGACCCCTTCCTCACCGAGGAGCTGCTCAAGGGGATCCAGGGCCATGGGGGCGTCGATCTCGCCAAGGTCGTCGAACCGCTGCCGGAGGACGACCCCCGATGGGAGGTCGAACCGCTCAGGGAACTCGTGGAGGACGCGATGCACGGGTTCCGGAACAACCGGACCGAGGCCGACGCCTGGCTCGCGCCCAGGCTCCACGCAGCTCTCCGCATCACCCGGCGGGAGGCCGCGGACCGAAGGTTCTGGAACCATCTCGCGCTTGCCGTCGCCCCGGACTACGTGGCTTGGCGGCACTTTTCCCAGAGCAAGCTGAGGATCAACCAGGAGCGCTTCAAGGGCGCGCTCGACCGTCAGTGCTTCTCGCGCCTGTGGTGGGCGGCGGAGATGTTCCGCAACGGCAAGGACTACTCCCCGGTGGTCGCGGCCTGCGGCAACCAGGACCTGATCCACTCCGCGCTGCGACGGGATCTGATCGACCACCGTCCCACGGCCCAGGCTCTGGTACGCCTTTTGGGCCGGGGGATCGCCAGTACCGGTCGTGAGATCGAGGGCCTCATGACGGCGATCAACGCCGCCGGCGCGACCTTGGTCTACGACGTGCTGGCCGCGGACGAGCCGCGCGATCCCGAGGTGCTGCGCCAGTGGGTCGCGGAGGCCGAGTCCGCGCCCCCGGTGCCGCGGCACTCCCTGCCGACCGGACCCGACGAGGAGCCCGTCCCGGAGAAGTCGGTGGTCGCACTCACCGACTACTTCACCGAGCTCTTCGAGACGGCCCCGGTCAGGGGCCGGACGCTTCAGGGGTGAGCGGGAGGGGTCATCTGCCCGTGAGCGGGTGCCCCTTCAATCCGCGGTGCCCGCGAGGCTTGACCGGCTCGGCAGGCTTCCAGGACTCCAGCTTCTCGGCGGCGCGCTTCAGCCTGCCCCTGGCCTTCTTGCCCCTCAGCTCGGGTACGAGCACGTGCTGCAACACGTGCAGGGCGAGCCTGGGCGGCACGGCGTTACCGATCTGCTGGGATACGTCGTTGCCGCTCCACGGGTATTCGACGGGGAACGTCTGGAGCACTCCTGCCTCGGCGTGGGTGAAGCGGTCGAACTCTGCGAGGTCGTCGTCGGTGCCCTTGTGAACCAAGCGGTTCCGTGACACCTTCCCGGTGATCGTGGCAGAAGGGGCGTCGTGGTCGCGTCGGCCGCGCGCCTCGGGGTCCCCACCGGTCCCGTAGTTCGAGACCACGGTGAAGTCGGGACGTTCGTACACCTTCCCCGATGAGATCTTCCGCGCCTTGTTGAGAGCCAGCTCCATGGACACCCAGGACTCTTTCGGAGCTTCTTCGGAATCCTCCTCCGAAACTTCCCAAAGGAGGGTGTCCGAGTGACTTGCCTTCCGCGGCCGAGTGGAGGGGCCTCCGGGCTGGTAGCGCTCGTGGGATGCGGGCACGTCGGGGAGAAGGTCGGTGGGGAGCCCGTTCGGGGGGGCGGTCGGATCGAGACGGGCCATCAGGACCGCACGCCGTCGAGTCTGCGGAACGCCGAATTCCTCGGTGTGCATCAGCTGCCTCCCGGTCCGATACCCGAGGGAGGCGAGCACCTTGGCGTACTCCTTCCACACCGGCATCACCGCGGGCACCTGCTCAAGGATGACGGCCTCGTAAGGCTTCGAGCCGGGTCGCTTGCTCCGTTCGATCACCCACCAAAGCGGTTGCAGGACCAATCCCGTCCGCTCGTCGCCCAACTCCTCGAGTCTGTCCTTCAGTGCGTTGAGCCCGTCGTCCAGGTCGCTGAACGCCTTGAGCAGGCCCTTGAGTTCGTCGTCGTCATCGGGGATCTCGAGATCCTTCGGGGCCTTGAGCCCTTTCAGGAAGCTCTTGACCTGGTTCGGGGATCGTCCGAGCTCTTCCAGCCTGATCCTCATGGCCTTGCGGTTCGTGGCCCTGAGCTCCTCGACCTTGCGTTTCTCGGCCCTGACCTCTTTGGCCTCGAGCTCCTTCCGCCGGAGTTCCTCCGAGATCTTTCGCCAGGTTCGGAAGATCTCCATCCAGTCCGCGTTCTTGGGACGCGCGACCTCGTGCAGCTGCTCGATGTACTGAACCACCTGGTCCAGCGCCCTGCGTCCCGCCCCGTGCCCGGCGACGGTGAAGGTCTGGCAAGGCGGCCCACCGGTCAGCACCTCGGCAAGGGGGAAGAAGGCTGCGCGGTAGTGCCGGACATCGCCGTGGAAGGTGTCCATCCCCGCCGCGCTGCGGGTCGTGCATGCTCCGGCGTCCCACTCGATGCCGGTGACCTCATACCCCAGAACATGCGCTGCCACATCCAGCCCACCCGGGCCCGCAAAAAGGTCCAAAATGCGGAAATTCGCAGGTGGGGACTGACTCTCTTCGATGTGGCTCATGGGCTTGAAGTGTAGCCGGCGTTCGAGTGTGATGGCCCCCACAATGCCTCGGCGGCCGCCCGCCCCAGCGCCTCGCCCACGGCCGGCGGCGCGGCGTTGCCCACCTGGCGATAACGGGCGGTCTTGCCACCGGTGAAGCGCCAGTCCTCGGGGAAGCCTTGGAGGAGGGCCGTCTGGTCCACCGTGATCCGTACGAGTCCGTCGTCGCCGAGGGACGGATCCCACTTGAAGTCGGGACCGGGCGGCTCGTTCCCGAACGATTTCGTGTAGACCCCCATCCGCCGCCACTTCGCCTTAGTGCCGCTCGGTCCGAAGTCTGGACCTCCGTGGGTCTTGGACCCGCCCACCAGGGTCGGCGCCACACCCGTCGCCTGAGCGGCCCAGCGGTCGGCGTCCGGCCAGCCGCGGGTACGCATCGACGGCGCCAGCACTTCTCCGACCGACACGTGCTCCTGGACGGTGGGGCGAGGCGGTCGGAAACCACCCGCCCACTGCTGCTTGACGGCCACGAGGATGCCTTGTTTGCGGTCCTGAGGGACTCCGAAGTCAGCGGCGTTCAGGACGAACCAGATCAGCTCGTAGCCGAGGTGCTCTAACTCCTTGCGGAGGAAGTCCCGGATCGGCGCGAAGGAGTCCTCGTCGACCAAGGTGGGCACGTTCTCGATGACCAGCGCACGTGGTTGGACGGCGTGGACCAGATAGGCGGTCGCCTCGATGAGGCGGAGCTCGGTGTCCGACGATCGACGCGTCACCGTCGCGCTCGACTTCACCCGGGGCAGGCCGGCCGCCAACAGGTCGACGTCGTACACCTCCGGGTGGTCCACGGGGTCGAAGTCGAGGAGATCCGCGTTCAGCACGTTCCAGTGCGGCCGGTTGGCCTTGAGCGTGTCGCAGGCGTACGGCTCGATGTCCAGCAGGAGCCGAGGCGTGAAGCCCGCCTGTTCCAGGCCCAAGGCCAAGCCGCCCGCTCCCGAGCACACGTCGACGAACGTCAGCCCGGTCACCGAGCCCTCCCCTTGGATCGACTTCTTTCAACGGCTGCACGGCGTAGCCGGACCGCCTCCACGATGCGCAATGCCACCGCGGCGGGCGGCTCGTGCTCCCAGAACCGCAGGACCTCCCAACCGGCGGCCTCAAGGTGCTCAGTGGTCTCTGCGTCACGAGCCATGTTGCGATCCAGCTTCTGCCGCCACCACTGTGCGTTCGACTTCGGTTGCGTGGCGTGTTCCGGGCATCCGTGCCAGAAGCATCCGTCGATCAGGACAGCCACCTTGACCGAGGTGAAGGCCACGTCGATCCGGCGTCGGGCCATGCCCGGCACCGGGTACTCCAAGCGGTAGCGCAGCCCCGCCGCGTGGAGCAGGCGGCGTACGGCCAGCTCGGCGGCGGTGTCCTTGCTGACCTGCTTGCTCATGCGTGCCGAGACGGCAGGCGACGACGGCTTCATCGTGCTCAACGCGGCTGTGCCTCACGATCTGGCTCGGTCCTGACGACAGCCGAGTCCGCCCGCCCGAGTCGATCGTGCGGCGCCCGCGGGAGCTGCCCTGGTCGCCCGGACGAGGTGGCGTGACGAGATCGAATGTGGTCACGAGCCCGAGCGGATCGATCGAGCCGTCGGTCTACGGCTGCGGTGTCGATTCCATCACGGGGTCCGGTGCAGCCGCATCAGGTTCCGACGGTCGGGTCGGAAGCGGATCCCCCGCGGCCGCTCTGCATCGGGGTGCCAGCCTTCAGATGCTCCGACGCTCGCTTGTTCCGCGGCGGTTTTTGGTGACCGTCGGGGCTGCCCGCTGCCTTGGCAGTGTCGTGCTTCCGCGGGCCGCGTCAAGGGCGCTTCACTTCGCTGCGCTGCGTTCCGCGTCGGCTGCGCCGATCGGCCTGAGGCCGACCCTTGACCCGGCCCGCTCCAGCACGGGGGATAAGCGAGCGCGCGGCCGGGGAAAGCGGGGCCGGGGCGTTGGTGGCAGACGGGTCTACTGATCAGTCGACCGGCGGAGACGGGCACGTCAGCGCTCCGGGGCATGCCGGGGCGATCTCTCGGTGATCGTTTCCAGGTTGGTTCACCCATGCCGGCCGGGCGGAATGAGGCGACGACCGGTTGGCTTACAGGGAGTGAGCCATGGGGCGGGCTGTCGCCCCTACGCTCCGTGGCACCCCTCGTAAGCCCGACCCGCCCCACACCAACACTCCGCCTGCCTGCGCGGAGGCCACCCCACAGCCCGCCCCCGCGCCGCCAAAGTCGTCGCATACTGCGGCAGCAACGTCACATCCCCCGGCGACGACCCCTCCGACGCCGCGAACGCCTCGTACGACGGGACTGTGCCCGTGACGATGCCGAGGTTCGGAGTGCCGGAACTCGCCAGCTCCCTCAGTGAGGACTCTATGGTCGTGAGGTGCTCGGGGTGGGAGGGGTACTCGTCGGCCAGGTCCGGGTACGCCGAGAGTAGTTCGCCCAGTTCGTCGGCCGGCCAGTGGAGTACGGCCACCGGGAAGGGCCGGGACAGGGCCTGCCGGTACGCGCCCAGCTCCGCCCGCAGGCGGGAGATCTCCGCCTCCAGTTCCGCGGGGTTGTCCGAGCCCAGGGACCACACCCGCTTCGGGTCGTGGAGTTCGTCCAAGGAGACCTGGGACACCGGCGACGAGTGGAGCATGTCCGCCAAGGTGTCCCAGTCGTCGTGGGCCAGGCCCAGCATCCTGCGTACGCGGTGGCGGCCGAAGAGGAGTGGGTGGGTTGAGTAGGGGGGCTCCGAGCCGTCCGGCAGGAGCAGGCTCGCCGCCTCGGTGAAGGTCTCCGCCGCCGCCTGCAGCTCGTCGTGCGACTCCAGGGACTCGGCCACGATCACCCAGGGGGCCGGGTCGCGGGGCGCCGATGCCCGGATTCCGTCGATGATCGCCCTTGCCTCTGCCTCGTGGTCGTACTCCCAGAGGTTCGACGCCTTCAGGGCCCGCACCAGGTGCGGGTTCTCCAGCGAAGCGGGATCGGACAGCAGACGGTCGTAGAGCGTCGTCGCGGCGGGACGGTCGCCGGCCAGTTCCAGGTGGGCCGCGGCGCGCAGGAGCAGGGCCTCGGCGTCCTCGGGGTACAGGCCGGCGGTCCGCTCCAGGCGTGCCGCCTCGGCGGTGTGGTCGACATTCTCGGCAGGCGTGTCGGGGCGCATGGGTGACACCGTACTGCCGGGCGGTGACAAACGTGAGGCGCAAAGGGGAGGGAAAGAGGTGAGAAAGGGGAGGTGGGGAAGTGGCTCCCGGCGCGCGGGAGATGATGGGACGGGCGATATGGACCGCTATCTTCGAGGCGGACATCGACAAGCGGAGTCGGCATGGAGAAGACAGGCGCGCTGGTCGCCGAGGAGCAGGCGGCGGTCGGCACCGTAGCGGATGGTGCGGGAGAGAGTGATGCGAGGCAGGAGCGGGGCCGGTACTGGCCGCTCCTGCTCGTCGGTGCCGCTGTCGTGCCCGGCACGGCCGTGGTTCTCCTCGGGCGCTGGGGGGACGCCCCTGCCGTGCAGGCCTGGCGGACCGTGTGTCTGGCCGTCACGGTGCAGGCCCTGCCCTTCCTGCTGCTCGGCACGGCCCTGTCCGGCGCGATCAACGCGTTCGTACCGGAGCGGGTGTTCACCCGGGTGCTGCCCCGGCGGCCCGTGCTCGCCGTACCGGTCGCCGGTGTCGCCGGGGCCGTGCTGCCCGGGTGTGAGTGCGCTTCCGTGCCGGTTGCCAGCAGTTTGATCGGGCGGGGGGTCGCCCCGGCCGCCGCCTTCGCCTTCCTGCTGTCCGCTCCGGCCATCAACCCGGTCGTGCTCACCGCCACCGCCATCGCGTTCCCCGGGAACCCCGCCATGGTGCTGGCCCGCCTGCTCGCCTCGCTCGCCGCCGCCGTCGTCATGGGGTGGCTCTGGCTCCGGTTCGGGCGGGAGGAGTGGCTGCGGCCCTCCGTACGGCACACCGGGCACCAGGAGGGGCACAGCCGGTGGAACGAGTTCCGGCTCGGGTTCCAGCACGACTTCCTGCACGCCGGCGGGTTCCTCGTCCTCGGGGCCATGGCGGCCGCCACCTTCAATGTCGCCGTTCCCCGCTCCGTCCTCGACACCTTCGCCGGGGCTCCCTGGCTGTCCGTGCTCTTCCTGGCAGGTCTGGCTGTGCTGCTCGCCGTGTGTTCCGAGGCGGATGCCTTTCTGGCCGCCTCGCTGACCGGGTTCCCGCCGATCGCGCGGCTGGCGTTCATGGTGGTGGGGCCCATGGTCGACCTGAAGCTCATCGCCCTGCAGGCGGGCACCTTCGGGCGGGCCTTCGCCGTACGGTTCTCCGCCGCCACCGTCGTCGTGGCAATCGCGTGCAGCTCGGTGATCGGCGGGGTGCTGCTGTGAAGCGATTCCTTCAGCCCCTCCTGCTCGTGCTCTGCGGGCTCGGACTGCTGCACGTCTCCCTCTTCACCGACCTCTACCTGAGGTACGTCAAGGAGGGAATGCGGCCCCTGCTGATCGCCTCCGGGGCGGTGCTGCTCCTGCTGGGCCTGGCCGGCGCCCTGCTCGACAAGCAGAAGGAGGAGGAGGAGGGCGAGGACGAAGAGGGGCACGGTGGGCACGGGCACCATCACTCCGGCATGCCCCGCATCGCCTGGCTGCTTCTCCTCCCCGCGCTCAGTCTGCTCTTCTACGCGCCTCCCGCCCTCGGCGCCTACACCGCCTCTCGGCAGCCGCCCAAGGCCGTCCCCGAGGAGAGTGACTTCGATCCGCTGCCCGCCACCTCGCCCGTTCCCATGACCCTCTCCGACTTCACCAGCCGGGTACGGCAGGACCGGGACGACCAGGACATCAAGGGGCGCAGCATCCTGATGACCGGGTTCGTCACACCCGGAGGGCCGGACGGGAGCTGGGACCTGACGCGGGTCGTCCTCAACTGCTGTGCGGCGGACGCCCAGTCCGTGAAGGTGCGGATCTACGGCGGTCCCGCGCTGTCCGCCAACACCTGGGTGACGGTCACCGGGACCTGGCACCCGGGTGGGAGGCTGGGTACCAGGTCCGCGCCGGTCGCGCTCGACGCCCGTACGGTCAAGGAGGTGCCCCGCCCGTGGAACGCGTACCAGGACTCGCTCCCTCCCGAGCGCTGAGCCGCGGGGCTACACGGTGACCCCGTCCACCTGCAGCGTCTGCACCGACTTCGCCGCGAAGGGGACGGCCACGGTCTTGCCGGACAGGTTGGTGTCCGAGTGGGAGGTGTAGAGGTCCCCGCCGCCCGTGGTCACCGTGTTCCAGCGGGGGACCAGGCCGCCCGTCCCGCCCGTCACCGTCGTGAAGCGAGAGAGGTCGAAGGTGAGCGTCTGGGCCGAGGATGAGGTGTTCGCCGCCACTATCACCAGCCGCTTCGCCGACTTGTCCAGCGCCGCCACCGCGTAGCTCACGCCTGTGTCCAGGATCGTCATCCCGGGGCGGATGTGGCGGCTGAACTGGGCCATCACGTAGTACTTGGTCTGGATGGCCCCGGGCTGCAGCGTGCTCGCGTCGTACGCGATCATCGCCCAGCCCGCGCTCGGGTCCATCACCTGCCAGTAGACCCAGGCCGTGGGGTGCAGCCAGCGGAAGTCGTAGAGGAGGTTGCCGGCCAGGGTCATCCCCGTGCCGTCGCTGTCGCCCGTTTCCGAGTTCCACAGGGCCTTGCCTGCCGTCGTCACCACGTCGGTGTAGAGCAGGTCCCTGCGGCCGCCCGAGCCCTGGTAGCCGTGGACGTTGACCCGGTTCACGTAGCCCTTCGTCGTGGCGGAGAAGGAGTTCCAGGTGGTGCGGGCCAGGTCGTAGCTCGTCTCGTCCGATGCCGAGATCTTCGTGGCCGTCAGGCCTCGTTTGTCCAACTCGCTGCGTAGATACGGGAGTACGGCCGACTGGACCGTCGCGTCCATGTGGCAGCCCTCCTGGGTGCCGGTCGCCGTCCACCAGGACGACGACGGCTCGTTGAAGGCCTCCACCGTCGCGAAGTTCACGCCCCAGTTCTGCTTCGCGTAGAGGGCCACCGCAGCGAGGTGTGAGGCGTGCTGGCGGTAGTTCCAGGACTGGAGGTTGTTGCCGCCGCCGGAGGCGCCGGAGGGGTTGTGGTTGAGGCACATCCACCACATGGGTGAGTTGGCGAACAGCTCGGTCGTCGCGCCCCGCGCCGTCGCCTTCAGCAGCATCGCTCGCTGCGTCGCGTCCGCCGTCCACTTCCACGCCGAGGACGTGGGGTCCTCGTTGTTCCAGTCCTGCCAGTAGCCCTCGATCTGCTTGAAGGACGGGATGTTGGGGGAGGCCACCATCGACTCGCCGCCGACGCTGTTCGAGCTGCACGCGCCCAGGTTGTAGCGGGCGATGTTGAGGCCCAGGCCGGGGAGTGCCGTGCCGTTGTACGTCGTTGTTTTGGTCGTGAAGAAGAGGTCCGCGAAGTCGTCCCTGGCGCCGAAGACGTTCGCCCACCAGGCCAGGGAGGTGCCCCAGCCCTCCCAACTGCCGTAGGTCGTTGACGGGTTGACGGCGATCGTGGCGTCGGCGCGGGCCGTGCCCGTGGCCAGGGCGCTGCCCAGGAGGCCGCCGCCCGCGGCGGTCAGCAGCGTTCTGCGTCGGATCATGGCTTCTTCTCTGCCTCTCCGTGCGGCTCAAACACCGGTTCCCGCACCGGCGTCGACTCGTCCCCCCGCATGCCAACAGGAAGCATCGGGTGTGGCGTGTGAGGTTGTCGAGGGTTGTGACAGCCCTTTCTAAAACCGGTTGAGGAAGCCGACGTCAGTGGCCGGAGGCCTTACGGCTCTGGTGAGTTCACCCGACTCGCCCTATCGTGCGGGCGGCTCCTGGGAGGTGGGTGTGCGGATGCGTGTCGTGCAGCACCGTGATCGGCGCAGGCGGGCCAGGTGGCGGCGGGGGCTGTGGGGTGGCGGCGAGGTGCTCGTCACCGTCGGGGCCGTGCTCATGCTGCTTGTCGTGCACCAGTTGTGGTGGACCAACCGGGAGGCGCGGCAGGGGGCCGAGCGGAAGGTCGCCGCCCTGGAGAAGGAGTGGGGGAGTGGTGGTTCCGCTTCTTCGGGTAGTGCGCCCTCTGCGTCGGCGCCTGCGTCGGTGTCGCCTTCGGTGGCCGCCAAGGCTCCCGGGCGTGCGCGGCAGCGGTCGTACACCCCCGTCCCCGTCCTCGTCTCCGGCACGCCCCGCCGCTCCCAGGCGTATGCCATCCTCACCATCCCCCGGTTGCACCTTCGTGTCCCCGTCGCCGAAGGCGTGAGCAAGCCGGACGTCCTCAACAAGGGCTACGTCGGTCACTACCCGGGCACCCAACAGCCGGGCCAGGCAGGGAACTTCGCGCTCGCCGGGCATCGGAACACCCACGGCGAGCCCTTCCGGTATCTGCCGGCGCTCCGGCCCGAGGACATCCTCCAGGTGGAGACGAAGGCGGCCACGTACACATACGCCGTCGACAAGATCCTTCCGCAGACGTCCGCCCGGGACTCCGGGGTCGTACGGCCCGTGCCGCGGTCGCTCGTCCGGCCCTCCTACGGGTACGACGAGCCGGGCTACTACATCACCCTGACCACCTGCACCCCCGAGTTCACCTCGCGCTACCGGATGGTGGTCTGGGGGAAGCTGGTGTCGATGCGGCCCAGGCCCAGGGGACAGCCGGCCGGACCGAGGTGACTTACGCCCGCTCCCGCAGCACCGCCACGGCCACGGCGCCGAGCGCGGCCAGGCCCGCCGACACCACCATCGCCACGTCCGCGCCGCGCGCCAGGCCGCCGCCCGACGACGTGACGAGGGCGATGGTCAGGGCCACGCCCGCACAGGAGCCGATGTAGCGGAACGTCTGCTGGGCGCCGGAGCCCATGGCCGCCCGGGCGGCCGGCACCGACTCCACCGCCAGGAGAGGCAGGGCGGCGTTCAGGAGGCCGCTGCCCACGCCGCCGAGCACCATTCCGGGCAGGAGCCGCGTCCAGGAGCCCGCGCCGATCGCGCCCAGCATCGCCAGCGCGCCGACCGCGTGGAGCAGGAAGCCGGCGGCCAGCTGCCGGCGCGGTGCCACCCGCCCCGCCAGCCTCTTCGCCTGCAGTGCGACGGTGAAGGAGACCCCGGACCAGAGCAGGAACAGCCATGCCGTGTCCATCGCGGACATGCCCAGGGCCTGCTGCAACAGGGCCGGCAGGAAGCTGAACAGGCCGATCACGGTCAGCCCGGTGAACAGGCCGCCGGCGGAGGAGGCCAGGAAGCGGGGGTGGCGCAGCAGGCCCAGGTCGATCATCGGGGTCTTCGCCACACGGGTCTCCACCAGGGCGAACAGCCCGAGCAGCACTACGGCCGCCGCCAGCAGCAGGCCGACCGGCGCCCGCAGCCACCCGTCCCGGCCCAGCGTCAGCGCGGCCACCAGGGCCACCAGCGCCAGCCCGAAGGTGAGGGCACCGAGCACGTCGGGACGCCCGCCTCTTGGCGCCCGCGACTCGGACAGCCGGCCGAGTGCCAGGCCCGCCACGAGCAGCGCGGCCGCGCCGAGGACGACGTAGGCCAGCCGCCAGTTGGGTATCGCGCCCGAGACCAGCGGGCCGACCGCTATGCCACCGCTCACGAAGGCGCCCCACACACCGGTCGCGTGCAGCCGGCCGCGTGGGCTCGGGAACGCCGTCACGATCAGACCCAGGCTGCTGGCCAGGATCGCCGCGCTCGCCGCGCCCTGGGCGACCCGGGTCAGGGTGAAGGCCCAGGTGGAGGTGGTCAGCCCGCTGAGCGCGGTGGTGAGGCCCAGGGCCAGGGTGCCGGCGAGGAAGACGCGGCGGCGGCCGTAGTCGTCGGCCAGGCTGCCGGCCACCAGGAGCAGGGCGGCGAGGCCCAGCGGGGTGCCGTTCAGGAGCCAGGCCTGGGCGGAGAGGGGGGTGTGCAGCGCGGCCGCGGTGTCCGGGAGGGAGACCGCCGGTGCCGTGTACGTCATCAGGGCCACGCCGGTCGCGGCGCTGGTCAGGGCCAGGGTCGCCCGGGGATGGTGCGGGGGTGCCGAGGGGTGGGTGTCCGGTCGCGCGGCCGTGGGTCTCGCGGTGAGAGTTCTTTCATTGAACCTAGACATGGATGTACCGTAACACCGTAGGTTCGGTCATTGAACCAAGAAGTCGGAAAGTGGCTAAGGTGGACGCCATGGCACTGGGCAAGGACTACGCGACGCAGGAATGCTCGATCGCCCGCGCGCTGGAGGTCGTCGGCGAGCGGTGGACGCTCCTCGTCGTCCGCGACGCGATCTACGGCGTCCGGCGCTACAACGACTTCCTCGTCCACCTCGGCATCCCGCGCGCGGTCCTCTCGGCCCGGCTGAAGACGCTCACCGAGGAGGGGGTCCTCGACAAGCGCCGGTACCAGGAGTCGCCGCCGCGCGACGAGTACGTCATCACCGAGCGCGGTATCGCGCTGTGGCCGGCGCTGCGGGCCCTCGCGCTCTGGGGCCGCGAGAACTTCCAGACGAGCCGGCTGCGGTCCTTCCGGCATGCGGAGTGCGGCACCGAACTCGGGCCGTACGGCGAATGTCCCGCCTGCGGAACCGTCGTACCCGTCTCGGACGTTGTAATGATGCCGGGCCCGGGACTCGATCCCGACCCGGCGGATCCGGTCAGCAGGGCGCTGCTCAAGCCGAAGAGGCTCCTGGAGCCCCTGGAGATCGATCCTGTATAACCGGAAGCGAGCAGAAACAGCAGGTCAGCGAAGGGGGAGGAAATGGATCGCAGTCGTGTCGTCGGCACGCGTCCCGTCGCCCTGCTGCTCGTCCTGGTGAATCTGCTCCTGCTCCAGGCCGCGCTCCTCGACACCGGCAGCCTCTCCACCACCGTCGCGGTCGCCGCGACCGCCGCCGCCGGTTCCGCGCTCGCCGCAAGCTCGCTCGTCGCCGCCCGCTGCGCACCCGCCGTCCCGCCCACCCGGGTCCGTACGGCGATACGCGACCGGGCCCGGCGTACGGCCTTCCTGCCCCAGCGCGACCCCGACGCCTCGGGACGCCGCCGACCCCGGGCACCGGGACACGCCCTCGCGACGATCTGCGCGTAGGGCTCCGCCGGACTCGGTCATAGCCGGTCCCCGCCGGACTCGGTCACCTTGTCCGCCGGCTCGATCACAGCTGGTCTCCGCCGGTGAGGGCTCACCTGGCCCAGCCGAATCCGGTCACACCTGGCCCCAGCCGAATCCGGTCACGCCCGGCTCCAGCTGCACCCGGTCACACCTGGCCCCAGCTGAACCCGGTCACGCCCGGCCCCAGCCGAACCCGGTCACTCCCTGCCCCCGCGCGGGTCGTCATGCCGCCCTGCCATCTCCGGTCACCCCGGCACGACGACACACCCCTGCACGGAGGGTCCCGCCATGTCCGCGTTCATGTCCGTTTTCGCCCGCCTGGTCGAGCAGCTCGCCGACCTGCTCCAGCCGCTCTTCCACGCCTCTGCGGCCGCCGCCGCGATCGTCCTGTTCACCGCGCTCGTACGACTGCTCGTGCATCCCCTGTCCCGGGCCGCCGCCCGCGGCCAGCGTGCCCGGACCGAGCTGCAGCCGAGGATCGCCGAGCTGCGCAAGAAGCACGCCAAGGACCCCGAGCGGTTGCAGAAGGCGGTGCTGGAACTGCATGCCGAGGAGAAGGTCTCACCGCTCTCCGGCTGTCTGCCCAGCCTGCTCCAGCTGCCCGCCTTCTTCCTCCTCTACCAGCTGTTCTCCAACACCTCGATCGGTGGCGAGGCCAACGCGCTGCTGAGCCACTCGCTGTTCGCCGCGCCGCTCGGCGGACGCTGGGCCGACGCCCTCTCGGGCGGCGGGGTCTTCGGGGCGGCCGGGATCGTCTACCTCGCGCTGTTCGCCCTCGTCGCGGCCGTCGCGGCCTTCAACTACCGGCGCACCAAGTTGATGATGGCCAAGAACCCGGTCACGGTCACCGCCGGTGAGGGCGAGCAGGTGCCGGGGCTCGGCGCGGTCAACAAGCTCATGCCGTTCATGTCCTTCTTCACGCTCGTCACCGTGGCGGTGGTGCCGCTCGCGGCCGCGCTGTACGTCGTCACCAGTACGACGTGGAGCGCGGTGGAGCGGGCCGCGCTCTACCGCTGAACCGGCTCGACCCGGAGCACCGAGCCGGGCCACCCGGAGCGCGGAGCCGCCTCCTCCGGGGGCTCGTGGTTACGGTCCAGTCCGTGAACAGGGTCTTGCGGACTGGACACCCGGATTGGAGGATCGACCAGTCCTCCGATGGCTGCACCCATTGGCGGGCGCCCGCGATCGAGGGAGATTGTGACCATGAAGCTGCTGCGAGTCGGTACGGCAGGGGCTGAGCGCCCCGCCCTGCTCGACGCCGAGGGGACCCTGCGGGATCTGTCGGGGATCGTGGACGACATCGACGGGGCGCTGCTCGCGGACGCCGGCGCGCTCGGCCGGGTACAGGCCGCGGCCGAAGCCGGTGAGCTGCCCGCGCTGGACGAGGCGGGTCTCAGGATCGGGCCTCCGCTCGGCCGGGTCGGCAAGATCGTGTGCATCGGGCTCAACTACCACGACCACGCCCGCGAGACCGGGGCCGAGCCGCCCGCCGAGCCCGTGATCTTCTTCAAGGCCGCGGACACGGTCGTCGGACCGAACGACACCGTGCTCGTGCCGCGCCGGTCCGCCAAGACCGACTGGGAGGTGGAGCTGGCCGTGGTCATCGGACGTACGGCCCGCTACCTGGAGTCGGCCGAGGAGGGGCTCGCGCATGTCGCCGGGTACGCGGTGGCGCACGACGTGTCCGAGCGGGAGTTCCAGATCGAGCGGGGCGGGACCTGGGACAAGGGGAAGAACTGCGAGACGTTCAACCCGCTGGGGCCGTGGCTGGTGACCGCCGACGAGATCGCCGACCCGCAGGCCCTGCCGCTGCGGCTGTGGGTCAACGGGGAGCTGAAGCAGGACGGGACCACCGCCGACCAGATCTTCCCGGTGGGCGAAGTCGTCCGCTACGTCAGCCAGTTCATGACCCTGTACCCCGGCGACGTCATCAACACCGGTACGCCGGCGGGCGTCGCGCTCGGCCGGCCCGAGCCGAAGCCGTTCCTGCGGGCCGGGGACGTGGTGGAGCTGGAGATCGAGGGGCTCGGCCGTCAGCGGCAGGAGTTCAAGGACGCCTGAGGCGCCGGGGGCGTCGTGCTTGCCAAGTGACACTTCCGCGGGCAAGCATGGCGCCGTTGCCGGCAGTGCCGAAGGGTGGGGGATGGCTGACACGGGGGCGGACGAGGCTTCGACGACCGGTCGGAGAGCACTCAAGCCGTTCGAGTGGGTGGCCGCTTCGCTGGCGGTCCTCGCCGCGGGCGCGGCCATCGTCCTGTTCTTCACCGCCGAGGTGTGCGACCAGCAGTTGGCCTCGAAAGGGAACGTCGTCAGGGTGTGCCGGCACCCGCAGATGACGGATCCTCCGATGGTCGTCCTCGGCCTTGTGATCCTGGTGCTCCTGGGTGTCTTCTTCTCCGAGGTCTCCGGATTCGGCGTCACCCTGAAGCGCCAGGTGGAGGAAGCGCGGAGTACGGCGCAGGAGGCCATCCGTGAGACGCGGGACATCGACGCCAGGCATCAGGAGACGGCCGGGGATCTGGCCGACGGGGTGCGGGAGGCGCTCAACAGAGCGCAGCCGGGCGACCGGGCAGCCGTGGCGACGCCGCCCGACCCGGTCGATCAGCTGGCGGCGCGGTACAACGAGATCCGCTGGACCATGTCCAGCGGACGTGCGCGGACGCATGCGATGTCCGAAGTGGCGGACGAGATGGTCCGTCTGCTGCGAGGCGCCCAGGACTTCGACGTCGCGAGCCATCTCCGCAGCAGCGACCGCGGGTTGCGACTGGCCGCCGCCGCATACCTGTACGCCAATCCGGATCCGGCGTGGGTGGGCCTGCTTGCCGAGGCGGCGGTGTCCGAGGACAAGCCGTTCAACGAGTACTGGGCGCTCAAGGCCCTGCGCGAGGTGCTCCGGGGGCACTGCGAGGCACTCGACGAGGAGACGAGGGGCCTGCTCCGACGCCGCATGCGTCAGCTGCCCCCGGGTACCGACCGCGCCGAGCAGATCGGGAAGCTGCTGCGCGACTGCCCGGAGGGAAGCGGCGGTCAGGACGCGATCTGAGGCACCCTGACCGACCGGCGTACGGCTTCTCGGTCTCTCGGTCTCTCGGTCCAGGGACTGCTCAGTCCAGTACGGACGCCAGCCTGCGCCATGTCTCGCGCGGCAGCGCGTCGCGCGCACCCCCGTCCACCACCTGGATCGCCACATGGTCCGCGCCCGCCTCGTGGAACGCGTGGATCCGCTCCCGGATCCGGTTCTCGTCACCCCACGCGTAGAGCGCGTCGACCAGGCGGTCGCTGCCGCCGGCGGTCAGGTCGTCCTCGGTGAAGCCGATGCGCAGGAAGCTGTTGGTGTAGTTGGGGAGCGTGAGGTACATGGCGAGGTGGTCGCGGGCCAGGGCGCGGGCGCGGGCCGGGTCGGCCTCCCAGACGACCCCGAACTCGGGGGCCAGCAGCGGCTCTTCGCCCAGGATCTCGCGGGCCCGGGCGGTGTGTTCGGGGGTGACGAGGTAGGGGATCGCGCCCGCCGCCCGGTCCCGGGACAGCTCCAGGGTCTTAGGGCCGAGGGCCGCCAGGACCCGGTGCCCGGCCGGGACTCCGGCGGCGTCCAGCGCGTCCAGGTAGGCGACCAGCGCCGAGTACGGGCGGCGGTACTGGTCCGCGAGCTTGGCGTGGCTCACGCCGAGGCCGAGCAGGAAGCGGCCGGGGTGGGCCGACTCCACCTCGGCGAAGGCGGCCGCGCTCGCGTCGGCCTCGTACTGCCAGATGCTCTGGATGCTCGTGCCGACGACCAGCCGGGACGTCGCCTCCAGGAGCGGGGCGGCGTGCCGGGCGGCGCTGCTGCCGCCCAGCCAGGCGGCGCCGTACCCGAGCTGTTCCAGTTCCGCCGCGGCCTCCGCGATGTCGCCGCGCCGGGCCGGGTCCTCCGAGCGGAGACCCACGCTCCAGACGCCGTACCGGCCGATCGACTCCTTGAAGGCGCGTGCGCTGCTCGTCGACTCGCTCATCGGGTCCGTTCCCTCCGGGTGGGTGTGGTGCCGTGATCGTCGTGCACGTCGGTGCCAACCGGAGGGAGCCGCGCGGTAATCCTGCGACAGGGCCTAGGGGCTACTTGGCCAGGAACTGCTCCAGCGCCTCCACCACGAAGCGGTGGTCCTGCAGCTGGGGCAGGCCGGACACGGTCACCGTGCCGATGACGCCCACGTCCTCGACGTGGATCGGGAACGAGCCGCCGTGGGCCGCGTAGGTGTCCGGGTCCAGGCGGGAGGAGTCCTCGAACGTCGTGCCCTTGGCGCGGAAGCGGGCGCCGACCAGGTAGGAGGAGGCGCCGTAGCGCTCCACCACCCGGCGCTTGCGGTCGATCCAGGCGTCGTTGTCGGGCGTGGAACCGGGCAGGGCCGCGTGGAAGAGCTGCTGGCCGGCGCGGTGGATGTCGATGGCCACCGGCGCCTGGCGCTCCCGGGCCAGCTCGACCAGGAGGGAGCCGAGGGCCCAGGCGTCGTCATGGGTGAACCGGTGGAAGACCAGGCGGCGTTCCTGCGCCTCCAGCTCCTCCACGCTCGGGGTGATCTCGGGGGCGAACTTCGGGGTGATCTTCGGGTGGTGCATCAGAGGGTCACCGTCACCTTGTCGCGGGCGGAGCGCCGGGCAGCTTCCAGTACGTCGAGTGCGGCGGCCGCCTCCAGGGCGGTCACCGGGTTTGGGCCGGCACCGGTCAGGGCCGCCGCCACGGCCGCATAGTAGGCCGGGTAGTCGCCGGGGACGGTCGGTACGGGGCGGCCGCCGCCGGTCAGCGGGGACTCGCCGGAGCCGATGCGGCCCCACAGGGACTCGGGTTCGGCGCCCCAGGAGGGGCCCGGTCGCAGGCCTTCCCTGAGCGCCGCCTCCTGCGGGTCCAGGCCGTACTTCACGAAGCCCGCCTGCGAGCCGAGGACCCGGAAGCGCGGGCCGAGCTGGGCCGTGGTGGCGGAGACGTAGAGGTGGGAGCGGACGCCGTTCGCGTGGGTCAGCGCGATGAAGGTGTCGTCGTCCGTCTCTGCGCCGGGGCGGCGGATGTCCGTCTCGGCGTACACCTCGGTGACCGGACCGAAGAGGACCAGGGCCTGGTCGACGACATGGCTGCCGAGGTCGTAGAGCAGACCTCCGATCTCTGCCGGGTCGCCGGACTCGCGCCAGCCGCCCTTCGGCTGCGGGCGCCAGCGCTCGAAGCGGGACTCGAAGCGCCAGGCGTCGCCCAGTTCGCCCTTCTCCAGCAGCCCGCGCAGGGTCAGGAAGTCGCTGTCCCAGCGGCGGTTCTGGAAGACCGAGAGCAGCAGGCCGCGCTCCTCGGCGAGGGCGGCCAGCTCGCGCGCCTCGGCCGCCGTACCCGCCACCGGCTTGTCCACGACCACCGGCAGGCCCGCTTCGAGGGCGGTGGTGGCGAGCGGGACGTGCGTCTTGTTCGGGGAGGCGACGACGATCAGGTCCAGCTCGTCGGCGCGGTCGAACAGCTCGTCGGGGGTGCTGACGATGTGGACGCCCGGGAACTCGGCCTGGGCCTGCTGCTGCCGCTCGGGGTACGAGGTGACCACCGTGTCCAGGGCGAGGCCCTCGGTGGCGCCGATCAGCGGGGCGTGGAAGACGGAGCCTGCGAGGCCGTAGCCGACCAGGCCGACGCGGAGGGGGGTACCAGTCATGCGTCCTACTTTCGCAACGCTGTTGCCAAAGTGCAAGCGACGGGGAGAATGGGTGGCGTGAACAGGACGAAGAGTGGCGGCGGGCCGGTGGGAGCGAATCTCTTCGCCGTGCGCAGTCACAACACCGCGCTGGTGCTGGATCTGCTGCGCGCGGCGGGGGCGGAGGGCATCAGCCGTCTGGAGCTGGCCGAGCGGACCGGGCTGACCCCGCAGGCCGTCAGCAAGATCACCGCACGGCTGCGCGAGGAGGGGCTCGCGGCGGAGGCCGGGCGCCGGGCGTCCACCGGGGGCAAACCACGGACCGTGCTGCGGCTGGTGCCGGAGGCCGGGCACGCGGTGGGGGTGCATCTGGACCGGGACGAGCTGCGCGCCGTGCTGGTGGATCTCGACGGGGCGGTGGTCGGGGAGCGGCGCGGGGGCGTGGACCTGGGGGCCGGGGCGGAGGCCGTGCTGGGGGCGGTCGCCGACGCGGTGACCGGGCTGGTCGGGGAGGTTCTGGGCGGCGCCGACGGAGGACTTCCCGCCGTCGGGTCGCTGCTCGGTGTGGGGGTCGCACTGCCCGGGCCGCTCGATCACGCGCGCGGGGTACTGCACCGGGTCACCGGATTTCCTGAGGAGTGGGACGGGTTTCCGCTGCGGGAAGCGCTGGCCGGGCGGCTGGGGGTGCCGGTCGTGGTGGACAAGGACACCAACGCGGCGGCGCTCGGGCTCTCGGTGGGGGGCGAGGACGGATCCTTCGCCTATCTGCATCTCGGTACGGGCCTGGGCGCCGGCCTGGTGATCGGCGGCAGCGTGCACCGGGGGGCGCGGACCGGGGCCGGGGAGTTCGGGCACCAGGTGCTGCAGCTGGACGGGCCGCTGTGCGAGTGCGGGAACCGGGGCTGCGTGGAGGTGCTGTGCCTGGGGGCCGTGACGCGGGGCGAGGTGGCGGAGGCCGCCCGGGTGCTGGGGGTCGGGGCCGGGAATCTGGTGGGGTTGCTGGACATCGACCTGGTGCTGCTCGGGGGGCGGACGATCTCCGGAGCGCCGGAGCCGTTCGTCCGCGGGGTCGCCGAGATGCTCGACGCACGGGCCCGGCGGGAGGGTGTGCCCGGCGGAACGGTCCCCGTGCGGGTCGCTCCGCGAGGGGAGCGGATCGTCGCGGAGGGCGCCGCACAGCTGCTGCTGGCGCCGGTGTTCGGGCGGGCGGACGGCTGATTCGCGCGGGCGGTTGGCTGAGTCGAGCGGGCGGTTGGCTGATTCGGGCGGGTGGTCCGCTGATTCGAATGGGTGGTTGATTTGAGTGGGCGGTCGGCTGACTCGGGTCGGCGGTCGCTGACTCGGGCCGGCGGTCGGCTGAGTCGAGTACGCGGTCGCCTGACTTGGGCGGACGGACGGTCGGTTGATTCGGGCGGGCTCGGACGGCTGATGCGCACGGACGCCTGATGCGGCCGGGCGGCTGTGCGGTGCACCGTCCGGACCACTCGTCGGCCCCTTCAGGTGACAGCCGGACGACTCGCGGGCGGAGCACGCGTCGCACGGGTACGGCGTCTGCGCACCGGATCACCGGATGCCCCGGACTCGTGAGGAGAAGAGCGTGTACGCAGCCGTCAGACGGTACGAAGGGGTCACCGATCCGGCCGAGGCCGGCCGCCGGGTGAACGAGGGATTCGTGCCGCTCATCCGTGACATTCCGGGCCTGCTGGCCTACTACTGGGTCGACGCCGGCAACGGAGTCATGGTCTCGACCAGCGTCTTCGAGGACGAGGCGGGAGCCGACGAATCGATCAGGAAGGCGGCGGTCTTCGTGCGCGACCACCTCGCGTCGCTGCTCCCCAACCCTCCCCAGGTCATGTCCGGCCGGATCGTGGCTTCCCTCTAGCCCGTCGGCCGATCGAGCGGACCTGCCCCCGCCCCCGGAGTGGCACGCTCGCCCGGGCTCCCCGCCCGGCAAGGTTATGTGTTCATGCGACCGTGCACGTCCCTGCCCCTCTGCCTCGCCGCAGCCGCCGCTCTCGTGCCCGTGTCGTCGGCTGCCGCGCACGCGGACGCGTCCCCTTCCTGCGCGGCCCCCGGCGGCCGTGCCTTTCCGGTGACCACCCGGATCCACGGCGGGCCCGCCTCCTACGAGGCGGGCGGCGGCTTCGGCACCTGGTACATCGACCTCACCAACACCACCAGCCGCACGTGCGCCGACGTCCACCCCGTCGTCGTCCTCGTCGACGACAAACGCACCCTGAAGCCGTCCCAGCCCCAGCTGGACTTCTACGACGGCTCGCGCGCCCGGCCGGTCACCTTCGAGACCACCGACGAGCAGGAGTTGGTCGGCGTACTGGACGGCGCGGGGTTCGACGGGTTCACCGTGGCGCCCGGCGCGACCGTCACCGTCAGGGTCAGGCTCTCGCTCACCTCCGACGCCGTATCCGACGACATCACCGTCAACGCGGCCGTCGTCCAGCGCCGGGGCGAGGACGGCGACTGGATCGGGGAGTCCAACGACTACCGATTCGGCATCGGACACGAGCCGGAGGACCCCGCGGGGACGCAGGACCCGCAAGCATCGAAGGGGCCGGAGGCGACGGCGACCAGCCCGTCCGGCACTCCCGAGGCCACCCCGAGCAGCACCGACGACCCTGACGCATTCGACGACCCTGACGAATTCGACGCATTCGACGACCTCGACGACCCCGCCTTCCCCTTCGCCGCGGAGGCCGAGGAAGCCGGAGAGCGGGCCCGGGAGCTGGCCCGTACCGGGCTCGGGCTCGCGCACGGGCTGCTCGCGGCGGGCGCCGCTCTGCTCGCCGTCGGCACCGGCGCGTTCCTCCTGACCCGCCGACGCCGCTGAGGCGCGGGCCGCCGTACAACCGACCCGCCCCCGTCTGCGACGATCCCTGCGTGGACTACCCGAACGACCAGGCCCCCGGCGCCCCCGTCCGCTCCGGCATCCCCGAGCACGGGCGCATCCCGAAGTACTACGCGGTCAAGGCGCGCATCGCCGGACTGCTGGGGGAGCTGGGGGAGGGCGGCCTCATCCCGACCGAGCGCGATCTCGCCGAGCGGTACGACGTCGCCCGCGAGACCGTACGGCAGGCCGTGCGGGAGCTGGTGCTGGAGGGGCGCCTGCAGCGGCGGGGCCGGGGAACCGTCGTCGCCGGGCCCAAGCTGGCCCAGCCGCTGTCCCTCGCCAGCTACACCGAGGGCGTGCGCCGACAGGGCCGTACGCCCGGACGTACGCTCGTCACCCTCGACCGCTTCCCGTGCCCGGAGCCCCTCGCCGCCGAGACGGGGCTGACCCGGGGTGAACCCGTCTGGCACCTGGAGCGCGTGCTGCTCGCCGACGACGAGCGGGTCGGCCTGGAGAGCACCTACGTCGCCGTCGACCGGGTCCCCGACCTCGACTCCCGCTTCGACCCCGACTCCTCCTTCTACGCCTATCTGAAGGACCGGGGCATCGAGTTCGGCGACGCCGACGAGCGCATCGAGACCGTGCTGGCCACCCCCCGCGAGGCCCTGCTCATCGGCACCCCGCCCGCCCTTCCGATGCTGCTGATCCACCGCGTGTCGCGGGACACGGAGGGGCGCCCGCTGGAGCGCGTACGCACCCTGTACCGGGGTGACCGGTTCTCCTTCACCACGCACCTGAAGGGCTGAAAACCACCCTCCCGAAGGGTCGAAAACCGCCCAAAATCACCCATCACCCACCCCCTTTATTATCACGAGAAGATAACGGGTCTAGCCCAAACGTGATGGGTCGTTCACGCTCTCGTTGTCAGCCGGGCCCTTCCGGTTCCCTGGGCGTGAGGAGCGTTGCCGTCGTGAGAGTGACAGTCGTCGGAGCAGGCGTGGTGGGCACCATGCACGCCTGGCAAGCAGTGGAGCGCGGCCACCAGGTCGTCCAGATCGAGCGTGAGGCGGAGGCGCGCGGCGCCTCGCTGCGCAACTTCGGGCAGATCTGGGTCAGCGGGCGCGCCGGTGGAGAAGAGCTGGAGACCGCGCTGCGGGCGCGGGAGTTGTGGGAGGGGATCGGCGGGCGCGTGCCCGGGCTCGGCTTCCGGGCCAACGGGTCGCTCACCCCGGTGCGCGGCCCCCTCGAACTCGGCGTCGCCGAGGCCGCCTTGGCCCGCCCGGACGCCGCCGAACGCGGCTACAAGCTGCTGACCCCCGGCGAGGCGCGGGCCCTCAACCCCGCCCTGCGCGGCAAGTTCACCGCCGCCCTGCACTGCGAGCGCGACGCCGCCGTAGAGCCGCGCACCGCTCAGCTGGCGCTGCGCGCAGAGCTGCTGAAGTCCCCGAACTACACCTTCCTGCCGGGGCGCGAGGTGCGCGAGGTGGTCGGTGCCGGGGCCGTCCGGGACGACCACGGCGACGTGCACCACGCGGACGCCGTTGTGCTGTGCACCGGCGCCTGGCTCGGCGGGCTGGTACGGGAGCTGGCCGGGCCCGAGCTGCCCGTGCGCCGCGTCCGCCTCCAGATGATGCAGACCGACCCGCTCGGCGAGCCGCTCACCACCTCGGTCGCGGACGCCGACAGCTTCCGCTACTACCCGGCCTACGCCTCCCCGGCGCTCGACGCGCTCAACGCCGGCCTGCCGCAGTCGGCGACCGCCGCCGAGCACAAGATGCAGCTGCTCATGGTGCAGCGCGCCGACGGCGGCCTGACCATCGGCGACACCCACGAGTACGAGCACCCCTTCGCCTTCGACACGCTGGAGGACCCCTACGACCACCTCACCGAGGTCGTCGAGTCCCTCCTCGGCCGGCCGCTGCCGAAGATCCGGCGCCGCTGGGCCGGCGTGTACGCGCAGTGCACCGAGACGAGCCGGGTCGTGCACCGGCAGCAGGTGAGCGACGGCGTGTGGCTGGTCACCGGGCCCGGCGGGCGCGGCATGACCTGCTCGCCGGCGATCGCCGAGACCACCGCGAACGAACTGGGCTGGTGAGGGAGTTGACCACCGACATGACCACCGACATGACCGCAGACACGACCACCGGCGCCCGCGACATCCGCCTCGTCGTCCTCGACATGGCCGGCACCACCGTCGCCGACGGCGGCCTGGTCGAGCGCGCCTTCGCGGCGGCCGCCGCCGAACTGGGCGTCGAGCCCGGCTCCGCCGACCACGCCGAGAAGCTGGACTACGTCCGCGCCACCATGGGCGAGTCCAAGATCTCCGTCTTCCGGCACCTGTTCGGGGACGAGAGCCTCGCCCAGCGCGCCAACACCGCCTTCGAGAAGGCGTACGGCGACCTCGTCGACGCGGGCCTGATCGCCCCGGTCCCCGGCGCCCGCGAGGTGATCGAGGAACTCGCCGGCAGCGGCCGTACCGTCGTCCTGACGACCGGTTTCGCCCGCGTCACCCAGGACGCCGTCCTGGCCGCCCTCGGCTGGCAGGACCTCGTCCCGCTCACCCTCTGCCCGGCCGACGCGGGCGGGCGCGGACGGCCCTTCCCGGACATGGTCCTGGAGGCCTTCGTGCGGACCAAGGCCGCGGAGGACGTCCGGCAGGTCGCCGTGGCCGGCGACACCTCCTACGACGTGCTGAGCGGCGTACGGGCCGGGGCGGGCCTGATCGCGGGCGTGCGCACCGGGGCCCACGGGGACGCCGAGTTCCGGGCCGCCGGCGCCACCCACGTCCTCGACTCCGTCGCCGCCCTGCCCGCGCTGCTCACGGGAGCCCGGTGAGATGGGCATCCGCTTCGACTCCGTCACGGTCGCCTACGACGGCAACGTCGTCCTCGACTCACTCGACCTGACCGTCGAGCCCGGCGAGGTCATGGCGCTGCTCGGGCCGTCCGGCTCCGGCAAGACCACCGCGCTGCGGGCGGTCGCCGGGTTCGTACGGCCCGCCTCCGGGCGGGTGTTCCTCGGGGCGGAAGGGCGAGGTCCTCGTCTCCTACGACGGCGCGGTCCCCGTCTCCGTGCGCACCTACACCGCCGACGTCCCCTCCCGCACCGAGACCGTCCCGCTCCAGGTCCCACCCGGGGCCCGCTCGGTCCGGGTCCGCTTCCGCTACACCGGAGGAAACAACTGGTACTGGGTGATCGACGGCGTACGGATCGGCCAGTGATCAGTCGGTGATGAGTCGGTCCTGACCAGGGTCAGGATCAGGCCTTCCTCATTAGGCTGGGGGGCGTCGGTACGCCGTGGTTCCGGCGCCCCCGCTTCTTGACCGTACGCACGCAGGAGACGCAAGCACATGGCAGACCGCAAGCCCATCGAGTCGTGGCTCACCGACATGGACGGCGTCCTGATCCACGAGGGCGTCCCGATCCCCGGCGCCGAAGCCTTCCTGAAGAAGCTGCGCGACTCCGGGCGGCCCTTCCTGGTGCTCACCAACAACTCCATCTACACCGCCCGGGACCTGCACGCCCGGCTGCGCCGGATGGGCCTGGACGTGCCGGTGGAGAACATCTGGACCTCCGCCCTGGCCACCGCCCAGTTCCTGGACGACCAGCGGCCCGGCGGCAGCGCCTACGTCATCGGCGAGGCGGGCCTGACCACCGCACTGCACGACATCGGCTACATCCTCACCGACCACGACCCCGACTTCGTGATCCTCGGCGAGACCCGCACCTACTCCTTCGAGGCCCTGACCAAGGCCGTACGCCTGATCAACGGCGGCGCCCGGTTCATCGCCACCAACCCCGACAACGTCGGCCCCTCCACCGAGGGCGACCTGCCCGCCACGGGCTCGGTCGCCGCGCTGATCACCGCCGCGACCGGCAAGCAGCCGTACTTCGTCGGCAAGCCCAACCCGCTGATGATGCGGGCCGGGCTCAACGCGATCGGCGCCCACTCCGAGAACTCCGCGATGATCGGCGACCGCATGGACACCGACGTCCTCGCGGGCCTGGAGGCCGGGATGCGCACCTTCCTGGTGCTGACCGGCGTCACCCAGCCCGGTGACGTCGACCGCCACCCCTTCCGCCCCTCCCAGGTCGTCGACTCCATCGCGGACCTCGTCGACCTCATCTGAGCGGGCGTTCAAACCTGGCCCGTACCTCGTACCACCCGTATGGAGCAGCCGCGCGCCTCCCTGGGATGCGGAGGCGCGCCGTACGGGGGAGCCTCCCACTATCTGGAGGTTCACGATGGGCTCAGCACGTCTCACTCTCTGTACAGCATTCCTGGCCGTCACCGCCCTGACCCCGGCGGCGTACGCGGCCGACGGCGGCCCCGGCGTCACGGTGACCCCGGCCTCCCCGGCCCCGGGCGGTGACGTGTCCCTGCGGGTGCGGGGCTGCACCGGAGCCCAGGGCACCGCCGTCTCCGACGCCTTCGTCTCCGACGCACGGCTCACCGGCAGCCAGGGCGCACTGGCCGGGCAGACCCGCATCCGCACCTCGCTCGTACCGGGCGCCTACCAGGTGCGGATCAGCTGTTCCGGGACGGTCGTCACCGGCAGCATCACCGTCGTCCAGGCGTCCTCGGGCCAGGGCAAGGAGCCGTCCGACACCGCCGCCTCGCCCATCGCCCCCGTCCAGGCGGGTGGCGGCGGCAGCGCACACTTCGCCACGGTGGCCACCAGCGGGTCCGCCCCCGACGCCGGCCAGGCGGTGACCGGCCTGGCCCTCGCCGGGGTCGCCGCGGCCGCCGTCGGGCTGCTCAGGGCCCGCCGGAGCCGCGGCACGGACTGAGGGCGTACCCCGGCCATGTCCGACGAACCCGGGCCCAGCACCGGCGCCGCGCGCCTGATCACCCTCCTGGCCTGGACGCTCCTGCTGCTCGGGCTGTGGCTGTGGGGCCGGGGCGTGACCGACGTACCCGAGAGCCCGTCCGGCCCGGGTGACGTGGCCGGGCTCGGCGCCGACGCGGTCCGGCTGCCGCCCGCGGCGAAGCCGCTCGGCGCCGCGACCCCGCAGCGCATCGACATCCCCCAACTGGGCGTGCAGGCCCCGGTGACGGCCCGCGGCCTGGACAGCCGGGGCGCCGTCGACCCGCCGCCGTTCGACCGGCCGGGAGTGGTCGGCTGGTACGGCGCCGGGACCGCGCCCGGCGCGGCGGGCGCCGCGCTGATGGTGGGTCACGTCGACACCGAGACCCGGCCCGCCGTCTTCTACAAGCTCAGCACCCTGAAGCCGGGCGAGACGGTCCGGGTGGTCCGCTCGGACGGCAAGGTCGCCCACTTCACCATCGACGGCATCCGCGTCCTGGCCCGCGACGACTTCGACGCCCGGCAGGCCTACGGCCCCCACCAGCCGGGCCGCGCCGAACTCCGTCTGATCACCTGCGGTGGCACCTTCGACCGGACCAGCCACAGCTACACGGCCAACGTGGTGGTCTCCGCGTACCTCACGGGCACCGGTCCGTGACACCGCTGACACCCCCCGCGCGACCTCGTGACCGGCACGGCCGGTATGCCACGATTGGTACTCGGCCGACCGGGCCGGAACGATGCGCTCAGGGATGTGCTCAGGGGGGAAACGCATGTATGACACCAGGGGGGCCCGCTCTTCGGCGCGGGCACGGGCGTCCGCGGCGGTGCTGGGGGCGGCACTGCTGCTCGCCGGGTGCTCCTCCTCGGACGGGGACAAGGCGGCCGACGCGGGCGCCGGGATCACTCAACAGCCCAAGGCCGCCGACCCGTTCTGGGTGAACCCGGACGGCACCGCGGCCCGCCAGCTCGCCGCCTACGAGAAGGCCGGCAAGAAGACCGAGGCCACGCAGATCCGCAAGATCGCCGAGCAGCCGGTGGGGGAGTGGATCGGCCCGGAGAACCCGGAGCGGGAGGCCCGCGGCTTCACCGAGGCCGCCGAGAAGTCCGACCGCACGGCCCTGCTCGTGCTGTACGACATCCCGCACCGCGACTGCGGCCAGTACTCCCAGGGCGGCGCGGCCGACGGCAACGCCTACCGCGCCTGGATCGACGGCGTCGCCCGGGGCATCGGGGACCGCCCCGCCACCGTCATCCTCGAACCCGACGCCGTGCTCCACCTCGTCGACGGCTGCACCCCGGACGAGTTCCACGAGGAGCGCTACGACCTCCTCAAGGGCGCCGTCGCCAAGCTCAAGTCCCTGAAGAACACCAAGGTCTACCTGGATGCGGGAAACGCCGGCTGGGGTCACCCCGACCAGATCTTCCAGCCCCTCCAGCAGGCCGGCATCGACCAGGCCGACGGCTTCGCCGTCAACGTCTCCAACTTCTACTCCACCGAGGACTCCATCTCCTACGGCAAGCAGCTCTCCGCCAAGGTGGGCGGCAAGCACTTCGTCGTCGACACCAGCCGCAACGGCAACGGCCCCTACACGAAGGGCGATCCGGCCCAGAAGTGGTGCAACCCGCCCGGACGGGCCCTGGGCGAGACGCCGACGACGAAGACGGCGGACCCTCTCGTGGACGCCTACCTGTGGGTCAAGCGTCCAGGAGAGTCGGACGGCACCTGCAAGGGCGGCCCGAAGGCGGGCCAGTGGTGGGCGAGTTACGCACTCGCCCTGGCCACGAACAGCAAGTAGCTACGGCACCCTGACCCACTGCGCCTTGGACGGCGTCCCCTGGTCGTCGTCCACGAACAGCATGTACCAGCCGGACTGCACCAGGTTCCGGCTCTTCGGGACGGTGACCGTGACCTTGTCGCCGGCGGTCTTGAAGTCGAGGGCGATCGACCGCTGATCCACGTCGGTCACGTGGGTCGAGGCGCTCGGCCGGATCAGCCGCACCTTCTTGATGCTGGAGGCGTGCTTCGAGGTGAACGTCCCCGAAGCACCCCGGGCGATCGTCCGCGGTCCTCCGCTGAGCGACGGCCGGGAGTCCCGGTACAGGTAGGGAGGCGTGTAGATCTCGATGCGCTGCTCGAACTTCCCCGGCTTGGTGTTCGCCTTGTCCGCGTACAGCGAGTCGGACCCGAAGAACATCACCCGCCCGTCGGGCAGCAGGATCGACCCGGAGTGGTAGTTCCGCCCGACCAGCGGATCGGCGACCCGGGTGAAGCTGTTGCTGTCCGGGTGGTACAGCCGGGCCTGACGGATGTTGGAGTCGCTGCGCCCCCGGTAGTCCTCCGAACCCCCGGACACCAGCAGGGTGTCGTCGGGCAGGATCGAGGTCTGCGGATACCGGGTGCCCTTCTCCAGTTGGGGCCCGTCGACGAAGTGCGGATTCTTCGCCTTCAGGTCGATGAGCCGCGTCTTCCTGCTGGACAGCTTGGACTCGCCGACCCCGCCCCCGCCGATCACCATGAACTTCTCGTCCTGGGCCGGAGGGAGCAGCACCGTCCCGGACGTCTCCATCATGTTGGGGTCGCCGAGCCCGGGCAGCTTGGTGAACTTGTTGGTGTCGACGTCCCAGATGCCGGGCACACGGCCCACGTTGTCGGGTCCGTAGCCCGCGTTGGAACCCGAGTAGAAGATCTTCCCGTTCTGCATCAGGAACAGCGCCGGGTACGTCGGGAACATCCGGATCTTCTGCGTGTACGTCCACTTCTTGGTCTTGGGGTCGAAGATCTCGTTCTTCCCCGGGACCAGCTGACCGATGTCGTCGAGACCGGAGACGCTGAGGATCTTCCCGTCCGACAGGGTCGTGAGCGTCGGGTACCAGCGGGCCTCGTTCATCGGGTCGACCTTGATGTACCGCTCGGCGACCGGGTCGAACTCGTAGGCGTCGCGGATGCCCTGGAAGTCCTTCTTGTCGAGGGCGAGCTTCTGCGCGATGCCGTACGTGTTGCGCGCGTCGGTGCCGGTCAGGCCCTGGATCCGGTAGTTGTCCTGGGTGCCGGTCTCGTACTTGGTGCCGCTTCGCTGCGCCTCGACGTAGATACGGCCGAGCCCGGGGTCGTTGCGCAGGAACGCGCCGGTCTGCGGGTCGAAGACCTTCTTCGCGCGCGGTACGAGCACCGGGTCCTTCGAGACGAAGGTCTTGCCGTTCTCCTTGCCGGTGAACTTGGTGCCCGCGGGCAGCGTCATCGGCTTGTCGGGGTTCTCGTTGTGCACGACCATCAGGCCGCCGGCCTTGGTGACGTCGCCCTTGAGCTTCTCGTAGCGCTTCGTCCCGCCCGCGATCAGCAGGTTGCCGTTGGCCAGCTGGGTGTGGCCGGTGCAGAACAGGTCGGCGGGCGTCGGCACCTTCTTGATGGTGCCCTTGACCGGGTCCCAGATGCGGGTGTCGAACTTCTTCTTGTCGAAGTTGTCCTGGTTGTTGCCCGAGCCGGCGACCAGCAGCACCTTGCCGGTGTGCAGGAGCGCCGCGTGGATGGTGTCCTGGCGGTACTCCTCGGGGAACTCGACGATGTCCCAGTGGCCGTTGGCGGCCTTGTACTCCGGCTTATTGATCTTGTACTGGTGGTACTGCTCGGTTCCGAAGCGGTACAGCCACGGCCCGTTCATCCCGGCCAGCGCGAGTACCACCGCCGTGCCTATCGCGAGTCGACGGGCACGACGGCGGCCGGCCTGGTCCTTCATTCCTTACGTCCCCCAAGTCCACCGAGCGCGATCTGCATGTTCTGGTCGTCGTCCCCCGCCGGGGCCTGGCCCGGCCCGCGGGGCGTGGCGGCCCAACTGGGCCGCTGCTGCGGGGCGTGCGGGGTGTGACCGCGCGCCGCGTAGGCCGCGTACTGCGCGGGCACCGCGTCCTGCGGCTCCGCCGCCGGCCCGGGTGCGGCCGCCCCGGCGGCCGGGCCCGCGCCCGGGGCCGCCTCCGCCGTCTGCCGGGGCTTCTTCTTCTCCTGCCGCAGCGCGTGCCGCCAGGCGAAGATCGGCGAGGCGGTGATCAGCATGGCGAAGACCGCCCAGGTGATCATCGCCGGGTGGGAGTGCCCGAACGCGAAGCCCGCGGCGAGCGAACCCCCGAAGACCAGGATGAAGAACCAGTGGATCCGGAAGGTCCCGAACAGTGTGTCCGGGCTGGCCGAGTCGCCCTTCGGGGTCACCACGAACTTGCTCTTGCGGCGCAGCACCGCGTCCATCAGCGAGCGGGCGTAGATCGGCGCGGACAGCGCCGACATCACCATGCCCGCGACACCGCCGGAGCCCTCCGGCTCGTGCGGGGAGACGTTGTGCCGCCGGTTCCAGATGTACAGGCCGATCTGCAGCGCGGACGCGTTGCCGTACAGCATCAGCCACACGGTCGGGTCGATGTTCACACCCGAGGCGCCCAGGCCCAGGAACAGCGCGCAACTCAGCGCCGCCAGGATCCAGTTGAGGGCGGACATCGGGTAGAAGATGATCATCATCGTGTAGTTGAAGAGCTTGCCGGGCGGCAGCGAGTAGAAGCCCTTCCAGTACTGCTTGAGGATCGTCTCGTACGTCCCCCGGGACCAGCGCATCTGCTGGGTGAAGAAGTCCGTCCAGGCGTTCGGGCCCTCACCGACGGCGAGGACGTCCGGGGTGTAGACCGACTTCCACTTCCGGCCCGTGGCAGGGTTCTTGGCGCGGTGCATCTCGAACCCGGTGGCCATGTCCTCGGTGATCGAGTCGTACAGGCCGCCGATCTGCTGGATCGCGCTGATCCGCACGGCGTTCGAGGTGCCCACGAACATCGGGGCGCCGTAGCGGTTGCCGGCGCGCTGGATGAGGGCGTGGAAGAGGAACTGCTGCGACTCGGCGGCCTTGGTGACGAACGTGTCGTAGTTGCCGTAGACCTGCGGGCCGATGACGAAGCCGACGTCCGGGTCACGGAAGTAACCGAGCATCCGCTCCAGGTAGTTGGGCAGCGGTACGTGGTCGGTGTCGACGGAGGCGAAGAAGTCGTACTCGCCGCCGTGCGCCTCCAGCCAGGCGTTGTAGTTGCCGTGCTTCGTCTTGGCGCGGTGCGGGCCCTTGGGCTGGTTCCACCGGGCGACGCCCTTGCGGGAGAAGTGGTGGACGCCGAGCCGGGCGCAGACCTCCTTGACGGCCGGGTCGTCGCCCTCGTCCAGCAGCCACACGTGCATCAGCCCCCGGTGGCGCAGCTTGACCGCCGCCTCCAGGGTCTTGGTCACCATCTCCAGCGGCTCCTTGCCGGGCACGAAGGAGGTGAGGAAGGCGACGCGGGTGCCGGTCTCCGGCACGACCGGGACCGGGTCCCGGGCGACCAGTGTGGCGTGCGCGTTGGACAGCACGTTCATGCAGCGGAAGAACTCGATCAGGCCGATCGAGACGAGCATGACGATGTCGAGGGCCGGCAGGAAGTCGTAGGCCGGGTAGTCCCGTTCGGTCCAGTGGTCGGGCTGCAGCAGCCAGAACAGCAGGACCAGGGAGAGCACCGGGGCGGCGCCCAGCATGAGCGCGGCTCGTATGCGGTGCGGCTCCTGCGAGAGCAGCGAACGGTACTGCACCTTGTAGGGCTTGCCCGGGTCGGGCTGAGTGAGGGGGCCCGCGAGTCGGCTGTAGTGCTCGTAGTCGTATCTCGGCAGGCTCTTTCTGATGCGACGGAACTGGCCGGTCCGGTGCCCTATCGCACGGAGCTGGGTGGTCTGTGACGGGTCGTTGTGCTGATCGTGGCTCTGCCGGGCGCCCTTCGGCGTCGACGTCATGAGTCATTCCCCCCACACGCGGGTCACCGCGTGTTCGTCGGTCCTTCGCCCGGTCGGGGCCCCCTCGGCCGTCACAGGCGGTTCAGTGGCGAGGCACAGTCACCACGTCTTGCTCACCCTATAGACACGGGACTGCGACCTTCCGGTTGCATTGATGCCCCACTCGGCACCGGTTCATGAGCGGGGCCCCCTCCCCGCCGGTGCGCAACCGCTTTCCCCCCAAGTGCCGCGAATCCGCGGCTTCATGAGCAACCAGGGTTCTACGGTGCTCAGCATGATCGCAAGACGCGAAACGCGGTGTTTACCGGTCAAACCCGTTCATTGTGGCGCGGGTGGGGCTCGGGAGGCTCGGGTGCGCCGGTGGGGGAGAGGCGGGCGCGGATGTTGCCGAAGTGATCTCTTATGGCCTCCTCCGCCCGTATGGAATCGCCGGACCGGACCGCGTCGAGGATCTCCCGGTGCTGACGGCAGGTGACCCGCGGGTCCTGCGGCACGTCCATCAGATCCCGCTGGACCCGGTGGAACGCGTCCCAGAACGCCTCCAGCACCTCGCACAGCAGCACGTTGTTCAGGCCCCGGTAGAGGGTGGCGTGAAATGCACGGTCGGTCTCGGCGAGGCCGCAGCCCTCGGCGGCCTCCTGTTCCATACGGTTCACGAGGGCCTCCAGTTCAACGAGGTCCGTCCGAGGCAGCCGCCCGGCCAGCCGCGAGACCAGTCCCGTCTCGACCGCCTCGCGCAGCTCCAGCAGCTGGAGCAGGGAGTCCTCGCCCCGGTAGTGCCCGGCGACGGTACGGAAGGCGAGCCCCTCGATCATCGGGGCGAGCGACATCGGGCCCACGTAGGTCCCGAACCCGTGCCGGATCTCCACGATCCCCATCGCCTGCAGCGCCTTCAGCGCCTCCCGCACCGAGTTCCGGCTCGCCCCGAGGAACCCCATCAGCTCGGGCTCGGTCGGCAGCGGAGCGCCCGAGGGCAGCCGCCGGTCGATGATGAGCTTCTTGATCCGCTCCTGGAGGTCACGCGCTGCCATGGCCAGAGGGTATCCGGCCATACAGCAGCAGGCCCCCCGTTCGCACGGGGGGCCTGCTGTCGTTGGGGGTGTGGGTGGCGGAGCCCCCACTGCGCGCGGCGCAGCCGCGCAATAACAGAGATGGCGAGCCAGGTCCGCGCTATTTGCGGACGTGGCTCGCCATCGTCATCGTGCGCCGCCAGGGACTCGAACCCCGGACCCGCTGATTAAGAGTCAGCTGCTCTAACCAACTGAGCTAGCGGCGCCTGCTGACAAGAGAACTCTACCTGACCTGGAAGGGTGCTCCGGACCACCCCCGGATGTCCCGGAGGGCGGTCATATCTGTCTGTACATCATTCGGACCGTCAACATGCGCGCTCCGGCGACAGTTGTGAAACTGATCAACGTGCACATCCGCGGACAAATCAACCCTGAATGTGAGGCAGATCGCATGACCGCTCCGGCGTTCGAGGAAGTCGACCCCGCGAGCGACTGCGGCTGTCCCGGCTGCGCCCGCCATCGGGTGAGCCCCCGCCCGCCCGGCCGCTTCGGCCGTCACCCGGCCGCCCGAGGGGTCGTGGTCGTGGCCGCCGCGTCCGCCGCCCTCGGCGCCGCGCCGGCGGCCGCCGCCGTCACCGCCCCCCACGCCCAGCCCCGCCCCGGCGCCCCCGCGGCGGACGGCGGGCCCGCCACCCCACAGGGCCCCAGGGCCCCGCTGTACGGCCGGGCCGGCAAGCCGGCCGAGCCCCCGCTCGTCCCGACCCCCGCCACCACCCGGACCAAGATCATCAACCGCGCCAGGACCTGGGTCGACGCCGAGGTGCCGTACAGCATGAACGACTACTGGTCCGACGGTTACCGGCAGGACTGCTCGGGCTTTGTCTCCATGGCCTGGGGTCTGGGCTCCAACGAGTGGACCGGCAGCCTCGACCAGTTCGGGGTGAAGATCACCAAGGAGGAGCTGCAGCCCGGCGACATGCTCCTCTTCCACAACCCGGACAACCCCGAGCGCGGCTCCCACGTCGTGCTCTTCGGCGGCTGGACGGACCACACGCACGCCAACTACCTGGTCTACGAGCAGACACCCCCGCACGCCCGCAGCCAGCCCACCCCGTACCCCTACTGGACCCACGCCGACAAGTACGTCCCCTACCGCTACAAGGGCGTGACCGCCGGCACCGCGGGCGTCCAGCAGGCCGCCGACAGCAAGAAGCCGGCGCCCTTCCCGGGTGCCGGGTTCTTCGGCGACGGCGCGCACAACAAGTACGTCACCCAGTTCGGCCGCCTGCTCGTGTCCCGCGGCGCAGGCTCCTTCTACACCGAGGGCCCGGGTCCGGCCTGGGGTGAGGCGGACCGGCGGGCGACCCGGGCGTTCCAGCTGGCCCAGGGCTGGACGGGCGAGGACGCCGACGGGCTGCCCGGCCCCCGCACCTGGAAGCTGCTCGTCACCGGGCAGGGCAAGAACATCGCCTCCGCGGCGGCCGGATCCGCCCGGCCCGCCTCGCACGGGGTGCCCGGCTATCCCGGCCGGAACCTCTTCCGTCCGGGCGCGGAGAACGAGTACGTCACCCAGCTGGGGCAGCAGCTGGTGAAGAAAGGGTTCGGCAGCTTCTACGCCGACGGGCCCGGTCCGAGCTGGGGCGAGGCGGACCGGCGGGCCGTGGAGGCGTTCCAGCGCAGCCAGGGCTGGCGGGGCGGCGCGGCGGACGGCTATCCGGGCCCGGAGACCTGGCGCCGCCTGTTCGCGTAGGCGGCGCTGCCCGCGCTCGTGAGCGCCCCGCCCTGATCCCACTCCCACCCCCCACTTCTCACTCTTCTCACTGTCATGACGCATCTGGCGCGGAGGCTGGAGGCACGCATGAGTACGACCACGTCACACACGTCCGAGTCCGGAGAGCAGCCGGAGAGCGCGCTGGGCACCGGGGGCATGACCACCCGCCCGGCACGGCTGATCCAGAACGAGGTGACCACCGAGATCCCTGTCCATCTGCTCTTCCGTGACGAGCCCGAGCCGGTGCCGGTGCCGCTGAAGCCCGCCGTCGTGGGCCGCCGGCAGGCCACCGGTGAGCAGCCCCGCCTGAGGCGCCCGGCCCCGGCCCGCAGCCGGACGGTGCCGCAGGTCGACCCGGAACTGGTGGAGCGTCCGGCGCGGGTGCTGCCCGGCCTGGCCGGGGTGCTGGCCGGGGCGGGCGGAATCGCGGGGTGCCTGGCCACCTCGTGGTGGGCGGGCGTGCTGCCGCCGCTCGCGGCTCAGGCGCTGCGCCTGCCGGCCTGCACGGGCACGGGTCTCGGGCCCGCGCAGTGGGCGGCGTACGCCGGGGCCGGTGCGCTCGGCGTGCTCGGCTTCGGCGGGCTCGCCCGCGGCCGGACCGGACAGGCCCGGCTGCTCGGGCTGTTCGGCCGCTACCGGGGGACGGTCCGGCGTACCGGGCTGCTCTGGGTGAACCCGCTGCTGGTGCGCCGGCGGGTGAACGTACGGCTGCGGCACTGGCGCAGCGAGGCGATGCCGGCGGCGGACGCCAACGGGGTGGCGCTGCGGGTCGTCGTCCTGGTGGTGTGGCGGGTGCGGGACACCGCGCGGGCCGTGCTCGGCATCGACGACCACGAGACCTATCTGCAGGAGTGTGTGGAGGCGGCCCTCTCCCGGGTGCCGGTGGACCTGCCGGGCTCGGCGCGGGGCGGGGTGGCCGTGGCCGGGGAGGCGCTGACCCGGCTGGTGGCGGCGGACGCGGGGCCGGTCGGCCTGGAGGTGTTCTCGGTGCAGCCGCTCCGGGTGGAGTACGCGCCAGAGGTCGCCGCCGCGATGCACCGGCGCACCATCGCCGCGCTGGACGCCCGGCAGCGGGCCACCATGCTCAACTCGGTCGTGGATTCGGTGGAGGACACGGTGACCCGGCTGACCGTGCGCGGTCTGGTCGAACTGGACGACTACGAGCGCAAGGTGCTCGTACGGGATCTGACGGTGGCGTTCTGCTCGGGTCGCAGGGAGCCGATGTGATGGGTATGGACACGTCTTGATATAGACACGGCCAACTAACGGCAATAATCTGGGACTTGGTCTAGACCTACTGCACGGCTCAGCTCAGTGAACCTCCCCCACGTTCTCCAGGAGCGGCAGCATGCGTACCAGGACCAGATTTTCTGCGCTATCCGCAGTCGTGCTGGGTGTGGTGACCGCCGGAGCCTTCGCGCTCTCCACCGGCGGCGCCAGCGGGCACGGCTACACCGACCTCCCCATCAGCAGGCAGAAGCTCTGCCAGAACGGCACCGTGACGAACTGCGGCGACATCCAGTGGGAGCCGCAGAGCGTCGAGGGCCCCAAGGGCTTCCCGGCCGCCGGACCCGCCGACGGCCAGCTCTGCAACGGCGGCGTGAGCCGCTTCGCCCAGCTCGGCTCGCCGAAGACGCCGTCCGGTGCGGCCTGGCCCACCACGAAGGTGACCGGCGGTCAGTCGTACACCTTCCGCTGGCAGTTCACCGCCATGCACGCCACGACGGACTTCAAGTACTACGTCACCAAGCAGGGCTGGAACCAGAACCACGCGCTGGCCCGCTCGGACCTCAACACCACCCCGTTCCTGACGGTTCCGTACAACGGCCAGCGCCCGCCGGCCACCCTCAGTCACAGCGGCACCCTGCCCGGCGGGCTGAGCGGTCACCACGTCATCCTCGCGGTGTGGACGATCGCCGACACGGGCAACGCGTTCTACGCCTGCTCGGACGTCACGTTCTGAGCCCCCCTTGAGCAAGTCCGGCCCCCGGTGGGGGTAAGTTTCCGCCACGCCGATCCGTCGGGGCGGCGTACCGACCACCGGGGGACCCATGGAAGCCTTCTTCTACATCGTGCCCGCGATCATGATCGCTGGAGTGCTGTTCGCCGCCTACAAGGTGCTGGGGCGCTCCCGTGAGATCAGCAGAGCTTGGGGGAGCGGGCTCACGGCCGAGGCGCGCTGCCTGAACACGTACACCACGACCAGCGGTGGCGGGGAAAGCTCGGTGAGCACGACACTGCACCACGTCTACGAGTTCACGACGCGCGAGGGCCGTGCCGTCCGGTTCGAGGAGCGCGACGGCCCCTCCACGATCGTCCAGGGCGACATCGTCCCCGTGTACTACGCGGCCGACCGTCCGGAGAAGGCCACCGCCAAGCCCCCGGCGCACGGGAAGCTCGCGGCGGGCACGGGCTGCCTGCTGGTGTTCTTCGGTGTCTTCATCGCCGGCTGCATCGCTTTCATGCTTGGCGTCCATGCGTTCTTCTCGGTCGCGGACGACTTCATGCCCATGCCGTAGCTCTCCACATCTGACAGACCGTCAATTATCTTGCACCTCCATGGAGTCCATGGAGTCCAGGATGTGCACGGTCGCCGAGCTGGTGGCGGCCCGATGGGGTGACCATCGTCCGGGGCTGTGGTGCGAGGAACGGGTGCTGACCCACCACGAGGTGGCGGCCGGCGCCGCAGCGCGCGCGGCACTGCTCGCCGATCTGCTGCCACCGGGCGCCGTCCCGCACGTCGGCGTGCTGCTCGACAACACCGAGGAGTTCCCGCTGTGGCTCGGGGCGGCCGCGCTCGCCGGGGCCGCCGTCGCCGGGATCAACCCCACCCGCCGGGGTGCCGAGCTGGCCCGGGACATCCGGCACACCGAGTGCCCGGTGCTGGTCACCGAGCGGGCGCGGCTGCCGCTGCTGGCCGGGCTGGAGCTGCCCGGCGTGCGCGTCCTCGTCACCGACGACGACGCGTACGACACCCTTCTCGCCCCGTACGCCGGCGCCGTACCCGACCCCGCCCGGGCCGCACCTTCCGACCGGCTGCTGCTCTACTTCACCTCCGGCTCCACCGGCGCGCCCAAGGCCGCCCTCTGTTCCCAGGGACGGCTGGCCGCGGCGGGGTATGCGCTGGTCGGGCAGTTCGGGGTCCGTGCGGACGACGTGCACTACGTCTGCATGCCGATGTTCCACGGCAACGCGGTGATCGCGGACTGGGCGCCCGCGCTGGCCGCCGGAGCCGGGGTGGCGCTGCGCCGGCGGTTCTCGGCGTCCGGGTTCCTGGCGGACGTACGGCGCTACCGGGCGACGTACTTCACCTATGTCGGCCGGGCGGTCCAGTACATCCTGGCCACCGAGCCGCGTCCGGACGACCGGGACAACCCCCTTCGCATGGGCTTCGGGACGGAGGCCGGGGCGGTGGACGCGGCGGCGTTCGAGCGGCGGTTCGGCGTGCGGCTGGTCGAGGGATACGGCTCGTCCGAGGGTGGGGCGGCCGTCCAGTGGGCGCCCGGGACCCCGGCGGGGGCGGTGGGACCTGCGGGGCCCGGCCTGGTGGTGCTCGATCCGGGTACGGGGCTGGAGTGCCCGGTGGCCGAGTTCGACGCCGCCGGGCAGCTCCTCAACGGTGACGAGGCGATAGGGGAGCTGGTGAACCAGGGGCCCAACCCCTTCGAGGGGTACTGGCGCAATCCGGCGGCTGAGGCCGAGCGGCGGCGGGGCGGGGCCTACTGGACCGGGGATCTCTTCTACCGGGACGCCGAGGGGTACCTGTACTTCGCCGGCCGTACCGACGACCGCATCCGGGTCGACGGGGAGAACCTGGCCGCCGCGATGATCGAGAACATCGTCGCCCGGTACGAGGGGGCGGTGGCCGTCGCCGTGTACGGGGTGCCGGACCCGGTCACCGGGGATCAGGTGATGGCGACCGTCGCCGGGCGGTTCGACCCGTGGTCCTTCGCGGAGTTCCTGCGGGCCCAGCCCGACCTCGGGACGAAGATGGCGCCCCGGTTCGTGCGGGTGGTGCAGCGGATGCCCGTGACGGCCACCAACAAGATCGAGCGGGCGCGGCTGCGGCGCGAGGGGTTCCGGTGTGCCGACCCGGTGTGGTGGCGACCGCCTGGGGAGGACACGTACCGGAGGCTGACCTGGGAAGATGTCGAGGGGCCCCTCGCTTCTGCGAAGGGCCCCTCATCTGTGCGCCGCCAGGGACTCGAACCCCGGACCCGCTGATTAAGAGTCAGCTGCTCTAACCAACTGAGCTAGCGGCGCATGACTCCCGCCTTCCGCGGTTTTTTACTCCCGCGGTCGGCGACGAAGAAAATACTACCTGGTTCTCGGGGGTGCTCGTGACCACCGCGTGTGGGCCTAGATCGCGAGCGAGAGCAGCACCGGAGCCGCGTTCCGGTTCAGCGTGTCCGCGGCCTGCCGGAGCCGGTGTGCGTGCTCCACCGGGAGGGACAGGGCCAGGCAGCCGACCGAGGAGCCCGCGGTGATCGGGACGGCCGCGCAGACCGTGCCGATCGCGTACTCCTGGAGGTCCAGGACCGGCACGGTTGGCGGCTGGGACTCCAGACGGGACAGCAGCAGCTTGTCGCTGGTGATGGTGCGCGAGGTGAGGCGGGCCATCTTGTGCCGGGAGAGGTGGTCGCGGCGGGCGTTGTGGTCCAGCTGGGTGAGCAGGCTCTTGCCGGCGGCGGTGGCGTGCGCGGAGTAGCGGAAGTCGACCCACTCGTTGACCGCCGGGGTGGCCGGCCCGGCGGCGTACTGGGTGACCCTGACCTCGCCGTCCACGTACCGGCTCATGTAGATGGCCGCACCGACGGAGTCCCGCAGCCGGTCCAGGGTGTGCTGGAGCTTCTCGCGCAGGGCCCGCTCGCGGTCGTGCGTCGAGGTGAGGCGGCGCAGGGTGTCGCCGGTGACGTACGCACCGTCGGCGATCTGCTCGACGTAGCCCTCGCGGCGCAGCATGCGCAGCAGCGCGGTCAGCCGCTCGGGGAGCAGGCCGGTGTGGCGGGCCAGCTCGGTGTCGGTGACGCCTGCGGGGTGACGGGCCACGGTCTCCAGTATGCGCAGCGCGTCCTGGGCGGAGTGGTACGGGGCGGTCGGCTCGTGCATCAGCGCCACGGTGTTTCCCCCTGCGCTCGCCTGTCTGTGGCCGCTAAGTCCGGTCGGCGGATCGCTACCACGATAACGGGCAAAGGGCTGTTGGGGAGAGGGGGTTGGCGAGATTGTGGTGCTCGCCGCCCCTCTCCCAACTGCGACGCAGGCCCTCTGGCATATGCCACGGTCATCACCCAGTGCCCGGACCTCGGCTCTTCCTGTCTTCACGCCTTGTAGTCACAGCACCGCGCTGAGGAATTCCCGGGTCCGGTCCTGCTCCGGATCGCTGAAGATCTTCTCCGGCGGGCCCGACTCGATCACGCGGCCGGCGTCGAACATCAGTACTTGGTCGGAGATGTCCCGGGCGAAACCCATCTCGTGGGTCACGCAGAGCATCGTGATGTCGGTGGTGCGGGCGATGTCCCTGAGCAGGTCGAGGACGCCCGCGACCAGCTCGGGGTCGAGCGCCGAGGTCACCTCGTCCAGCAGCAGGATCTCCGGCCGCATGGCGAGCGCCCGCGCGATCGCCACCCGCTGCTGCTGGCCGCCGGAGAGCTGCGAGGGGTGCGCGTCGACCTTGTCGGAGAGCCCGACCAGGTCGAGCAGCTCGCGCGCCCGCGCCTCGGCCTCCTCGCGGCCGATCCCCAGGACGTTGACCGGCGCCTCCGTGATGTTCTGCAGCACCTTCATGTTCGGGAACAGATTGAACTGCTGGAAGACCATCCCGATCTTCCTACGGGCCCCGCGCAGGTACTTCTCGCTCGCCGGCCTCAGCTCGCCGTCCGGGCCGCGCATATGGGACAGCGGCTCGCCGTCCACCCAGATCACGCCGTCGCTGACCCTCTCCAGCGTCATCAGCAGCCGCAGGATGGTCGTCTTGCCGGAGCCGCTCGGCCCGATCAGCGTCACGTGCTTGCCGCGCTGGACGCCGAAGTCCAGCCGGTCCAGCACGACATGGTCGCCGAAGCGCTTGACCACGTGGTCGAAGCGGACCAGATCAGGGGGCATGCCCGGGGTTCCGTCCTGCGCGGATGGCTTCTGCAAGGGGTTGTCCAGGGGATCAATGGCCAAGGCGCTGCTCCAGCTTTCTCATCAGAAGCGAGGTCGGATAACTGGCCGCCAGGAAGATCAGGCCCGCGAGCGTGAACGTCTCGGCGTACGTGAAGTGGTCCGCGCCGTACTCCCGGGCCTCGGCGACCATCTCCGTGACCGTGATGACGGCCAGGAACGGGGTCTCCTTGAACATGGAGATGGCGTAGTTGCCCAGCGCGGGCAGCACGCTGCGCACCGCCTGCGGCAGGATCACCGCCTGCCAGGTGCGGCGCGGTGGCAGCGACAGCGCCCGGCAGGCCTCCCACTGGCCCTTCGGCACACCGTCGATCCCTGCCCGGTACACCTCCGACAGATACGCGGCGTAGTGGACCCCGAGCACCGCGATCCCGATGGTCAGCGGCTGCACCGTGTTGAAGACGGCGTAGGCGCCGACCAGTTGCACCAGCAGCGGGGTCGAACGGACGAACTCGGTGACCACTCGGACCGGAACGGTCACCAGCCGGGTCGGCGCCCGGCCCGCCACGGCGACGACCAGCCCGAGCACGGCGGCCACCAGCGTGCCGAGGACGGTGGCCAGCAGAGTGGTGAGAAACCCGTCCCACAGCAGCGGCAGCGAGTCGCGGACGGCATCCCAGTCCCAGCTGTAGTTCACAGGGCGCCTCCCGCCGTCGCCTCGGGCCGCTCCGCCGGCTGCGCGCTGCGGCTGCGCAGCAGGCTGCGGGCGCTCGGGTGCTGGCCGAGCCTGGTCTTGGCGTGCCGCTCCAGCGCGTTCATCAGCAGGGTCAGCGCGTAGGCGAGCACGAAGTACATCACCAGCAGGGTCAGATAGGCCCAGGTGGTCGAGCCCGTACGGTCACGCATCTGCTGGACCACCGTCGTCAGGTCGGCCGCGGAGATCAGCCACAGCAGCGGGGTGCACTTCAGCAGCTGGATCAGCAGGTTGGTGAACGGCGGGATCATCTGCGCCCAGGCCTGCGGCAGGATCACCCGGCGCATGCGCTGCGCCGGCGTCATGTTCAGCGCGACCGCCGCCTCCCACTGCGCCCTCGGTACGGCGTTCAGCGCGCCGCGCACCACTTCGGAGCCGTAGGCGCCGTAGTTCATGCCGAACGCCACCACGCCGCAGACCAGCGGGGTGAGCTGGTACCCGGTCAGCAGCGGGAACGCGTAGTAGAGCCAGAACAGCTGGACGTACAGCGAGGTGCCGCGGAAGAACTCCACGACGACCCGGGAAAGCCCTCGTACGAGCACGGGCCTGCTGTTCGCCATGAAGCCGAACACGAAGGACAGGGTCAGGGCGACGGCCGAACCGAGGACCGTGGCCTCCAGCGTGACGGTCAGCCCGGACCACACCTGGGGCAGGTGGCCGAAGAAATAGGAGTAGAAGTCACCCATGGGCAGTGGCCCCCGTCAGGCCTTGCACAGGTCGGCGGTCTTCAGGTTCGCCGGCGGGATGGTGTCCTTGCCGAAGCCGTACTCACCGATGAGCCTCACATACTGCGCCGGATCCGAGGTGATCTTCTTCAGCTGCGCGTCGAAGGCGTCCCGCAGCTCCTCGCTGCCCTTGCGGAAGACGGCGCCGCCCGGGCTGTACTGCTGCTTGCCGCCCACCACCGGGACGAACGAGTCGGTGACCTCCACCTGCGGGTTGGTCTTGGCGAGCCAGCGCAGCGATATCCCGGTCAGCACGAAGGCGTCGATCCGGCCGCCCTTGACCGCGTCTGCGCCGTCCTGCTGCTTCTGCAGTGTCTTGATGTCGCCCTCGGAGAACCCGGCGGCGGTGGCGTAGCTCTTCTCGACCGCGCCCGCCAGAACCCCGACGGTGGCTCCGGCCTTCTTCGCCGACGCCAGATCGGTCAGGTTCTTCGGGTTGCCCTTCTTGACCATCATCGCGGTGGGCGAGATGAACTCCGGCTCCGAGAACAGTGCCTTCTCGCACCGCTCCGGGATGATGGCCATGCCGGCGCTGATCACGTCGTACTTACCGGCCTGCAGACCGGGGATCAGGCCGTCGAACTCGGCGAAGGTCGGGCGCAGTTCGTCGACGCCCAGCGCCTTGAAGATCACCTGGTGCAGAGTGGGCGCCTCGCCCTTGAGCTTGCCGTTCTCCTCGTAGCCGTAGGGTGCCTCGTTCGCGTACGCCACTCGCACATAACCCTGCTTCTTGAGCTGCGCCAGCTTCGAGGCCCCGCTGTCGCCCGTGCTGGTCTTGCTGCAGGCGGTCAGGAGCCCGGGGACGGTCAGCAGACCACCGACGGCCGCGCCTCTGGTGAGGAAGCCGCGGCGGGACAGGTTCGGGAACTCGGACATGGGCGCGCAACCTCCACAGAGAGCCTTGCCAGGTCTGGCCGTAAACCAGTGGTGGCGCCTGCCCGATCTCCGTGAACTATGCGGTGAGAGTGGGGGGCGTAATGCAACCGTGATGTACGCGCTCCTGTTCCGGGTCCCATCACCGGCGTGTACGACGCGCTTGAGCCGCGGCGGACCGGGCAGACGCACCCGCAAAGACGCCACCCGCAAAGACGTGAGGAGAGGGAATGTCAGACCGTCATGTCGAAGTGGCGCTCGACCGGCGCGGAGTCCGCTGCACGGCACGGCTGCTCGACGACCGGGCACCGCTCACCTGTGCCGCGGTGTGGGACGCGCTGCCCCTGAGCGGCGACGTCTACCACGCGAAGTACGCGCGCAACGAGATCTACGCCCTCTTCCCGCCGTTCGCCGCGACGGAACCCCCGCTGGAGAACCCCACGGTCACCCCGATCCCCGGCGACCTCTGCTACTTCTCCTTCGCCGGCACCGAACTGGGCATGAAGGCCTACGGCTATGACCGCGAGGTCCGCCCCGACGCCACCGTGGTCGACCTGGCCCTGTTCTACGAGCGCAACAACCTGCTGCTCAACGGGGACGTGGGCTGGGTGCCCGGGATCGTCTGGGGCCAGGTCGTGGCCGGACTGGAGGAGATGGCCGAGGCCTGCAACGACCTGTGGCGCAGTGGGGCGGCGGGGGAGACGCTCAGTTTTCGGAGAGCGTGAGCCCCTCCTCGTAGAGGGCGTGTGCAGCCCGTAGCACCAGGTCGTCCCGGTGCCGGGCCGCGACGATCTGCATCCCGACCGGCAGTCCGTCGCCGTCGGTGCCCACGGGGACCGTCGCCGCGGGCTGCTGGGTGAGGTTGAAGGGGTAGGTGAACGGCGTCCAGCCCGTCCAGCGCCGCAGGCCGGACTTCGGGGGCACCTCCTCGCCGGCCTCGAAGGCGGTGATGGGCAGGGTGGGTGTGACCAGCAGGTCGTAGCGCTCGTGGAAGCGGCCCATCCGGCGGCCCAGGTCCATGCGGACGTCCACCGCGGCCAGGTAGTCCAGCGCGCTGTACCGGGCGCCCTGGGCGCAGATCTCGCGCAGGCCGGGGTCGAGCAGCTGCCGCCGGTGCGGCGAGAAGCTCTGGGTGAGCCGGGCCGCGCCGCTGAACCACAGGGTGTGGAAGGCGTCCACCGGCTCGCTGAAGTCCGGGTCGGTCTCCTCGACGTAGGCGCCGAGGTCCGCGAGTCCGGCCACCGCCCGCCGTACGGCCGCGGCGACCGCCGGGCGGACGGCCACCTGCCCGCCCAGGGTCGGCGAGTACGCCACCCGCAGCCCGCGCACGCCCTGGTCCAGGCCCGCGGTGAACGACTCCGGCGGCGGGTCCAGCGCCGACCAGTCGCGGGTGTCGGGGGCGGCGACGACGTCCATCATCAGTGCCGCGTCCGCCGCGTCCCGGGTCATCGGGCCGACGTGCGACAGCGTGCCGAACGCGCTCGCCGGGTACAGGGGCACCCTGCCGTATGTCGGTTTGAGGCCGAAGATCCCGCAGAACGCGGCCGGGATGCGGATGCTGCCGCCGCCGTCCGTGCCCAGCGACAGCGGGCCCGCGCCGAGTGCGACGGCCGCCGCGCTGCCGCCGCTGGAGCCGCCCGCGGTGCGGGAGGGATCGTAGGGGTTGCGGGTCACGCCGGTCAGTGGGGAGTCGGTGACGGCCTTCCAGCCGAACTCGGGAGTCGTGGTCTTGCCGAGGAAGACCGCGCCGTGCTCACGCAGCCGGGCGACCGAGGGCGCGTCCTCATCCCAACGGCCCTGCTCGGACACGGTCTTCGAGCCGCGCAGGGTGGGGTGGCCGCGCAGCAGCAGGATGTCCTTCACGGTCACCGGCACCCCGTCCAGCAGCCCGGCCGGCTCGCCGCGCCGCCAGCGCTCCGCCGACTCCCGCGCCCGCGCGAGCGCGTCCTGTTCGGTGAGGCGCACGAACGCGTTCACCTCCGGCTGGATCCGCCGCGCCCGCTGCAGGGCCTGTTCGGTCGCCTCCACGGGACTGAACTCGCCCTTGCGGTACCCGTCGAGGAGTTGTACGGCGGTCAGGTCGGTGAGCTGCATGCACCCTCCTGGTGGTTCAGTGACCGGGGACGTAGCCGCGCTTCTTGTCGACCACGTTCACCAGGGATCTGCCCGCGGCCCACCGCTCGTACAACTCCACGAACTGGATGCCGAGTTCATCGCGCCACCCGACCGTGTCGCCGCTCATGTGCGGGGAGACGATCAGACCCGGCAGCCCCCACAACGGGCTGTCCCCGGGCAGGGGTTCGGCGGCGAACACGTCCAGGGCGGCGCCCGCGATCCAGCGCCGCCGCAGCGCCTCGGCGAGCGCGTCCTCGTCGACCAGCGGCCCGCGGCCGACGTTCACGAAGACCGTCGAGGGCTGCATCACGCCGAACCGGTGGGCGTCGAACATGCCGTACGTCTGCTCGGTCAGCGGGGCGGCGGCGATCACCCAGTCCGCGCGGGAGAGCAGCCGGTCAAGATCGCCCGGGCCGTGCACTCCGGTCCGCGGGACCCGTCCGACCAGCGCCGTCGTCACGTCCAGGGCCTTCAGCGTGCGCGCGATCGCCCGGCCGATCGGCCCGGAGCCGACCACGCACGCGCGCGTGCCCGCCACCCGCCGGGTCTCCCGGTGGTGCCAGGTCCGCTCCCGCTGCAGCTCCAGCGTGCGCGGCAGATCCTTGGCGACCGCCAGCACCAGCGCGGCCACGTACTCGGCGATCGGCTGGTCGAAGACCCCGCGCGCATTGGTCACCACCGTCTCGGAGGCGGCGAGTTCCGGGCACATCAGATGGTCCACACCCGCGCTGGCCGTGTGCACCCAGCGCGGCCGCGGCCCCGCCCCGGGCCAGGCCTCCCGTACGGCGTGCGAGGTGAAGTCCCACACCAGCAGCACGTCCGCCTCCGGCAGCCGCCCGGCGAGATGGGCCGCGTCGGTGTGCACGACCCGGGCACGCCCGGTGAGGCGGCCGAGCCGCGGTGGCGGGTCGGCGTCCAGGACGAGCAGGGTGGGCAGGGTCAGCGTCATTCGGGGCCGCTCCGGGCGTCTGACATGCGCGGATTGACCACGCTCGCACCGGAACCTACCTTCGTCAACACGGACGGCCTCACCGACCGTTGCCCCTCGTGTCCTCCCAGTGTGAGGCGGGTGTCTTGCCATGGACATCTCCTTTCTCGGCGGTCCCCGCCCCCAGCGCGGTGTCGGGGTGGTGGCCCCCTTCGACTTCGCCCTCGACCGGGAGCTGTGGCGCTGGGTGCCCGACGAGGTGTCGCTGCATCTGACCCGGACCCCGTTCGTGCCGGTCGAGGTGAGCCTGGACCTGGCCCGGCTGGTCAGCGAGCACCAGACCCTCGGCGAGGCGGTGCGCGCGCTGATCGCCGTCTCCCCCGAGGTCGTCGCCTACGCCTGCACCTCCGGCAGCTTCGTCGGCGGGATCGCGGGCGAGCGGGCGATGTGCGCGCAGATGGGCAGGGCCGGCGGCGCCCTGCCCGTGGTCACCACCTCGGGCGCCCTGCTGGAGGCCCTGGCGGAGCTGCGGGTCCGCCGGGTCGCCCTCGTCACCCCGTACACGGTGTCCGTCACCCAGGCCCTTCAGGAGTACGTCGCCGAATCCGGCGTACGGGTGACCGGCTGCGCCTTCATGGGGCTGACCCGGCACATCTGGCAGGTGCCGTACCGGGACGTGGTCGCCATGGCCCGCGCCGCGGTCCGCCCCGGCGCCGCCGACGCGCTGTTCATCTCCTGCACCAACCTTCCGACGTACGACGTCATCCCGCAGCTGGAGGCCGAGCTGCGCATCCCCGTGCTGTCGGCCAACCAGGTCACGATGTGGGCGGCGCTGCGCCGACTGGGTACCCGAGCCGTGGGGCCCTATCAGGCGCTGCTGGACGAGGCCGCGCGGGAATGGCCCGTACTGCCGGAAGAAACGCAGGAACACCAAGAAGGGCCGTCATGACAGCACTCGGACTCCTCTACCCGGGCCACTCCGGCGAGGACGACTATCCGCGCATCGAGCAGCTCCTGGGCAGCGACATCCGGGTGGATCTGGTCCACACCGACATCGGCGTGGACGCACACCGGGTGGACGCGCTGCGCGAGATGGGCTCGGCGGAGCGGCTCGCCGCCGGCGTGGCGGAGCTGCGGCTGACCGGCGCCGAGACGGTGGTGTGGGCGTGCACCAGCGGCAGCTTCGTGTACGGCTGGGAGGGCGCCCAGGAGCAGGTGCGGGCGCTGGCCCGGCTGGCCGGGATGCCGGCCTCCTCGACGTCCTTCGCCTTCGTGCACGCGGCCCGGGAGCTGGGGGTACGACGGGTCGCCGTGGGCGCGACCTACCCGGAGGAGGTGACCGCGCTGTTCGCGGACTTCCTGCGGGCCGGGGGGCTGGAGGTGGTCTCGGTGCGGTCGTCCGGGATCGTCACGGCGGCGGAGGTCGGGACGTGGGGGCAGGAGGAGGTGCTGACGCTGGCGCGGGCGGCGGACGCGGACGCCTCCGGCGCGGAGGCGGTGTTGCTGCCGGACACGGCGTTGCACACGGCCGCATTCATCGGCCTGCTGGAGAAGGCGCTGTCCAAGCCGGTGCTCACGGCGAACCAGGTGTCGGTGTGGGAGGGGCTGCGGCTGGCCGATCGCCGGGTGAACGCGCCGCGGCTGGGGAAGCTGTTCACCCGCGAGCCGATCGTGCAGGTCTGAGCGGCTGACCCCTGGGGCTCCGCCCCAGACCCCGCCAGGGGCTCCGCCCCTGGACCCCGTTTCCCACCCGCCACCCGTCTCGGTCGGCTGGAAAGTACCCCCTCAGGAATAAGCGGGGACAGCCTCCTGTTACTTGCCTGCAGGACAGCCAACGGCCACAACAGGAGGCTCACACCGTGTCGGCAGACGAGATCCGGGGCACGACGCACGGGACCGCCCCCGTCCCCCTCTCCGTACTGGACCTGGTGACCGTCGGCGCGGGCAGTACCGCCACCGACGCGCTGCGCACCAGCGTGGAGCTGTCCCGGTTCGCCGAGTCGCGCGGTTTCCACCGGTACTGGGTGGCCGAGCACCACTCCATGCCCGGCGTCGCCTCCTCCTCGCCCGCCGTGATCCTCGCCCACCTCGCCGCCCACACCGACCGCATCCGGCTCGGCTCGGGCGGCGTCATGCTGCCCAACCATGCGCCCCTGGTGATCGCCGAGCAGTTCGGCACGCTGGAGGCGATGGCGCCGGGGCGGATCGACCTGGGGCTCGGCCGGGCGCCCGGCACGGACGGGGCCACCGCCGCCGCGCTCCGCCGCACCGACACCCTGGGCGAGGGCGCCGACGACTTCCCGCAGCAGCTGGCCGAACTCACCCGCTTCCTGGACGACGACTTCCCCGACGGGCATCCCTACCGGCGCATCCACGCGATCCCGGGCCCGGTGCAGGGCAGCAGCCCCGGCGGTGTCCAGTCCGCGCACCGGCCGCCGATCTGGCTGCTCGGCTCCTCCGGCTTCAGCGCCCGCCTGGCCGGTCTCCTCGGGCTGCCCTTCGCCTTCGCGCACCACTTCTCCGCGCAGAACACCATCCCGGCCCTCGACCTGTACCGGCAGACCTTCCGGCCCTCCGAGGTGCTGGCCGAGCCGTACGCCCTCATCGGTGTCTCCGCCCTCGCCACGGACGACGAGCGGGAGGCCGGCCGGCAGGTGCGGGCCGCCGCGCTGAACATGCTCCGGCTGCGCACCGGCCGCCCGGGCCTGTTCCCTGACCCGGCCGACGCCGAGAAGTACGAGTTCGGCCCGATGGAGGAGGACTTCGTCGCCTCCTGGACCGGCAACATCGTGCACGGCACGGCGGACGAGGTCCGCTCGGGCCTCGACGACCTGCACAAGCGCACCGGCGCCGACGAGTTGATGCTCACCTCGCACGCCCACCGCGGCGAGCTGCGGCTGCGCTCCTACGAACTGATCGCCGACGCCTACGGCTTGCCCACCGCGTAGGCCGCCTGGTCGCCCAGCAGCTCGGAGATACGATCCGGCGGCACCGGACGGGAGTACAGCCAGCCCTGCCCGGTGTCGCAGCCGATCCGGCGCAGCCGCGTGGCCTGCGCCGAGGTCTCCACGCACTCCGCGGTGACGGTCAGGCCGAGGCGGTGGGCCAGCTGGATCATCGCCTCCACGATCACCTCGTCGGCGGGGTTGGGCGGCACGGCCACCGTGCTCTTGTCGCCCTCGTACTGGAAGCCGCGCACGAAGGAGCCGTCCAGCTTCAGCACCGACACCGGCAGCCGGCTCAGGTAGGCCAGGTTCGAGTAGCCGGTGCCGAAGTCGTCGATGGCGATACGGACGCCCATGTCGCTGAGGGCCTGCAGGGCCTGGAGCGGGCGGCCCGAGGACCCCATCACGGCCGACTCGGTCAGTTCCAGCTGGAGCAGGTGCGGGGCGAGCCCGGTCTCGGCGAGGGTCCGGGCCACGTCCGCCACCAGATCGGAGTCCCACACCTGGCGTACGGCCACGTTCACGCTGACGAAGATGGGCGGCTCGTCGGGGTGGTCCACCTGCCAGCGGCGGGCCTGCCGGCAGGCGGTCGCCAGTGCCCAGCGGCCCAGCTGCACGATCGAGCCGTCCTCCTCCGCCAATCCGATGAACCGATTCGGCGCCAGTACGCCGAACTGAGGATGATTCCAGCGGACCAACGCCTCGACCCCGCTCAGCCGGCCGTCCTCCATGCCCACCAACGGCTGGTACTCGAGGGCGAACTCACCGCGCTCGATGGCGGGGCGCAGGGTGGAGGAGAGGGCCTGGCGGGTGACCAGGTGCGCGTTGCGCTCGGGGTCGAACAGGGTCCAGCGGGCCTTGCCGTCCGCCTTCGCCCAGTACAGCGTCGTGTCGGCCGCCTGCATCAGACCCGTGGCGGTCGTACCGGCCGCGTGCCGTTCCACGACCCCGATGGACGCGGTCAGCGACAGCCGCTGTCCGGCCAGGTCGAAGGGTGCCTCCAGGGCCTTCAGCGCGGACTCGGCGAGGTCGGCGAGCTGCTCGGTGCCGGTGGAGTCCTCGACCAGCAGGGCGAATTCGTCGCCGCCGAGCCGGGCCACCAGGGGGGTGCCGGCGCGGGCGTACCCGGTCTCCTCGGCGACCAGGGTCAGCCGCTCGGCCACGGCCGAGAGCAGCCGGTCGCCGATGCGGTGGCCGAGGGTGTCGTTGACGGCCTTGAAGCCGTCCAGGTCCAGGTAGCACAGACCGATCCGGCCGGTGCCGCTCTGCTCGTACGACTCCGCCTCCAGCGCGGCCGTCAGGCGCTCGAAGAACAGGGTGCGGTTGGGCAGCCGGGTCACCGGGTCGTGCATCTGCAAGTGCCGCAGCCGGGCCTGGAGTTCGTGGCGGGCGCCGATGTCGGCGACCGACACGAGGACGCCGGGCTCGCCACCGGTCAGCGGGGCGACGGTGACCTGCACCCACACCGAGTGCCCCTCGGGATGCTTCAGTCGGCGGGTGCAGCGCAGCCGGGCCTGCCGGCCGCGCAGGACCTCGCGGTAGGCGTGCCAGGTGCGGGCGTCCGCGGCCAGGTCCACCAGATCGGCGGCGACCCGTCCGGTCAGCCCGTCCGGGTCGGCGCCGAGCAGGCCGCCGAGCGCGGGGTTGGCGCTGACGACGAGACCTTCGCGGTCGACGACGGCCATGGCGAGCGGCGCCGCCGCGAAGACACGGCGATAGGTGTTGTGGTCACTGTCTGTGACGGCTGACCGGTCGAGGTCTGCCGCGGGCGTCGGCCCTTCGGACGTTCCGCTCACCGCTCGCTCCCGCAGTGCACTCGATCTCTGTCCGTGCCGGAAAGTGTGCCGATCATAGAGGCTGGTCCTCAGGCCTTCCAGCCACTCTCCAGTGTCCCGGACAGACCACAGGTTCTGACAGATCGTTTCTGCCCGCACCTGGACGGGTTCTACAGGCCCCCGACCAGTTGTGACGTTCCGTGAGTGTTTCGGGGTGTCGGCCGTCGATGCACTCCGGCGCCCAAATGGGCGTACTCACCCTTCTGGTTCAGGCGAACAGGACGTACGGCAACAAATTCCCACAATCTGGATTCGGTGTCCCGCGAACCGCGTCCGGAGGTCCTTTCGTGCCCAAGCTGCGCAGCACCGCCGCCGTGTTCACCACGATGTCGGCGCTCGCCGCGACCTCGATCCTCACCGGCCCGTCGGTCGCCGAACCCTTCTCGACGGTCCCCTGTGCCCTGCACCGCAGCGAGGCCCACCACTCGGAGGGCGTGGACAGCTGGAACCCCGAATACACCCGCCCGACCGGCGCGCTCGACGCCGTCATGATCTTCCTCTCCTTCCCGGACGCCACCCCCCGCTCCACCCCCGCCGAGCTGACCGCCGACCACTTCCCGGCCACCAGCCGCTTCTTCGAACAGGCCTCGTACGGCCGGTTCACGCTGCGCCCGCACCCGCTCGGCCACTGGCTGCGCATGCCGCAGCCGTCGACCTCGTACGCCATGAAGCGCGACTGGAGCGCCGATGACCGCGCCGCCTATCTGCGCGACGCGTTCGCCGCAGCCGACCGGGAGGTCGACTTCTCCCGCTACCACGTCGTCTACTTCGTCGCCGACCCGGACGCGCCCGGCGTCGACTCGGACGCGACGAAGGTCGTCAACCTCGACACCCCCACGCACGTGGACGGCACGGACGTGCGGCGAGTCGTCACGGTGTTCGAGAAGCATCCGCCGGACCGGCTGGTCCTCGCCCACGAGACCGGCCACGTCTTCGACCTCCCCGACCTCTATCACCGCCCGGTCGACGGCAAGGGCGACTGGGACACCTACGTCGGCGACTGGGACCTGATGGGCAGCCAGTTCGGGCTGTCCCCGGACCTGTTCGCCTGGCACAAGTGGAAGCTGGGCTGGCTGGATCCGCGCCAGGTGGTGTGCGTGCGGGGTGCCGGGCCGACCCGGCTGACCCTGGAGCCGCTGGCCGCGGGCCCCGGCATCCCGGTACAGGGCACGGCCGGTGCCCCGGCCTTCGGCCTCGGCCATGGCGCGAAACTGGCGGTGGTGCGCACCGGCGCGGACAGTGTCCTGGCCTTCGAGGCGCGCGGTCCGGCGGGCAATGACCGCGCGGGCTGCCGGCAGGGTGTCCTGGTCTACCGGGTGCGCGGTGGCACGGCGTCCGGCGGCGGTCCGGTCGAGGTGGTGGACGCCCACCCGCGCACCGAGGCGTGCTGGGAGAACTCGGTCTACCCGCCCCTGGCCGACGCCCCGGTCTCCCTCGGGGAGAGCTTCACGGTGCCAGGGGAGGGCGTGAAGGTGGAGGTGGAGGGGCGGACGGCGTCCGGGGCGTGGACGGTGAAGATCACACCGGGGCTGGAAGGCTGATCCCGTCGTGTGCGGCGCTCGTGTATACGAAAACAGCGGGCCGGATTCTTTCGAACCGACCCGCTGTCGTCCGGGGGGTGTGGGTGGCGGAGCCCCCACAACGCGCGGCGAAGCCGCGCAGAAACAGAGATGGCGAGGAGGTTCGCGCTTTCTGCGAACACGCCTCGCCATCGTCATTGTGCGCCGCCAGGGACTCGAACCCCGGACCCGCTGATTAAGAGTCAGCTGCTCTAACCAACTGAGCTAGCGGCGCCTGCTGACGTCGTAGACCTTAGCATCCTGGTCGGCGGGAGGAAAAATCGATATCCGTACGGCCGCGCGGGCCGCCCGTACGGCCGCCCAGAGCAGGACCTCGGGGCCCGGCAGCCAGGGGTGACGGGTGTCCGGCGCGACCAGCCAGCGCGAGCCACCGGGGGTGGGGGAGGCGTCGTCGGACAGGGCGGAGACGGACAGGGCGGGGACGGTCACCGCGTCTCCCGTGCCGTGGCAGAGCAGTGGCGGTACCGCCTCCGTGCGGTGGGACCCCCACTCCTCCCAGCTCAGCAGCGAGGGCAGTCGGTGGGCCGTGCCCGGGGCGGTGAACAGCAGCATGCGGCCCCGGAACACCGCGACCGGGCCGGACCCCGGCCCCTCGTCCCATAAGCGGTCCAGCATCCGGCGCCCGAAGACCGCCGGGGCGCTCACCACGTCGAAGACGGCGCCGCACGGGAGGACCAGCGGGGCGTTCGGGCGTTCCCGCCACAGGGCGAGCGTGCTTCGCGGATACGTTCCTGCCGAGGCCAGCCACGCGGCTCCGTCGGCGGTGGCACAGGTGACATGCGGTGTGCAGCTCATGCCGACTACATGTACCGGCCGTGAGTACCCGGTTCTCCTGGGTTGCGGAAAACCGGGACAGGATCGGGCGGGGAGGAGTATCTTGCCCGCCTGGCATATGCCAGCCGTGTGGGCTAGACCGGGTCGACGGGGCTGCGGCCCTCCGTGTCGGCGCCGCGCAGCAGGTCCCGCCCGAACTCCACCATCTTCTTCGCGTAGTCCTCGGTCCACTCCGCCCGCGCGGCGATGTCCGCCGGGGTCAGCCGGTCGAACCGGCCCGGGTCGGCGAGCTGGGCCGCCGCGACGGCCTGGAACTCCACGGCCCGGTCGGCCGCCGCCTGGAAGGCCAGGGCCAGCTCCGTCGCCCGCGCCAGCAGCGCGCCCGGATCCTCCATCGACTCCAGGTCGAAGAAGTGCTCGGGATCGGAGGCCGCCTCCGCGGGCTCGAAGATCAGGGGCGCGGGGCGTAGCCGCGGTTCATGCCGACGCGGCGTGGGCTCCGCCATGTCTCGTCTCCTCCTCGTACGCTTCGGTGGGCCCCGCCGACGGGCGGGCCACCCTCCATTGTCTCGCGCGAGCGCAAGGGGACCTCAGAGCCGCCGGAAGTCCCACGCACACACCAAGACACTCAAGGCCGCCAGCTCACTCGATGTTCCGCCAAGTGCGCCAGAACCGCGTGATTCGCCTCCCAGCCGTCAGGAAACTTCACCAGCGTTCCCAGCTGGACCGGTTCCGTGGACGGGTAGTCGTCCAGGAGGTCGCCGACTCCCGCGCGGCAGACCACGATGCAGGCGTGGCGGTGGCGGGAGGCCAGGACGCACAGGCGGCCGGTCTCCAGGTGGAAGGCGGTGGCGTCGGGGCGGCCGGAGAGGGGGTGGAGGACGACCGTGACGTCGTACTCGCGGCCCTGGAGACGGTTGGCCGTGTCGACGGTGACGTCCGTGACGCCCAGCTCCGCGAGCGCCGAGCGGACCGCCGCCGCCTGGTCGCGGTGGGCCGTGCCGACGGCGACGCGGTCGGGGGTGAGCGGGGAGGGGGCCGGGGAGCGTTCCGAGACGGCCGCGCCCGCACGCTCCAGCAGGCGTCGTACGACTGTCGCCACCGCCCGGACCGCCTCCGGGTCGGTGCGCGGGGTGTGCCGGGCCGGCAGCTCCAGCAGGCCCCAGCCGGATTCCGCCGCCTCGTCGATCACCCGGTCCGGGCCCGAGCCGTCGGAGGGGACGGCGAAGGCGAGCCGGCGGTCGTCGGGGCCGGTGCCGCTGCGGAACCGGGTGTACGGGTAGAAGGCGTCCGAGACCAGCGGGGCCGCGGAGGCCGGGAGGCGCCAGGAGACCGGGAGCCGGTGCTGGGGCAGGCCCGGGTTGTGCGCCAGCAGGGTGGTGACCGCCGAGGCCGAGGGGTCGTACGACAGGCCCGCCCACTGCTCGCTGCCGACGATCGCGAACGGGTCCAGCTGGCCCGGGTCGCCCACGAACAGCGCCCGCTCGAACAGCCCGGCCACGGCCAGCAGGGAGTCCGAGCGCATCTGGTACGCCTCGTCGACGATCGCGTGCCGCCACGGCTCGTCCACCTTGACGTGCGCCCACTTCGCGGCCGTGGACAGGACGACCGGGAGGCCGGTCAGCTCGGCCGCCTTCGCTGACGTGCGGACCTGCGGCAGGTCGTCCAGTGCCTTGTCGTAGGGGTCCGTGTCGCTGCTGTGCAGCCGGCCGACCGGCAGCTCGGGGTTCTTCTCGGCGAGCCGCAGCACCAGGTCGTCCACCTGGGCGTTCGTCTGCGCGACCACCATCAACGGGCGCCCGGCCTCGGCGAGTTCCAGGGCCGCGCGGACCACCAGGGTGGACTTGCCGGCGCCTGGCGGGGAGTCGACGACCACACCCCGCTCGGAGCCCTGCAGGGTGTCGTGGAGGATCGCGTCGGTGGCGCGGGCGGCAGCGGCTCCGGGGTCGAAGTCGACCGACGTCACAGGACATCCTCCTCGGTCACGGTGTCGGGGGCTTCCGGCACGGCCTCGCCCGGCGGGCCGCCGTGCGTCCACGGGGTCTCCTCCGGGTCGGGCAGCTTCGCGCCGCCGCGCTGCTCGTGCTCGAAGACGGTGAAGCAGAGCGCGTCGCCCTTCTCCGGCACCGAACCGGGCTCGGGCTCCTTGCCCCGGCCCATCTTGTCCACGATCCGCAGGACGAGCACACCCTCGTCCGCGGAGCCCTCGTACCCGACGAACTCCGCTGCCTGCGGCTTGCCGCCCAGCGAGCGGTAGACCTTCGCGCGCTCCGCCAGATGCGGCCGGTCGTCCGTGCGGACCGTCACCAGCGGGCGCGGGCTCGGCCGCTTGCCCTCGCTGTACGCCATGACGACATCGGTCACCTCGCCCGCGAAGGCCTCCCCGGCCAGCCGTCGCCCGGCCATCACCAGCGGGTCGTCCAGCGCCTCCTGCGCCTCCAGCCGGGCCTGCTCACGCTCGCGCGTGGCCAGCTTGTTCGCCGCCGTCACCGCGTCGTCGCGGCGCGGCTGCGGGGGCTCGCCCGCCACGACCCGGTCCCGGTGGCCGGTGAACGACCAGCGGTCCCGGGTCCAGCGCTCCTCGGCGTGCGCGCCCTCGGGCAGCGCCCGCAGCAGGTCCAGGCCCCGCCACACCGCGTCCCAGGTGGGCCGGGTGCGGCTCTCGACCAGGTCGCGGATCTCCCGCTCGGCCGCGGTGAGCGCGGCCAGCCGGTCGTCGGCCTCCAGGGCGTCCTCGGCGGCGGCCAGCGCACCGCGCGCGCGGTCGTAGCGCTCGATGGCCGGGGCCAGGAGCTTGTTGTCGAACGCCGGGTCGGTGGCCGGGCCGGCCGGCGGGCAGAGCAGCTGGCCGCCGGCGTCGCGCGCGAGTTCGGCGTGGTGAGCCGCCTCGGCACCGGAGCCGCCCCCGGGAGGGTCGATCCAGGCGAGCAGCGCGCCCAGGTGCTGGTCCTCCAGGCTGGACTGGCCGGTCGCCCAGTGCCGGGACAGCACGTCGGTCAGGGCCAGGAGCAGCGAGGAGCCGGGTACGCGAGCCCGCTCTCCGTAGTGGGTGAGCCAGCGGCCCAGCAGGGGGATGCGGGGCGGAGCGGGGTGAGGCGTCTCCGGGTCCTGCTCGGCGGTGCGGCGAAAGCGCATGGAGCGGCCGAGCAGCCGTACGAAGTCCAGGCCCGCGCGGCTCGGCACGATCAGCTGGGGCGCGTCCGTGCACAGCTCGACCTCGACCTTGACCCGCTTGCCGGTCTCCGGGTCGGTCTCGCCCCGCTCGGCCGCCTCGACGTCTTCGGCGTAGGAGTCGAGGTACGGCAGGACGACGTCGGCCAGCTCGGCGAGGAACGCGAACCGCAGGTCACGGTCGCGGGGCTGGGGCACGACCAGCAGCCGGGGCGCGTCCCGGTCGGTGCCGACCAGCGCGCCGAGCGGGGCGCCGGCCTCACCGGCGGTGGTGAGCGGCACGAACACCAGGGGGCGCTCGGACAGGTGCCGGTGGCGGACGGTCGCGGCCGGCTGGGCGCGTCCGGTGCTGACGGCCTCGAGCCGGGCCAGGGTGGCGATCAGGGACACGGGGCCACCGCCAGGCCGGCCGTGGCCAGTGCCTCCGCGCGCAGGGTCGCCGCCCGGCGCAGGGCGGCCACCGCCGGGTCGTCGGGGTCGCCGCTGTCGCCGCGTGCCGCCGCGAGAACGTCCTCGACCGTGGTCAGGCCGCCCAGTTCGGCCCGCAGGGGGCGGCCGAGACGGGTCACGGCATCTGCCGCGCGAGAGCGTTCCCGGCAGTGGAAGGCCAGTTCGCAGGCCGACAGGCACTCGGGTGCGTACGTCGCCGGGACCGCCCCGACGGCCGCCGTCAGCTCCTCGGCCGGGCGGTCCGGTGCGAAGCACACGCCCTCGGGCAGGGCGTCGGCGATCTCCTCGACACGGGTGAGCCGGGCCAGCTGGCGGGCGGTGACCGCGCGCTGCTTGCGCACATCCACGGCGGAGGCCGTGGCCAGGTTGGAGAAGTCCTTGGGGCACACCAGCAGCACCCGGTGCCGTACCCGAGGGGCCGGGACGCCTTCCCGGGCGGGCGCTTCGGCCGGCTCCGGCTCCAGCTCCGGCTCCGCGCCGAGACGGGCCGCGACCTCCTCCAGGGCCAGCACGTACACCGCCGCCTGCCGGGCGGCCGCGCCCACCTTCGCCGGGTCGGCCGAACCGTCCAGCATGGGGAAGGACTTGATCTCCACGACGGTCCAGCTGCCGTCCGGGTGCACGACCACCGCGTCCGGCTCCAGAAACGCGAGCGAGCCCGCCACGTCCAGCGCCAGCATCGGGTGGTCGAGCAGCGTCCAGCCGCCCGCCGCCACGGCCTCGCGCAGCGCCAGTGCCGTACGGGCCGTACGCCCCTCGGGGCCGTGCGCGGTCAGGTCGGGGACGGCCGCGGTGGCGGGCGGCTCGGCGCCCGGATCCAGCCGGGCGTGGACCAGCCGCAGCAGCTCGGCGCCGCCGTCCGCCTTCACCCGTGCCTCGAACGCGTTGCCCCGGGTCAGCGCGAACTGCGACTGCCCGAAACCGGAGGGCGCGCCGAGCGCGCTCGCCAGCGCCGCCTTGTCCACTCCGGCGCCGTCCAGGATCGCCCGCCTGCGGCACCCGGGGTTCGCGGCGAGCGCCGCGAGGGCGCGCGCGTCCAGGGCCTTGGCCGGTACGTCGGGGCCGCGCAGCTCAGCGAGCCGCTGCCGGAGCCTCTTCCCCTGCGTCGCGGGGGGAGCCGTCCGGTTCGGCTGCGGATGCGCGCTGCGACTCGCGCTGCCGTGGAATTCGCTCACCCGCGGAAGTCTGGCATCCGTCACTGACAATCGGGGAACCAGTGCCCGACGGGACCACTGGGGTACGGGGGTTGAACCGAGCCCGCAGCAGATCCGCACCGCGCATCACGCGCGGCGCGAGCAGCAGACCCACGCCCATCACGGCCACGCCCGCGACCGCGTCCAGGGAGTAGTGGTTGGCGGTGCCCATGACGACGATCGCGGTCACCAGCGGGTAGACGACGCCGAGGACCTTGGTGAGACGGGTGCCGCCGTGCCGCCACAGCATGACCCCGCACCACAGCGCCCAGCCCACGTGCAGGCTCGGCATCGCCGCGTACTGGTTGGTCATGCCGCCCATGCCGCGCGGCGCGCTGGCCTCGCCGCCCCACCAGCCGTACGAGCTGTACTGGGCCATCGTGTCGACGAAGCCGTGGCCGTCGGCGAGCAGCCGGGGCGGGCAGGTGGGCAGCAGGGTGAAGCCGATCAGGCCTATGAACGTCGACGTCATCAGCCAGGTGCGGGCCGCCCGGTAGTGCTCGGCGCGGGTCCGGAACAGCCAGACGAGGATGACGGGCGTGACCAGGTAGTGCAGCGAGGCGTACCAGAAGTCGGCCGGTACGCCGAGCCACGCCTCGCGCGTGAACAGCCGGTTGAGCGGGTGCTCGGCGTTGAGGTACAGGGCCTTCTCGATGCGCAGGATCGCCAGGCCGTGGTCGACGGCGGAGGAAACATCACCCCGCGCGAGGAGCCGGCCGGCCGTGTAGCAGCCGTAGACCAGCAGGATCAGGGGCAGCTCGGTCCACCACCGCAGCCGGGTTCGGGGGGCCGCCTCGGTGCCCCGTGTCTCGGTCTGCGGCATCCGATGCCCTCCCCCTTCTGCTGCGTGGCGCCCTGCGGGCGACCGTGTCACTTTACGCGGTCCGTATCCCGGCCATGCGGGCGCTTCAGCCCTCAAAGACGCCGAGATCTCCCGGCGGGTTGCCCCTGCTCGGGGTGAGCGATGATGGAGGGACCCCTCCCTCCTTCCGGAAAGGTCTCCCATGGCACCGCGCATCCTGCTGGCCCGGCACGGACAGACGGAATGGTCGCTGTCCGGCAAGCACACCGGCAGGACCGACGTACCGCTCCTGGAGGAGGGCCGGCGCGGGGCCAAGCTGCTCGGCGAACGGCTGCATCGCGCTCCGCTGGACGGGCTGCCGGGTGTCGAGGTGCGGACCAGTCCGCTGGCACGCGCGCGTGAGACGTGCGAGCTGGCCGGGTTCGGTGAGCGGGCCGAGTCCTGGGACACGCTCATGGAGTGGGACTACGGCGCGTACGAGGGCATGACACCCGCCGAGATCCAGGCCGTGCGGCCGGGGTGGCTGATCTGGCGGGACGGTGTTCCCGAGGGGGAGAGCATCGCCGAGGTCACCGCGCGCGCGGACGAGGTCGTGGCGTGGGCCCGGTCGGCCGACCGTGACGTGCTGGTCTTCGCCCACGGGCACATTCTGCGGTCCATCGGCGCGCGGTGGCTCGGGCTGCCGCTGGACTTCGCCGCACGTATACGCCTGAACCCGACATCACTGTCGGTACTGGGCTGGGCGTACGGGGAGCCGGCGATCGAGAGCTGGAACGACTTGGGGCACTTGGCGGGGTAACTGGTTGCCCGGTGCCGCGGCTGGGTGGGGGTGGGTTTCGCTCACCGGCGCCGGCCGGGTGCCGCTGCGCCCACCCTCCCCCAAGCTCTCGACTTCGCTCGAGCAGGGGGACCCCCATCGCCCAAGCGGCACGACTGCCCGCAGCTGGGGCGCCATGCGAGTACGGCGACAGCAACCCCCTAGGGGCGCGGGGAACTGCGCGATCAGCCCCCCACCGGCCCGCACCCGGCGAACAACCCGCAGACCAACGGCGTTACCCCCGCCCAACCCGTGGCAGCGCCGCATGCCGGTCCAGGAACTCCGAGACCCCCGACGCGCGCCGGTGCGGCAGCAATACCCGCGCCGTTCCCGCCAACATCGTCTGGATGCGCGAGGACTGGACCTGGTCCAGCAGGGACAGAACGTGCAGTGCGGCGCTCGCCGCCTCGTCGGGACGACCCCCGCGGGCCAGGTCGTCGGCCAGTTCGGCGGTGTACAGGGCGATGTTGCGGGTGAAGTGGGGATCCTGGAGACCCGCCGCGCGCCGGGCGTGCCGGGACGCGCGCTGCCAGTCGCCCAGCGTCGACCAGCACTGCGCCTCCAGCCCCTCCAGCTCGGCCTCTCCGTAGAAGCTCATCCACTCGGGGTCGGCGTCCGAGTGGCCCCGCTCGAAGAGGGTCTGGGCCCGGGCCAGTGCCTGTTCGCAGCCTGCGCGATCGGCGAGCCCCGCCCAGCCGCCCGCCTCGCGCAGGGCGAGCAGGGACATCAGACGGGCGGAGCCCAGGGGGCGGGCGGCGCGCTGAGCCGCCTGCGCGGCGCGCACCGCCTCGCGGGGGCGGCCGGCGTCGCGGGCCAGGAACGCCGTGTTGCAGAAGGCGTGGGCCTCCAGAGCGGCGTCGCCGGTCATCCGGGCGGTCGCGAGCGCCTCCGCGTAGTGCGAGCGGGCGTCGTCGAAGCGCCCGGAGTCGTGGGCCAGCCAGCCCACGGAGATGGCGAGTTCACCGGCGCCCGAGTGCAGCCGCTCGGCGGTCGTCTGCCGGGTCGCGCCGGCGTCCAGGAGTGCGTAGGCGGCGCGCAGCGGCGCTGCGGCGCGCCGGTACAGGCCGTCAGCGCCGTGCCGGTCGTCGAGCAACCGGATGCGGCGGACGGCTTCCTCCAGGGCGGCCGCCTCGGGGGTTCCGGCGCGGCGCAGCGGCCGGACCGCCGCCTCGACGTCGGTGGTGAGCCCCAACGGGCCCAGGGTGGCGGCGGCGACCGTGGCGCCTCCGCCGGTCATGAATGCGCGACGCAGCACGTCGCTCTCCTCGTGGTCCAGGTGGTCGTTCTCGTACGGCTCGTGCGGGTCGTACGGGTCCTGCGGGTCCTGCGGGTCGTACCGGTCCGTCGTGTCATACGGCTCGCGGGCCGCCCGCGTCTCAGCGGGACCGAACGCCGGGAGCGCGTCCCCGGGCGTACGCGCCGCGCGTCCGCGGACGGAGGAGCGCGGCGCGAAGCCGAGGTCGGTGAGCGTGCGACCGGGGAACATGTGCAGGAACACCCGTTCGTAGGCGTAGTTCGGGCAGCGGATCTCACCTGCCTCGACCCTGCCGACGTAACGCGCGTCACAGCTCACCCGCTCACCGATCTCGCGGGCGGCCCGCCGCACCAGTGCCGCGAACTCGGCCGGTGAGCGCCGGCCGCGCAGCTGCCGGAAGGCGAGGTTCGGCCGGGGTGGCCGTTCGGGCTGTGACGAGGTCTCGGTTGACGACGCCATGGCCGGGTCCTCTCGTGCGAACCGTCGAACCATGCCGGATCCGAGGTGGATTCGGGCTGAGTTGTCCGTGTGACACCCTGGTCCCGGCGAGCAAGAACGTACCTGCTGTGTCGGACCCGCAACGCTGTGTTTGGCTACAAACCGGATATCTCATCCACGATCTGCCATGAACTGCCATCCTTTGCGGCGCACTTGTGCCGTAGCCGTTGACGCGCTCGCGCGTTGGACTCCGTGGACTGCAAGAGGGCAGCGTGGTGGAGGCCGGCATGGAGACCAGCCAGAGCAACGAACCTTGTATGTCGGATACGCCGGTTGCGGCGCCGTCGGTGACGGCGGGCGACGCGGCATGCGACCTCGTGACGGTGCCGGCCCGGCAGGGGCTGGAGGCCGTCGACATCCTGCGCCGGGGGGCCGGGGAGGCGGTGGGACCCGTCCTGCACGACGACGGATGCGACACCCTCGGCTTCCTGGTGCCGGCGGGCACCGCCGCCTGCTGGGACGTACCGGGCAGCACATGTACCGAGACGAACGGGCAGGGGCTGCGGCTCGCCCCGCAGCCGCCGGTCGAGGGCTCGGACTGGCTGCTGCCGCCCGGCGGAGCCGACCTCGCGACCGATCCGGTGGTGCTGCGCCGGGCCCTCGGGGAGGCGGCCCGGCTGATCAAGGCGGCCGACAGCTGCCGGTGAAGCGGGCAGCCGCCGCAGCTGCGAAAATGGACCGATGGGCAGGTCCAGGAACAACCGGCGCAGGTCGGCCGCCGTCGAGGCCGTGGTGGAAACGGTCGACGGCGGGCTCGCGCAGCTCATACCCGACCCGGACCGCGCCCGCGCCTGGACGCTGTTGATCGACGGTGCGCCCCAGTCGCACGTCGACCTGGACGACCCGGCGTACCTCTCCTTCGAGTACCAGCGCCGCCTCGGCCATGTCATCGACCTCGTCGCCCCGCCCGGCAAGCCGGTGCAGGCGGTGCACCTCGGCGGCGGCGCCCTCACCCTCGCGCGGTACGTCGCCGCCACCCGGCCCCGCTCCACCCAGCAGGTGGTCGAGCGGGACGCGGCCCTCGTCCAACTGGTCCGGCGCGAGCTGCCGTTGGATCCGAACGCCCGGATCCGGGTCAGGTCGGCCGATGCCCGCGAGGGTCTTGCCAAGGTGCCGGACGGCTGGGCCGACCTGGTCATCGCCGATGTCTTCAGCGGCGCCCGGACCCCCGCCCACCTCACCTCCACCGAGTTCCTGGACGAGGTCCGCCGGGCCCTGAAGCCCTCCGGGGTCTACGCCGCCAACCTCGCCGACGGCCCGCCGCTCGCCCATCTGCGCGGCCAGATCGCCACCGCCGCCGCCCGCTTCCCGGAACTCGCCCTGATCGCGGACCCGGCCGTGCTGCGCGGCAAGCGCTTCGGCAACGCCATCCTGGCCGCCTCCGACCTCCCGCTCCCGCTCCCCGAGATCACCCGCCGCGCCGCCTCCGACCCGCACCCGGCCCGCGTCGAACACGGCAAGCAGCTCCTCGACTTCACCGGCGGCGCCACCCCCGTGACGGACGCGGCGGCAGTGGCCTCCCCGGCCCCGCCGCCCTCGGTGTTCCGCTGAGCCACCCGCCCGGGGTCAGTACGTGCCGACCTCCACATGCGGCGGTCCGTCGTGCCAGGTGCAGAACACCGACACCCGGTCGGCGCCGCTGCTGAACTCCACCCGGATCCACGTCTGCGTCTTCCACACCTGCATCGACCAGCCGGTGCCCGGAGTCGCCGAGACGAGGGTCGCGCTCGACCTGCCCAGGTCGAAGACCGCCCGGCCGCCGCCGGTGTCGTAGGCCTTGACCTGGCCGGAGGTGGTGGCGGACGGAGTCGGGGGCGGGGTGGTGCCGCCGGACGGCGTCCGGGAGGGGGACGGTGACCGGGGTGATCTGCTCTTCGACGGGGACGGCCGGGTGCTCGGCGGATCCAGCGGCTTCGAACGCTGCGTGGTCGTGTCCGCCGCCGTGATCGGCAGGGCGCGCGGCGGGTCGTACGCCGTCCCCGCCATCACCGTGTGCACACCCCACCACGACAACGTGACCGCCGCTCCCGTAGCGAGCAGCCACGCCAGTACGTGTACGAGTCCTCTGCGCATCGCGGGCCATACTGCCTCAGAGCTACGGCCGTGCGCACTCGCCCCGAGTTATCCACAGGCTCCGACCGGCCCCGGCCGTATGGCGTACGGTGCGGCGCATGGCAAGTGTGCTCGTGGTCGAGGACGACCAGTTCGTACGCTCGGCGCTCATCCGGCATCTGACCGACGCCTCGCACACCGTGCGCAGCGTCGGTACGGCGCTGGAGGCGCTGCGCGAGGTCGCCCATCTCCGCTTCGACGTGGTCATCCTGGACCTCGGACTGCCCGATCTGGACGGCTCCGAGGCCCTGAAGATGCTGCGCGGCATCACCGACGTGCCCGTCATCATCGCCACCGCGCGGGACGACGAGGCGGAGATCGTCCGGCTGCTCAACGCCGGGGCGGACGACTACCTGACCAAGCCGTTCTCGGTCGAGCACCTGTCCGCGCGGATCGCGGCCGTGCTGCGCCGAGCCCGCTCCGGCGGCGGGGAGGCCCCGCCCTCGCCCGTCATCCGGGTCGGCGGGCTGACCGTCGACCCGCTGCGCCGCCAGGCCGAACTGGACGGCGTCCGGCTCGACCTGACCCGCCGCGAGTTCGACCTGCTCGCCTTTCTCGCCGGCCGCCCCGGTGTCGTCGTGGCGCGCAAGGAACTCCTCGCCGAGGTCTGGCAGCAGTCCTACGGCGACGACCAGACCATCGACGTCCATCTGTCCTGGCTGCGCCGGAAGCTGGGGGAGACGGCCGCCCGGCCGCGCTATCTGCACACCCTGCGGGGCGTCGGCGTGAAGCTGGAGCCGCCCGTGCTCGCCGACGGGGAAGGGGAGCCGCCGCGATGAGATGGGCTCTGGTCAAGGTGTGCCTGGCCGTCACCACGATGGTCGTGGTCGCCTTCGCCGTGCCGCTCGGTCTCGTCGTCAAGGAGATGGCCCGCGACCGCGCCTTCTCCAATGCCGAGCGGGAGGCCGCCGCGGTCGCCCCCGCCCTGTCCATCACCACCGACCGGGACAAGCTGGAGCGGGTGGTGGCCTCCGCCGGCGCCGACTCCGGGATGGCCGTGCACCTGCCCGCCGCCGACGGCCGGGCCGCGCTCGACCTCGGCCGGCAGCGCGCCGCCCACCGGGACATCGAGGCCGTACGGAAGCTGGGCCGCGCCTCCACCACCTCGGTCACCGGCGGCTCCACGCTGCTGCAGCCGGTCGCACTCAGCTCCGGCGCGATCGCGGTCGTCGAGGTGTACGTCCCCGAGTCCGAGGTGAGCAACGGCGTCGGCACGGCCTGGGCGGTGCTCGCCGGCGTCGGCCTCGCGCTGATCGTCGGCTCGGTCGCGGTCGCCGACCGGCTCGGGGTGCGCATGGTGCGGCCCGCGCAGCGACTGGTCGAGGGGGCGCACGAGCTGGGCGAGGGCAAGCTGGGCGCCCGGGTGCCCGAGGATGGCCCGAACGAACTGCGGCTCGCGGCCGTCGCGTTCAACTCCATGGCCGACCAGGTCGTCCAACTCCTGGCGAACGAGCGCGAGCTGGCGGCCGACCTCTCGCACCGGCTGCGCACCCCGCTGACCGTGCTCCGGCTGAACGCGGCCTCCCTCGGCGGCGGTCCGGCCGCCGAGCAGACCCGGACCGCCGTCGCCCAGCTGGAGCGGGAGGTCGACACCATCATCCGTACGGCCCGGGAGGCCAAGCCGCAGACCGCGGCGGCCGGGCCAGGCGCCGGGTGCGACGCGGCCGAAGTGGTCCGCGAGCGCATGGAGTTCTGGTCCGCGCTCGCCGAGGACGAGGGCCGCAAGTGGCGGGTGGCCGGAGTGGAGCGGCCGGTGCGCATACCCGTGGCCCGCGCCGACCTGGCGGCCGCGCTGGACGCCCTGCTCGGCAACGTCTTCCGGCACACCGCCGAGGGCACCGCCTTCGCGGTCGACGTGCACAACGGCGAGGACGCGGTGATCGTGCTGGTCTCCGACGCGGGCCCCGGCATACCCGACCCCGAGGCGGCGATGGCCCGTGGCCGCGGCTCCGGCAGCGCGGGTTCGACCGGCCTCGGCCTCGACATCGTGCGCCGGCTCGCGGAGGCCACCGGCGGTGACGTCCGCATCGGCTCCTCGGTGCTGGGCGGCACCGAGGTGCGGATCTGGTTCCAGCTGGACGGGCGCGGGCCGGGGGGCGGAGGGCGCCGGGGAGCGGTCCGGAGGCGCCGGCCGCGCAAATTGGTCTCTACCTTTAACCGTCCCCGATCCCTTCCTTAAGCGCACCATAAGATCCCCAACAGCCGCCCGTATCAAGCCGTTTGTCCGATTCCCGCTCGCTAGCGTGCTGCCGCACCCCACCCCCGTGAACACCGAAGGCAGGCACGCGCATGAGCACGCACCGGCGCAGGATCAGTGGCAGGAACAAGGCGATCGGCGGCCTGGTGGCAGCGGCCGTGGTCGGTGGCGGCGCGGTCCTGCTGACCGGCACGGCGAACGCGGCCGGCGTGAACGCCGCGTACACCAGGACCAGCGACTGGTCGACGGGCTACACCGCGCAGTACGTCGTCACCAACAACAGCGGCCAGGCGGAGAAGACCTGGACGCTGGAGTTCGACCTCCCCGCGGGCGCGAAGCTCAGCTCGCTGTGGAACGGCGAGTCGAGCGTGAGCGGTCAGCACGTCACCGTGAAGCCGGCCAAGTGGGACACCGAGGGCCTCGCGCCCGGCAAGTCGGTCACCGTCGGCTTCGTCGTCAACGGTGCCGGGGATCCGACCGGTTGCCTCATCGACAACGCGAGCTGTTCCGCGGACGGCGGTGCGACCCCCGAGCCGAGCGGCCGCCCGACGCAGAGCCAGTCGCCGACCCCGACCCCCACCAAGAGCGCGACCCCGACGCCGACGAAGACCGCCACCCCCACCCAGAGCGCGACGCCCACGCCGACCGGCAGCACCGGCAGCGGCACCACCGCCTCCGCCGGCTTCGCGCCCTACGTCGACACCTCCCTCTACCCGGCCTTCGACCTGCTCGCCGCGGCCGACGCGACCGGCGTGAAGAACTTCAACCTCGCCTTCATCACCGACGGCGGCGGCTGCACCCCCAAGTGGGGCGGTGTCACGGAAGTCAGCAGCGACGGCGTGGCCGCGCAGATCGGTTCCCTGCGCGCCAAGGGCGGTGACGTCCGGGTCTCCTTCGGCGGCGCCTCCGGCTCCGAGCTGGCCACCACCTGCTCCTCCGCGGACGCGCTGGCCGCGGCCTACGGCAAGGTCGTCGACGCGTTCAAGCTGACCAAGGTCGACTTCGACGTCGAGGGCGGCGCGCTGCCCAACACGGCCGCCAACACCCGCCGCGCCCAGGCCATAGCCAAGCTCCAGGCCCAGCACCCGGGCCTGGACGTCTCCTACACCCTCCCGGTGATGCCCGAGGGCCTGACCCAGGACGGCGTGAACCTGCTCTCCAACGCCAAGTCCAACGGCGTGAAGATCGACACCGTCAACATCATGGCGATGGACTACGGCCCCTCCTACAGCGGCGACATGGGCACCTACGCCGAGCAGGCGGCGACCGCCACCCAGGCCCAGGTCAAGAGCGTGCTGGGGCTGTCCGACTCCGCCGCCTGGAAGGCGGTCGCGGTGACCCCGATGATCGGCGTCAACGACGTCTCCTCCGAGGTCTTCAAGGTCGACGACGCCACCCAGCTGGTGAACTTCGCCAAGTCCAAGGGCCTCGGCTGGCTCTCCATGTGGTCCGCGACCCGCGACAAGCAGTGCGACGGCGGCACCAAGCCCACCGCCGACGCCACGTGCAGCTCGATCACCCAGGACAAGTTCGCGTTCTCGAAGGCGTTCGGCGCCCTCAAGTGACAGGCCAAGCGGGAGAGTTCTGCACCAACTCGGCATGATCATGCCGATATAGTTCCGGCCCGGGTCGATCTTCGGCCCGGGCCGGCCGCCGTCCGCACAGCGACGCACGGCCCGTTCGACATGCCATCACCCGGGCCGTTCCGGCCCGGGCCGCACCACTTCGGGGGAACAATGCCGTCCGTCCGCCATGCCCTGGTCACCGCCGTCCTGGGCTGCGCCGCGCTCACCCTGACCGCCTGCCAGCCCACCGACACCACCGCCGAGGCCGACGGCACCGCCAGCCCGTCGTCCTCCGCGAGCCCCTCCGCCAAGGGGGACTGCCCGACCCTCGCCAAGGGTCACAAGTACGTCCTGGTCGAGAGCGTCTCCGGCGCCATGAACACCCTCACCACCAAGGACGCCGTGCAGCACTGCAGCTCCACCGAGGGCGCCTTCTACCAGGCGACCGGGAAGGAGCACGAGTACACCGTCGAGTCCGGCGACACCCCGATCACGGTCCTCCATGCGAAGAAGAGCGGCCCGGCGAAGATGACCGCCGCGGGCGGCGGCCTCCAGCACATCCGTGTCTGCGTCAACGGCACCGAGCAGGACACCGCCACCGCCAAGGCCGACACCAGCGACTGCTACGGCGAGAACTTCTTCGACGTGGCCGTGGGCAGCGACGGCAAGCTCACCGAGATGACCGAGCTGTTCGGCTCCTGATCGGCGAGGCGCGGCACCCCGGGGAGGGGGTGCCGCGCCACTTCCCGGCTGGCCCTAGTGGGCCTGCACCGCCGGCAGTGCCCCCGTCCGGGCCGCCTCGCCGTACCACCGCGCACTCGACTTCGGCGTCCGCGCCAGCGTCGCGTAGTCCACGTACACCGCCCCGAACCGCTTCTCGTAGCCGTACGCCCACTCGAAGTTGTCCAGCAGGGACCACAGGTAGTAGCCGCGCACGTCCGCGCCGTCGGTGAGGGCGCGGCGGACCGCCGAGAGGTGGCCGTGCAGGTAGGCGATGCGCTCGGGGTCGTGCACCCGGCCGTCCGGGTCGGGCTTGTCGTCGTAGGCCGCGCCGTTCTCCGTCACGTACAGCGGCAGGCCCGGTGCCTCCCGCGTGTACCGCATGATCAGCTCGTGCAGGCCCGTCGGGTCGATCGTCCAGCCCATCTCGGTGCGCTCGCCCGGGGTCTGGTGGAACAGCACGTCGTCCGCGGCCGGCCAGGGGGAGTGGTTGCTGGCGCCGTGGCCGTCCGCCCGCGGGCCCCGGACCTTCTCGGGGGCCGCCGAGACCAGGGTCGGCGTGTAGTAGTTCAGGCCGAGCGCGTCCAGCGGCACGTTGATCGCGCTGACGTCGCCGTCGAGGACGTACGACCAGTCGGTCACCGAAGCCGTCGAGGACAACAGGGTCTCGGGGTAGGCCCCGTGCAGCATCGGGCCGTGGAAGATCCCGTTGGCCAGGTCGTCGATGCGGCGGGCCGCCGCCAGGTCGGCCGGATCCTGTGAAAGGGGCCGTACCACCGAGGAGTTGAGGCTGATGGCGATCTGGTTGCGGGCCGGCATCACCGAGCGCAGGGCCGTTGCGCCCAGGCCGTGGGCCAGGTTGAGGTGGTGGGCCGCGCGCAGGGAGGCGGCCGGGTCGGTGCGGCCCGGGGCGTGCACACCGGAGCCGTAGCCCAGGAAGGCGCTGCACCAGGGCTCGTTGAGGGTGATCCAGTGCTCCACCCGGTCGCCCAGCGCCTCGCCGACCAGCTGCGCGTACTCGGCGAACCGGAACGCAGTGTCCCGCTCCGGCCAGCCGCCCGCGTCCTCCAGCTCCTGCGGCAGGTCCCAGTGGTAGAGCGTGAGCGCCGGCTTGATCCCGGCGGCCAGCAGCTCGTCCACCAGCCGGCGGTAGAAGTCCAGGCCCACCTGGACCGCCGGTCCCCGCCCGGTCGGCTGCACCCGGGACCAGGAGACGGAGAAGCGGTAGGCGTTCAGGCCCAGCTCCGCCATGAGCGCCACGTCCTCGCGGTAGCGGTGGAAGTGGTCGACGGCGATGTCACCGCTCTCGCCGCCGGCCGTCCTGCCCGGCGTATGGCTGAAGGTGTCCCAGATCGAGGGGGTGCGGCCGCCCTCCCGCACCGCCCCCTCGATCTGGTACGCGGAGGTCGCGGCGCCCCAGAGAAAGGCGGGAGGAAAGGTCACGGACGTAACGGGCTCAGGCATGGAAGCGCTCCCATTGAGGTCGTGAAAGACCGACGAGACGAGTGGGGTGGAGAGAGGGCGGAGAGGGCGGAGAGGGAGGGGAGAGCAGAGGGAGGAAGGGGGCCGGGGCGGCGGTGGCCCGGCCCCCGCGGGAGGGCGGTCAGCCCTTGATCGCGCCCTGCATGATCCCGCCCACGATCTGCTTGCCGAACAGCAGGAAGGCGATCAGCAGCGGCAGCGTGCCGAGCAGCGCACCCGCCATGATCACCGCCTGGTCCGGGACATAGCCGGTGCCGAGCGAGTTCAGGGCCACCTGCACGGTCGGGTTCTGCTGGTTCAGGGCGATGATCGGCCACAGGAAGTCGTTCCACGCGAACACGAAGGTCAGCAGGCCGAGCACCGCCATCGCGGGCCGGGCCGCCGGGAACACCACGTGCCACACGACCCGGAGGCTGCTCGCCCCGTCCACCCGAGCCGCCTCGATCAGCTCCGACGGCAGCGCCTGCACCAGGTACTGCCGCATGAAGAACGTGCCGAAAGCGGTCACCAGGCTCGGCAGGACCACCGTCTGCAGCTGGTTCGACCAGCCGAGGTCCGCCATCCACAGGTACAGCGGTACGACGGCCAGCTGCGGCGGGATCATCATCGTGCCGATGGTCAGCAGCAACAGCAGCCCGGAGAACCGGAACCGCAGCTTGGCGAAGGCGAAGCCGGCCAGCGTGGAGAACAGCACGGTGCTCACCGTGATCGTGCCCGCCACGATCACCGAGTTGAACATCGCGGTGCCGAGCCCGGCCTCGTCCCAGGCGGCCTGCAGGTTCTTGAACAGGTTGCCGCCGAACCACAGGGGCGGCGGAGTCTGGGCCAGCCGCCCGGAGGTGCGCGAGGCCGCGATCGCCGTCCACACCAGCGGGGCCAGCGAGACCAGCGCGAAGACGGTCAGCACGACGTACGTCATCGGGCCCGCGTGCAGCTGCTTGCCCGCGCCCATCACCCGGCGACGCTTCTTCTTCGTCGTGGGCAGAGTCAGTTCACTGGTGGTCATTGGGACTTCCTCAGCCGTCGGGTGAGCAGCAGGTTGACCGCGGCGATGATCAGCAGGATCAGGAACATCGACCAGGCGATCGCTGACGCCTTGCCGAGGTTGCCGATGATCCAGCCCTGGTCGTACATGTACAGGCCGAGCGTCTGGTATTGGTGCTCGGAGCCGCCCTTGGACCCGCTGACCCCGCCGAACAGCAGGGGCTCGCCGAAGAGCTGGGTGGCGCCGATGGTGGAGACGACGATCGTGAACAGAATCGTGGGCCTGAGCTGCGGGATCGTCACGTGCCGGAACTGCTGCCAGCGGCCCGCGCCGTCGATCGCCGCCGACTCGTACAGATCCGTCGGGATCGCCTGCATCGCGGCCAGGTAGATCAGCGCGTTGTACCCGGTCCACCGCCAGATCACGATCGAGGACACCGCGAACTGCGAACCCCAGTCGGACTCACGCCAGTTGACCGGATCCACCCCGAAGAAGTGCAGGATCCAGTTGACCATGCCGCCGTCCCACGAGTACAGCAGCGTGAACACCAGGGTCGCGGCCGCCACCGAGGTGGCGTACGGGGTCAGCATCACGACCCGCCACACGGTCGAGCCGCGCAGCTTGTAGTTCAGCAGATGGGCGAGGCCGAGCGCGGCCAGCAGCTGCGGGACCGTGGAGATCAGACCGATGGTGAACGTGTTCTCCAGGGCGTTCCAGAAGAAGTCCGAGGAGAGCAGGTTCTTGTAGTTGTCCAGGCCCGCCCACGTCTGGTGGTCCAGCGCCGACAGCTGGACGTTGTGCAGCGAGCACCAGGCCGTGTAGAGCAGCGGGACCAGCGTGAAGGCCCCGAACAGGACGAAGAAGGGGGCGACGAACGCGTACGGCGACGCCTTCATGTCCCAGCGGTACAGCCGGCTGCGCCAGGAGTCGGTGCCCGCCGGCGTACCGCGACCGTGAGCGCCCCGGGCCGCGCCCGGCGTGCTGCCGGACGCGGCCTCGGCGCTCGACGCGGGGTGCGCGAGAGCCTGCTTGGGGCTGGTCACTGGCCGAGCACGTCCTTGATCTCCTTGGACGCGGCGTCCCAGCCCTGCGCGGGGGACTTGCCCTTCTGCTCGACCTGGAGGACGCCGACGTCGGTGATCGCGGTGTTGATCGGCTGGTCCTTGATGCCGAAGTACTGCGTCGGGATGGTCTTCGCCGAGTCGGAGAAGATCTGCGCGATCGGCGCGTTCGAGAAGTACGCCGTGGTGTCGGCGGCCGGCTTCAGGCTCGCGTACGCCGACGGGGTCGACGGGAAGCTCGCCTGCTTGGCGAAGACCTTGGCCTGCTGCTCGGGCGCGGTCAGCCACTTGGCCAGCTCGACGGCCTCCTTCTGGTGCTTGGTCGCCGTCGGCACGCCGAGGAAGGAGCCGCCCCAGTTGGCCGCGGTCGGCGCCGCCGCCACGTCCCACTTGCCCTTGCCCGAGTCACCGGACTTCTGCTCGATGTAGCCCATCATCCAGGCCGGGCAGGCGACGGTGGCGAAGGTGCCCTTCGCGTAGCCCTGGTCCCAGGTCGGGTCGAACTGCTTGAGCTTCGCCGACATGTTGCTGGTGGCCACGGCCATCGCGGCGTCCCAGGCGTCCTTCACGCCCGTGGACTTGTCCCAGATGACGCTGTCGTCCGCCTTGTTGTAGTAGCGCTCCTTGCCGCCGCCGAGGGCCGCGTTGTAGACGGAGGCGGCCGAGTCCACGAACTTGGTGCCCTTGGGTGCCTTCTTCATGTACTCCTTGCCGACGTCGACGTACTTGCTCCAGTCGCCCTTCCACTCCTCGGCGAGTTTGGTCCGGTCGGTCGGCAGCCCGGCCTTCTGGAACAGGTCCTTGCGGTAGCAGATGGCCATCGGGCCGATGTCGGTCCCGAGCCCGATCAGCTTGCCGTCCTTGGTGGTGGCCTGGGCGTTCTTCCAGTCCAGCCACTGCGACTTGTCGACGTCCTTGCCGAGGTCGACGAACTTGGCGCCCTGCGTCTGGGCGGCCTCGGTGATGTTGCCGACTTCGATGGCCTGGATGTCGTCGGTGCCGGAGCCGGCCTGGAGGCGGGTGAGCACCTTTGGCCAGTACACGTCGGTGCGGGTGGTGACGTTCTCCTTGATGTTGATGTCCGGGTGGAGCTTCATGTACTCGTCGTAGAGGCCGGCCTGCTTGTAGCCGAAGACGCCGAAGGTCCCGATGGTCAGCGTGATCTTGCCCTTGCCACTGCCGTTGCCGCCGTCCGCGTTCGACGAGCCGTCGTCCGAGTCGTTGGCGCAGCCGGCCAACAGCCCTGTGGTCAGCGCGGCGACGGCCACGAAGGCCCCCAGCCTGCGGGACCGGCGGATGCTCGTGCGCATTGCGTCCTCCTGTTGCCTGACGTGCCGACCCCCCGGCCAACTGCATGGTTGGGCCCGTTTTACTCGCTGCGGCTCGGGCGGGGAACGTGCGGGACGTGTATGTGTCAGGTACTGTGGGAGCGCTCCCACCAGTGATGTGTTGAAGAGTCGTCGGTTCGGGGCGGGGTGTCAAGGGACCGGACGCGGAGGGATGTGTTCAGTTATCTGAGCGTTAACTGGCTTTCCCCGGACGTCCGGTGCGCGCTCACCGCTCTGGCCAGGACTGTTAGATTCCAGCCAGCCGGATGTTGTGCGAGGGAGGCGGATCCCATGGCAAGCCACGGAGCGCGGGGCCGGAGCGGTGGGCGGCCCACGCTCGAGGAGGTGGCCGCCCGTGCCGGGGTCGGCCGGGGCACGGTCTCGCGGGTGATCAACGGCTCGCCCCGGGTCAGTGAGGCGACCCGGGCGGCGGTCGAGGCGGCGGTCGCCGAGCTCGGCTACGTCCCCAACACGGCCGCCCGCGCCCTCGCGGCCAACCGCACCGACGCCATCGCGCTGGTCGTCCCCGAGCCGGAGACCCGGTTCTTCGCGGAGCCGTACTTCTCGGACATGCTGCGCGGTGTCGGCAGCGAACTGTCCGAGACGGAGATGCAGCTGCTGCTGATCTTCGCGGGCAGCGACCGGGAGCGGCAGCGCCTCGCGCAGTATCTGGCGGCCCACCGGGTGGACGGGGTGCTGCTGGTCTCGGTGCACGCCGACGACCCGCTGCCCGACCTGCTCGCCCAGCTGGAGATCCCGGCGGTGATCAGCGGTCCGCGCTCGGCCAAGGAGTCGCTGACGTCGGTGGACTCGGACAACTACGGCGGCGGCCGCTCGGCCGTGGAGCACCTGCTCTCCCGGGGCCGTCGCAGGATCGCCCACATCACCGGCCGCCTCGACGTCTACGGCGCCCAGCGCCGCGTCGACGGCTACCGCGACGCCCTGCGGGAGGCGGGCGTGGAGGTGGACGAACTCCTCGTCGAGCCGGGGGACTTCACCGAGGAGGGCGGCCGGCGGGCGATGGCCACGCTGCTGGAGCGCCACCCCGACCTGGACGCGGTCTTCGCCGGCTCCGACGTCATGGCGGCGGGCGCCCGCCAAGTGCTGCGCGAGGCGGGCCGCCGGATCCCGGACGACGTGGCACTGGTCGGTTACGACGACTCGGCCATCGCCCGCCACATGGACCCGCCGCTGACCAGCGTGCGCCAGCCCATCGAGGAGATGGGCCGCGCAATGATCGACCTGCTGCTCACGGAGATCGCCGACCGCCGTCCGGCCATGTCCCGGGGATTGGAGCGGCGGCATGCGGTGCTGCCGGCGGATCTGGTGGTGCGGGCGTCGTCGTGACGCCCGTCACGGTGCGGGACTGCCCCTGACCAGGGGCAGTGGACGCCGAAAACGAATCAGCCGGTGACCCGTCTTACGACGGAGTCACCGGCTGATCACACAGGGTGAGTGACGGGACTCGAACCCGCGGCATCCTGGACCACAACCAGGTGCTCTACCAGCTGAGCTACACCCACCATGACCGGTCTTCGACTTGGTGGTTTCCCCGACCGGCCGAGAAGAAGTCTACAGGGTCCGAAGGGGTGCTCGCGCACAGGTTTTCGCGGGGGCCTTTGACGCGGCCCTACCGCGCGGGCAGGACGTGCTTGGCGGCGATCGCCTTGGCGGTGTCGGAGTCCGGGCCGGGCTGCGGGACGAAGACGGCCTCGCGGTAGTAGCGCAGCTCGGCGATCGACTCGCGGATGTCGGCGAGGGCGCGGTGGTTGCCGTTCTTCTCCGGGCTGTTGAAGTACGCCCGCGGGTACCAGCGGCGGGCCAGCTCCTTGATGCTGGAGACGTCCACGATCCGGTAGTGGAGGTAGTCCTCCAGGGTCGGCATGTCCCGCAGCAGGAAGCCGCGGTCGGTGCCGACGGAGTTGCCGCACAGCGGGGCCTTGCCGGGCTCCTTCACCCACTGCCGTACATACGCCAGCACCTGTTCCTCGGCGTCGGCCAGCGTCGTGCCCCCGGCCAGCTCGTCGAGGAGGCCGGACGCGGTGTGCATCTGACGCACCACCTCCGGCATCGTCTCCAGCGCCGAGTCCGGCGGACGGATGACGATGTCCACCCCCTCGCCGAGTACGTTCAGCTCGGAGTCGGTGACGAGGGCGGCCACCTCGATGAGAGCGTCGTCGGACAGCGAGAGGCCGGTCATCTCGCAGTCGATCCACACCATGCGATCGTTCATGCGACCACCCTAAAGCTGACGTCCGCTTTTGGGATGCCCCGCGTCGATGCGGGACTCGCCGGGGACCGCCGCCCCCGGGCCGGGACACAGCGAGACAGGGAAGAAGAGGGGACGGGTGTGTGCCCGCCCCCTCTCTGTGTGCGCCTCGGTCAGTGGCCGGTGCGCGGCCCCGGCAGCAGGCTCACCGCGCCCGCGGTCTGGCGGCGGCTCTGCATCGGCACCGCGCTCTCCCGCTCCGGGTGCAGCACGGCGGGCGGGGCGCCCATCGGGCCGTGGCCGGGCAGGCCGACGGGTGCGCCCGTCGGGCCGGACGGGGTCATCGGCGGCTCGGTGTCACCGGGTCGCTCGCCCTGCGGCCGCCGGGCGCGGTAGGCGGCCCGCGGTAGGCGGCGGGGGACGAGCCGAGCTGGCGGCGGAAGTGCCCGCGCAGCGCGACCGGTGAGCGGAAGCCGCAGCGGCCCGCCACCTCGTCCACCGAGTAGTCCGACGTCTCCAGCAGCCGCTGCGCCTGCAGCACCCGCTGGGTGATCAGCCACTGCAGCGGTGCGCTGCCGGTGAGCGAGCGGAACCGGCGGTCGAACGTACGGCGGCTCATATAGGCGCGTGCCGCCAGTGTCTCCACGTCGAACTGCTCGTGGAGGTGTTCCAGCGCCCAGGCGACGACCTCGGCGAGCGGGTCGGCGCCGATCTCCTCTGGTAAAGACCTGTCGAGGTAGCGCTCCTGACCGCCGCTGCGGCGCGGCGGGACCACCAGCCGGCGGGCCAGCGCGCCGGCCGCCTCGTTGCCGTGGTCCGTCCGCACGATGTGCAGACACAGGTCGATCCCCGCGGCCGTACCGGCGGAGGTCAGTACGTCTCCGTCGTCGACGAACAGTTCGCGTGGATCCACGTGCACCGACGGATAGCGCTTGGCCAGCGTCGGTGCGTACATCCAGTGTGTGGTCGCCGGGCGGCCGTCCAGCAGTCCGGCTGCGGCCAGGACGAACGCCCCGGTACACAGCCCGACGATACGGGCACCCTCCTCATGCGCACGGCGCAGCGCGTCGAGCGCTTCCTCCGGCGGCGGTGAGGTGATCGAGCGCCAGGCCGGTACGACGACCGTCCCTGCGCGTGAGATCGCCTCGAGCCCATGCGGTGCGGTGAGTTCCAGGCCCCCCGTGGTCCGCAGTGGGCCTTCCTCGCCGGCGCTCACCAGCAGTCGGTAGCGCGGCACGCCGGCGTCCTGGCGGTCGATCCCGAACACCGACAGCGGAATGGAACTCTCGAAGATGGGGCCGCCGCTGAACAGCAGCACCGCGACGATCTCCTTGCGGCGTCGCCCGGAGAGTTTCCGGGCCGCGGCTTCCGGTGCGGCAGTGGAGTCGTGGCTCATCCTGCTAAGCCCCCCTCGGTGGTCGCGGCTCCTCGGTTGTGTCGCTCCTGCACGTTTCCCCTCGGTCCTGCACGAGTCCCCCGCCGTAAGACAGTCAAGATCGAATCTACTGGCTACCGCGGTCTCACGGTGGCCAGTTAGACACGCCGGACATTGTCGACATGACAACTTGGCGTGAAGCATTCGATCACGAAGGGTTGCACTCGTGGGCCGTGCAGGGAAGTGCGCCTTGTCGCAGTGGCCAAACCGCGTAGGGTGCGCGGGTCCGCTCAGACCCTTTCCGTGCAGGTGGAACGGGGGTTGGGGGGTAGGTGGGACCCCCTCAAGGGGGTATCCAGAAGTTGGCCGAAAAGAGGCGTTCAGAGGCGCAAAAACCGGTCAGTCGACCGGTGTCTTCTCCTTGGTGTGACGTCCGCCTCTTTGCGCGGCGCAACGCTCGGACCGCCGCAGTAGGACACGGCAGGCGGCCGTGACGGCGGCGAGGCCGAAGGCGGTGCCGGCGGCGCCGGCGAGCGAGGTGCCGTACCAGACGAGGACCACGGGTACGAGGACGCAGCTGAAGGCCGCCCAGCGGATCACGTCGCTCGTGGTGTCCGGGGCGGGGTGCGGGTCGGAGGTGGGGCGGGGTCCGGACATCACGTACTCCCTGTGGCGGTGACTCACCGGGTTCAACGCCTGTTCGATCGGTCGGTCACCGGCCGTCACTCCGGGAATCCTGTGCAAACCGCCTGTACGGGGCAGCAACCGTTGCGTTACGGGCGCTGCTCGTGCATGCTCCGGGGAACCCCTACGGACACCGGGGGGCTGCTTACGGAGCGTGTGCGGGATCTGGGCAGAGGAGGCGTGCCGCCGTACCCTTGGGGGTATGGGGTTGGGAAGACGAATCCCGGACACAGCTCCGCCACCCGATGTCACCCCCCACCCACAAAGGATCACAACGCCGAGACAGCCATGGCCGGTCACGAATTCTTCGAACCCGCGGACCGCAAGCGGCCCGTCGCCGATCCCACGGCGGCCGAGCCCCTCGCGGCGGAAGAGTCAAGCCCTTCCTGCGACCCCGCCTTCAAGCACGGTGTGGTCGTCGGCTTCGACGGCTCGACGTCCAGCGAGCGCGCCCTCGCCTACGCCATCGGCATGGCCCACCGCTCCGGCTCGGGCCTGATCATCGTCCATGTGGCCAACCGGCTGCCCACCACGGTGTGGGCCGGCTGCGAGCCGCCCGTCTTCGTCGACGTGCCGGACCACCGCACCGAGGTGCTCGGTCTGGAACTGGCCTGCGCGGACTATCTGGCCGAGGTGCCCTGGATCCTGGTCGAGCGCGGCGGTGACATCTGCCATGAACTCGAAGAGGTGGGGCGGGAGTACGAGGCCGACGCGATCGTGGTCGGCTCGACGCACGGCATCGTGGGCCGGATCTTCGGCTCCGTGGCCGGCCGGCTCGCCAAGCGCGCGCAGCGGCCCGTCATCGTCATTCCCTGAGTCGTTCCCCGAGATTTCGACGCTCTGTCAACTCCCTTGGTGCAGCGCAAAACTACTCATGCGTAGAGGTGTTTGTGCCCTTGTGAAGGGCATATACGGGTCACCGCGCAACTGCACATGCATGAAGGGAGCCCGCAGTGGACAACGACGTCTCCGCGGGAAGCGGAAACACCACCGTGGTCGGCCGACTCGCCCTGGGTGTCACCCTGTTGGCGTTCGGGCTCGGTACCACCGGCGTGATCGACGGCGTGGGGGCATCCGACGCCGTGTCACTGGCTCATTACGTGGGCGGCGTCGCCCTCTTCCTCATCGGTCTCCTGGCCTTCCGTGCCGGTGACAGCGCCTCCGGCACCGGCTTCGTCGCCCTCGGCGCGCTCTGGTTCACCTGGGCCGTCGCGGGTCAGATGTCGGCCAACGCGGCCGGCCTGTTCCTGCTGTTGTTCGCCCTCGTGGCGCTCACCCTGACCCTCGCGGGCGGGGACACCCTGGGCCAGGTCATGCACGGGCTGCTGTTCCTGGCGATGCTGGTGCTCGCCGTCGCGGCCTTCGCCGACAGCTCCTCCCTCGCGAAGGTCGGCGGCTGGGTGGCCGCGGTCTCCGGTGCGGTGGCGTGGTACGCGGCGACGGCCGCGCTCGCGCACTGGCCGACGGCGCTTCCCGGGCGTGCTGCGGGCCGGGGGGTGACGGCCGCCGGCTGAGTCGAGCAGCACGAACTGACCCCCACGTGAAGGTGGCACACGTGGGGGTCAGTTCTGTCGCGGCCGACTACTCGACCGTCACCGACTTGGCGAGGTTCCGCGGCTTGTCGATGTCGCGGCCCAGGACCTTTGCCGTGTGGTATGACAGCAGCTGGAGCGGGATACCCATGAGGATCGGGTCCAGCTCGTCCTCGTTCTTCGGGACGACGATCGTCTCGTCGGCCTTCTCCTGGCGCTGGTGAGCCACCGCGAGGATCTTGCCGCTGCGGGCCTTGATCTCCTCCAGGGCGGCGCGGTTCTTCTCCAGCAGATCGTCGTCGGGGACGATCGCCACCGTGGGCAGGGCGGGCTCGATGAGGGCCAGCGGGCCGTGCTTCAGCTCGGAGGCGGGGTAGGCCTCGGCGTGGATGTAGGAGACCTCCTTGAGCTTCAGGGAGGCTTCGCGGGCCACCGGGTAGCCCCGGACGCGGCCGATGAAGAGCATCGAGCGGGCGTCGGCGTACTGCTCCGCCAGCTTCCTGATCTCCTCCTCCTGCTCCAGGATCTCGGCGATCTGACCCGGCAGCCTGCGCAGGCCCTCGATGATCCGCTTGCCGTCGCGGACCGAGAGGTCACGGGTGCGGCCGAGGTGCAGGGCGAGCAGGGCGAAGGCGACCGTGGTGTTGGTGAAGCACTTCGTGGAGACCACGCAGACCTCGGGGCCGGCGTGCACATAGATGCCGCCGTCCGCCTCGCGGGCGATCGCGGAGCCGACCACGTTGACCACGCCGAGCACCCGGGCGCCCTTGCGCTTCAGCTCCTGGACGGCGGCGAGGACGTCGTACGTCTCACCGGACTGGGAGACCGCGACGTAGAGGGTGTCGGGGTCCACGACCGCGTTGCGGTAGCGGAACTCGGAGGCCGGCTCGGCGTCGGCGGGGATGCGGGCCAGCTCCTCGATCATCTGGGCGCCGATCATGCCCGCGTGGTACGAGGTGCCGCAGCCGAGGATCTTCACGCGGCGGATCTTGCGCGCCTCGCGGGCGTCCAGGTTCAGGCCGCCGAGGTGCACGGTGGAGAAGCGGTCGTCGATGCGGCCGCGCAGCACGCGGTCCACGGCGTCGGCCTGCTCGTGGATCTCCTTGTGCATGTACGTGTCGTGGCCGCCCATGTCGTAGGAGGCCGCCTCCCACTCCACGGTGGTCGGCTCGGCCGTCGTACGGGTGCCCTCGGTGGTGTAGGTGCGGAAGTCGTCGGCCTTGAGGGTGGCCATCTCGCCGTCGTCCAGCGTCACTATCTGCCGGGTGTGGGTGACCAGGGCGGCGATGTCCGATGCGACGAACATCTCCTTCTCGCCGATGCCGAGGACGACCGGGGAGCCGTTGCGGGCCACCACGATGCGGTCGGAGAAGTCGGCGTGCATCACCGCGATGCCGTAGGTGCCCTCGACGACCCGGAGGGCCTCGCGGACCTTGTCCTCCAGCTTCTCGGCCTGCGAGCGGGCGATCAGGTGGACGAGCACCTCGGTGTCGGTCTCGGAGAGGAACTCGACACCGTCCGCCTCCAGCTTGCGGCGCAGGTCGGCGGCGTTGTCGATGATGCCGTTGTGCACGACGGCGACCTTCTGGTCGGCCGACATGTGCGGGTGGGCGTTCACGTCGGAGGGGGCGCCGTGGGTGGCCCAGCGGGTGTGGGCGATACCGGTGGTGCCCTTGAAGCGCGCGGGGACCTTGGCCTCCAGGTCGCGCACCCGGCCCTTGGCCTTGACCATCTTCAGGCCGGCCGTCTTCGGGGAGGTGACGACGATGCCCGCGGAATCGTAGCCGCGGTACTCCAGGCGCTGCAGGCCCTCCAGGAGCAGGGGCGCCACGTCACGCTTGCCGATGTATCCGACAATTCCGCACATATATAGGTATTCCTCAGTCCGTGGTTCCTGGCTGGTTCTCAGCCGTAGACCATGCGGCGCAGCTGCCGGAGCGTCAGCTCCGGCGGTGCGACCGCCCGGTATTTCAGGTCCGCCTCGATCCGATCGAAGATCTCCGTGTTCTGCAGGCCCTGGGCCTGCAGTTCTCGGTGGCGGCGACGGACGTAGTCCTGCGTCGTCTCGTCGAAGTAGGCGAGCACGTCCTGTATCACCCGCAGCGCCTCGCCCCGGTTCAGGGGCGTGGACCGCGTCAGGTGATCGACAAGTTCCTCGTGCACCCGGTAGATCCTGGGCTACCGGCGCGAGTTTCGCAAGAATCGTGCCCGATTCCGGGCACGTGCATGTTGAAACTCTCATGGGGCTCTGTTCGCAAGCTGTCCATCCTGCGTCTTGTGCTGCGTCGCCCGGACCCACGAGTTTCAGACGCCATGGACATTCCTCGTATGGGAGTACCCGAGAAGCTGGCCGAGCGCATGAGCATGGCCGAGCAGCATGAGTACCTGCGCGCCAGATTCTCGCGGCGCACCATGATCAGAGGCGGTGCCGTCACTGTGGGCGCCGTCACGGGCGGCGCGTTCGTACCGGGCGGCACCGCCCAGGCCGCCGTACCGAGCCGGCGCAGCGCCTCCGCCGCCGAGGAGGTCGACGGCGCCCTCGTCGCCCCCTTCGGCCGCCACCTCGCCTACGGCAACGACCCGCGCTCCGAGATGACCGTCTCCTGGCAGGTCCCGGTCGCCGTCAAGAACCCCTTCATCCGCATCGGCGCCAACCCCTGGGACCTCTCCCGCAAGATCGAGGCCGAGGTCCGCAGCCTCTACACCCCGGCCGGTGTCGGCGCGAGCGGCGACCACACGCAGTACTACCTGCACGCCCAGCTCACCCACCTGCGCCCCGGCCGGACGTACTACTACGGCGTCGGTCACGACGGCTTCGACCCGGCCGAGCGGCACCTGCTGGGCACCCTGGGCACCTTCACCACCGCCCCCGCCCGCAGCGAGCCGTTCACGTTCACCGCCTTCGGCGACCAGGGCGTCAGCTACCACGCCCTGGCCAACGACAGCCTGATCCTCGGCCAGAACCCGGCCTTCCACCTGCACGCCGGCGACATCGCCTACGGCGACCCGGCCGGCCAGGGCAAGACCACCGACACCGGGTTCGACTCGCGCACCTGGGACCAGTTCCTGTACCAGACCGAGTCGGTCGCCAAGCAGATCCCGTGGATGGTCTCGTACGGCAACCACGACATGGAGGCCTGGTACTCGCCCAACGGCTACGGCGGCGAGGAGGCCCGCTGGACGCTCCCGGACAACGGCCCGGACCCGGAGAACCTCCCGGGCGTCTACTCGTTCGTCTACGGCAACACGGCGATCATCTCGCTGGACCCCAACGACATCTCCTTCGAGATCCCGGCGAACCTGGGCATATCCGGCGGAACCCAGACCAAGTGGTTCGAGGCCCAGCTGAAGAAGTTCCGGGCCTGCGACGACATCGATTTCGTCATCGTGTTCTTCCACCACTGCGCGTACTGCACGTCCAAGGCGCACGCCTCGGAGGGGGGCGTGCGCCAGGAGTGGGTGCCGCTGTTCGACAAGTACCAGGTGGACCTGGTCATCAACGGCCACAACCACCAGTACGAGCGCACCGACGTCATCAAGGGCGGCGAGGTCACCAAGAAGCTGCCCATCGGCGGCACCGCGTACCCCGAGACCGAGGGCGTGGTCTACGTCACCGCCGGTGCGGCGGGCCGCAGCCTGTACGCCTTCACCGCCCCGGACTCCTACGAGGGCAACGAGAACGAGGTCGACTCCGTGTCCTCGTTCATCTGCCTCAAGGACGGCGCCCGGCAGCCCGAGACCGTCACCTGGTCGCGCGTGCGCTACCTGAACTACTCCTTCCTGCGCGTGGACGTCACCCCCGCGCCGAAGGGCCGCTACACCACCCTGAAGGTCCAGGGCATCGCCGAGACCGGTGACCGGATCGACCACTTCACGGTGGCACGCCGGGCCAAGTAGGGCGTCTCCGGCAGCAGGCGGTCCGCTACATGCGTCGCAGGACCGCCTGCTTGGCCAGGGTGAACTCCTCGTCCGTCAGCACTCCCGAGCGGTGCAGCTCGCCCAGCTCCCGCAGCCGCCGCAGCAACGCGTCGTGATCGTCCTCGGCGGGGGACGCCTTCGTGAGCCGCGGCGGCTCGGGGCGTACGTCCGTCTCGGCGGGCGGCGCCGACGGGTGCGGCAGCCTGGCCTGTACGGCGGCCGCGACCAGGGCCATCAGCGGGTCCCTCTTGAAGCCCCACAGCTCGACGGCGTTGGGGTCGTACTTCGCCGGTGCGGTGGCGGGCGCGCCGCGCACGGTGAAGCGCAGATGACCGTTCTCCAGGCCCGCCGCCGGCTGCCACTCCACGGCCGTGATCTCGCTGAGCGGGATCGTACGGGGCCCGGTGGCGGCCTTCGCGTCCTCCGTCTTCCAGTTCCACTCCAGCCGCACCTGCTCGCCGTCGAAGCCCGCCGTGCCGTCCCCGGCCGAGGCGGACAGCGGCACGGACGGCCCCGGCAGCAGGTAACCGTCGACCGGGTCCGGTGAAACCCCGTCCAGCAGCAGGGCGCCTCGGACCTCGTCCGCGAAGTACTCGGCGACGCCGTACCGGTCGGACTCCACGGTCAGCTGATAGGGGTCGTGCGGCTCGGTGAGCCGGCCGCCGGTGGCGTGCAGCAGCGGGTCGGCGCCGTCGCGCAGCCGCAGCCTCAGCCGCCCGGACTTCTTCCCCTGCTCGAACGAGACCCCCGCCAACGCTCCCAGCGGTACGACGAGTTCACCCAGCGTGCCGCGCAACAGACCGATGTTCCTGTCCCGGCCCGGGGTCAGCCTGAGGGCGTCGCCGTCGAAGGCCCAGGTGCCGTCCCTCTGGATGATTTCCGCCATGCGGGGATTGTTTCACCGGATCTGCGGGAGAGTGGTCTTTACCACTCGTGAAGGGAGCGCATGTGAGACCGAACCACAGCACGACTCCCCGACTCACCCGGATCCTCGGGTCCCTGCTGCTTCTGGCGGCCGCAGGTGTGTTCACCGTCGGCGCCGCACCCGTCCCGAGCGCCGCCGCGACGACCCCGCTGGACCGGGTGGTCCCCGCGCCCGCCTCGGTCAGGCCCGCCGGATCCCCGTACCGCATCACCGGCGCCACCCAGCTCCGCGTCGACGACTCGGCCGAGGTCCGCCGGATCGGCGCCTACCTCGCCGGCATCCTGCGCCCGTCCACCGGCTATCCGCTGCCGCTCACCGCGCAGGGCACCGGCGGCATCCGACTCCACCTGGCCGACGGGCCGTTCGGCGCAGAGGGCTACCGCCTCAGCAGCGGACCCCACGGCGTCTCCCTCACCGCGCGCACCCCGGCCGGCCTCTTCCACGGCGTCCAGACCCTGCGTCAGCTGCTCCCGGCCTCGATCGAGAAGAAGACCGTCCAGTCCGGCCCCTGGCGGATCGCCGGCGGCACCATCGAGGACCGCCCGCGCTACGGCTACCGCGGCGCCATGCTGGACGTCTCCCGGCACTTCTTCACGGTCGCCCAGGTCAAGCGCTACATCGATCAGCTGGCCCTCTACAAGATCAACACGCTGCATCTGCACCTCAGCGACGACCAGGGCTGGCGCATCGCCGTCGACTCCTGGCCGCGCCTGGCCACCTACGGCGGCTCCACCCAGGTCGGCGGCGGCCACGGCGGCCACTTCACCAAGGCCGACTACCAGGAGATCGTCCGCTACGCCGGCTCCCGCTACCTGGAGGTCGTCCCCGAGATCGACATGCCCGGCCACACCAACGCGGCCCTCGCCTCCTACGCACAGCTCAACTGCAACGGCACCGCACCCCCGCTGTACACCGGCACCGACGTCGGCTTCAGCTCGCTGTGCGTGCCCAAGGAGGTGACGTACACCTTCGTGGACGACGTCATCCGCGAGCTGGCCGCCCTCACTCCGGGCCGCTACCTGCACATCGGCGGCGACGAGGCGCACTCCACCAGCCACGCCGACTACGTGAAGTTCATGAACCGCGTGCAGCCGATCGTCGCCAAGTACGGCAAGAAGGTCATCGGCTGGCACCAGTTGACCGGCGCCACCCCCGCCCAGGGCGCCCTCGCCCAGTACTGGGGCGTGGACGGCACCAGCGCGGCCGAGAAGGCCCAGGTGGCCAAGGCGGCCCAGAACGGCACCGGGCTGATCCTGTCCCCGGCCGACCGGGTCTACCTCGACATGAAGTACACCAGGAACACCAGGCTGGGCACCAAGTGGGCGGGCTACGTGGAGGTGAAGCGCTCCTACGACTGGAACCCGGGCGCCTACCTCCCCGGAGCACCCGCCTCGGCCGTCAAGGGCGTCGAGGCGCCGCTGTGGTCCGAGACGCTCACCAAGTCCGCCGACATCGAGTACATGGCCTTCCCGCGGCTGGCGGGAGCGGCCGAGCTGGGCTGGTCCCCGGCGGCCACCCATGACTGGGCCCGCTACAAGGTGCGCCTCGCGGCCCAGGGCCCGCGCTGGACCGCCCTCGGGATCACCTACTACAGGTCGCCCCAGGTGCCCTGGCCGACGAGCTGACCCACGTCCGACGGGCACCCCTGAGGACCGTACTCAGGGGTGCCCGTCCGTCTGTCAGAACCCGGCGATGGGGTTCTTCAGGTTCCCGACCAGCTGGAGCGCGCCGGACGGATCCGCCAGGTCCACCATCTGCCGGTTGTTGCGCAGCTGGAGCCGGTTCAGGCAGGACAGCGCGAACTCCGGGGCGAACATGTCGTACTGCCGGAACTTGTCCGCCAGCTCCGGTGTCGCCTCCTGGCACTCACGGGTGACCTCCGCGACCGTGCGCCAGAAACCGTCCTCCGCCAGGATCCCGTCGGCGGCGAGGTTCGCGGCCAGGAACCGGAAGAAGCAGTCGAAGACGTCGGTGAAGATCGACAGCAGCTTCTGGTCCTCGGGCACCTCGACACGGATCCGCCGCACCTCCGGCGGCAGCACCGCGTCCGGGTCCATGACGACGATCTCCTCGGCGATGTCCTTGTAGATCGCCCGCTCGACCGCACCGTCCTTCAAGACGAGGATCACGTTCTCGCCGTGCGGCATGAAGGCCAGGTCGTAGGCGTAGAAGCTGTGCAGCAGCGGGGTGAAGTAGGCCCGCAGGTACTGCCGCAGCCACTCGGCGGGCGCCAGGCCCGACCGCGCGATCAGCGCGCCCGCGAACGAGGCGCCCTCGTGGTCCACGTGCAGCAGGGACGCCATCGTCGCGAGGGACTCGCCCTCCCGCAGCGACGGCACCGGGCTCTCCCGCCACAGCGCGGCCAGCATCTTGCGGTACGGCGAGTAGCGGTCGGTGGCCTGCTCGTACTCCAGATGCCGGTAGCCGACGGCCGCCCGCTCCCGGATGATCGTGAGGCCGGTCGACTTCAGCACGCCGTCGTTCTCGACGAGCTGGGCGAGCCAGTCGTTGATCGCCGGGGTCGCCTCCATGTAGGCGGCCGAAAGCCCGCGCATGAAGCCCATGTTGAGGACGGACAGGGCCGTCTTCACATAGTGCTTGTGCGGGTCGGAGGTGTTGAAGAAGGTCCGTATGGACTGCTGGGCCAGGTACTCGTCGTCGCCCTCGCCCAGGCACACCAGGTGCCGGCGGGCCACCTCGGCGGCGAAGGTGACGCTGAGCTTGTTCCACCACTGCCAGGGGTGGACGGGTATGAGCAGGTAGTCGGCGGGGTCGAGGCCCTGCTCCGTGAGCGTCCCGTGGAACCGCTCTACGGTGGCCGCCCCCAGCTCCTGCCGGACGAAGTCCTCGTACTCGATCCCGGCCCCCGCCGTGAACGCCGCCCGCGAGCGGTGCGCGGCAAGCCACACCAGCCGGACGGGGCTCGCGGTCTCCGGGGCGTACGACAGGTACTCGTGGATGCCGAAGCCGAGCCGCCCGTTGTTCGCGACGAAGCAGGGGTGGCCCTCGGTCATCCCGGTCTCGATCGCCTGGAAGCCGCTCCGCGCCAGCTCGGCGGAGGTGACCTTCGGCTTGGTCAGCTTGTAGCAGGTGCCGGAGAGGGTGGAGGAGATCTCCTCCAGGTAGACGGGCAGGATCTCGTCGCTCAGCCCCAGCGCCTGCCGCAGCTCGACGAAGAAGTCCAGTGCGGCCAGGGGGAGTTCGGTCCCGGCGCGATGACGGGTGATCGAGTCGGCGTCGACCGCCCAGTGGTCGAGGCCGCGCAGGGTGGCCGCGAACCGGTAGACGGTGAGCCCGTCGTCGCTGCGGACGACGTACCGGTCGCCCTCCCGCTCCGGCGTGATCAGCCGCTCGTGCGTGAACTCGGCGAGCGCCTTGCGCACCAGCAGCCGGTTGGCGGTGTCCCAGCGCTCCGGGGACAGATGGGCCACGGCGTCGGGGAGGCTCATGCGGCCACCGCCTTCGCGAACTGCTCCCGCGTGCAGAAGCTCAGCAACGCCCGCTTCTCCGGCTTCCTTATCTCCCGCTCGGGCACGAACCCGACGGCCTCGTTCAGGGCGTGCACGGCCTTGTTGCGCACGTCGGGCTCGACGACCACCCGCTCCACCTCCGGGTCCTCGAAGAGGTGGGCCATGACGGCGGTGATGACGGACCGCGTGAACCCGTGCACGGGCATGTCGGTCGCGGGCGTGAGGAAGTGCATGCCGACATCACCGGGCCGCGGCTCGTACAGGCCGACCAGCTCTCGGTGGGCGGGGTCGTACACCTCCATCAGAAAGGCGGGCACACCGTCCCGCAGCCCGAGCAGGGCGTGGTGGTGCTCGTCGGCGGCGATCTCCATGTAGGCCCGCTCGACGTCCTCCAGTTTCGCGTCCTGCATCATCCAGAAGGCGGCCTTCGGGTGGGTGACCCAGGAGTGCAGCAGCTCGGCGTCCTTCAGGGGGTCGAGGGGGCGGAACGTGAAGGTCGTGGTCGGGCTGGTCATACCGAGAACTCCTGGAAGGCGATGGTCTTCTCGACCGGGTAGTACTCCGTGCCGAGCAGCTCACGGATGATGTACGAGTTCCGGTACGGGCCCATGCCCAGGTCGGGGCTGGTGATGCTGTGGGTGTGGACGCCGGCGTTCTGGAGGAAGACGCCGCGGCCCGTCACGTCGATCGCGTAGTTGCGGGCGACGTCGAAGCGGCCGTGGCCGTCGAAGCGGAGCCGGTCGCGCAGCGGGGCGAGGAAGGCCGGGGGCTCGTAGTGGTAGCCGGTGGCCAGCACCAGCCCCTCGGTGCGGATCTCGAAGTCCTTGTCCTGCTCGTCCTGGTGGAAACCGAGCGTGTAGGAGCCGTCCTCGTGAACGGCGCTCTGCAGGGAGGAGTTGGTGAGCAGCCGGGTGGGGACCGGGCGGTCGCCGCTCTCGACGTTCTTCTGGTAGAGCAGGTCGAAGATCGCGTCGATCAGGTCCGAGTTGATGCCCTTGAACAGGCCCTTCTGCTGCTTCTCCAGCCGGTAGCGGGTCTCCTCGGGCAGCGCGCGGAAGTAGTCGATGTAGTCCGGAGAGGTCATCTCCAGCGTCAGCTTGGTGTATTCGAGGGGGAAGAAGCGCGGGGAGCGGGTGACCCAGTTGAGGTCGTAGCCGTGGACGTCGATCTCGGAGAGCAGCTCGTAGTAGATCTCCGCCGCGCTCTGCCCGCTGCCGACGACGGTGATGGACTTCTTGGCCTGCAGCTCCGCCTTGCGGTGCATGTACTGGGAGGTGTGGATGACGTCGCCGCCCAGGTCGCGGCACGGCTGCGGGACGGAGGGGACCGTTCCCGTGCCGAGCACCAGGTGCCGGGCGTGAAACGTTTCCCCGCCCTGGGTGCGAACGACGTACCGCTCCTCCTCGTACGTCACCTCGGTGACCGTGGTGTTGAAGCGGACGCTGCCGAGCTTGCTCGCCGCCCAGCGGCAGTAGTCGTCGTACTCGACGCGCAGGGGATAGAAGTTCTCGCGGATGTAGAACGGGTACAGTCTGCCCTTCTCCTTCAGGTAGTTGAGGAAGGAGTACGGCGAGGTCGGGTCGGCCAGTGTGACCAGGTCCGACATGAACGGGGTCTGCAGATGGGCACCGTCGAGGAACATGCCCGCGTGCCACTCGAAGCCGGGCTTGGAGTCCAGGAAGACTCCGTCCAGTTCGGCGATCGGCTCGGTGAGGCAGGCGAGGCCGAGGTTGAAGGGGCCGAGCCCGATCCCCACGAAGTCGTGGATCGCAGGAGAAGGTGTCGGTGCTTCAGGACGCGCGGTCAAGGGACTCTCCCAGGTACTGCTCGGCGTGGCCGGCGATCAGGTCGAGGACGGCGGCGATGTCGGCCGTCGTCGTCTCGGGGTTGAGCAGGGTGAATTTCAGGTAGTGGCGGTCGCCGACCTTGGTGCCCGCGACCACGGCGTCGCCGGAGGCGAACAGGGCCCGCCGGGCGTACAGGTTGGCGCGGTCGATCTCGGCCGGGTCGGTGACGGCCGCCGGGATGCAGCGGAAGACGAGGGTGGAGAGCGAGGGCTCCACGACGACGTCGTAACGGGGGTCGGCGGCGAGCAGCTTCCAGCCCTCCTGGGCCAGCTCGCACACCTGGTCGAACAGTTCGCCGATGCCGTCGGCGCCCATCACCCGCAGCGTCATCCACAGCTTGAGGGCGTCGAAGCGGCGGGTGGTCTGCAAGGACTTGTCGACCTGGTTGGGGATGCGCTCCTGCACCATGCGGCGCGGGTTCAGGTACTCCGCGTGGTAGGTGGCGTGGCGCAGGGTGGCGGCGTCCCGGACCAGCACGGCGGAGGAACTCACCGGCTGGAAGAAGGACTTGTGGTAGTCGACGGTGACCGAGTCGGCGCGCTCGATGCCGTCGATGCGGTCCCGGTGCCTGAGCGAGGCGAGCAGACCGCAGCCGTAGGCCGCGTCCACGTGCATCCAGGCTCCGAACTGGGCGCACAGCTCCGCGATCTCCGGCAGCGGATCGATGGACCCGAAGTCGGTGGTGCCGGCGGTGGCGACGACGGCCATGGGGACGAGGCCGTCCTTCCTGCAGCGCTCCAGCTCGTGGGCGAGGGCGAGGGTCTGCATCCGCTTGTCGTGATCCACCGGGATGGAGACCACGGATTCCGGGCTCAGCCCGAGCAGTTTCGCCGACTTCTTCACGCTGAAGTGGCTGACCTCGGAGGCGAAGATGCGCAGTTTGGGGATGCAGCCCCCCTCTTCCCACCCTGCCCGCCCTGGCTTGGCCTCCTCCCGCGCCAGCAGCAGCGCCTGGAGGTTGGACTGGGTGCCGCCGGAGGTGAACACGCCGTCGGCGGCCGGGCCGAGGCCGATGCGCTCGGCCGTCCAGTCGATCAGCTTCCGCTCGATGAGGGTGCCGCCGGCGGACTGGTCCCAGGTGTCCAGGGAGGAGTTGACGGCGGAGAGCACGGCCTCGCCGAGCACCGCCGGGATGACGACCGGGCAGTTGAGGTGGGCGAGGTAGCGGGGGTGGTGGAAGTAGATCGCGTCCCGGAGGTAGAGGTCCTCCAGCTCGTCCAGGACCGCGGCGGAGTCGCCCAGTGGCCGGTCGAGGTCGATCGCGTCGATGCGGGGGGCGAGGGCGTCCACGGTGACGCCGGTGAACGGACGGTCGGTGGTGGCGAGTTTGGCCGCCACCCGCTCGACTCCTTCGGTCACGGAGCGGCGGTAGTGCTCCGCGGTGAGGCCATTGAGCAGGTGCGAGCGCATGTGGGGGTCCTCCGAGGGGACTGTCCGTGCGGGGAGATAGCTTAGGTTAGCCTAACCTAAGCTCTATGGGTCAAGGCGTGCCTGTGCCGTGACTGCCGTCACTTCAAAGGGAGTTACTCGGCGGTGCGGAGCTGTTCCTCCGTCATGCCCTGGCGCCAGTAGCCGACGAAGGTGACATGCCGCCGGTCGAACCCGCGCTCGCCGACGAAGTGCCGACGCAGCTCCTTCACCCGCCCGGACTCACCGGCGATCCACGCGTACGGCCGTTCGGCGACGGGGAGTTGAGCGTCCTGTACGACGTCGACGGCCACGGGGGAGCTGTCGTGCCGTACGAGCCACGTGACCTCCGCGTCCGCCTCGGTCGCCACGTCCTGCATGTCACCGGCGTGCGGCACCTCCAGCCAGGCGCGGACGCGGGTGCCGGCCGGGAGGGACTCGAGGATGGCGGTGGCGGCGGGCACGGCGCTCTCGTCGCCCCAGAGGACGACGAGATCCGTGTCGGCCGGCGGCCGGAACCGGATCGCCCGGTTGTCCGCGATCGCCGGCCCGAGCAGCAGGACCCGGTCACCGGCGGCGGCCCGGGAGGCCCAGCGGGAGGCGGGCCCGGCGGGCGTGTGCAGCGCGAAGTCGATGTCGATCTCGTCGGGGTCCCGGCGCAGCGCCCTCAGTGTGTACGAGCGCATCACCGCCCGTACGTCGTCGGGCAGTTCACGCCATCCCTGCCACCATCCGTCCCCCAGCTCCAGCGGTACGACGGGTTCGGTCTGCCCCGGGTGCGGCAGGAAGAGCGACAGGGACTGGTCACGCCCGTCGGAGTGGAAGGCGTGCAGATCGGCACCGGTGAAGGTGACCCGGACCAGAGACGGCCCGAGCCGCCTCGTCCGTACGACCTGAAGAGAGAAGAAGCGGAACGGGGCGGCTACGGCCGTAGTCATGGGGTCTCCTGAGGCTGGGATTCAGGAAGGGATGCGAGGGGAGGGGTTCAGCTGACCTTCTTGGCCTTTTCCAGGGCCTGCGCCAGGCTCGTCAGCAGCGGTACGCACTTGTCGTACGACAGGATCGGCTCGGGCGAGCGTGCGATGACCTGACCCGCCTTCACCGCGGGCAGCTTCTTCCAGGTGGCCTTGGTGATGTCGGCCGGCTGGATCGTCGCGGAACGGTCGTCCATCATGATGATGTCGGCCTGGTACTTGTCGACGTTCTCCCAGCTCAGCGACTCGTACCAGCCGCCGCCCTGCTTCTTGGCGCTCTCCGGGGGCTCGACGAAGTTCACGCCGAGGGCCTTGAAGTACTCCAGGTCGATGGAGAGGTTGGTGCCGGAGACGTAGAAGAGCTGGTCGCTCGCGGAGCCGGCCATCACCTTGATGCCGGGCTTGGCCTTGGCCGCGGTGCGCAGCCGGGCGGCGGCATCCTCGAACCGCTTCTTCGCGTCGGTGACGGCGGCCGCCTTCATGTCGGCGCCGAGCGACTCGGCCAGCTCCCACATGCGCTGCAGCGGCTGGGTGAGCTGACGGTCGTAGACGGAGATGCCGACGCTGGGCGCCAGCTGGGCGATCTTCTTCTTGGACTCGCCCGGGACGTACCAGAGGGTGCCGGCGCCGTCGAACATCGTCGTGATGAGCACGTCAGGCGCGAGGGCCGCGTACTTCTCGATGTTGAACTGGCCCCAGGTGTTGCCGAGGACCGTGAGCTTGCTGACGTCCATGTCGCCGGCCTGGACATCGGCCTTGCCGGCGCTGGTCTTCGTCGGGCCGAAGACGCCCTTGACCTGGATGCCGTAGTCGTACAGCGCGGCGCCGACTCCGGTGAACGCGACGATGTTCGCGGGGACCTTGTCCAGCTTCACCGTCGTGCCGCGGTCGTCCTTGAAGCTCCAGGGGCCGGACTTGCCGCTGTCGGCCGCCTTCCCGGAGTCCGAGTCTTTCCCCTTGTCGTCCCCGCAGGCGGCGAGTGCCGCGCCGAGTCCGAGGGCGCCGCCCGCGGCGAGCAGGCCGCGGCGAGTGAGGTGGGTGGCACGGGCGTTGGACATGGGTGTGACTGCTTTCGAACGGGGCGGAGCGCCCGCCGGACAAGTTCGAAGGTAGGTTAGCCTAACCTCAGTACATGTCCAGAGGCTGGTCCCGGTCACCCGCGGCGGTCGGGCGTGAACCGCCCTCCTCTGCACAGCCGTTGGCGCGAGGGCGTACTCACCTCGACAACCCGAAAGGCCCCGCGTCCGGTACTTCGAAGCCGCCCTCAGCGCCCCCGCGCACCTGAGGGGCGAGGGGGCGCTGAGGGCGGCTGAGGGGTATCACACGGGCGTGCCGGGAATCGGGGCGAACCCGGTGCCGCAGGCCGCCACCAGGTTCGACGCGTCGAACGGAGTGGCGGTCAGGCGGCAGACGGCCTCGTAGGCCACCCCGGTCGAGGCCAGCAGGGTCACGTGGACGTCCTCGGGGCTCTCGTCGATGCCCACGGAGCTGCCCACCACGCAGGACGGGGTGCCGGCGATGGCGTCGAGGTTCACCCAGACACCCGGGTTCCGGCTGTCATTGAGGAAGGCGTCCCCCTTCGTGTTCGTTGCCACGTGGATCTCGGTCGGGTTGAAGTTCCCGAAGTCCTTGACCTCGGAACTGATGGTGCGTGCCGGCTTGCACTTCTCGCCACCGACGGGGCCGCTCTGGGCCATCGCGGCCGGGGCCATGAGACCCCCGGCGAGAAGGGCTCCGGTCGCCACGGCGAGGCTTCTGCCGACCCAGGTGAAGCCCCCGCACTTGGTTTGCATCCGCTTTCGTTCCTCTCGTTTCCGAGCACGAGGCCGCGTAGCGCCGAGGGGCATCTGCCCACCCGGGCAGAGACCGGGCAGAACCGTGGACTCCCTGGACGCGTTCGGCGGCGGTGGTCGGGTCGTAGATTCCACCGGGGCCGAGGCCGAGTCGCGCCGGTGCTGATTGCTACCCGGGAGGAGTAACACTGCGCCTCGAACGGTCCTCTGCGCCCCAGAGGAAACGTCAGAGCCGACGCGCCGAGGTCATCGCCTCCGCCGCCGTCCTGTGCACAGGCTCGTCCGGGATGCGCCCCCAGTTCCCGGCAGTACTCTCCTGACGTGCGCCTCCGCGCCGCTTGGAGGACCACCACGCAGATGTGCGGGCCCCGCTTCTCCACACGGTGACCGGTACTGGCAGCGCACCACCCCGGCGTCGGCGGATGAGTACACCAAGCGTCCGGCAACATCGGGCAGAGCCAGCCGTCAGCGGCCTCGCCCGTCCTCACGGTGGTGATCCGCGCCACCCGCTGACCCAGCCCCCACGGCCGAGGCGGCCCACCCCCCGATCCTGGGGGCAAGGGGTGGGCCGCCTCCGTCCGCGGGGGCAGTCGGTTGCTGCGCAAGAGTGGAGCTGTCTCAGCCCACCAGCCCCAGCTCCCGAGCGATCAGCATCCGCTGGACCTCGCTGGTGCCCTCGCCGATTTCCAGGATCTTGGAGTCGCGCCACATGCGGGCCACCGGATACTCGTTCATGAAGCCGTAGCCGCCGTGGATCTGGGTGGCGTCGCGGGCGTTGTCGACGGCGACCGTGGAGGAGTAGAGCTTGGCGAGGGCGGCTTCCTTCTTGAAGGGTTCGCCCGAGACCAGGCGGCTGGCCGCGTCGCGCCAGGCGAGGCGGGCCGTGTGGGCCTTCATCTCCATGTCCGCGATCTTGAACTGGATGGCCTGGTTGGCGCCGATGGGCCGGCCGAAGGCGTGGCGTTCCTTGGCGTACTTGACCGACTCGTCGACACAGCCCTGGGCCAGGCCGGTCGCGAGCGCCGCGATGGCGATGCGGCCCTCGTCGAGGATGCGCAGGAACTGGGCGTAGCCCCGGCCCTCCTCGCCCAGGAGGTTGGCGGCGGGGACACGGACGTCCTGGAAGGAGAGTTCGCGGGTGTCCGAGGCGTTCCAGCCGACCTTCGAGTAGGGGGCGGCGACCGTGAAGCCGGGGGTGCCCGACGGGACGATGATCGCCGAGATCTGCGGCCTGCCGTCCGGCTTGCGGCCGGTGACCGCCGTGACCGTCACCAATCCCGTGATGTCCGTGCCGGAGTTGGTGATGAAGCACTTCGTGCCGTTGATGACCCACTCGTCGGTGTCGGGGTCCAGGCGGGCCGTGGTGCGGGTGGCCCCGGCGTCCGAGCCGCCGTCCGGCTCCGTCAGGCCGAACGCGCCCAGGATCTCGCCCGTGCACAGGCGGGGGAGCCACTCGCGCTTCTGCGCCTCGGTGCCGAACAGGTGCAGCGGCATGGCGCCCAGCGAGACGCCCGCCTCCAGGGTGATGGCCACGGACGAGTCGACGCGGGCCAGTTCCTCCAGGGCGATGCCGAGGGCCAGGTAGTCGCCGCCCATGCCGCCGTACTCCTCCGGGAACGGCAGCCCGAACAGACCCATGCGGCCCATCTCGCGGACGATCTCGTACGGGAACTCGTGCCGCTCGTAGAAGTCACCGATCTTCGGCGCCACGACGTCGTGGGCGAACTCCTCCACCGTGCGGCGGAGTTCTTCGAGTTCGGGGGAGAGTCGGTGGTCCATGGTGATCACTGCTCCTTGTGGGACAGGGCTCGGACGGTGCGAGACGGGCTGGGTCGGCCCAGGTGGGCGGCCATCCAGACGCTGGTGGCGACTAGTCGGCCGAGGTCGACTCCGGTGTCGATGCCGAGGCCCTGCAGCATCCACACGAGGTCTTCGGTGGCGAGGTTGCCGGTCGCGGACTTGGCGTAGGGGCAGCCGCCGAGACCCCCGGCGGAGGCGTCGATCGTCGTGACCCCGTGTTCCAGTGCCGCGTAGGTGTTGGCCAGTGCCTGGCCGTAGGTGTCGTGGAAGTGCACGCCGATGACGTTGGTCGGCACGCCCTCCTCGTTGAGCAGGGAGAGGAGTTCGAGGACGTGGCCCGGGGTCGCGACCCCGATGGTGTCCCCTAGGCTCAGCTCGTCGCAGCCCATGTCCGTCAGCGCCTTGCAGACGCGGGCCACCTGGTGGAGCGGGACCGCACCCTCCCAGGGGTCGCCGAAGCACATGGAGACGTAGCCGCGCACGTGCGCGCCCTGGTCCTTCGCCTGCCGCACCACCGGGTCGAACACGGCCAGTGACTCGTCGACCGTCCGGTTGAGGTTGGCCTTCGCGAAGGACTCCGTGGCGCTGGCGAACACCGCGATCCGGCGGGCGCCGAGCGCCAGCGCCCGGTCCAGGCCGCGCTGGTTGGGCACCAGCACGGGGAGTTCGACACCGAGGCCGTCGACCAGCGGGTACAGCTGCTCGGCGTCGGCGAGTTGGGGCACCCACTTGGGGTGCACGAAGCTCGTCGCCTCGATGGTGGTCAGACCGGCGTCGGCGAGCCGGCGGATGAACTCCGCCTTGATCTCCGTCGGCACGGTCATCTTCTCGTTCTGGAGCCCGTCCCGCGCGCCGACCTCGTGGATCCGCACCCGCTGGGGCAGGTCCTGGGCCGGTACGACCACGGGCAGTCCGTCGGCGCTCATTCCGCCACCGCGCCTTCCTTGTCGTGGGGTGCGATCACGGCGAGTACCTGGTCCATGGCGACCGTCGCTCCCGGGGTCACGTCCAGCTCGGCGACCGTGCCGGCGTGCGGGGCGGAGATGACGTGCTCCATCTTCATCGCCTCGACCACCAACAGGCTCTGGCCCGCGGTCACTTCGTCACCGACGGCCACCTTCACCACGGTCACCGTGCCGGGCATGGGCGCGGTCAGCGAGTCGGCGCCCGCGTGCGCGGCCCCGGTGAGGGAGGCGGCCACCGGGTCGTGGTCGCGCACCTGCCAGGCGTCGCCGTCCCGGCCGATCCAGTCACCGGCCCGGTGGAAGGAGTGCCGGACGCCGTCGAGGGTGACGGACACCCGGTCGTCGGTGACGGTGTGGGCGCCTCGCGGGGCGTATGTGACCGGGTCGGTCACGCGCAGGTCGAACGCGGGCTGCTTCGGGGTCCCGCCGAGGCGCCAGCCGCTCGGTACCGAGAAGGGGTCGGTCCAGCCTTCGGAGCGAGGCCGCAGCTCCTCCAGCCGTACGGCGGCCGCCGCCTCGTACACCTCCTCCGGGACGTCCGTGGCGACCAGCTCGTCCACCACCCGCTCGACCAGACCGGTGTCCAGCTCGCCCGACACCACGGCCGGATGGGCCAGCAGCCGTCGCAGGAAGCCCGCGTTGGTCTGCACGCCCAGCGTCACGGTCTCGGCGAGGGCGGCCCTGAGCTTGCGCAGCGCCGTCTCCCGGTCGGGGCCGTACGCGATGACCTTGGACAGCATCGGGTCGTACAGGCTGCCCACCTCGGTGCCCTGGCTGAGCCCGGAGTCGGTGCGGATGCCCTCGCCCTGCGGCTCGTTCAGGAGCAGCACCGTGCCGCCCGACGGGAGGAACCCGCGCGCGGGGTCCTCGGCGCAGATCCGGGCCTCGACCGCGTGCCCGGTCAGCCGGACGTCCTCCTGCGCGAAGCCCAGCCGCTCCCCGGCCGCCACCCGTAGCTGCCACTCGACCAGGTCGAGCCCAGTGATCAGTTCCGTGACCGGGTGCTCCACCTGGAGGCGGGTGTTCATCTCCATGAAGTAGTACGAGGACGGGTCGCCGCCCGGCACGATGAACTCCACCGTGCCCGCGCCCCGGTACCCGCACGAGCGCGCCGCCTGGACGGCCGCCTCGCCCATCGAGGCCCGGGTCTCCTCGTCGAGGAGCACGCTCGGCGCCTCCTCGATGATCTTCTGGTGCCGGCGCTGCAGCGAGCACTCGCGCTCGCCGAGGTGGACCACGTTGCCATGGCCGTCCGCCAGCACCTGGATCTCGATGTGCCGGGGACGGTCGACCCACCGCTCCACCAGGAGCGTGTCGTCGCCGAAGGAGGCGCGGGCCTCGCGGCGGGCGGCCGCGATCTCCTCCTCCAGCCGGGTCACGTCCCGCACCAGGCGCATGCCCTTGCCGCCGCCGCCCGCCGAGGGCTTGAGCAGCACGGGGGTCCCGATCTCCCGGGCCGCGTCGGCCAGCTCGGCGTCGGAGAGCCCGCTGCCGCTGGAACCCGGCACGACCGGCACCCCGGCCGCCTTCACCGTCTCCTTGGCCCGGATCTTGTCGCCCATCAGGGCGATCGCGTCCGCGGGCGGGCCGATGAAGGTCAGCCCTGCCTCCTCGCACGCGCGCGCGAAGCCCGCGTTCTCGGCGAGGAAGCCGTACCCGGGGTGGACGGCCTGGGCGCCGGTGCGGGCGGCGGCCTCCAGCAGCCGCTCCACCGACAGATAGCTCTCGGCCGCGGGCGCCGGACCGATCCGTACCGCCGTGTCGGCCTCCCGTACGTGCCGCGCATCCGCGTCGGCGTCGGAGAAGACCGCCACCGAGCGCACACCCAGCGAGCGGAGCGTACGGATGACGCGTACGGCGATCTCGCCCCGGTTGGCCACCAGCACTGTGTCGAACACGGTTCCCCTCCTCACATCCGGAAGACGCCGAACTGGGGGTCACCCAGGGGCGCGTTGGCACAGGCCGTCAGGGCGAGTCCCAGCACCTGACGGGTTTCCAGCGGGTCGATCACGCCGTCGTCCCAGAGCCGGGCGGTGGCGTAGTAGGCGTTGCCCTGGTGCTCGTACTGCCGGCGGATCGGCGCCTTGAAGGCCTCTTCGTCCTCGGCCGGCCAGTCCTCGCCGCGCGCCTCCAGCTGGTCGCGCTTGACGGTGGCGAGGACGGAGGCGGCCTGCTCGCCGCCCATCACGGAGATCTTGGCGTTGGGCCACATCCACAGGAAGCGGGGGGAGTAGGCCCGGCCGCACATCGAGTAGTTGCCCGCGCCGTAGGAGCCGCCGACCACGACGGTCAGCTTGGGGACCCTGGTGCACGCCACGGCCGTCACCATCTTGGCGCCGTGCTTGGCGATGCCACCCGCCTCGTAGTCCCTGCCGACCATGAAGCCGGAGATGTTCTGCAGGAACACCAGCGGGATGCCGCGCTGGTCGCACAGCTCGATGAAGTGCGCGCCCTTCTGGGCGGACTCGGAGAACAGGATGCCGTTGTTGGCGACGATCCCGACCGGGTGGCCGTGGATCCGGGCGAACCCGGTGATCAGGGTCTGCCCGAACTCGGCCTTGAACTCGGCGAAGCGGGAGCCGTCCACCACGCGCGCGATGATCTCGCGTACGTCGTAGGGGGTGCGGGAGTCCACCGGGACCGCGCCGTAGAGCCCGTACGGGTCCACCTTGGGCTCCGCGACCGGCGTGACCTCCCAGGGGAGGGACTGCCGGGCGGGCAGGGTGGCGACGATGTTGCGCACGATGCGCAGGGCGTGCGCGTCGTCCTCGGCGAGGTGGTCGGTGACGCCGGAGATCCGGGAGTGGACCTCGCCGCCGCCCAGCTCCTCCGCGGTGACGACCTCGCCGGTGGCCGCCTTCACCAGGGGCGGGCCGCCCAGGAAGATCGTGCCCTGGTTGCGGACGATCACGGCCTCGTCGCTCATGGCAGGGACGTACGCGCCGCCGGCCGTGCACGACCCGAGGACCGCGGCGATCTGCGGGATCCCGGCGCCGGACATCCGCGCCTGGTTGTAGAAGATCCGCCCGAAGTGCTCCCGGTCGGGGAAGACCTCGTCCTGCATGGGCAGGAAGGCGCCCCCGGAGTCGACCAGGTACAGGCAGGGCAGCCGGTTCTCCAGGGCGACCTCCTGCGCCCGCAGATGCTTCTTCACCGTCATCGGGTAGTACGTGCCGCCCTTGACGGTGGCGTCGTTGGCGACGATCACGCACTCGCGGCCGCTGACCCGCCCGATCCCGGCGATCACGCCGGCGGCCGGTGCCTGCCCGTCGTACATCCCGTCGGCCGCCAGGGGGGCCAGCTCCAGGAAGGGCGACCCGGGGTCGAGCAGTGTGTCCACCCGGTCCCTCGGCAGCAGCTTGCCGCGCGCGGTGTGCCGGGCGCGGGCCTTCTCGCCGCCGCCGAGAGCCGCGGCGCCCAGCTTGGCGCGCAGCTCGTCGACGAGTGCGAGATGGGCTTGTTCATTGGCCCGCCAGGCCTCCGACGCGGGATCTGCCGCGCTCGTCAGCTCCGGTGCCTCCTGCATCCTGCGGTCCCCTCACCCAGTGGTCGTACTGTTAATGAGCGTTAACCATTTCCTTCAGGTTAACGACCGCTAACCTCGCTGTCTAGAATTGCTTGCATGGTCACCAGAACCGACGCCCCCACCCGTCGCGAGCAGATCCTCAAGGAGGCTGCCCGGCTCTTCGCCGAGCGCGGCTTCCACGGTGTCGGCGTCGACGAGATAGGCGCCGCGGTCGGCATCAGCGGCCCCGGTCTGTACCGGCACTTCCCGGGCAAGGACGCGATGCTCGCGGAGCTGCTGGTGGGCATCAGCGGCCAGCTGCTGACCGGGGCGAAGCGGCGCCTGGCGGAGTCCGACGGCCACACCGGCCCCGGCGCCGTCCTGGACTCCCTCATCGAGGGTCACATCGACTTCGCCCTGGACGACCGTCCGCTGATCACCCTGCACGACCGCGAGCTGGACCGCCTGCGCGACAGCGACCGCAAGCTGGTGCGGCAGCTGCAGCGGCAGTACGTGGAGCTGTGGGTCGAGGTGGTCCGCGAGGTCTACCCCGCCCTGACCGAGCCCACCGCCCGCTCGGCGGTCCACTCGGTCTTCGGCCTGCTGAACTCCACCCCCCACCTCGGCCGCGCCGGTACCCTGCCCGGCCGGGGGGCCACCGCGGAGCTGCTGCACCGGATGGCGCGGGGGGCGTTCGCGGCGGCGGGTGCAACCGGGGACTGAGCCCGTGCGGGCCGATGGGCCTGCCGGCAGGGGTGAGCCTCAGTACTCTGAGGCCATGGGCATGGACTACGCGAAGATGCGCGCGATTGCCGAGGAACTCGGTGCTTACGCAGAGCAGCTCGAAGGGGCTTGGAGCGTCGAGATCGGGCCGTCGGGTCCGATACTGGCCATGATGTGCCCTTCGAAGCGTCATGAGGGCACGGTCAGCCGCATCCGTAATCAACTCAACGCGCAGCTCCCTACCACCCACCCCGGCTACGTCTGCGAGAACGGTCCCGAGATCGAGCACCCGGAGATTGGTCGTATGCGCCGACCTGATGCGGTCGTCATCCCTGACTGGGTCCTCGACGAGGAGGGCGCCGCCGTCGACGCGACGGAGGTGCTGGCGGTCATTGAGATCGTCTCGCCGTCCAACCCGAACAACGACTACATCGAGAAGCTCTCCGACTACCCGGCCATGGGCATCGCTCGCTACCTGATCGTCGACCCGCGCACCGGCACGATCGAAGTGCACTCCGACCCGTGCAAGGGCCGCTACACACGCAAGGAGCCCTACATCTTCGGTGACTCGGTGCCGTTCGGCCCTTGGACCGTGGACACCTCCGCCTTTCGCCGGTACGGCAAGGCCGGGAACTGACGCTGCCCGCCCACCCGCGCCGAGCGGGTGGGCAAGCTCACTCTGGACGCCGCAACGTACTCGCCGGTATCTTTGGGTCTGAGCAAGCGCTTAGACAGGTACCTGGAGGTGGCGGCGTGCGCCGTACGGTGTTCAACGAGGATCACGAGGCGTTCCGGGAGACCATCCGCGCCTTCATCGAGGCCGAGGTCGTGCCCGTTTACGACGAGTGGTTCGCCGCAGGCCAGGCCCCGCGCGACTTCTACTACAAGCTCGCCGAGCTGGGCGTCTTCGGTATCCGGGTCGACGAGGAGTTCGGCGGCGCGGGCATCGACTCGTACAAGTTCGAGGCCGTCATCTACGAGGAGACCGCCCGCGCGGGCATCTCCTTCGGCGGCTCCGGCGTGCACGTGCTGCTCGGCCTGCCCTACATCAAGCTGCTCGCCACCGACGAGCAGAAGAAGCGCTACCTGCCCAAGTTCGTCTCCGGCGAGGAGATGTGGGCCATCGCGATGACCGAGCCGGGCACCGGCTCCGACCTCGCGGGCATGAAGACCACCGCCAAGCTGTCGGAAGACGGCACGCACTACGTGCTGAACGGCGCCAAGACCTTCATCACGGGTGGCGTGCACGCCGACCGCATGATCGTCTGCGCCCGCACCGCCGCGCCCACCGCCGAGGACCGCCGCCACGGCATCTCCCTCTTCGTCGTGGACACCAAGGCCGAGGGCTACTCGGTCGGCCGCAAGCTCGACAAGCTCGGCCTGAAGACCTCCGACACCGCCGAGCTGGCGTTCGTCGACGTCAAGATCCCCGTCGAGGACCTCCTCGGCGAGGAGAACAAGGGCTTCTACTACCTCGGCCACAACCTCGCCTCCGAGCGCTGGGGCATCGCCTTCGGCGCCTACGCGCAGGCCAAGGCCGCCGTCCGGTTCGCCAAGCAGTACGTGCAGGACCGTGTCGTCTTCGGCCAGCCCGTCGCCGCCTTCCAGAACACCAAGTTCGAGCTGGCCGCCTGCCAGGCCGAGGTGGACGCCGCCGAGGCCGTCGCCGACCGCGCCACGGAGGCCCTGGACGCCGGCGAGCTGACCCCCGCCGAGGCCGCCTCCGCGAAGCTCTTCTGCACCGAGGTCGCCCACCGCGTCATCGACCGCTGCCTCCAGCTGCACGGCGGCTACGGCTTCATGAACGAGTACCCGATCGCCCGCCTGTACGCGGACAACCGCGTCAACCGCATCTACGGCGGCACCAGCGAGATCATGAAGACGATCATCGCCAAGGACATGGGTCTGTAAGGTCACCGCAATCACTGGCCGGTACAACTAACGCCATGAGCCAGGCACTCCAGAACCTCCTTGAGCTGCTCGACCTCGAGCAGCTCGAGGAGGACATCTTCCGCGGCCAGTCCCGCTCCGCCGTCGTCCCGCGCGTCTTCGGCGGGCAGGTCGCGGCGCAGGCGCTGGTCGCCGCCGGGCGGACGGTCCCCGCCGACCGGCTCGCCCACTCCCTGCACGCGTACTTCCTGCGTCCGGGAGACCCCGGCGCGCCGATCGTCTACAGCGTCGACCGCATCCGCGACGGCCGGTCGTTCACGACCCGCCGCGTGGTGGCCGTCCAGCACGGCAAGCCGATCTTCCACCTCTCGGCGTCCTTCCAGACGTACGAGGAGGGCCTCGACCACCAGGCCCCCATGCCGCCCGCCCCGGACCCGGAGACCCTGCCCACCTCCCAGGAGCGGCTGCGCGGCTACGACCACCTGGACCCGGCGGTCGTGGAGAAGTTCATCGAGGCCCGCGAGGCGATCGACCTGCGCTACGTGGACGAGCCGCCGTACGGGAAGTTCGGCGAGCCGCGCGAGCCGCACAGCCAGGTGTGGTTCCGGGCCAACGGCAAGCTCGACGACGACCCCCTGCTCCATGTCGTCCTCGCCACCTACGTGTCCGACATGACCCTCCTCGACGCGGTGCTGCTCGCGCACGGGCGCGGCGGCTGGGCCGTCGGGGACGTCGTCGGGGCGTCCCTGGACCACGCGATGTGGTTCCACCGGCCCTTCCGCGCCGACGAATGGCTGCTGTACGACCAGGAATCGACGTCCGCGCACGGCGGCCGGGGCCTCGGCCAGGCCCGTATCTACACCCAGGACGGGCAGCTCGCCATCTCCGTCATCCAGGAGGGCGTGGTCCGCGTCCCGCGATGACCCGCGCGCAGCTGTTGAAGGCTGAACGCATGCGGGGCGCAACGGAGTTGACGATCCGGATGTCGGCGGCGTGCCCGGCCGGGGGACGGGTGCGTCCGGGGGGCCCTCCCGGAGCCCGGGAAACAGATGGTCGCTCGAAATGACGAGTGACGCATGGGGTACTAGGCTCTTTGAGTGAAAGCCGCAGCGCACGGTTGGCCCGGCCGACGAGGCCCCGTACCCGACGGACCTCAGCCGCGGAGCCCGATGGCGCGACCGCGCACGGGTGGCCACGGGTGGCCGCAGGTGTCGACATCGTTGGCATACGCCGTGCCGCTCAACACACTGCGGTGACAGGTGACATCTGAAGACCGCGCCGCATCTTCTCTTCCCCCTTATCGCGGCGTCGGCCATCACCTCGCGCCTCCCCTCCTCGGGAGCCGCGAGAGACGATGGAGATGGAAGGTATATCCCATGCGATCACAGCGCACGAGGCGTCTTGTCGCGATGTCCGCAGCCGGGGTGCTGCTGGCCGGCGGAGCCGCCATCGGCACGGCGGGCACCGCCTTCGCGGGCTCGTCCCACAACGACCACGGTTCCTACAGCAACAACTGTGACGACCACGGCTGGTGGAACGACGACAACTGCGACAACGGCGACCACGGCGACCATGGCGGCTATGGCGGCGACCACGGCGGCTACGACAACGGCGACCACGGCGGCTACGGTGGCGACCATGGCGGTGGTGACCACGGTGACAACGGTGGTGACCACGGCGGCAATGGTGGCCACGGCGGCAATGGCGGCCACGGTGGAGGAGGCCACGGAGGTAAGTGATCCGACGAACTGAGAGTGGTGTGCGGTCCTTCCGACAGGGCCGCACATCATGCGCGGGGCGCCTGTGGGCGCCTTATGCCAGGCCCGCCTCCGCCAGCAGATACGCCGTCATCGGGTCGTAGTAGCGCGGGCTCACCACATGGTCGTCGAGCGGCACCGCCACCTGGACGGTGCCCTCGGACTCGGCGAGGAACAGCGCGGGGTCGTTGCAGTCGGCGTACCCCACGGAGTCGACGCCGTGCTGTCCGGCGTACCCGGCCCAGCCGTGGTCGGCGACCACCAGGTCCGGCAGCGGACGCCCCTCGCGCTCAAGTCCGGTCAGGATGGCCCGCATCGGCTCACCGGAGTGCGTGTGCCACAGCGTCGCACCGTGCTCCAGGACGGCCACGTCCGCGAACTGCATGACGTACCCCTCCTCCGTCTGCAGCCCGTCCGGGATGACCACGATCTCGCAGCCGGCGGCACGCAGCGCGGCGGCCGTGGCCCGGTGCACGTCCAGCAGACCGCCCGGGTGGCCGGTCGCGAACAGCACCCGCTGCTGCCCGTCCGCCGCCTTGCGCAGCCGGAGTGCGAGGCGCTCCAGGGCGTCCAGGGTCAGCTCGGGGTCGATGGTGTCCTGCCCGTACCGGTGCTCGGGATCGTCGTTGACGCCCACCCGTTCGGCCATGACCGCGAGCACGTCCTGCTCGTCCGACCAGCGGTCGCCCAGCTCCAGACCGAACCAGTAGTGGCGGTCGCCGTTGGCCAGCTTGCGGTAGTGGGAGAGGTTGTTCTCGCGGGGTGTGGCGACGTCCCCCGCGATACGGGTCCTCACCAGGTGGTCGACGAGCTGGGCGCGGCTGGGTGTCCCGGATATCGGCATGCCTCCCATTGTGAGGGCAGCGGACGGGGCGCGTCCTCGTCATATCGCACCCTGGGACGTGGCTCACTCACCCCTGGCGCAGCGCGAACCACAGCTCCATCCGTACGTCCGGGTCGTCCAGGTCGGCCTCAAGCAGGGCCGCGCAGCGGGTGATCCGCTGCCGCACGGTGTTGCGGTGCACGTCGAGCGCCACCGCCGTACGGTCCCAACTGCCGTGCAGGGAAAGCCAGGAGCGCAGGGTCTCGGCGAGCGCGGGCTGTGCGGCGAGCGGGGCGAGCAGGGCCCGGGCGTGGGCCTCGGCGTCCGCCCGGGGCACCAGGTCCTCCAGGCCCGGCCGGGCGCCGTGCCGGACCAGCGGGCTGCGGGTGGCGCGGGCGCGGGCCAGGGCGCGGGCCGCCTGGGTGTCGGCGGCCGGCCACTCCCGCGGGCCGGCGGCCGCGCTGACCCCGAGGGTCCAGCCCGGCTGCGGGACCGGTTCGCGCTCGGCGGGCACCAGCACCCGTACGACGTCCCGGGCGAGGTCGACCAGCGGCGACCCCAGCGCGGCCCCCAGCGCGGAGGCGGCCACGGCATCGGGCGCCTGGGTCTCCGGCCGGGCGTGCACGACGACCCACCGCCCTTCTCCCACGAGCGGCGCCACCTCCTCCGGCGCCGAGCCGAGCAACAGCCGTACGAGCGCGGAGGACCGGGCGGCACCGGCACCGCTGTGGTGCTCGCCGGTGAGCAGGGAGAGCAGCACGGAGGCGACGGAGGCGATGGTGTGGTCCCCGGGTTCCCGGCGCGAACTGGCCACACCGAGCACGAACCCTTCCCCGGCGCCGAGCGCGTAGGCGGCGAGGTGGGTGTCGCCGTGGGTGTCGGTGGCGGAGGTGGGGATCGGGCGGGCGGCAATGGCGGTGGCCGGTCGGGCCGCTGCCGGGTCGGTGGCGGAGGGCGAGGCGGTGGCGGACGGCGAGGCGGTGGGGCGGCCGACGGGGTGCCGGCCTGCAGATGGGCGGGAGCCCGTGGGTGCCTCGGCGTCCGGCCCGCCACTGATACGGCGGCCGGCCGCCCAGTCGGCGCTGCCGCCTGCCGGGTCGGTCGTGCTGTGGTCGGCTGACCTGCCGATGCCCCCGCCTGCCGCGCCGGTCGTGCCGCTGGTGCCGGTGCTCGCCGCCTGCGCCCCGCCGCTCGTGCGGCGGTCGGCCGCCGTGCTGGCGCTGCCGCCTGCCGGGGCGGTCGTGCCGGGGCCGGCTGACCTGCCGGCGCCGCCGCCCGCCGCGCCGGTCGGGCCGCTGGTGCCGGGGCCCGCCGAACCCGCGGCCGCCCCAGGGAGCTGCACCGGCTCGCGGGCGCTCGGTGGGCGTACGACCCCGGCCAGTGCCGCAAGGGCCTCGCGGGCTCCCTGCGCCGGCTCCCGGCCCGCCGCCGCTATCTCGGTGTCGTCGGGGCCGTAGAGGATCGCGTGACCGCTCAGGCGGCCGGCCAGCTGGCGCAGGACCGAGGGGACCGGGTCGGGGCGGGAGGCGGCGGCCGCGAGGCTCTGCTGGGCCTCCGTGACCCGGCGCAGCTCGGCCAGGCGCGCCTGTGCCATCAGCTGCCAGACCGCGCGGGCGACACCGGAGAAGGTCGTCTGCGGCGGGACCTCCAGGAGCGGGAGGTCGTAGGCGTCGCAGGCGTGGACCAGGGCGCGCGGGACCGTGTCGTGCACGGGCGCCAGGCCGAAGCCGAGGGCCGCCCCGCCCGCGGCCACGATCCGCGAGACGTAGTCGTCGAAGTAAGTCCCCGAACCCGCCGCCTCCGGGATGTGCACCCCGGCCGTGAGCAGCAGCTCGCCGCCGAGCAGGTACGGGTACGGGTCGGCCATCTCCGAGGTGTGCGCCCAGTGGATCACGATGTCCGGGTCCGAGGGCCCCGCGATCTGGCGCAGCGCGAGATCCTCGCGGGCCAGCAGGGCCGAGAGCGGTACCGGTGGGGTCGGTGGGACGGCTGGGGTGATCGCCTCCGGCATGGTGTGCATTTCCTCCATCCCGCCCCGTTCGTATGGATGAAACGTACACTTCGCAGTCGCCTTCCGGCCACCTAGTGTCAAGTCCGCACGGCAGCCGCGGGTACGGGCGGATGTCCCCGCGATCCGCTGCCGGCACCTCCACCCCCCATGTATCTGCACGACACGCCACTGACAGTGCGCAAAGGAGGGCCCCACATGGCCGTTGACTACACAGTGATCGTCGTCTATTTGGCCGGCATGCTGGCCATGGGCTGGTGGGGCATGCGCCGCGCCAAGTCCAAGAGCGAGTTCCTGGTGGCCGGGCGTCGCCTCGGGCCCGCCATGTACTCCGGCACCATGGCCGCGATCGTCCTCGGCGGCGCGTCCACCATCGGCGGCGTCGGCCTCGGCTACCAGTACGGCCTCTCCGGCGCCTGGATGGTCTTCACCATCGGCCTCGGCCTGCTGGCCCTGTCGGTCTTCTTCTCCGCCCGCATCGCCCGCCTGAAGGTCTACACCGTCTCCGAGATGCTGGACCTGCGCTACGGCGGCCGTGCCGGTGTCATCTCCGGTGTGGTCATGTGGGCGTACACCCTGATGCTCGCCGTCACCTCGACCATCGCCTACGCCACGATCTTCGACGTGCTCTTCGACATGAACCGCACGGTCGCGATCGTTCTCGGCGGCTCGATCGTCGTCGCCTACTCCACGCTCGGCGGCATGTGGTCCATCACGCTGACCGACATGGTGCAGTTCGTCGTCAAGACCATCGGCGTGCTGCTCCTGCTCCTGCCCATCGCGGTGGTCAAGGCCGGCGGCTTCTCCGAGATGAAGGCCAAGCTGCCCACCTCGTACTTCGACCCGCTGGGCATCGGCGGCGAGACGATCTTCACATACGTGCTGATCTACACCTTCGGCATGCTGATCGGCCAGGACATCTGGCAGCGCGTGTTCACGGCGCGCAGCGACAGGACCGCCAAGTGGGGCGGCACGGTGGCCGGAACCTACTGTCTGGCCTACGCCCTCGCCGGCGCCGTCATCGGTACGGCCGCCAAGGTCCTCTACCCCAAGCTCGGCAGCCCCGACGACGCCTTCGCGACCATCGTCAAGGAGGAGCTGCCCGTCGGCGTGCGCGGCCTGGTGCTGGCCGCCGCCCTCGCCGCCGTGATGTCCACGTCCTCCGGCGCCCTGATCGCCTGCGCCACGGTCGCCAACAACGACATCTGGTCCCGGCTGCGCGGCGCGGTGCGCCGCGACGGCGACGCGCACGACGAGGTCAAGGGCAACCGCGCCTTCATCCTGATCATGGGCGTCGCGGTGATCGGCACCGCGATCGCGCTCAACAACGTCGTCGAGGCCCTGACGGTCGCCTACAACCTCCTGGTCGGCGGCCTGCTCGTCCCGATCCTCGGCGGCCTGCTGTGGAAGCGCGGCACCGTGCAGGGGGCGCTGGCCTCCGTGATCGTCGGCGGCCTCGCCGTGATCGGCCTGATGGCGGGCTACGGCATCCTCGCCAACGAGCCCGTCTACTACGGCCTGCTCGCCTCCCTCGCCGCCTACGTCGCCGTCTCCCTGGCGACCAGGCCCACCGACGAGGCCGTCCTCACCACCTGGCGCGAGCGCCTCGCGGGACGGTCCCCCGAACTCGTGTCCGAACCGGTCCCGGCTCACCAGTAGAGTCATATGGAAAGCAGTACATGCGCGACGAAGCGCAAGAAGGAAGGCATTTCACTATGAGCAGCAACGAGACGCCCCGCGGCCCCGTCGACTCCTCCCGCATCCCGCGGTACGCGGGTCCCGCGACCTTCGCCCGGCTGCCCCGCCTCGACGAGGTCGGCACCGCCGACGTCGCCGTCGTGGGCGTGCCGTTCGACTCCGGCGTCTCGTACCGGCCGGGCGCCCGCTTCGGCGGCAACGCCATCCGCGAGGCGTCCCGGCTGCTGCGCCCCTACAACCCGGCGCAGGACGCCTCCCCCTTCGCCCTCGCCCAGGTCGCGGACGGCGGCGACATCGCCGTCAACCCGTTCAACATCAACGAGGCCGTCGACACCATCGAGGCCGCCGCGGACGAGCTGCTCGGCACCGGCGCCCGCCTGATGACCCTGGGCGGCGACCACACCATCGCCCTGCCCCTGCTCCGCTCGGTCGCGAAGAAGCACGGCCCGGTGGCCCTGCTCCACTTCGACGCCCACCTCGACACCTGGGACACCTACTTCGGAGCCGAGTACACCCACGGCACCCCGTTCCGTCGCGCCGTCGAGGAGGGCATCCTCGACACCTCCGCCCTCTCCCACGTCGGCACCCGCGGCCCGCTGTACGGCAAGCAGGACCTCACGGACGACGAGAAGATGGGCTTCGGCATCGTCACCTCCGCGGACATCTACCGCCGCGGCGCCGACGAGGTCGCCGACCAGCTGCGCCAGCGCATCGGCGACCGCCCGCTGTACATCTCCATCGACATCGACTGCCTGGACCCGGCCCACGCGCCCGGCACCGGCACCCCGGAGGCGGGCGGCATGACCTCCCGCGAGCTGCTGGAGATCCTGCGCGGTCTTGCGTCGTGCAACCTGGTGTCGGCGGACGTCGTCGAGGTGGCCCCCGCGTACGACCACGCGGAGATCACGTCGGTGGCGGCCTCCCACACGGCGTACGAACTGACCACCATCATGAGCCGCCAGATCGCGGCGGCCCGGAAGGACGCGTAAGCGCAGTGACTCACGACCACGACCTGGTACTCCGCCCGACGGCGGCACAGATCTCGACCGCTCTGAACCCGCCCCCCGGGCGCAACGGCGGAGACCTGGTCATGGAAACGCTGGCCGGGCTCGGCGCGACGACGGTCTTCGGGCTGCCCGGCCAGCACGCGCTGGGCATGTTCGACGCCCTGCGCCGCTCGTCCCTGCGCTACGTGGGCCTGCGGGTGGAGAACAACGCGGGCTTCGCGGCGGACGCGTACGGCCGCATCACCGGCGAGGCGGCCCCGCTGCTGCTCTCGACCGGCCCGGGGGCGCTGACCTCTCTGGCCGCGCTGCAGGAGGCCGCCGCCGCCTCCGCCCCCGTCCTGGCGATCAGCAGCCAGATCCCGACGCCGGGCCTGGGCGGCGGCCGCCACGGCTACCTGCACGAACTCCCCGACCAGGCGGCCTCGTTCCGGGGCGTGGTGAAGTCGGTCCACACGGTCCGCACCCAGTCCCAGATCCCCTCGGCCATCGCGGCGGCCTGGCAGTCGGCGCTGACGGCCCCGCCCGGTCCGGTGTGGGTGGAGATCCCGCAGGACGTGCTGCTCGCCGAGACCGCCCTGCCGGTGGTGACGGCGATGGACGCGACCCCGGAGGACCTGGTCCCGCGCCCCGAACTGACCGCGGTGGCCGCGGACCTGCTGTCCCGTGCCGCCCGCCCGGCGATCATCGCGGGCGGCGGAGTCGTACGCTCGGACGCCTCGGGGAAGCTGAAGGCGCTGGCGGAGAAGCTGGACGCCCCGGTGGTCACCACGTTCGGCGGCAAGGGCGCCTTCCCCTGGAACCACCCCCTGTCCCTCCAGTCCTGGCTGGAGGACCGCCACACGACGGACTTCCTGGAGGACGCGGACGTCCTCCTGGTGGTCGGCTCGGGCCTCGGTGAACTCTCCTCGAACTACCACACGTTCAAGCCCCGGGGCCGGGTCGTCCAGATCGAGGCGGACCTCGGCAAGCTGGAGTCCAACCACCCGGCCCTCGGCATCCACGCGGACGCCCGCCTGGCCCTTCAGGCCCTGCTGGAGACGGTGGAGGAGCGCACGGACGAGTCGGCGCCGCAGCGCGTACGCGAGGTGCTCTCCCGGGTCACGGCCCGCATCGCCGCCCAGGAACTGACCCTGGAACAGGACGTGTTGGCATCGGTCCGGCGCGCCCTCCCCGCCGACTCCCCGTCCTTCTGGGACATGACGATCCTGGCCTACTGGGCCTGGTCGGCCTTCGACCCCGAGGGCGCGAACACCATGCACTCCGCACAGGGCGCCGGCGGCCTCGGCTACGGCTTCCCGGCGGCGCTGGGCGCGGCCGCCGCGGACCCCAGCCGCCCGGTCCTGGCGGTCTCGGGCGACGGCGGAGCCCTGTACTCGATCGCCGAGCTGGCCACGGCGAGGCAGTACGACCTCCCCGTGACCTGGCTGATCGTCGACGACGGCGGCTACGGCATCCTCCGCGAGTACATGACGGACGCGTTCGGCGCGGCAACGGCCACGGAACTCACCCGCCCCGACTACGTCGCCCTCGCCGAGTCCTTCGGCGTCCCCGGGGTCCGCACGACCCCGGAGACCCTGGAGGCGGACCTGACGAAGGCACTCACATCCCCCGGCCCCTCGGTCGTCGTACTCCCCGCCGTACTGCGGATGTTCGCACCGACCCATCTGGGCTAGGGCGCCTGCGGCCTAGTCGGAGTTCTCCCAGACCAGCACCCCGGGGCCGTCGGGCGTCACGACCGGGACCCACGCCTCGTCGACCTCGGCGAGGCGGGTCTCGTCGAGGGCCAGCGGGGTGGGGAACAGGTCGTCCCGGTTGGCGGAGCCGTAGACATGGAAGGCGACCGCGCCCCTGAGCCGGTCGAGCAACTCCACCGGCCAGTCCAGCTGCCTGGCGCCCTGCCCCTTCAGCTCGCCGACGAAGATCTCCTTCAGCTCCTCGTCGAGGCCCCGCCCGAAGAGGGGGATCAGGTAGCCCTCCTGCGCGTACTGGACGCAGCCGACCCCGCCTCCCTGCACCTCGTAGACCACCCCGGTCTTTGCCGCCACGATGAGGAACGCCCAGCCCTGGTCCGTGCCGGAGCCGTCCGGGTCGAGGAAGATGTGCCGCCGGTCGTCGTCCACGTCAGCCACAGGGCGCCTCACTCGTCGTAGACCTCTCCGGTGGCGGCGTCGAGGACCGTGTTCAGCGAGCCGCAGCCGTCGCCGTTCTTGTCGGGCTTGCAGTGGGTGTCGTCGACGGTCACGGACCACACCACGCGCCAGGGGCCCTGCCAGCCCTTGGCACGTTCGGTCCTCAGCTCGTCGGCGTGGATCTTCAGGTTGCCGAGGTCGGTGCCGCTCTTCTTCTGCTCCTTGGTGGCGATCTCCTCGGCCTGCTTCGCCGAGAGCAGCCGGGCCGGAAGGTCCAGGTGCTCGGGGCCGAAGTCGACCAGCATCTGGGAGACGCGGCCGGAGCGGTTGATCTGCACGTCGAGGCTGCGCGGCATCGCCACCCCGCGCTCCTTGAACCGCCATGACGTGCGCCACCCGAACTCGGCCTTCCTGCCGACCGGTTGCGTCTCGTGGAAGGAGGCCGCACCGGCCCAGGGGTAGTGGGCCTTCATGTAGGAGCGGGCGATGCCGTACGCGTCCTGGGCGTCGTGGGGCGTGCCGGCGCCGGGGACGGGGAAGCTCGCCGGTGTCGGGGGCTCGGAGTCCTCGAAGCTCACGGTCAGCCGGCGGCCGCCGGGCCACATCAGCTCCGCGGGGAACGCGTCGGCGATCTGTATGGACATCCAGCCGTTGTAGCCGTCGACGCCAGGGCTGACGCGCACATCGCCGAGGTGGTACCGGTCGCCGAAGGCCTGACGTATGACGCGCTCGGCGGTCTCCCGCTCGTCGCCGTGTGCGTCACGCACGCCGGAACCGTCCACGTGGTTCGCGGTGATCGCGGTCTGGAAGACGACCGGCCCGGCCACGGCGCACACCAGCGCCACGATCAGCGTGGGCTTGGCCCACGCACGCCACGCGACCCGGCCCCGCAGCAGCACCAGCCCGGCAGCCACGCCGAGGACGCCGCCACCGGCGTTCATCTCCACGTCGGCGCTGTCGCAGATACCGCTCACGAACGGGGCGAGCGCCTGGGCGAGTTCGATGAGACAGGGCAACGCGAGGACACCGACGAGCACGGGAAGCGGACGCCGCAGCGCCAGGACACCGAACAGGCCCAGCGGGACGAACATCGCCAGGTTCCACAGACCCTGTGTGGTGTACAGCGGCTCGGTGATCGCATGGTTGATCACACACTCGGCCCGTCCCGCCTCGCCACCACGCAACGCGAGCGTGACGCCGAGGACACCGGTCAGACAGAACGCCAGCGGCAGCCACCAGACCGCGTGATCCACTTCGCGGCGACGGGCCACCGCCCACACGGCCAGCCCCATGACAGCGGCGACGACGGTGAGTCCGGCCAGAAACCCCATGTCGTCGCCGAAGACAGCTTCGAACAACTTGCTCTTTCCCCCGTGAAGCACCTCCGGTCTCGCCGGTGGCGCACGCTCCGACGACCTGGTCAGGGTCTCGGGCGTCAAATTGACCAAACTTTCGAAATCGACCCTACCTTGCGGAAGTTGACGCCGAGGCACCTGGACGAAGGGGCAGGGCGAGCGGCCGGGGAGTGGGCTGAGGCCGTGTTCCTCGGGCGACGACCGGACGGCCACCGTCGTGCGGCAGGACGACGGTGAACCGCCAGGAGCCGTCGTCGACCTGGGCCAGGCCGACCGGCTCGGCGGCGCCGAGCGCCTGGGCGATGGCTTCCGCGCCGTCGAGCAGCTCGTCACGGATGCTTCCCGCGGCGGCCGCCAGGACCCGGTCGTGCAGCCGTTCCTGCGTGGACGGCCGCGGCAGGGCCGCCGCCACCTGCCGACGGCACTCCGGGCACGCGCGGGGGCCGCGGGCGACGAAGATATGCCGGTAACGGACGATCCGCTGCTTCGGAATCCCGCACAGCGTCCCGCCTGAGTGCACGGCGTGTTCCGTTCCGGGAATGCCGTCGACCTGAGCGGCCCCGAACCGGGCAGGCTCGCGCGCCGTTTCGAAGGACCAACGGCCGTCCGGGACTTCAGTCATGCGGATCAGCATGCCATGCCGGTCCGCGGCCGCCCGAGGTCAGCAGGCGCCCGGACCCACCCCGTCGATGCGGCCGCCGAAGTCGCCGGAGTACTGGGAGCGCCAGTCGCCGTTGAAGACGTCCCGCTTCTCGGTCGGGTCCCAGTTGATGAAACAGGCGCGGGTGGAGGCGACGAAGGAGCCCACGTTGTCATGGAGGTTGGGCGGCATGTCGCGGTAGCCGCTGCGGGCCGTCCACTCCCAGTAGTCCCCGCCGAAGCCCTCTCCGCTCCAGAAGCACACCGAGCCGTCGGGACAGGAGGGCGCGGCGGCCTGGGCCGTGGCGCTCTGGGCGGGCAGGAGGAGGGCGGTCAGGGCGAGAGCGGCGGCCAGGGACCAGGAGCGAAACTTCACGAGCCTCTCCAGACAAGGGAGTTGGGATACCTCGGCGGTCGTGCCGAGCTGCCGCCATGCTCCTGTCCTGGAACGGGGACACGCCCGGGCCCAAGATCGACATCACTGGTGTGGGCGAACAAATAGAACTAGTACAACTGCAACCGGTCGTCGGCAGGACGGCAGTATGCTCGGCGTCGACCGGCGCACCGCTCGTCGTCTCGTGTTCCGGCCCGGTTCGGGTCGGTTCCCGCAGTCGCGGGAGACTACGGCGAGAGGAGTGCCGGAATGGCAAGGAGCAGGCGCAGGCCGGAAGGGCGCGAAGAGGTTCCGTTACCCCTGTGGGTGCGGGTCACGGTCGCGATCCTCACGCCGCTCGCCCCCCTTGTCGCGGTGTGTGTGCAGGCGCTCGCCAAATAGCGGGCGATGAGGGGTGCGGGACGGACCGGGGACCATCGCCGTAGGAATAGGCGAGGTCCGACCGGGAGTTGGCCGGCCGGACCCACCCAGCGCATGCATTGCGGTCCAGCTCCGGTGGGCCCCGGGGCTGGACCACTCACCGCGCTGACAAGCACTGGCCGGTCGGCGCCGAAATCCCATACGGCGCGGAAGGATCCAGTCCTTGCCTCTCAGGACTTTACATCCGCCTGTACGGTTTTCCGTTTCAGTCCAGGCGGTAGAGCGTCGACTGGTCGCTCTGCGAGGAGGACTTCGAGGACGCGGAGTTGGATGACGAGGAGCCGGAGGACGACGACTTCGATGTCGTGCTCTTGCTGTAGGCGCTCTCCTCCACCGCCGTACCGTGCTTCTTCACCCACGACGTCACCTCGGAGCTGAGGCTGCTGCCCCCGCCGGGCCCGCCGCCCATGCCACCGCCGCCGACCTGGACGTAGTGCAGCTCGCCCTTCTTCACCAGCTCCTTGAGCTTGGCGACGGTCATCGCGTTGTCGGTGCCGGTGAAGCCCCACATGGAGATGACCGGCACATTGCTGCTCAGCTCGATCTGCGCGGCGCTCTGCGAGTTGGACACCGCGAGCAGCCACTTGGCGCCGTCCTGGTGCTTCTTCAGGTACGAGATCAGCTCGCTGTCGGCCCCGTCCATGCCGCCGCCGGGCCCGCCGCCCATGCCGCCACCGCCGAAGCCGCCGCTCCCGCCGGGCAGTTCGCCCTGCTGGGTGCCGCCCTCGGCCGTGCCGCCGTTCGTACCGGTGCCGCCCGGCGGGGTGCCGCCCAGCTGGCCGTTGCCCCCAGGAGCCTGGCCGCTCTGGCCACTCTGGTCGTTCTGCCCGCTCGGGGCGCCGGGCATCTCGCCGTTCCCGCCGCCGGGCATCATCTCGCCGCCGCCCGGGAAGCGGCTGCTCGCCCGGCCGTTCTGGCCGCCCTGCTGGGCGCCGCCCGGCAGCTCGCCGTTGCCGGGGCCGCCCCCGTTGCCGTCCGGCCCACCACCGAAGCCGCTCCCCGTCGACGGCCCCGCCGTCGGGTTCGTACCGCCCATGCGGCCACCGCCCGACCCCGTCGGCACCGACCAGGCGTACGCCGCCGGACCGGCCACCGCCGCGACGACCGCCGCGGCGAGGGAAGCCGCGAGCAGCCGCGCCCGGTTGCCGCTCCGGAAGAGGAGCAGGCCCACGATCGCCGCCGCCATGACCACACCGATCACCGGCCACAGCCAGGTGTTCCAGCCGGAGGCCCGGCGCAGCAGCACGATCGCCCAGACGGCCGTGACGCCGAGCGCGACCGGGAGCACCCAGGCCCACCGCCCGTCGCCCCGGAACGCGCGCAGCAGCATCACGCCGCCGCCCCCGCACAGCGCAGCGATGCCGGGCGCGAGCGCGGTCGTGTAGTACGGGTGCATGGTGCCCTCGGCCATGCTGAAGGTCAGGAAGTGCAGCACGGTCCAGCCGCCCCACAGCACCAGCGCGGCGCGGGTGAGGTCGGTGCGCGGGACGCGGCCGCACAGGATCAGGCCGGCGACGAGCGCGATCGCACAGAAGGGCAGCAGCCAGGAGATCTGCCCGCCGAGGATGTCGTTGAACATCCGGCCCAGGCCCGCGGAGCCGGAGAAGCCGCCGCCTCCGCCGCCCCCGCCTCCGCCGTTGCCCTCGCCGCCGAGGACCCGGCCGAGGCCGTTGTAGCCCGTGATCAGGTTCCAGGCCGTGCCGTCCGTCGAGCCGCCGATGTAGGGGCGCTCGGAGGCCGGGACGAGGGAGACCGCCGCCGCCCACCAGAAGCTGGAAACCGCCAGGGCCACACTTGCGAGCAGCAGGTTGAAGATCCGCTTCACCAGCGGGAGCCGGGTCGCGTACAGGTACACCGCGAAGACCGCGGGCAGCGCGATGTAGCCCTGCAGCATCTTGGTGTTGAAGGCGAGTCCGAAGCAGACCGCCGAGCCGAGCAGCGGCAGCAGGCGGCCGCCCGTCACCGCGCGCAGGGCCAGGGCCGCGCCGCCGACCATCAGCAGGACCAGCAGCGTGTCGGGGTTGTTGTCCCGGTTGATGGCCACGGTGATGGGCGTCAACGCCAGGACCAGCGCGGCCAGTGCGGCCGCCCCGTGCCCCCACACCCGCTTCACGGACGTGTGCAGGATCCAGATCGTCGCCAGCGCGGCCACGATCAACGGCGCCATCATCTGCCAGGTGCCGAAGCCGAAGAGGCGGCAGGACAGGCCCATGACCATGAGGGCGAGCGGTGGTTTGTCGACGGTGAGGAAGTTGCCCGCGTCCAGCGAGCCGAAGAACCACGCCTTCCAGCTCTGCGTACCGCTGAGCACGGCCGCGCTGTAGAAGCTGTTGAGGCTGGAGCCGGAGAGGTTCCAGGAGTAGAGCACCGCCGCCAGGATCATGATCGCGATCAGGGCGGGCAGCGACCAGCGCGGCGCGGCGGCCGCAGCCGCGGCCTCGGGCGGCGGTTCGGCGGTCACGGTCGTCGGATGGGCGAGGGGATCGGTGGCTGAGGTCACGGCCGCATCGTGCCGAGCGGGGGTGGGTGAGCGCTGTGCCGCACCTTGCTGCTTCCTTTGAATGCTCCCCTCCCTGAAGGGAGGGGATTCCTGGCTCAGGCTGCCTCCCGGAGCAGCGCTCCAGGAGGTCTTACGCCCTCGACACCAGCCGGGTTCAGACCAGCCCGGACGAGCATCACACGGGCGGAGTTCTTGTCCCTGGGGGACACGCCTCCGCACGTGGTGCAGGTGTAGGTGCGTTCCGAAAGAGGAAGTGCGTGCTTGGTTCTCGCTCCGCACGATGCGCAGTTCATGGTGGTGTGCGCAGGGTGTACGAGGCGGACGTCCCGCCCGTGCTTGCGGCCCATCTCCAACAGTGCCTGCTTTGTGGCACCGATCGCCGCGTCGGTGGCCTTGCGGGCCATGGTCGTCCTGGCGAGGAACTTGGGGCGGAAGTCCTCGACCGCGATGGCGTCGTGGTCGTTCACGACGCGCTTGGCCCACTTTCGGGCGGTGTCCTGCCGCTGCCGGGCCACCTTCTTGTACGCCTTCGCTCGCAGTTTCTTGGCCTCGCGGTAGCCCTCCGAGGCCGCCTGTCCCTTCGCGGGTTTGCGGCGGGCCATCATCCGGTCGTACCGCGACAGTTTCTGCCGGGCCTTCCGGCCGTGCTGGGGATGGGAGAGGTCGTGGGCGTCCGAGGTGGTGGTCGCGATCTCCTTCACGCCCCAGTCCACACCGATCATCGCGCCCGTCTCGGGGAGCGGCTGGACTTCGGTGGGCACGACGAACGATGCGTACCAGTGACCGAGGCTGTCCCGGTACAAGCGCACGCTGGACGGGTTGGCGGGCAGGTCCCGGGACCATACGACGGTCAGAACGATGCCGCCCGCGAGGTGCAGGCGGCCGTCCTTGAGACGGAAGCCGCGCTTGGTGTAGTTCAGCGTCGGGTCGGCCTCACGCTTCTTCTTCCACCCGGGCGTCCCGGCCCGCTGCTTGAGGGACAGGCGCTCCTTGATGTCCTTCTGCGCCTTCGCGCGCGACTTGCCGAAGTCCCGGATGATCTGCTGCTGTGGCACCGAGCCGCCTTCGCGCAGCCACGGCGTACGCTCGCGGGCCTCGGTCAGCATCTTGTCGAGCTGGGCCGGGCCGCACATCAGCTTGTCCTCGGGGTGCGCCTTGTTGTGCGCGTGCACGGCCGTGGACTGCGCCCCGACCGCCTATCCGGCTTCCTTGAAGAGACCGTATGTGCGATACGCGTACACCCGCGCCCTCATCACGTCACAGTCACCACGACCAGCGAACGCGTGCACACGCGTTCGCTTCCACCCGGCTCCGCCGGCGGTATTGAGGGCGCTCCGTACCCCAGGAGGCCGGATGCGTAACGCTCTGCGTCGCCGTCACAGGATGCGATTCCTCCCCAGCGCGAACGCCGGGGTGTCCTCGCAAGGATCAGGTGAAGAGGCAAAGGGCGGGTCAACCCCGAACACCTGTGCAACTATCGGTCGCCTCCGGGTGTCAACAGGGGTATGAATCCCCGCACATTCAGTCGCGCCGGCGCGCTCGCAGCCGCTCTCGGCGCCGTGGTGCTCATACCGGCCGTCACCGCCGCCACCCCGGCCGCGGCGACGACTCCCGCCGTCAGCTGCACGTCCGCCAAGGCGGGCCTCGCCACCAAGCTGCAGAAGGACATCACGGCCGCCCTCGCGAACCGCAAGGGCACCGTCGCGGTCGGCCTGTACGACCGCTCCACCAAGACGACCTGCACCCTGCGTGCGACCAGCGCCTACGACTCGGCCAGCACGGTCAAGGTCACCGTCCTCGCCACGCTGCTGTGGGACGCGAAGAAGCACAACCGGTATCTGACGGACACCGAGCAGTCGCTCGCCACGGCCATGATCACCCAGTCGGACAACGCCGCGACCAGCAAGCTGTGGAAGCAGCTGGGCCTGACGAAGATCAAGGGCTTCCTGTCCGCCGCCGGCATGACGAAGACCACGCCCGGCGCGGACGGCTACTGGGGTCTGACCCAGGAGAACGTCACCGACGAGCAGAAGCTGCTCAAGCTCATCACCGCCAAGAACACCGTGCTGAGCGACAACTCCCGTGCCTACATCCTGAAGTTGATGGGCAAGGTCATCTCCTCGCAGCGCTGGGGCACGCCCGCCGGTGCGCCGTCCACCGTGTCCGTGCACGTCAAGAACGGCTGGCTGCAGCGCTCCACGCACGGCTGGCGGGTGCACAGCCTGGGCACCTTCAACGGCGCCGGCCACGACTACATGATCAGCGTGCTGACGCAGGACAACAGCACCATGGACTACGGCGTCACCACCATCCAGAACGTCGCCAAGGCCATCCACAAGGACCTGGTGCCGACGACGTCCAGCACCGCCCGCTACACCCCGACCAGCACGCCGAGCGAGGCGTTCGTCGCGGTGCCCCCGCAGGGCTGACGCTTCACGAGGCGGTCTCCCGCCGGTCACCGAACCGGCCTACGGTGGCGCCCATGCGCCTGAGAACCGTACTCGCGACCCTCACCGCCGGCCTGGCGGCGGCCACCTGCCTGACCGCCGCCGGGCCCGCCGGTGCCGCCAACTCCACGGGAAGCAACGCCTGTTCGCCGACCGTCTCCATCGACCGCTTCTCCGACGCGCTCGACAAGACGACGTACCAGGGCACTTTCGCCGGCAACTTCTCCGCGCTCGCGATGGACCGGGACGGCTCCCTCGCCGCGCTGGAGGACCGCTCGTCCCTCTTCGGGCTCGACCCGGAGACCCTGCAGCCGACCTCGGCCGTCCACCTCGCCGACGAGAAGGGCGCCGACCTCGACTCCGAGGGGCTCGTCATCGACCGCGACGGCACCCGGCTGATCTCCTCCGAGACCGAGCCGTCCGTCCGCCGCTACTCCCGGGACGGGAAGATCCTCGACCGCCTCCCGGTCCCCTCCTCCCTCCTGGTCGCCCCGGCCGGCCGCGCCGGCAAGAACCTGACCTTCGAGGGCCTGACGATGCTGCCCGGCGGCCGCACCCTGCTGGCCTCCATGGAGGGCTCGATCTCGGGCGACACCACCGGCACAGTCCGCTTCCAGACCTGGACCCGCCACCACGGCTCCTTCCGGCTCGCCGCCCAGTACGCCTACCGCACCGACGCCGACCTCGGCGTCCCGGAGGTCCAGGCCACCCCCGACGGCCGCCTCCTCGTCCTGGAGCGCGGCTTCACCCCGGGCGTCGGCAACACCGTCCGCCTCTACGAGGCCGACCTCCGCCACGCCACGGACACCAGCACCGTCGAGAACCTGACCGGCCAGCCGGACGTCCATCTGGTCAAGAAGACCCTCCTCACGGACATAGCCACCTGCCCGGCCCTCGGCGCCAAGGCCAAGCAGCCCCAGCCGAACCCCCTCCTCGACAACATCGAGGGCATGACGATCACGGGGCGTGACCACACCGGCCGCCTGAAGGTCCTGCTGGTCAGCGACGACAACCAGAACCAGGCCCAGACGACCCGGTTCTACTACCTGCGGGTACGTGTCTGACGTCCGCCTTCGTTCTGTTGCAGAGGGATGAAATCCGTCCCTGTTGACGTTGGAGCCTTCCGGAAGAGCAGAACTGAACGGGAGGCACCGGCGTGGCAGCGCATCGGGGATGGGCACGACGGCTGGCGGGCTACGCCTGGCGGTATCCGAAGGACGTCCTCCTCGCCCTCGGGTCCTCCCTGGCCGGCATGGCCGTGCTGGCCGTGGTCCCGCTGGTCACCAAGGTGATCATCGACGATGTCATCGGCGACCACAGCCGCTCCATGGCCCCGTGGGCCGGCGCGCTGCTCGGCGCCGCCGTCCTCGTCTACGCCCTCACCTACATACGCCGCTACTACGGCGGCCGGCTCGCCCTCGACGTCCAGCACGACCTGCGGACCGAGATGTACGACACGATCACCCGCCTGGACGGCCGCCGCCAGGACGAGCTGTCCACCGGGCAGGTGGTCGGCCGGGCCACCAGCGACCTCCAGCTGATCCAGGGCCTGCTCTTCATGCTCCCGATGACCATCGGGAACGTCCTGCTCTTCCTGATCTCCCTGGCGATCATGGCCTGGCTGTCGCTGCCGCTGACCCTGGTCGCCCTGGCCGTGGCCCCGGCCCTCGGCTGGATCGCCCGGCGCAGCCGCAGCAAGCTCCACCCCGCCACCTGGTACGCCCAGGCCCAGGCCGCCGCCGTCGCCGGTGTGGTCGACGGCGCCGTGAGCGGCGTACGCGTGGTGAAGGGCTTCGGGCAGGAGGACCAGGAGACCGGGAAGCTGCGCGAGGTCGGCCGCCGCCTCTTCGCGGGACGCCTGCGGACCATACGCCTGAACAGCAAGTTCACCCCCGCGCTCCAGGCCGTCCCGGCCCTCGGCCAGGTCGCCATGCTGGCCCTCGGCGGCTGGCTCGCGGTCCGCGGGCACATCACCCTCGGCACCTTCGTCGCCTTCTCCACCTACCTCGCCCAGCTGGTCGGCCCGGTCCGGATGCTCGCCATGGTGCTCACCGTCGGCCAGCAGGCCCGCGCCGGCACCGAGCGCGTCCTGGAGCTGATCGACACCGAGCCGACCCTGAAGGACGGCACGAAGACCCTCCCGGCCGACGCGCCCGCCACCGTCGAGTTCGACGACGTGTCCTTCGGGTACGCGCACGAGCGGCCGGTGCTCGACGGGCTCAGCTTCGAGATCCGGCCGGGGGAGACCCTGGCCGTCGTCGGCTCCTCCGGCTCCGGCAAGTCCACCCTCTCCCTGCTGCTGCCGCGCTTCTACGACGTCACCCACGGCGCCGTCCTGATCGGCGGGCACGACGTGCGCGAGCTGACCATGGACTCGCTCCGTGCGGCGATCGGGCTGGTGCCCGAAGACTCCTTCCTCTTCTCCGACACCGTCCGCAACAACATCGCCTACGGCCGCCCGGACGCCACCCAGGAGGAGATCGAGGCCGCCGCCCGCGCCGCCCAGGCGGATCGTTTCATCGCCGAGCTGCCCGAGGGCTACGACACCAAGGTCGGCGAGCAGGGCCTGACCCTCTCCGGCGGCCAGCGCCAGCGTGTCGCGCTCGCCCGCGCCCTGCTCACCGACCCGCGCCTGCTGGTCCTGGACGACGCGACCTCGGCCGTGGACGCCCGCGTGGAGCACGAGATCCACGAGGCGCTGGGGCACGTCATGGAGGGCCGCACCACCCTCCTCATCGCACACCGCCGCTCCACCCTGGGCCTCGCCGACCGCATCGCCGTCCTGGACGGCGGCCGGCTCGCCGACCTCGGCACGCACGAGGAACTCCAGGAGCGCTCCGCCCTCTACCGCCGTCTGCTGACCGACCCGGACGAGCTGGGCGGGGTCTCCCCGGGCCACGCCCGCCCGGCCCAGCCGCGGGAGGACATGTCCGTCCGCGAGGAGCTGGACGCCGAGTTCGACGCCGAGCGCGGGGTCACCCCGCGGCTGTGGACCGGCGACCGCGAGCCCAAGGACCTGGCACTCTCGGGCACCCCGGCCACCCCCGAACTCCTCGCCCAGGTCGAGGCGCTGCCCGCGGCCACCGACACCCCCGACATCGACGAGGCCCGCGCGGTACGCCCCGAGGAGTCGTACGGCCTGCGCCGTCTGCTCCGCGGCTTCGGCGCGCCCCTTCTCGTCAGCCTGCTGCTGGTCGCCGTGGATGCGGGCGCCGGCCTGCTGCTGCCGGTGCTGATCCGGCACGGCATCGACCAGGGCGTCACGAAGATGGCCCTCGGCGCGGTGTGGGCAGCCTCCCTGCTGGGCCTGTTCACCGTGCTGCTGCAGTGGGCCGCGCAGATCGGCGAGACCCGGATGACCGGCCGTACCGGCGAACGCGTCCTGTACTCGCTGCGCCTGAAGATCTTCGCCCAGCTCCAGCGGCTCGGCCTCGACTACTACGAGCGCGAGCTGACCGGCCGGATCATGACGCGGATGACGACGGACGTCGACGCCCTCTCGACGTTCCTGCAGACCGGCCTGGTCACGGCGTTCGTCTCGGTCGTCACCTTCTTCGGCATCATGGGCGTCCTGCTGGTGCTCGACGTCCAGCTCGCCCTGGTCGTCTTCGCCACCCTGCCCCCGCTGATCGTCGCCACCTTCTTCTTCCGCCGGGCGAGCGTGAAGGCGTACGAACTCGCCCGTGAGCGGGTCTCGGTGGTCAACGCCGACCTCCAGGAGTCGGTGGCCGGGCTCAGGATCGTGCAGGCGTTCCGGCGCGAGCGGGACGGCGGGCGGCGGTTCGCCGAGCGCAGCGACAGCTATCGCCAGGCCCGTATCCGGGGCCAGTGGCTGATATCCGTCTACTTCCCGTTCGTGCAGCTGCTGTCGTCGGTGGCCGCGGCGAGCGTCCTGATCGCGGGCGCGGGCCGCATCGAGGCAGCCACGCTGACCACGGGCGCCCTGGTCGCCTACCTCCTCTACATCGACCTGTTCTTCGCCCCGGTCCAGCAGCTCTCCCAGGTCTTCGACGGCTACCAGCAGGCCACGGTCTCGCTGGGCCGCATCCAGGAACTGCTGCGCGAGCCGACCTCCACGAAGTCCGCCGAAGAACCCCTCGAAGTCCTCGCCCTGCGCGGCGACATCACCTTCGAGGACGTGCACTTCGCGTACGGCGGCGCCGACGAGGCCGAGGAGGCCCTGACCGGCATCGACCTGACGATCCCGGCCGGCCAGACGGTCGCCTTCGTCGGTGAGACGGGCGCCGGCAAGTCGACGCTGGTCAAGATGGTGGCCCGTTTCTACGACCCCACCTCGGGCCGGGTCACGGCCGACGGCACGGACCTGCGCACCCTGGACCTGACCTCGTACCGGCACCGCCTCGGCGTGGTCCCGCAGGAGGCATACCTCTTCCCGGGCACCATCCGCGACGCCATCGCCTACGGCCGTCCCGACGCCACCGACGCCGAGGTCGAGGCGGCGGCACGGGCGGTCGGCGCGCACGAGATGATCGCCACGCTCGACGGCGGCTACCTCCACGAGGTCGCCGAGCGCGGCCGCAACCTCTCGGCCGGCCAGCGCCAGCTGATCGCGCTCGCCCGCGCCGAACTGGTCGACCCCGACGTCCTCCTCCTCGACGAGGCCACGGCAGCCCTGGACCTGGCCACCGAGGCCCAGGTCAATCTGGCCACCGACCGCCTGGCGGGCCGCCGTACGACGCTGGTGGTCGCCCACCGGCTGACCACGGCCGCCCGCGCGGACCGGGTGGTGCTCATGGACCACGGCCGGGTGGCGGAGGACGGCACCCACGACGAACTCCTCGCCCTCGGCGGCCGGTACGCCGACCTGTGGCGGACGTTCGTGGGCGAGGCCGAACCGGAGGAGCCGGTCGGAGTGACCGGCTGAGGCAGGCTTCCGGTCGCCCGTCCTCGTGACGGCCGTGCAACCATCCGGCACATGTCATGCGTCCGTACATCAGTACGGTCAGCGGTCATGCATGACGGCGGTACGGGGAGGACGACAGTGGACAGTGGTGCGATACGCCGACGCCTGGCGATGGGCGCGGCCGTCCTGGCCGGGTCCCTCGGGCTCGCGCTGGCGGTGCCCGGCACCGCCAGCGCGGCGGTGGACGGCTCCTGCGCCGGGCGCGAGGTGAGAACCCTGCCCTTCAGCACCGGCACCGTGCACGTCTTCAAGCGCAACGGCTACGTCTGCGCCGTCACCACCGCCCGGAACCCCGGCGTCAAGCGCGTGATGTCGGTGAGCGTGCAGGCCCGCGGCAACCGCCCGGTCGTGGACAAGGGCCGGTACAAGCACCGCGCGGGCCCGGTGACGGTCCACGCGGGACAGCGCTGCGTGTGGGTGAAGGGCACGGTGGGCCGGGATTCGGTCAGCTCCGGCTGGATCCTCTGCTGATCGCGAACATCACTCAATCTCCCCTGGTGTAACGGCAGTTGCTCCGATAGCTTCCGGCGCACATCTGTCTCACAGGGGAGAGTGCGCATGCGCAAGGCGCTCAGATGGCTGCTGGCGCTCACGGTGTTCATAGGCACGCTGAGCACAGCGGGCGCGGCCACCGCCGCACAGTCCGAGCCCACCGACATCAAGGACCGGCTCCTGTCGATACCCGGCATGAGCCTGATCCAGGAGAAGCCGTACCCCGGGTACCGCTACTTCGTCCTGAACTACACCCAGCCGGTCGACCACCGGCACCCGGACCGCGGCACCTTCCAGCAGCGCATCACCGTGCTGCACAAGGACGTGAGCCGCCCCACGGTCTTCTACACCAGCGGCTACAACGTCTCCACGACCCCGTCCCGCCGCGAGCCCACGCAGGTCGTGGACGGCAACCAGGTCTCCCTGGAGTACCGCTTCTTCACGCCCTCGCGCCCCGCCCCGGCCGACTGGTCCAAGCTGGACATCTGGCAGGCGGCGAGCGACCAGCACCGCGTCTACGAGGCGCTGAAGCCGCTCTACTCCGCCAACTGGCTGGCCACCGGCGGCTCCAAGGGCGGCATGACGGCCACCTACTACGAGCGCTTCTACCCCCGCGACATGGACGGCGTAGTGGCCTACGTGGCCCCCAACGACGTCGTCAACAACGAGGACTCGGCCTACGACCGCTTCTTCGCCCGCGTCGGCACCAAGGAGTGCCGGGACCGCCTGAACGCGGTCCAGCGTGAGGCGCTGGTACGCCGAGAGCCGCTGGAGGCGAAGTACGCCCAGTACGCCGCCGACAACCACTACACCTTCGACACCATCGGCGGCCTGGACAAGGCCTACGAGGCGGTCGTGCTCGACTACGTCTGGGGCTTTTGGCAGTACAGCCTGCTGAAGGACTGCGACTCCGTCCCGGCGAACGCGGCGACCGCGACGGACGACGCTATCTGGGACTCGGTCGACACCATCTCGGGCTTCTCGGCCTACACCGACCAGGGCCTGGAGCAGTACACCCCGTACTACTACCAGGCGGGCACCCAGCTGGGCGCTCCGACGATCCACTTCCCGTACATCGAACGGAAGTTGATCCGCTACGGCTACCAGCCCCCGCGCAACTTCGTGCCCCGCTCCATCCCGATGCGCTTCCAGCCCGGGGCGATGCGGAACGTCGACACGTGGGTCCGCCACCACGCGCACCACATGCTGTTCGTCTACGGCCAGAACGACCCCTGGGGCTCGGAACGCTTCCGCCTCGGCGCGGGCGCCCGTGACTCGTACGTCTTCACCGCGCCCGGGTTGAACCACGGGGCGAACGTGGCGGGCCTGGTGCCCGACGAGAAGGCACTGGCGACGGCACGGATCCTGGAGTGGGCGGGCGTTGCGTCGCCCACGGTCGAGAAGAACCCGTCGGCCGCGAAGCCGCTGGCTCGCTATGACGCGAAGCTGGATGTGCGGGATGTGGAGAGGGAGCCGGCGTTGCGTCCGTGACGCGCCGGTTCGACAGCCGATGACGGCGGGGTCGGCGTGGCCGACCCCGCCGTCACTCCGGCCGGGCGCACCCCACCGGCCGTCTCCCGCCCAGCTCGACGTAGAGCACCGTCGACGCAGGGCACTCGGACCGCTCGGCGACCGCCTTCGTGACCTCGTACTGCGGCTTGCGCCGCCCCGACCCGTCGCACGCCGTCTCCCGCACCTGACCGCCGCCCGAGTCGTAGACGCAGTCACCGGGCATCGTGCGGGGCCCGCCACCGCCGCCCGGGTCGCCGGGGTGGGGTGGCTCCAGGTTGCGCATGCAGGCGTAGCCCCGGGGGATCGCGCCGTCGCCGTCCTCGTCGTCCTGTGGCCGCTGTTCGCTGATGTGCAGGACGAAGTCGGTGGCCGGCGGGCACAGGGGGCCGTCGGTGGTCGTGCCGTCGTAGCGGGCGGCGACCCGGGCGGCGGCCCGCTCGCTGGTGCAGGGGACCTCGGTGAAGCTGGTGGTCCCGAAGGAGCTGCACTCGCCGACCGCGAGGAACTGGGCGCCGTAGCCGGCGGGGAGGGCGGTGGCGGGCCGGGCGTCGCCCACCGGGGCGTCCGCGTGGCCCTGGCAGCCGCTGAGCAGGGTGGCCAGGACGGCCGCCAGGGCGGCGAGGGCAGGGGTGGGTGGCAGGAGGCGGTACGCCACCCTTGCGGCACCCTTCCCGCGCATTGCCGAACCCCCAGACACTCCCTGTCCAGGTATTGCCAACCCCCAGACACCCCCCGCCCAGCGTGGCCCCGGTGCTGGGGCCACGTCAGGCGAACAGTGGAGTTTCAGCCCTTTGGGTGCGTTGTGCCCGGTGTGTGACGTACGTCTAGTACGTCAGCCCATGGCCGATGGGGTACAGCACCTGCGTCGGATCGTCTGCCCGCTGTACCGGCACCGGGAGCCTGCCGCGAGGGTTCACCCGCCCGGCGATCACCCGCGCGGCGGCCCGCAGTTCGACGTCGGTCCAGGAGTAGGTCGCCAAGTAGGCCTTGACGGAGGGGAGCTGGGCCACGTCGTAGGGGTTGCGGATGGCGACGGCCACCACCGGGGTGCCGGTGGCGAGCAGCTGTTCGACCAGGGTCTGCTGGGTGCTGCCCGCCGTCACGTTGTACGTCCCGACGACCACCGCGTCCGCGTCCCGCGCCGCCGCCACCGCCTTGGCGATGGTCGCCGTGGAGGGTGCGGTCCCGGTGGACAGGGCGGTGGCGGTGAAGCCCAGTTCGGTGAGGGCGGTGGCCAGGACCGAGGTGGGCGGGCCGGTCGTGCCGGACGGGGAGGCCGGGTCGGCGCCGACGACCAGGATCCTGGGCTCGGTGCGCGGGTCCAGAGGCAGGGCGTCGTCCTCGTTGGCCAGCAGGGTCGTGGTCCGCTCGGCGATCCGGTCCGCTGTGGCCAGGTGGGATTTCGTGCCCACCGTGCGGTCGACGCCGGACCGGCGGACGTACGCGCCGTCGAGCAGTCCGAGGCGGGCCTTCAGACGAAGGATGCGCAGGATCGATTCGTCCAGGCGGGTCTCGGTCAGCTCGCCGTTCCGCACCGCGTTCAGGACCGCGTGCCAGGCCACGTCGATCGAGGGCGGGTTGAGCAGCTGGTCGACGCCGGCCTTCAGGGCCAGCACCGGCACCCGGTCGTCGCCGTACTTGGTGCGCACGCCCTCCATGCCGAGGGAGTCGGTGACCACGACCCCGTCGTAGCCGAGTTCGCCGCGCAGGATGCCGGTGAGGATCGGGTGGGACAGGGTGGCCGGGTCGCCGGAGTCGTCGAGGGCCGGGAACTGGATGTGGGCCGTCATGATCGAGTCGATGCCCGCGGCGATCGCCGCCCGGAAGGGGGCGGCGTCCAGCTTCTCCCACAGGTCGCGGCTGTGCGTGATGACCGGGAAGCCGGTGTGGCTGTCGACGGCGGTGTCGCCGTGCCCCGGGAAGTGCTTGGCGGTCGCCGCGACCCGGGAGGACTGATAGCCCCTCACCTCGGCCGCCACCAGGGCCGCCACGGCGTCGGGGTCGGCCCCGAAGGACCGTACGCCGATGACCGGGTTGGCCGGGTTGACGTTCACGTCGGCGTCGGGGGAGTAGTCCTGGTTGATGCCCATGGCCCGGAGTTCCGCGCCGGAGATGCGGCCGAGGGTGCGGGCGTCGGAACGGGATCCGCCCGCGCCGATCCCCATCGCGCCCGGGAACAGCGTGGCCGGCCTGCCCACCCTGCACACTATGCCGTGCTCCTGGTCGGTGGCGATGAGCAGCGGCAGGCCGCGGGGCAGCTCCAGGGAGGCCTGCTGGATGCCGTTGGACAGATCGGCGATCTGGTGGGGGTCGCGGGTGTTGTGGGCCCAGGTGAAGTAGATGATCCCGCCGACCCGGTACCGCTCGATCAGCTCGGCGGCCGTGCGGACGCCGATCTCCTTGAGGTTGGTGTCGATGTCGGCCTGGTCGGGGGCGGTGGCGGAGTGGCCGTAGACCCGCATCACGAAGAGCTGGCCGACCTTCTCCTCCAGACTCATACGGGAGATGAGGGCGCGCAGTGCGCGGTCGTTCGAGGTGGCGGCATGGGCGGCGCCGGCCGATGCGGTCAGCGCGGCGGTGAGGCCCGCGGTCGCGGCGAGGACGGTCCGTCTGGACGGCCGTGCGGTGTTTCCCGTGCTTCCCGTGCTGGTGTCGTGCACGTGCGCTCCTTCCAGAGGAGAACCGCTGAAGGAAACTTCCGAGGAGTCACCAATATCCGGGAAGTTTCTTTCCGTCAAGGGACTGCACAGTAAGCCAGCATGAGGCCGCCATCGGCGCTTGGGAGGGGGGCGCGCCGATGGCGGTGGGCTGTCCGGCGTGATGCGGCGGAGAGGGTGCGTCGGCGTTCGCGGCCAGCGGCGAGGGCCGACACCGCACCACGGACTCGTCCGGCAGCTTGCGGGTTGGACGGGTGGCGGGGGCGGCGGGTTCCCGTGACGGGCAGCTCTGGGGCGAGTCGCCCGCGACGCACGCGGTCCAGCCCCTGGACATTCCGCCCCTCCGCCCGCGCGACGGACCATCATGACGGCCATGCCCGCAGTCGACATCCCCGGTTCCAAGTCCATCACCGCCCGCGCGCTCTTCCTCGCGGCCGCCGCCGACGGCGTCAGCACCCTCGTACGGCCCCTGCGCTCCGACGACACCGAGGGCTTCGCCGAGGGCCTGGTCCGGCTCGGCTACCGGGTGGGCCGCACCCCGGACGCCTGGCAGGTGGACGGCCGCCCGCAGGGACCGGCGCTCGCCGAGGCCGACGTGTACTGCCGCGACGGCGCCACCACCGCCCGCTTCCTGCCCACCCTGGCGGCCGCGGGCCACGGCACCTACCGCTTCGACGCCTCCCCGCAGATGCGCCGGCGCCCCCTCGGCCCGCTCACCCGGGCCCTGCGCGACCTCGGCGTCGACCTGCGGCACGAGGAGGCCGAGGGCCACCACCCGCTGACCGTCCGGGCGGCCGGGGTCGAGGGCGGCGAGGTCGTGCTGGACGCCGGCCAGTCCTCCCAGTACCTCACCGCGCTGCTCCTGCTCGGCCCGCTGACCCGCACCGGCCTGCGGATCCGGGTGACCGACCTGGTCTCGGCGCCGTACGTGGAGATCACGCTCGCGATGATGCGCGCGTTCGGAGTGGAGGTGGTCCGCAGCGGTGACGTCTTCGAGGTCCCGCCGGGCGGCTACCGGGCCGCCACCTACGCCATCGAGCCGGACGCCTCCACCGCGAGCTACTTCTTCGCCGCGGCCGCCGTCACCCCGGGCCGCGAGGTGATCGTGCCGGGCCTCGGGGCGGGTGCCCTCCAGGGCGACCTGCGGTTCGTCGAGGTGCTGCGGCGGATGGGCGCCGAGGTGGACGTCGCCGCGGACCGGACGACCGTACGCGGCACGGAAGTTCTGCACGGCCTGACCGTCAACATGCGGGACATCTCCGACACCATGCCGACCCTCGCCGCGATCGCACCCTTCGCCTCCGGCCCGGTCCGCATCGAGGACGTGGCCAACACGCGGGTCAAGGAGTGCGACCGGCTGGAGGCCTGCGCGGAGAACCTGCGCCGGCTCGGCGTGGACGTGGCGACCGGCCCCGACTGGATCGAGATCCGGCCCGGCACGCCCCTGCCGGACGTCGGGATCAAGTCGTACGGCGACCACCGCATCGTGATGTCCTTCGCGGTGACCGGACTGCGCACGCCCGGGCTGTCGTACGACGATCCCGGCTGCGTACGGAAGACGTTCCCGGGCTTCCACGAGGCGTTCGCGGCGCTGGGCGCGACCACCTGACGGGACGGTGGCCGTCCTCGCTGGACCGGAGGGAAGCGCTCGGAAATCATCGAACGCATGACCACACGCTCGTATCTCGTCCTGCACGGCTGGCAGAACCGCCGCCCCGAGGACCACTGGCAGCACTGGCTCGCCGACCGGCTCACCGCCCTGGGGCACCGGGTCACCTACCCGCAGTTGCCCGACCCGGACGACCCGGACCTGGAGGTGTGGCTCGGTGAACTGGCCCGGCACCTGGAGGAGTTGGACGACTCCGGGGAGCGGGTCGTCGTCGCGCACAGCCTTTCCGTCGTGCTGTGGCTGCACGCCGCGGCCCGGGACATGAAGGAACAGCGGTACGCGGACCGGGTGCTGCTGGTCGCGCCGCCGTCCGGATCCGTTCTCGCCCGGTACCCGGAGGTGGCGGGCTTCGCGCCACCCGCCCTCGACTTCGTCCTGCCCGGCCGGACCCGGCTCGTCGCGGGCGACGACGACCCGTACTGCCCCGAGGGTGCCGGCCCCCTCTTCGGCGAGCCGCTCGGCATTCCCACCGACGTCGTCCCGGGCGCCGCACACCTCGACCTGGACGCCGGTTACGGCTCCTGGCCCGCCGTGCTCGACTGGTGTCTGGCCGGCTCGGAACCGCTCACGGCACGTCCGGAGCAGTAGTACCGTCCGTCGACTCTGCGCCCCCGGAGCGCAGTTCCGGAGTCGTAGCCGCGACCGACCCCACCGCCAGGACGCACATCAGGCCGCCGGTGACCAGGGCGGTCGCCCCGGAACTCCAGCCGGCGACCAGGCCGCCCCGGACGTTGCCGAGGCTGGGCCCCGCCTGGCCGACGATCGCCTCGGCCGCCGTGACCCGGCCGAGCAGCGCGTCCGGGGTGAGGGTCTGCACGATCGTGGACCGGGAGACCACCGCCGTGGCGTCCGCCGCCCCGGCCACGACGAGCAGGGCGAGGCCGATCCAGGGGTTGGCCGACAGGCCGAAGGCCACCAGGGCCGCACCCCAGGTGCCGGAGGCGCACAGCATCACCGTGCCCGGCCGGCCGAGCCGGGTCAGCGAGCCGGACAGCGCCGTGGCCGCGACGCCGCCCACCGCGAGGGCCGACAGGAGCAGGCCGAGGGTGCGCGGACTGTTCCCGAACCGCTCGGCGTTGACCAGCGGGAACAGGCTCACCGGGAAGGACAGCACGGTGGCGGCGAGGTCGGTGATCAGCGCGCCCCGCACCACCCGGTGCCCGCCCAGGAACCTGAGCCCGTCCAGCACCCCGTGCAGCCCCGCCCGCGACGGCTCGCCCTCCGGCGGCAGCGCGGGCAGCCCGAAGGCGCCGTAGAAGGCGACACCGAAGCTGAGCGCGTCCAGCAGATAGCAGGCGCCGATGCCCAGCCAGCCCAGCAGCACACCGGCCAGGGCCGGGCCGAGCAGGAACATCGCCTGGCCGGTGATCTGGTTCAGGGCGAGACCGGCGGCCACCTGGTCCTTGGGCAGCAGCCGCGGCACGAAGACACCGGCCGCCGGGGCACCGAGCGCGCCGAAGCCCGACTGGACGGCGACCAGCGCGAGCACCACCGTCACCGGGACATGCCCGGTGAAGCCCTGCACCGCCAGCAGCAGCGAGCAGACGGACTGGCCCACGGTGGCCGTCAGGAAGATCCGACGCCGGTCCGCGCGGTCCACCCGGGCCCCCGCGAACAGCCCGAACACCACCAGTGGCAACGCCTGAGCCAGCCCGACCGCACCGGTCCACGCCGTGCTGCGGGTCATGTCCCACACCTGGTACATGACCGTCACCAGGGTCATGGACCCACCGAGCAGCGACACGGTCCGCCCCACCAGCAGCCGCCGGAAAACGGGCGAGGTACGCAGCGGCCGCACGTCGATGAGCGTGCCGGCGAGACTCATGAGAGGGAACGGGGGCAGGCGAGGGCACGGGGTGCGGGCTGCGGAATCACCGGGGGAGGGTATGCGGGGCCGTGATGGCCCGGCCAGCGAATTATCCGGGGCCGGGGCCGGGATCCGGCAGGACACCGTTGCCCGGAGCCGCTCCCCTCCGCTCCCCTCCGCTTCGCCGAACGGGCTAGGCAGCCTCTCCCAGCAGCCGTACGAGGTGATCCCGGCCCGCGCTCAGCAGGCCCGGAAGCGGGGCCGCCGACTCGTACCACCGCTTCTCGTACTCCCAGCACAGCCAGCCGTCCCAGCCGTGGCGGCACAGGACGTCCACGCACTCGGTGAGCGGGAGGACGCCCGCGCCGAGCGGCAGCGGGGTGGTGTCCTCGGCCGAGGCGATGTCCTTGACCTGGACGTAGCCGAGGTGCGGGGCGAGGGCCGCGTAGCTGTCCGAGGGCTGCTCGCCACCCAGCCAGGTGTGCATCACGTCCCACAGCGCGCCCACCTGCCGGTGGCCGACCGGGCCGAGGACACGGATCGCGTCGGCGCCGGTGCGGTGCGAGTCGTGGGTCTCCAGCAGGATCCGCACACCGAGCGCGGAGGCGTCCTCGGCGGCGGCGCCCAGCCGCCGGGCGGCGATGGCGTCGGACTCCTCGCGGGGCCGGTCCGGGTCGGCGCCGGGAAGGACCCGGACGAACGGGGCGCCCAGGTCGTGCGCCAGCTGGAGGAGTTGACGGATCTCGTCCAGGACGGGGGTGTCGTCGCCGGGCGCGGCGACGCGCGCGTACCCGGCGAGGCCCAGCACCTCGACCCCGGCCCCCTTGAACAGCGCGGCCGTCTCGGCCCGCTCGGCGGCGGCGAGGCCCGGGTGCACCGGCTCCTCCGGATGGGCGCGCAGTTCGACGCCGTGATACCCGTGCGCGGTCGCGAGCGCCAGGACCTCAGGGACGGGCAGGCCGGGGACACCGAGAGTGGAGAACGCCAGCTTCATGCTCGGACCCTACTCGTCACACGCCCGATCCGTGCAGATCCAACCGCCAGTCCTGCCCCACAAGGTCCTTGCCGAAGGAGCGGTGCGGCCGCTCGGCGACGAGCACGAAGCCGTTCCGCTGGTAGAGGTGCCGGGCGCTGCTGAGCACGTCGTTGGTCCACAGCACCAGGTCGCGGTAGCCGACCCCGCGCGCGAAGTCGACCACGGCCCGCACCAGCCGGTCGCCGATACCGTGCCCGCGCGCGTCGGGCTCCACCAGGAGCAGCCGCAACCGCGCGGTGGTCGGCACGTCGTCCCGCACGCACATCACGCACCCCACCGGCCGCCCCTCCAGCTCGGCGATCCACACCCGCTCCAGATGCGGGTCGTGGTCCTGGGCGAAGTCGGCGACGATCTTCGCAACGAGCCCCTCGTAGTCGGCGTTCCAGCCGTACTCGGCGGCGTACAGGGCGGCGTTGCGCTGCACGATCCAGCCGAGGTCACCGGGCAGCGGCTCCCGCAGGACGACCTCACCCGGCGTCGCCTTCCCGCCCCCGAGGATGCCCCGGATGGTCCGCATCGCCTCCGCCAGCCGCGGCCGGTCCTGCTCGGCCACGGTGTCCAGCAGCGCCCCCACCGTCTCCCGCGCCCGCTCGTCCAGCAGCGCGGCGGCCTCGCGCCCCGCCGTGGTGAGCGTGACGCTCCTGCGGCGGGGATCCGCCGCGGACGGCCCGCGCTCGATCAGCCCCGCCTCCTCGAACTTGTTGAGGATGCGGCTCAGATAGCCGGCGTCCAGCGCGAGCCGGGTGCGCAGGTCGGCCGCGTCCAGATGCCGGTCGTGCGCGAGTTCGTACAGGACCCGGGACTCGGTGAGGGTGTACGGCGCGTACAGGTGACGGCCGTAGTCGAGGGCGCCGATGACGCCGGTGTAGAAGCGGTTGAAGGCGCGGACGTCCTGGACGGTCATGATCGCCCCCGGATGCTTGACTCAGTCAGAGATGCCGTTCCTCCGAGGCTAGGCCCGCGGCACCGCACTGTCCACCGTCTACGACTGGCCGGCGGGCTGGAACACGTTGACCTGCACCCCGGTCTTCCCGGTCGCCGACGACACCAGCTCCCAGCTCCGCTTGCCCCCGTCCGCCGGGAAGATCGACTTGCCGCCGCCCAGCATCACCGGCATCACCACGAGCTGCAGCTCGTCCACCAGCCCCTCGGCCAGCAGCGCCCGCACCAGCGTGGGGCTGCCCATCATCGCCAGGTCCCCGCCCTCGGCGGCCCGCAGCTCGCGCACCTTCCCGACCGCCTCCGTGACCGGCACCCGCACGGAGTTCTCCCAGGTCAGCTCGTCCTCCCCGAGCGTGTCGGAAACGACGTACTTCCGCAGCGAGTTGAGCCGGTCGGCAAAGGGATCCCCGGCCCGCTCGGGCCAGGCGGCCGCCATGCTCTGATAGGTACGACGCCCGTACAGCAGCGCCTCCGCCTGCTCCAGCCCCGCGGCAAAGGCCCCGCCGACCACCTCGGGATCGAAGAAGGGGTGCGACCAACCCCCGTGCGCGAACCCGCCGTCGGTGTCCTCCTCGGGCCCGCCGGGGGCCTGGACGACGCCGTCGAGGCTGATGAACTCGGTGACGACGAGACGCATGTCGATACTCCTTGGCTGGTGGCCTTGTGACGTACGCCAGTGAAGACCGCCCCTGCCGCGGAAACTCATCGGCGCGCACACGCCGGACTCAGAAATGTGCCTCCCGTACCGCGACAGCGTCGACCCCCGCGGCCCGCAGCCTGCGCGCGAGCAACTCCGTCTCCGGAAGCGTCCCGCCGTACTCCCCGGCCACCACCTGCTCCACAAGGGCACGGACCTCCGCCGGCCCGACGCCGAGCCGCTCCCGAAGCACGCGCATGACGGCCGGCCTCTGTGCCGAGGCTCCCAGCCGCAACACGGTCCGCCCGTGCTCCGTGAGGATCCGCTCGCGCATCTCGGCCGGCAGGTCCCTCCCGCACACGGCCGTCCCGCTCCCGCAGTCCGGGCACGCCGTCTCGGTGTCCCACCGCAGCGAGTCGTCGTCCAGCAGCACTTGTGCGCCGTGCCACTGCGCGGTGGCACGGCAGGACGGGCAGGGCACCGGGCCCTCCAGGGATTCGACGATCACCGGCACCCTCTTCGCTCAGCCCCGCGGCACCCCGGTGGACCCCCGCACCATCAACTCCCCCCGCACCGAGGCGATCCCGCCCGGCGGCGGTTCCTCCCGCCCCATCGCGATACGACCAGCCCGAGCCCCAGCCTCCGACAGCGGCAACCGCACCGTCGTAAGTGAAGGCACCGCGTCGATGCTGAACGGCAGGTCGTCGAAGCCGGCCACGGACACGTCCTCGGGAATCCGCAGCCCCGATTCGCGCAGCGCGGCACACGCGCCCACTGCGACGGAGTCGTTCGCGGCCACGATCGCCGTCAGGGAGGGGTCCCGGCGCAGCAGCTCCAGCGTGGCCTCGTAACCGGACCGTCGGTCGTAGCGGCCGTGGACCGTCCAGCGCGGGTCGTCCTCCATGCCCGCCGCCGCCAGCGCGGCCCGGTGGCCCTCCAGGCGGTGCCGGGTGGTGGTCCGCTCCTCGGGGCCGCCGATGTAGCCGAGCCGGCGGTGGCCGAGGCCGATGAGGTGCTCGGTGAGTGCGCGGGCGCCCCCGCGGTTGTCGAAGGTCAGCGCGATGGCCTCGGCGTCCGGCGCCGGCGGCCGCCCGCACAGCACCACCCGCGTCCCGGCCTCCGCCAGCTTCCGCAGCTTCGCCGCCACCGCCGCCGCGTGCGGCGCGTTCTCCACGGCCCCGCCGGTCAGCACCACGGCCGCGGCCCGCTGCCGCTGCAGCAGGGTCAGGTAGGTCAGCTCGCGCTCCGGCGAACCGCCCGTGTTGCAGACGACCGCGAGGCGCTCGCCGCCCGCCCGGCCGCCCGGGCCCCCGATCTCCCCCTGGATCGCACTCGCCATGATCCCGAAGAAGGGGTCCGCGATGTCGTTCACGAGGATGCCGACGAGGTCGGAAGTGGCCGCGGCGAGTGCGCTGGCGGGGCCGTTGAGGACGTAGTCCAGCTCGTCCACGGCCCGCAGCACCCGCTCCCGCGTGGAGGCGGCCACCGGGTAGTTCCCGTTCAGCACGCGCGACACCGTCGCGGGGGAGACCTGCGCGCGGGCCGCCACATCCGCCAAGGTCACCGTCATCTGTCGTCCTCCGGTCGCGCATCTGATCGCGCATTGGTGCTCGTACGTCCACGTAGACAGGCCGCGCCCGGCCACGGTTCCGTGCGGTGTCGAGCAGACCCTAAGGCCAACCAGTCGAGTTGTTCGCCCCCTCGAACAACTCGAAGAGGACACGGTCTTGTACAGACCACAGTCCAGAGGCTAGCTTCTCTGGATAGAAAGCGCTTGCTGCACTGCGCTGGACGCTGACGACGCTGCTGATGCCGACCGGGGCGCCCGGCGCCCACGAAGGGGACAGACGTGACACGCAAGACGGTGCGTATCGCCATGAACGGCGTGACCGGGCGCATGGGCTACCGCCAGCACCTCGTCCGGTCGATCCTCGCCCTGCGCGAACAGGGCGGCCTCGACCTCGGCGACGGCACCGTGCTGTGGCCCGAGCCGATCCTGCTCGGCCGCCGCGAACACGCCCTCAGGGAGATCGCCGACCGGCACGGCCTGGAGCACGTCTCCACCGACGTGGACGCCGTCCTCGCCGACCCGACCGTCGACATCTACTTCGACTCCCAGGTCACCTCGGCCCGCGAGGAGTCGATCAAGAAGGCGATCGCGGCCGGCAAGCACATCTACACCGAGAAGCCCACCGCCACGGGACTGGAGGGCGCCCTGGAGCTGGCCCGCCTGGCCGACCAGAAGGGCATCAGGCACGGCGTCGTCCAGGACAAGATCTTCCTCCCCGGCCTCCTCAAGCTGAAGCGCCTGATCGACGGCGGCTTCTTCGGCCGGATCCTCTCCGTCCGCGGCGAGTTCGGCTACTGGGTCTTCGAGGGCGACTGGCAGCCCGCCCAGCGCCCCTCCTGGAACTACCGCGCCGAGGACGGCGGCGGCATCGTCGTCGACATGTTCCCGCACTGGGAGTACGTGCTCCACGAACTGTTCGGCCGGGTGACCTCCGTCCAGGCCCTCGCCACCACCCACATCCCGCAGCGCTGGGACGAACACGGCAAGCCCTACGACGCGACCGCCGACGACGCCGCCTACGGCACCTTCGAGCTGGAGGGCGGCGCGATCGCCCAGATCAACTCCTCCTGGGCGGTCCGCGTCAACCGCGACGAGCTGGTGGAGTTCCAGGTGGACGGCACCGAGGGCTCGGCGGTCGCCGGCCTGCGCAACTGCCGTGCCCAGCACCGCGGCGCGACCCCCAAGCCGGTCTGGAACCCGGACATCCCCGCCACCGAGGTCTTCCGCGACCAGTGGCAGGAGGTGCCGGACAACGCCGAGTTCGACAACGGCTTCAAGGCCCAGTGGGAGCTGTTCCTGAAGCACGTCTACGCCGACGCCCCGTACCACTGGGACCTGCTGGCCGGCGCCCGCGGCGTCCAGCTCGCCGAACTGGGCCTGAAGTCCTCGGCCGAGGGCCGCCGCATCGACGTACCGGAGATCTCGCTGTGACCATCCGACTCCCCGGCCCCGCCGGCGCCCTGCGGACGTACGAGCCCCGGACCGAACCGCTCGCGCCGACACCCGGCACCCCCTTCACCTCCCGCACGGTCTTCTCGGCGGCGCACGTCGTGGCCGACCCGTTCGCGGACACCACCCCCGACTCACCCGCCGCCGTCGACTGGGACGCCACCCTCGCCTTCCGCCGCCACCTGTGGTCCCACGGGCTCGGCGTCGCCGAGGCGATGGACACCGCCCAGCGCGGGATGGGCCTGGACTGGGCGGGCGCGGCCGAGCTGATCCGCCGGTCGGCGGCGGAGGCGCACAGCGTGGGCGGCCGGATCGCCTGCGGCGTCGGCACCGACCAGATCACCGGCGGCACCCTGGCCGAGATCCGCGCCGCCTACGAGGAACAGCTGGCGGTCGTGGAGGAGGCGGGCGCCCAGGCCATCCTGATGGCGTCCAGGGCACTCGCGGCCGCCGCCCGCGGCGCCGAGGACTACCTGGAGATCTACGACCACCTGCTCCGCCAGGCCGCCGAGCCGGTGATCCTCCACTGGCTGGGCCCGATGTTCGACACCGCCCTGGAGGGCTACTGGGGCTCACCGGACCTCGACGCGGCCACCGACACCTTCCTGGAGGTCATCGCCGCGCACCCGGACAAGGTCGACGGCATCAAGGTCTCGCTGCTGGACGCCCGGCGCGAGATCGACCTGCGCCGCCGCCTCCCGCAGGGTGTGCGCTGCTACACCGGCGACGACTTCAACTACCCCGAGCTGATCGCGGGCGACGAGAAGGGCTTCAGCCACGCCCTGCTCGGCATCTTCGACCCGCTGGGCCCGCTGGCGGCCGAGGCGGTACGGGTCCTGGACACGGGCGACACGGCCGGCTTCCGCGCCCTGCTCGACCCCACCGTCGACCTGTCCCGCCACCTCTTCCAGACCCCGACCCGCTTCTACAAGACCGGAGTCGTGTTCCTGGCCTGGCTGGCGGGCCACCAGTCCCACTTCACGATGGTCGGCGGCCTCCAGTCGGCCCGCTCCCTGCCCCACTTCGCCCGCGCCTACGAACTCGCCGACGGCCTCGGCCTGTTCCCGGACCCGAAACTGGCCGAGGAACGCATGAAGAACCTGCTGTCGCTGTATGGGGTGAACCAGTGAGCACCGGACTCGAACGCTTCTCCATCAACCAGATGACGGTCAAGCAGCTGTCCCTCCCCGAACTGGTCGACGCCTGCGTCCGGTTGGGCGTGCCGGGAGTGGGCCTGTGGCGCGAGCCGGTCCAGTCGTACGGCGTGGAGGCGACCGCCAAGCTGGTCCGTGACGCGGGCCTGACGGTGACGACCCTGTGCCGCGGCGGCTTCTTCACGGCGATCGACCCGGCCGAGCGGGAGCAGGCCCTGGCCGACAACCGCCGGGCGATCGACGAGGCGGCCACGCTCGGCACGGACACCCTCGTCCTGGTCTCGGGCGGCCTGCCCGCCGGCTCGCGCGACCTGCACGGCGCCCGCGAACGCATCGCCGACGCGCTGGCGGAGCTGGGCCCCTACGCCGAATCCCACGGCGTACGCCTCGCCATCGAACCCCTGCACCCCATGTACGCGTCCGACCGCTGCGTGGTCTCCACCCTCGCCCAGGCCCTGGACCTCGCCGAGCGCTTCCCCGCGCACCAGGTCGGCGTGGCCGTGGACACGTACCACATCTGGTGGGACGACCGGGCCCCCGACCAGATCGCCCGGGCGGGTGCGGCCGGCCGCATCCACACCTTCCAGCTGGCCGACTGGACCACCCCCCTGCCCGAGGGCGTCCTCAACGGCCGCGGCCAGATCGGCGACGGCTCGATCGACATGCGGGAGTGGAAGGGCTACGTGGAGGCGGCCGGTTACACCAGCCCGATCGAGGTCGAGCTGTTCAACGAGCGGTTGTGGGCCCGGGACGGGCGGGAGGTGCTGGCGGAGACGGCGGAGCGGTTCGTGTCGTACGTCGTCGGGTGACGCCGGACGTCACACCGTGCCGAACCACGCCTCCGCGAGCGAGGGCAGCGTCTCCTCGGCTGGTACGGGCAGTTCCTTCAGGTACCAGGGGAGATCGCTGTACACGTGCAGCAGCGTGTACGCGAGCAGTTGGGGCGGCTCGAAGGTGTGGCCGTATGCCTCAGCGAGCCGCGCCAGCAGGCCTGGATCGCCGCGGGTGACGAACAGGCCGACGCCAACGAAGTCGTAGGCGCGGTCACCGATCATGGCCGGTTCGAAGTCGAAGAGCCCGGTCAGGCGCCAGCCGTCGGGATCGACGAGGAAGTGCTGCCGCATGACCTCGGTGTGCAGCAGGGCACGATGCGGGGCGCGCGGCAGGGAGACCGAGGCGAGGAAGTCCGGGATCTGCTCCAGCCAGGCGTCCGGCAGTCGCCTGGCGCGCTGCTGTGCCACGGCACCGGCGGTCTGGCGGTCCACGAAGGCGCCCCAGTCTCGGGGGCCGAGGACGTCCGCGAGGGGGTCGGGGTCGAGGGAGTGCAGCACGGCCAGGGTCTCGCCGATCTCGGTGACGAGCCGCTCGCGGTGGCTGCGCGGCACCCGGTCCCACGCTTCGGCCAGGTTCTCACCACGGAGGCGGGACATCAGGACGTACCGCCAGCCGTTCTCGTAGGCGCCGAAGCCGCGCACCCGCGGTGTCGGCACCGGCAGCCGGCCCTGGAGGTGGGTGAGGACGCGCCCTTCGGCGTCGCCGGCCCCTGCCGAGGCTCCGGGGAACAGCTTGAGGACGTGCTCGTCACCCACGGCGTAGACGGGCTGTGAGCCGTCCGGGAACCGGGTCAGCGGTGCGCCGGCCAGGCCGAGGCGGGCGCAGAGGTCCTTCAGCATGATCGGGACCGTAGGCCACCGGTTTGTGGTGAGCAACGCAATTCGACGGCCGTCGCGGGTGCCGCGAAAAATCATGAGAGGGCGTGCAACCCTCCCCCCACCTCACGTGTCGTACTTCGCATCAGGACCTCCAGGGGAGGGACCCGGGGGGGATCGCGAGGTTCTGATACGGAGGGGAAAGCCGAGGGGGCGTGCCCGGTCGACGGACCGGGCACGCCCCCTCGAAACTTCAGGGCCTCAGAAGAACACCCCGCACCGCAGCAGCACGTTCGCGTACGGCCGTGCCTCCCCGGTGCGCACCACCAGCCGCGTCCTGGCCGACAGCTCCTTCAGCCGCTCGTGCGGGACCAGCGTCAGGCCGGGGAAGTGCCCGTCCAGCAGTGCGGCCGCCACCGGATTCGCGCCCCGTAGCTCCTCCGCCGCCGTGGCCCCTTCCAGCACCAGCTCGGCCAGCAGCCCGTCCAGCACCTCGGCGAAGGACGGGACGCCGGCGCGGAAGGCGAGGTCCACCACCCGTGGACCGTCCGGTATCGGCAGGCCCGCGTCGCACACCAGGACCTCGTCGCCGTGCCCCAGTTCGGCCAGCGCACCGGCCAGGTGACGGTTGAGAATGCCCGCCTTCTTCACAGGGAGCCGACCTCCGCGGCCGTCGGGTACGACTCCTGGGCGCCCCGCTTCGTGACCGCCGCCGCACCGACGCGGGCCGCGTAGGCCGCGGCCTCGGCCAGGGTGGAGCCCGAGCCCAGCTTCCAGGCCAGGGCTGCCGTGAACGCGTCGCCCGCCCCGGTCGTGTCCACCGCGGCCACCTTCACCGAAGGCACCCGGGTCACACCGGAGGAGTCGGCCACCAGCGCCCCCTGCGCGCCCAGCGTCACCACCACCGAGCGCGGGCCCTTGGCCAGCAGCAGCCGCGCCCAATCCTCGGGCTCCTCGCTCACGCCCGGGTCGCCGAGGAGCACCCGCGCCTCGTGCTCGTTGACGATCAGCGGGTCGCACGCGGCCAGCACCTCCGTGGGCAGCGGGCGCGGCGGGGACGGGTTCAGCACGAACCGGCTGCCCTCGGCGAGGTGCCGTACGACCTCCACGACCGTCTCCAGCGGGATCTCCAGCTGCGCCGACACCACCCGCGAGGCGAGGAGGAGGCTAATGGCGGCTCGTACGTCGGCCGGGGTCAGGCGGGCGTTGGCGCCGGGGGACACCACGATGCTGTTGTCCCCGGAGGGATCGACGGTGATGAGCGCGACGCCCGTCGGCGCCCCGCCCACCAGTACGCCCACCGGGTCCACCCCGGCCGCGCGCTGCGAGTCGAGCAGCAGCCGGCCGTGGGCGTCGTCGCCGACCCGGGCCAGCAGCGCCGTACGCGCCCCGAGCCGGGCGGCCGCGACCGCCTGGTTGGCGCCCTTGCCGCCCGGGTGGACGGCGAGGTCGCCGCCGAGCACCGTCTCGCCGGCGGCCGGCCGCCGCTCGACGCCGATCACCAGGTCGGCGTTGGCCGAACCCACGACCAGGAGGTCGTAGTCGTACATGGAATTGACTCCCGTGAGAGATGACCCGTAAGAGATGACCCGACGCGAGCCCGGGAAACGGCCCGGGGCGGGCGGTCGCCACCAACCGTGCACGACCGCCCGCCCGTTCGCCGTAGCCGCTGCCTTCGTAAGCCGCGCCTTCGTCAGCCGCTGAAGCCTGCCACGTTGTCCTTCGTGACGACCTTCACCGGCACCTTCACCGTCGACTCGACCTTCTTGTCCTGCATCGCCTTCAGCGCGTTGTCCACGGCGATCCGGCCCAGCTGCGACGGCTGCTGCGCCACGGACGCGTACAGCGTGCCGCCCTCGACCGCCTTCAGGCCGTCCGGAGTTCCGTCGAAACCGACGACCTGGACGGACTTGCCGGCCTTGGAGCCCAGCGCCTTGATCGCGCCGAGGGCCATCTCGTCGTTGGCGGCGATGACGCCCTGGACGTCCGGGTGGGCCTGGAGCAGGTTCGACATCACGTCGAGGCCCTTGGTGCGGTCGAAGTCGGCGGGCTGCTGGGCCAGGACCTGGATACCGGGGTAGGCCTTCAGACCCTTGGCGAAACCTTCCGCCCGCTCGCGGGCCGCGGACGTGCCCGCCTGGCCCTGCAGGATCACGACCTTGCCCTTGCCGCCCAGCTTCTCGGCGATCGCCTTCGCGGCCAGCTCGCCGCCGGCGACGTTGTCGGAGGCCACCAGGGCGTCCACCGTGGCCTTGTTGACGCCCCGGTCGACCGCGATGACCGGGATCCGCGCCTTGTCGGCGGCCTTCACCGAGTTGCTCGCCGCGTCCGAGTCCACCGGGTTGACGATGATCGCGCCGAGGTCCGAACTGGTGAAGTTCTGCAGCTGGTTGGCCTGCTGGGAGGCGTCGTTCTGTGCGTCCGTGACAGTCAGGTCCACGCCCAGCTTCTTCGCCTCGGCCTGGGCGCCGGAGCGGATCTGCACGAAGAAGGGGTTGTTGAGCGTGGACAGCGACAGGCCCATCTTCGGGTTCGCCGAGGACGCGGAGCCGCTGTGCAGGAAGGAGGTCGCGCCGACGATCGCCACGGTGACCACGGCCGCGAGCGCGTACGTCGTCGCCTGCTTGCCCCTGCCGCCGCCCGACCCGGTGGTCACCGAGGTCGCCCCGGCCTTGCGGCGCACGGTGTCCAGCAGCACCGCCAGCGCGATGACGACACCGATGACGACCTGCTGCCAGAAGGCGGACACGTTCAGCAGGTTGAGGCCGTTGCGGAGGACCGCGAGGATCAGCGCGCCGATCAGCGTGCCGGACGCCTTGCCGGTGCCGCCCGCCAGCGAGGCGCCGCCGATGACGACCGCGGCGATCGCGTCCAGCTCGTAGCCGTCGGCTGCCTGCGGCTGCGCGGAGGACAACCGGGCGGCGAGCACGATGCCCGCGGCGGCCGCGAACACACCGGACAGCGCGTAGATCACGAGCTTCTGCTTCTTCACGCGCAGACCCGAGAGGCGGGCGGCCTCCTCGTTGCCGCCGATCGCGTACATGGAACGGCCGATGTAGGTCCGGCCGAGCACGAACGCGGCGATCAGCCCCATCACGACCATGACCAGCACCGGCACCGGCAGCCAGTCGCCGAGGGTGTCCCCGAGGTGGGAGACCGAGTCCGGGAAGGGGATCGGGACGCCCCCGGAGATCACCAGGGACAGACCGCGCGCCACCGACAGCATGGCGAGCGTCGCGATGAACGGCGGCAGCTTGCCGTAGGCGATGAGGAAGCCGCTGACCAGGCCCGCGACGACGCCCGTGGCGACGGCGAGGACGACCGCGAGGGCGACCGGCAGGCCGTGCTGCGTGGCGCTCCAGGCGAGGACGGTGGCCGACAGGGCCGCCACCGAGCCGACCGACAGGTCGATGCCCGCCGACACGATCACGAAGGTCACGCCGAACGCCAGGATCGCGGTCACGGCCGCCTGGACACCGACGTTGAGCAGGTTGTCCGTCGTCAGGAAGTCACCGGACAGCGCCGACAGGGCGATGACCAGGACGATCAGCGCGGTGAGCGCTCCGTTGTCGAGCAGGAGGCGGCGCAGGCCGCCCGGGGCGCCACCCGCGCCCGTCGTGCTCTTGAGCGTGTCAGTGGCCACCGGTGGCCTCCACTTCGGTAGTAGGGGTGCTCACGGCGAGGGACATCACCGCGTCCTGCGTGGCCTCGTCGGCGCGGAGTTCGCCCGCGATCCGGCCCTGGGCCATGACCAGCACCCGGTCGCTCATGCCGAGCACCTCGGGCAGATCGCTGGAGATCATGAGAACGGCGGCACCCTGAGCGGTGAGTTCGTTGATCAGCTGGTAGATCTCGACCTTGGCGCCGACATCGATGCCGCGCGTCGGCTCGTCGAGGATCAGCACCTTGGTGTCGGCAAGCAGCCACTTGCCGATGACGACCTTCTGCTGGTTGCCGCCGGACAGCGTCCGCACGTGCTGGCCGAGGCCCGCCATCCGCACGCCCAGCTGTCCGGCGATCCGCTCGGCGGCCGCGTGCTGCCCCTTGAGGTCGACGAGCCCGGCCCGGGTCGCCTTCCGCATGGTCACCAGGCCGAGGTTCTCCTCGACCGACGCGTCCAGCACCAGGCCCTGGCCCTTGCGGTCCTCGGGCACCAGCCCGATCCCGGCCGCCATGGCCGCGTTCACGTCGTGCCGCCGCAGCCCGGCGCCGGAGACCTTCACGGTCCCCTTGTCGTACGGGTCCGCGCCGAACACGGCCCGGACGACCTCGGTACGGCCCGCCCCGACGAGGCCCGCGATGCCGACGACCTCGCCGGCGTGCACCTCGAAGCCGACGTCGTGGAAGACGCCGTCCCGGGTCAGGCCCTCGACGGTGAGCAACGCGGCGCCCTTCTCGGGCTGTTCGCGCGGGTACTGCTGCTCGATGGAGCGGCCCACCATGAGCCGTACGAGTTCGTCCTCGGGCGTGGACGCGGGGACCTGTCCGACGCTCCTGCCGTCCCGGATGACGGTGACCCGGTCGCCGAGGGCGGCGATCTCCTCCAGGTGGTGGGTGATGAAGACGATCCCGACGCCGTCCTCGCGCAGCGAGCGCACGATCGCGAAGAGCTTCTCGACCTCCTCCGAGGTGAGCACGGCGGTCGGCTCGTCCATGATGAGCACGCGCGCGTCGAGGCTGAGCGCCTTGGCGATCTCGACCATCTGCAGGCGTGCGATACCGAGTTCGCGCACCCGCGCACGGGGGGAGACGTGCACGCCCACGCGCGCGAGGAGCACCTCGGCGTCGGCCTCCATCCGCTTGCGGTCGATCATCCCGAACCGGCGGGGCTGGCGGCCCAGGAAGATGTTCTCGGCGACCGTCAGATCGGGAACCAGGTTGAACTCCTGGTAGATGGTGGCGATCCCGAGGCGCTCGGAGTCCTGCGCACCGTGGATGCGCACCTCCTCGCCGCCGACCAGGATCCGCCCGGCGTCGGGCGTGTAGGCGCCGGAGAGCATCTTGATGAGCGTGCTCTTGCCCGCGCCGTTCTCACCGAGCAGCACGTGCACCTCGCCCCGGCGCAGGTCGAAGTCGACGCCGTCCAGCGCCACCACGCCCGGGAAGGTCTTCCGTATGCCCTCGATGCGCAGCAACTCGTCCGGGTCGCTCACGACGTGCTCCTTTGCACTGGGGAGGGGGACGGCTCCTGGGGAGCCTGCTCGCCGCACGAGCGGCGTACGACGAGACGGGCGGTGAAGGTGACGGACGCGGGGGGCCGTCCCTCGATGCGGTCCACCAGGGCCCGTACGGCGGCCCGGCCCAGCTCGCCCGTGGGCTGGGCGATCGCGGTGATCGGCGGATCGGTGTGCACGAACCACGGGATGTCGTCGAACGCGGCCAGCGCGATGTCGTCCGGGACGCGCAGCCCGCGCGCGCGGATCGCGTCCAGGGCACCGAGTGCCATCAGGTTGTCCGCGGCGAAGACGACCTCGGGCGGCTCGGGCAGGTCGAGGAAGCCCTCGGTGACCCGCCGGCCGCTCTCCGCCTGGAAGTCGCCCTGGCCCGTGTAGGCGTCCGGGAGGGGGATCCCGTACTCCGCCATGGCCTCCCGGAAGGCCTCGACGCGCTCGCTGCCGGTCGTGGTCGCCGCCGGTCCCGCGATGATCGCGAGGCGCCGGTGCCCGAGCCCGTACAGATGCGCGACGAGATCCCGTACGGCCGCGCGTCCGTCGGCCCGTACGACGGGCACGTCGACCCCGGGGATCCACCGGTCCACGAAGACCATCGGCGTCCCCGCGCGCGCAGCGTCCAGCATCAGCGGGGAGCCGCCGTCCGTGGGGGAGACGAGCAGGCCGTCGATGCGGCGGTCCAGCAGGGTCCGCACGTGGTGGTCCTGAAGGTCGGGCCGCTCGTCGGCGTTGCCGATGATCACGCTGTAGCCGAGGGCGCGGGCCTCCTCCTCGACGGAGCGGGCCAGCTCGGTGAAGTACGGGTTGAGTACGTCGCTGATGACCAGGCCGAGGGTGTGGGTCTGGTCGGTGCGCAGGGAACGGGCGACGGCGTTGGGGCGGTAGCCCAGCGCCTCGACGGCGGCCAGTACGCGTGTGCGTGCGTCCGCGCTGACCGACGGGTGCTCGTTCAGGACGCGCGACACCGTGGCGACGGAGACGCCCGCCGCGGCGGCGACGTCCTTGATGCTTGCCATCGCCGGCTTCACCTCCTCGTGGAATCGTTTACATCGACGTGTACGGAGGATTGGAATCGATTACACGGTCGTTAATCAAGCCCTCAACCACTTGCTGAGACCGGATCGTGATGTCAGACCTCGGCTGTAGCGTCGGATCATGTCCAATCTGGCGGTGGTCGAAGGGGTCCTGGAGCGGATCACGTACGCCAACGAGGAGAACGGCTACACGGTCGCCCGGGTCGACACCGGCCGCGGCGGCGGCGATCTCCTCACGGTGGTGGGCGCGCTGCTCGGCGCCCAGGTCGGCGAATCCCTCCGTATGGAAGGCCGCTGGGGCTCCCACCCCCAGTACGGCAAGCAGTTCACGGTGGAGAACTACACGACGGTCCTGCCGGCCACCGTCCAGGGCATCCGCCGCTACCTCGGATCCGGCCTGGTCAAGGGCATCGGCCCGGTCTTCGCCGACCGCATCACCCAGCACTTCGGCCTGGACACCCTCCAGATCATCGAGGAGGAGCCGAAGCGGCTGATCGAGGTCCCCGGCCTCGGCCCCAAGCGGACGAAGAAGATCGCCGACGCCTGGGAGGAACAGAAGGCGATCAAGGAGGTCATGCTCTTCCTCCAGACCGTCGAGGTCTCCACGTCCATCGCGGTGCGGATCTACAAGAAGTACGGCGACGCGTCGATCTCGGTCGTGAAGAACCAGCCGTACCGGCTGGCCGCCGACGTCTGGGGCATCGGCTTCCTCACCGCCGACAAGATCGCCCAGTCGGTGGGCATCCCGCACGACAGCCCGGAGCGGGTGAAGGCGGGCCTCCAGTACGCGCTGTCCCAGTCCGCCGACCAGGGCCACTGCTTCCTGCCGGAGGAGAGGCTGATCGCGGACGCGGTCAAGCTGCTCCAGGTCGACACCGGGCTGGTCATCGAGTGCCTCGCCGAGCTGGCCGAACCGGCGGAGGAGGGCGCGGATCCCGGGGTCGTACGCGAGAAGGTGCCCGGACCCGAAGGGGACGCGGAGCCCGTCACCGCCGTCTACCTCGTGCCCTTCCACCGCGCCGAACTCTCCCTCTCCGCCCAGCTGTTGCGCCTGCTGCGGACGCCGGAGGACCGGATGCCGGCCTTCCGGGACGTGAACTGGGCCAAGGCGCTGGGCTGGTTGAGGTCCCGCACCGGAGCCGACCTCGCCCCCGAGCAGGAGGCCGCCGTCCGGCTCGCGCTGACCGAGAAGGTCGCCGTGCTCACCGGCGGGCCCGGCTGCGGCAAGTCCTTCACGGTCCGCTCGATCGTGGAACTGGCCCGCGCCAAGCAGGCCAAGGTGCTGCTGGCCGCCCCCACCGGCCGCGCCGCCAAGCGGCTCGCCGAACTGACGGGCGCCGAGGCCTCCACGGTCCACCGGCTGCTGGAGCTGAAGCCCGGCGGCGACGCGGCCTACGACCGGGACCGCCCGCTGGATGCCGACCTGGTCGTCGTGGACGAGGCGTCCATGCTGGACCTGCTGCTCGCCAACAAGCTGGTGAAGGCGGTGCCGCCGGGGGCCCATCTGCTCTTCGTCGGTGACGTCGACCAACTGCCCAGCGTCGGTGCCGGGGAGGTGCTGCGCGACCTGCTGGCCGAGGGCGGCCCGGTCCCGGCCGTGCGGCTCACCCGGGTCTTCCGGCAGGCCCAGCAGTCCGGCGTGGTCAGCAACGCGCACCGCATCAACGCCGGGCAGCATCCGCTCACCGACGGCCTGAAGGACTTCTTCCTCTTCGTGCAGGACGACACCGAGGAGGCCGGCCGGCTCACCGTGGACGTGGCCGCCCGGCGCATTCCGGCCAGGTTCGGGCTCGACCCGCGCCGGGACGTCCAGGTGCTCGCGCCCATGCACCGCGGCCCGGCCGGCGCCGGCACCCTCAACGGCCTGCTCCAGCAGGCCATCACGCCCGGCCGGCCCGACCTGCCGGAGAAGCGGTTCGGCGGCCGGGTCTTCCGCGTCGGCGACAAGGTCACCCAGATCCGCAACAATTACGAGAAGGGCAAGAACGGCGTCTTCAACGGCACCGTGGGCGTGGTCACCTCGCTCGATCCGGTCGACCAGCGGCTGACGGTGCTGACGGACGAGGACGAGGAGGTTCCGTACGACTTCGACGAACTGGACGAACTTGCACACGCGTACGCGGTGACGATCCACCGTTCACAGGGGAGTGAATATCCGGCCGTGGTGATCCCCGTCACCACGGGAGCCTGGATGATGCTTCAGCGGAACCTCCTGTACACGGCGGTGACACGGGCGAAACGGCTGGTCGTCCTCGTCGGTTCACGCAAGGCGATCGGACAGGCGGTGCGCACGGTCTCGGCCGGACGGCGCTGTACGGCACTGGACTTCAGGCTTCAGGGCTCCTGACCGGCCTCTGAGCAGGGGCGGCGACAGCGGCGGCGGGCCGCATCGCAAAAAATGATCGATCAAACGAGTCGCAAAGGTCACAGAGCACTTCCAGATGCCGGTCGGAGGGGGCAGGATGAGCAGGTTGGCGGCACTGAGTGCCGCCAATAGGCCCAATGGTCGACCCCGAGTGCACTCTCCTGAGCCAAATGGGGGATGGTAGAGACAGTCAGGGCACCTCGAAGATGAGGCACTACGTCGGTGAGGGAAGACGTGAGCGACAACTCTGTAGTACTGCGGTACGGCGACGGCGAGTACACCTACCCGGTGGTCGACAGCACCGTCGGTGACAAGGGCTTCGACATCGGGAAGCTCCGCGCCCAGACCGGTCTGGTGACTCTGGACAGCGGTTACGGCAACACGGCCGCCTATAAATCCGCCGTCACCTACCTGGACGGCGAGGCGGGCATCCTCCGCTACCGCGGCTACCCCATCGAGCAGCTCGCCGAGCGCTCCACCTTCCTCGAGGTGGCGTACCTGCTCATCAACGGTGAGCTCCCGACGGTCGACGAGCTGAGCACGTTCAAGAACGACATCACGCGGCACACCCTGCTGCACGAGGACGTCAAGAACTTCTACAAGGGCTTCCCGCGCGACGCCCACCCGATGGCCATGCTGTCGTCGGTCGTCTCGGCGCTGTCCACCTTCTACCAGGACAGCCACAACCCGTTCGACGAGAAGCAGCGCAACCTCTCCACGATCCGCCTGCTCGCCAAGCTTCCGACGATCGCGGCGTACGCGTACAAGAAGTCGATCGGTCATCCGTTCGTCTACCCGCGCAACGACCTCGGCTACGTCGAGAACTTCCTGCGCATGACCTTCTCGGTCCCGGCGCAGGAGTACGACCTGGACCCGGTCGTCGTCTCCGCGCTCGACAAGCTGCTGATCCTGCACGCGGACCACGAGCAGAACTGCTCGACCTCCACGGTCCGTCTGGTCGGCTCCTCGCAGGCCAACATGTTCGCGTCGATCTCGGCCGGCATCTCCGCCCTGTGGGGCCCGCTGCACGGCGGCGCCAACCAGTCCGTCCTGGAGATGCTGGAGGGCATCCAGGAGGCCGGCGGCGATGTCGACACCTTCATCCGCAAGGTGAAGAACAAGGAGGACGGCGTCCGCCTGATGGGCTTCGGCCACCGGGTCTACAAGAGCTTCGACCCGCGCGCCAAGATCATCAAGGCCGCCGCGCACGACGTCCTCTCCGCTCTCGGCAAGTCCGACGAGCTGCTGGACATCGCGCTCAAGCTGGAGGAGCACGCGCTCTCCGACGACTACTTCGTGTCGCGCAGCCTCTACCCGAACGTGGACTTCTACACCGGCCTGATCTACCGCGCCATGGGCTTCCCGACCGAGATGTTCACGGTCCTGTTCGCCCTCGGCCGCCTGCCGGGCTGGATCGCCCAGTGGACCGAGATGATCAAGGAGCCCGGCTCCCGCATCGGCCGCCCGCGCCAGATCTACACGGGCGTGGTCGAGCGCGACTTCGTTCCGGTCGAGGAGCGCTGACACCTGCCGGTGGGGGCGCCGATTTGTTGGTGCCCTGCCGGTGGGCCCCGCGTTTCCCTTTATTTCGGGCGCGCCTGCCGGGTCCTGTCGGCATGGGCGCGGTGGCGCCGGGTCTGCGGCCGGGGGTCCGGGGGTTGTCCCCCGGGTCAGCACGGCCACGGGCGTGGTCGAGCGCGACTTCGTTCCGGTCGAGGAGCGCTGAACGTACTGAGTGCGAGGGTCTGCCCGTCGGGCGGGCCCTGAATCAGTGCTGAGCGGGTCGTGACGCGAGCCGCTGCTGAGCAGGAAAACAGAAGGCGCCCTGAGCCGTCAGTCCCCCCACGGGCCGACGACCAGGGCGCCTTCCCATGTCCCGGTGCGGATTCCCCCCACGGGATCCGGCCGGGCGCTCGGAGAGGACAGCGCCTGAACCGCTGTCTGAGCACAACGAGCAAAACCCGTCGTACTCCAGTGATGCGGTGCGATCTGCCGGGACAACGCACGCTGGGAGGGCCGCTCAAAGCTTCCCGGTGTGCGTGCCCCGGCAACGCATCTCTGAGGAAGTCCCCCAAGACATCCCCAGATGCCAGTCAGCGCCCCCCAAGACGCTGTTCTGACATCGCCAACTTAGACCTTCGAACCCCTTCGATGGTTACGTTCGCATCACTGTGATCTGCGTCTCTTGCATATGTCCCTTAGGTGCGCAAGAGCCCCGATACGGCGATCGAGGCCCAAGCGTAAGGAAGATGCGCGAGCCTTGTGAAGAGCTTATGTGAGGCTCGCGCCCGACTCTAGAGGGACTCTTACTTCAGCCCCACCTAACCCCCGGTAACAGTGGGGTACTTCAGCGGAACCGGCGCAGTCGCAGACTGTTGGTCACCACGAAGACCGAGGAGAAGGCCATCGCCGCCCCCGCGATCATCGGGTTCAGCAGGCCCGCGGCGGCCAGCGGCAGCGCGGCCACGTTGTAGCCGAAGGCCCACACCAGGTTGCCCTTGATCGTGGCGAGGGTGCGCCGGGAGAGCCGGATGGCGTCCGCGGCCACCCTGAGGTCCCCGCGGACCAGCGTCAGGTCGCCGGCCTCGATCGCCGCGTCCGTCCCGGTGCCCATGGCGAGCCCCAGATCGGCGGTGGCGAGCGCGGCCGCGTCGTTGACGCCGTCACCGACCATCGCCACGGCGCGTCCCTCGCGCTGCAGCCGCCGTACGACGTCCACCTTCTCCTCGGGGAGCACCTCGGCGATCACCTCGTCGATGCCCACGGTGTGCGCGACCGCCTCGGCGACCGTCCGGTTGTCCCCGGTGAGCAGCACCGGCGTGAGCCCGAGGGCGCGCAGCTCGCGCACCGCCGCGGCGCTGGTCTCCTTGACCGCGTCGGCGACGGCGAGCACTCCGCGGGCCTGTCCGTCCCAGCCGACCGCGACGGCCGTACGGCCGTCCTGCTCGGCCTGCCGCCCGGCCCGGGCCAGCTCCTCCGGGAGCGCGTCGAACAGCCGTCCCACGGCCACCTCGCGGCCTTCCACGCGGCCGCGTACGCCCCGCCCGGGGACGTTCTCGAAGTGTTCGACCCCGGGAAGCGTGCCGGCCTGCTCCTCGGCGCCCGCGGCGATCGCCCGCGCGACGGGGTGCTCGGAGGCGTGCTCCAGGGCTCCGGCGAGCCGCAGCACCTCGTTCTCGTCCTCGCCGTCGGCGACGTACACCCCCTGGAGGGTCATCCGGCCGGTGGTGACCGTGCCGGTCTTGTCCAGGACGACGGTGTCGACGCGGCGCGTGGACTCCAGCACCTCGGGGCCCTTGATGAGGATGCCGAGCTGGGCGCCCCGGCCGGTGCCGACCATCAGTGCGGTCGGCGTGGCGAGGCCGAGCGCGCAGGGGCAGGCGATGATCAGCACGGAGACGGCGGCCGTGAACGCGGCGGAGGTGTCCCCGGTGGCCGCCAGCCAGACGCCGAAGGTGCCGAGCGCGATGAGGATGACGACGGGGACGAAGACGGCGGAGATCCGGTCGGCGAGCCGCTGCACCTCGGCCTTGCCGTTCTGCGCGTCCTCGACCAGCTTCGCCATCCGGGCGAGCTGGGTGTCCGCGCCGACCCGGGTCGCCTCCACCACCAGCCGGCCGCCCGCGTTGACCGTGGCGCCGGTGACCTGGTCGCCGGGGCCGACGTCCACCGGCACCGACTCGCCGGTCAGCATGGCCGCGTCCACCGCGGAGAGGCCCTGGACGACCGTGCCGTCGGTGGCGATCTTCTCCCCGGGCCGTACGACGAACCGGTCGCCCACGGCCAGCGCGGCCACCGGCACCCGCACCTCGCGCCCGTCCCGCAGGACGGCGACGTCCTTGGCACCCAGCTCCATCAGGGCCTTCAGGGCCGCGCCCGCGCGGCGCTTGGAGCGGGCCTCCAGATAGCGGCCGAGGAGGATCAGCGCGACGACCCCGGCGGCGACCTCCAGGTAGATGGTGGAGGCGCCGTCCATCCTCGAGACGGTGAGGCGGAACTCGTCGTGCATGCCGGTCATGCCCGCGTCGCCGAAGAACAGCGCCCACAGCGACCAGCCGAACGCGGCCAGCGTGCCGACGGAGACGAGGGTGTCCATCGTGGCGGCGCCGTGCCGGGCGTTGGTCCAGGCGGCCCGGTGGAAGGGCAGGCCGCCCCAGACGACGACCGGCGCGGCGAGCGTGAGCGAGAGCCACTGCCAGTTGTCGAACTGCAGCGCGGGGATCATGGCGAGCAGGACGACGGGGGCGGCGAGCAGCACGGAGACGAGCAGGCGGTGCCTGAGGGCGGTGAGTTCCGGGTCGTGCCCGGCGGCTTCCCGGACCTCGGGTTCGGGTTCCGGCGGCGCGGGCTCCTCGGCGGTGTATCCGGTCTTCACGACGGTCGCGATCAGGTCGGCGACCTGGACGCCCTCGGCGTAGCTGACCTTCGCCTTCTCCGTCGCGTAGTTCACGGTGGCGCTCACGCCGTCCATGCGGTTGAGCTTCTTCTCCACCCGTGCGGCGCAGGAGGCGCAGGTCATCCCGCCGATGAGCAGCTCGACCTCGGACGTGCCGCCTATCTCGCTCGCTGTCTCGGTGGTGGTGCTGGTCATGTCCGGACTCCAGACATCGGACCGGACCGCGCGGAACCAGTATCAGCTGGTCGGCACGGCCCGGTCGGTGAAAGTTTTCGGGGCTCGCGCCCGGGATGCGGGGCGGGCCCGGTCACTCGGGTCGTGCGCTCAGGCCCTGCCGGCCAGCTCGAAGCCCGCCTCGTCCACGGCGGCGCGGACGGCCTCGTCGTCGAGCGGGGCCTCGGAGACGACGGTCACCTCGCCGGTCGACGCGACGGCCTTGACCGAGCTGACGCCGGGAATCTGGGAGATCTCGCTGGAGACGGAGCCCTCACAGTGGCCGCAGCTCATGCCGGTCACCTTGTAGACAGCGGTGGCGGAGCCCGAAGTGTCGGTCTGAGCGGTCATGTCGTTACTCCTCGTCGTGGCGTGTGGGGCCAGTGGGGTCCACGGGGGAGCCCCACGTTTTTCAGACTATACCCCTAGGGGGTATTTCTCCAAGAGGTGCCCCGGTGTGCCAGCGACCGCACCCAGGCGACGCCGGGCACGGCGACGAGCATCGGACCGCCGGCCGAGAACAGGGTGAACAGGTGCTCCTGCGCGGCGCTGGGCTGCGGGATGTACCCCTGTGCGAACAGCTCCGGTGCCAGGCCGGTGCCCGACAGCCGGGCCACCAGCCAGATCGCGATGCCGTGGGTGGCGTCCCACAGAGCGTGCAGCACGCAGACGCCCAGCCAGGCGCCGACGACCGGCGTGGCGAGCCGGAAGTGCCCGTTCGGGCGGCGGTGGGCCAGCAGGACGCCGCCCGCGATCGCCGTCCACAGGCCGTGCCCGAAGGGGGCGAGCACCCCGCGCAGGATCTCCGTCTCCAGCAGCGCCCTGAGGCCGACGCCGTCGGCGGAGACGGCCGCGCCGAACGCGTAACCACAACTCTCCAGAGCCGCGAAGCCGAAGCCGACCGCCGCGCCGAGCACCAGCCCGGCCCGCACCCCGCGGATGCCCGGCTGCCGGCGCAGCGCGAACACCAGCGCGCCGAGCTTGGCCGCCTCCTCGATCAGGCCGACGCCGGTGAACATGCCCAGAGAGGGGCGGAGCAGGTACGACTCCATCGGTGAGGCGCCGAGCATGCCGAGCGCGCCGCCTGCCAGGAAGCAGCCGAGGATCGCGCTGACGCCCAGGTCCCGGCCGTGCCGCTCGTACGCCCACGGCACGAAGACGACGGGGACCAGGAAACCGCCGAGCAGGATGAGGGTCGGCAGCAGTGCGGTGCTCTGCGTCGTGTACGTCACCAGCGCGGTCAGCGCCCACAGGGTGAGCCTGCCGCCCAGGCAGCGCTTCCACAGGCCGGCGCCGATGCGCGGGAACGGCGGCGGGGGCTGCTGGGGGCCGGGAATGCGGGCCCGGGGCGTACCGGGCGGCGACGAGTGGGTCACGTCGGTTCTCTGCAGCTCCTGCTGGGCGATTTATCCGCACTCTAGGCAGATGTTCCCAGGGTGCAGTCCGGGGACCGCAGCGGGGTCACGCGCCGCCGAGCCGGTCGCCCACCAGAGGCTGCAGGTAGCGGATCAGGACGTCCTTGATCTCCTGGACGTAGGCCTCCTGCTCGGCGCCCTCGTGGGCGAGGACCAGCTCCAGGCCCGCCTTGTAGATGCCGAGGCAGACGTGGGCCGTGCGCGTGACGTCGGCCGGGTCGGCCTCGGGCAGGAGGGAGCCGAGCAGGCCCTCGATGCGGCCGATCACAGTGGCGTGCAGCTGGTCGTGCGCCTCGGCGATCCTGCCGGGTACGTCGGGGCCGTGCATCAGCGCGAAGAAGACCGGGTGCTCGGTGTTGAAGGCCATGAACCGGTCGACGGCCGTGCCGATGGCCTCCTCCAGCGGGGTGGCGGGGTCGACCGGGGTCAGCACCTCGCCGTACGTCTCCTGCATCTGGTGCATGAGCCGGTCGCCCAGCTCGACGGCGAGCGCCTCCTTGTTCGGGAAGAACTGGTAGAGCGTGCCCGGCGAGACGCCCGCCTCGCGGGCGATGGCGTTGGTGCTGGCGGCGGTGTAGCCGGTGGTGCAGAAGACCCGGGCGGCGGCCTGGAGGAGCTGCGCGATACGGCGTTCACCGCGTGCCTGACGACGGCGCGGCTGCTCCTTCTCCGAGGTGTCGGACACGCGTGATCCCCAGCCCTTCAAAGGCGATTGACAAACACGAGCGGTCGCTCGCATTCTTGAGAAACGCGAGCGATCTCTCGTGTTTGCCAGTTTATGGCAATGACCGATCCATGCTGCCTGCCTGCACAGACATGGGTCAGGGTGAAGGGGACACCGCACGATGACCGAAGTCAACAAGGCGCCGATCCCGGGGGACGGACCGCCCCGCGTCGGGGGCTGGACACGTTTCGTGACCGCCCGCCCGCGCCTGTCGCTGCTGGTGGCCCTGGTGCTCACCGCGCTCGCGGTGCTGGCCGGCAGCGGCGTCGCGGACCGTCTGGGCAGCGGCGGCTGGGAGGACCCGGCCGCCGAGTCGACGTACGCGACCAAGGCACTGGAGCGCGAGTTCCCCGACTCCCAGCCCAACCTGCTGCTCCTGGTGGACTCCGGTCGCGCCTCCGTGGACGACCCGGCGGTCGCCGCCCAGGCCCGCGACCTGGCCGAGCGGCTGGCCACCGAGCAGGGCGTGACCGGCGTCGGCTCCTACTGGCAGTCGAAATCCCCCGCCCTGCGTGCCGAGGACGGTCACGAGGCGCTCATCGCCGCCCGCATCACCGGCGACGAGAACGCGATGGGCAAGACCCTGGACCGCATAGCGCCCCACTACCGGGGCACGCACGGCCCGGTCCAGGTGAAGGTCGGCGGCATCGTCGCGGTGCGGCACGAGATGCAGACGATCATCAAGGAGGACCTCACCCGCGCCGAGATGATCGCCCTGCCCATCACCCTGGTCCTGCTGGTGATGGTCTTCGGCAGCGCGATCGCGGCCCTGCTGCCGCTGGGTATCGGCATCGTCGCCATCCTCGGCACGAACGCGGTGCTGCGCGGCCTGACGTCCTTCACCGACGTCTCCGTCTTCGCGCTGAACCTCACCACAGCCCTCGGCCTCGGCCTCGCCATCGACTACGCCCTGTTCATCGTCCGCCGCTACCGCGAGGAACTCTCCACCGGAGCCGACCCGTTGACCGCCGTGGGCACGACCCTGCGCACGGCCGGCCGCACGGTCCTGTTCTCCGCCCTCACCGTCGCGGTCTCCCTGGCCGCCATGATGGTCTTCCCGCAGTACTTCCTGCGGTCCTTCGCCTACGCCGGCATCGCCGTGGTCCTGCTCGCCGCCGCGGCCGCGCTGATCCTGCTCCCGGCCGCCCTGCTCCTGCTCGGCCACCGGGTCAACGCCCTCGACCTGCGCCGCCTCTTCCGCCGCGGCCGCGAGCCGAAGGCCGCCGGCACCGAAGGAACTGCCTGGGCCCGGGCCGCCACGCTCGTGATGCGCCGTGCCCCGCTCTTCGCGCTCGGCACGACCGCCCTGCTGGTGCTCCTCGGACTGCCCTTCCTGGGCGTGAAGTTCGGCACCGCCGACGACCGCCAGCTGCCCTCGGGCGCCGAGTCGCACGTGGTGCAGCAGCACATCCGGGACGGCTTCCCGGGCACCCCCGGCGGCGGCCTGGAGATCCTCGCCGAGGGCAAGGCCACCGAGACCCAGTACGCGGACTACAAGCAGCGGGTGGCCGCCCTGCCCGAGGTGGTCCGCGTCGACGGCCCGCTGGTCAAGGGCGACACGGCCTACTTCACGGTGCAGCCGAAGGGCGAGGCCGTCGACAGCGCCGCCCAGAGCCTGGTCGGCGACCTGCGCTCGCTCAAGGCCCCCTTCGACACCAAGGTGACCGGCACGGCGGCCGTCCTGGTCGACTCCAAGCACGCGATAGGTGAACACCTGCCCTGGGCGGGCGCGTTCATCGCGATCGTCACCCTGCTGCTGGTCTTCCTGCTCACCGGGAGCGTGCTGATACCCCTGCAGGCGGTGGTGCTCAACGCGCTCAGCCTGACGGCGATGTTCGGCGCGGTGGTCTGGGTGTTCCAGGACGGCCACCTCTCCGGAGCGCTCGGCTTCACCAGTCCCGGCTCGATCGAGACCACCCTGCCCGTCCTGATGTTCTGCGTGGCCTTCGGCCTCTCCATGGACTACGGCGTGTTCCTGCTCTCCCGCATCAAGGAGGAGTACGAGCGCACCGGCGACCACAACGAGGCGGTCCGCCACGGGCTGCAGCGCACCGGCGGGCTCATCACCGCGGCGGCGGTCATCCTCGCGGTGGTGATGGTCGCCATCGGCACCTCCCGGGTCACCAACACCAAGATGCTGGGCCTCGGCATCGCCCTCGCGGTGCTGATGGACGCGATGGTCGTCCGCAGCCTCCTGGTCCCGGCGATCATGCGGCTCACGGGCCGCGCCACATGGTGGGCCCCGGCCCCCCTGCGCCGCTTCCACCAGCGGTTCGGACTCAGCGAGGGGGAACCGGCCGTGCCGGCGCAGGAGGAGAAGGAGCCGGCAGGGGTGTGAGGCCCGTGGCTTCCGTGGCAGGGTGACGCGCATGAGAGCCGTGGTGTTCGACCAGTACGGGGAGCCCGCTGAGGTGCGGGAGGTGCCGGACCCGCAGCCCGCCGAGCACGGGGTGGTGGTGCGGGTCGAGGCGACCGGGCTGTGCCGCAGCGACTGGCACGGCTGGATGGGACACGACCCGGACATCACGCTCCCGCACGTACCGGGGCACGAACTCGCCGGTGTCGTGGAGACCGTGGGCGCCCGGGTCACCGGCTGGCGGCCCGGCGACCGGGTCACCGTGCCGTTCGTCTGCGCCTGCGGCAGCTGCCCGTCCTGCGCGGCCGGCGACCAGCAGGTGTGCGAGCGCCAGACCCAGCCCGGCTTCCACCACTGGGGCTCCTTCGCCCAGTACGTGGCCCTCGACCATGCCGATGTGAACCTGGTCGCGATCCCGGACGGGATGGCGTACGCCACGGCCGCCGCCCTCGGCTGCCGCTTCGCCACCGCCTTCCGCGCGGTGGTGCAGCAGGGCCGGGTGGCGGCGGGGGAGTGGGTCGCGGTGCACGGCTGCGGCGGGGTCGGGCTGTCGGCGGTGATGATCGCCGCGGCCTCGGGAGCGCGGGTGGTCGCCGTCGACGTGTCGCCCCGGGCCCTGGACCTGGCGCGGAAGTTCGGGGCGGCCGAGTGCGTGGACGCGACCGGCGTGCCCGGCACCGCGGCCGCCGTCCGGGAGCTGACCGGCGGTGGCGCCCATCTGTCCCTCGACGCCCTCGGCTCGCCCGCCACCTGCGCGGCCTCCGTCGACTCCCTGCGCCGCCGCGGCCGGCACGTCCAGGTGGGCCTGCTGCCCTCACCGGACGGCACCACCCCCGTCCCACTGGCCCGCGCCATCGCCCTGGAGCTCGAACTCCTCGGCAGCCACGGCATGGCCGCCCACGCCTATCCGGGCATGCTGGAGCTGGTCGGGTCCGGGGTGCTGCGCCCGGACCTGCTCATCACGCGAACGATCGCGCTCGACGCGGTCCCCGAGGCCCTGGCGGCGATGGGGACGGCGCCGGGCGCGGGCGTGACGGTCATCGAGCCGTGGAGCTGAGCGCCGCCCACTCACGGTCCAGGATCGACATGATCACCTCGTCGGTCCACTCGCCGTCCTGCCGCTGTATCTCCCGCCGAACCCCCTCGACCACGAACCCGACCTTCTCGTAGACGTGCAGGGCCCGGCGGTTGTGGGCATAGGCGCCCAACTCGATCCGGTGCAGGCCGAGTTCCCCGAAGCCATGGGCGACGATCAGCCGGGTCGCCTCGGTGCCGATGCCGCGGCCGCGGCCCCGGGGACCGATCAGCGTGCGGAAGGTGCAGCTGCGGGCGGCCGGGTCGTACTCGTGCAGGACGACCTCGCCGAGGACTTCGCCGGTCGCGGGGTCGGTGACGGCCAGGTCGAGACGGTCGGGGGCGGTGGCCCGGGAGCCGTACCAGGACCGCACCCGCTCCGGGGTCAGGTCGGTGGACGGATCGTAGGTGAAGCGGAGTACCTCGGGGTCTTCCATGATCTTCCACATCACCTCGGCGTCGGCCTCGGTGAAGGGACGCAGGACGGTCTTGTGGCCGGTCAGGACGGGTTTGATGGAGAAACTCATGAGGCGACTGTGCCCCACGAGGCAGGTGGGGCACAGGTGATTTTTCCGGCAGGCGAGGTCCGGGTCAGTCCACTCTTCGGCCCCGGTTGCCCGGCCGGGAAGCGACCCAGGCGCGGACGGTGTCGGCGTACCAGTAGGGCTTGCCGCCCTCCACGTGGTCGGGCGGAGGCAGCAGGCCGTGCTTGCGGTAGGACCGTACGGTGTCCGGCTGCACCCGGATGTGCGCCGCGATCTCCTTGTAGGACCAGAGCCCTCGGTCGGTCATGAGTTGCACCTCCCTGCGCGCGCCGCGGCGGCGGCCGGGGACGGCCGTCGGGGGAGCCGGGCGCTGCGCTGGCGATCACCAAGCCTGTGTCCGGTGAACGACGCAGAGTGACCGCGAGAAAGCGGCTGTTGGCCGGGTGTGACCGAGAACCCGCAGAGGCGCGACATGTGTGACAGGAACGGGGTGTTTGTGACACGCCCGCAGCAAAAGGTGTGCGCCGACGTGATCGCCGGGCCGGGCCGACGCCCGCGCACGGGAGGGCGGACCGGGGCTCGCTGCGTCGAGTCCCGGTCCGCCGGCTTCCCGCACCTCCGACGGCTCCTCGCTCCCGGCCGGGCTGCCGGATCCCCCGTGTCCAACAGCCGAGCCGCCGACGGCCTCGCTTCCCCCGGGAATCGACCGGCCGGACGATCAGCGTGCCCCTACCGGTTGCCGCGGGTATTGGAAAAAACCGCACCCCGGCCGGGTGCGAGAACCAGGCTCGTCGCCTCGCCCGCCATCCGGTCCGGCACCGAGCGCGCCGCCGGCAGGCGGCGGGCCGCGAGGAACTCGCCGGGCGTGCAGCCCGTCATCGCCTTGAACTCGCCGCTCAGGTGCGCCTGGTCATAGAACCCGCACAGGGCCGCCGTCTCCGCCGGCCCGCGCCCCGCCGCCAGCAGCCGCTTCGCCCACTGCAGCCGGAGCACCCGGGCCGCAGCCTTCGGACCGAGGCCGATCTGCTCACGGAAGCGGTTCTCCAACTGCCGCACGCTCCAGCCGACTTCCTCGGCCAGCCGGGGGACCGGGATCGCACCCCGGCTGTGCCGCAGCAGCGACCAGGCACGCACCACCCGCGCGGAGCCGGGAACGCCCGCCCGGGACCACCGCAGCAACACCTCGTCCAGCAGGGCGAACCGCTCGGACCAGCCGGGCAACGCGGCGAGAGCGGCGGCCAGTTCACCCACACCGGTACCCAGTGGATGGGGCAACTCGTCCGGATCCAGGGACCGGTTGGCCAGTTCGTGCTGGGGCGTGCCGAACAGCGTGAACGCGGCCCATGGCGCGAGCAGAACCTCGATGCCGGAGAGCCGCCCCGCGTGTTCGCCGAGGGCCGGTGTGGTGGTCAGCCCGTTGACTACGGAGACCAGGGTCGCCGGGGTCCGCCCGGCCCGCGAGATACGCACCGGTTCCTCGAAGCCGAGCAACAGCGTGGCCGCCCCGATCGGCGTCTCCAGCCGCCGCCGCGGCCGGTCGAGGGCCATGCGTATCCCGCGATAACTGATCACACCGGGCCGCAACGCCGGATGGGGCTGTGCGGGAACGACCTCCCACGAGACCCCGTCCGCCATGCGCCCTCCTGCACTGAGCCGAAGGGCACTCATGCTACGAGCGGCAAGCACAACCCCCTAGGGGCGCGGGGCTGTCTCGATATGCGGCTCCGCCGCGTGGGCGCGACAAGCCACGCACGACCTGCACACGCACATTCGCAGAACCCGGCACCCCCGTAGGCACTCTCAGGCCCCGCACGACCGAAGAAACGCCCGAGTCCGCCGAGCGATCGGCAGCGGAGCGTCCGGCGCGCACGAGTACATGTCCTGCTCGACGATCCCGAACAGTTCCACCCCCAGCCTTTGCGCGGCCTCCAGCACCGGCCCCAGCGCAGGCACCCCGGAGGGCGGCTCACACATCACGCCCTGGGCGACCGCGGGCCCGAACGGCGTCCCCTTCGCCCGCACGTCGGCCAGGATCTCCGGATCGACCTGCTTCAGATGCAGGTACCCGATCCGCTCGCCGTACGTCTCGATCAGCTTGACGCTGTCCCCGCCGCAGTACGCGTAGTGCCCGGTGTCCAGGCACAGCGACACCAGGTCGGAGTCGGTGCCGTCGAGGAAGCGGGTGACGTTCTCCTCGCTGTCGATGTGGGTGTCGGCGTGCGGGTGGACCACGATCGACAGGCCGCACCGCTCCCGCACCTCGTGTCCGAGTCGCTCGGTCAGAGAGGTGAGATTCCGCCACTGTTCGGGGGTCAGCGTGTCGGGCTCCAGCACCTCGCCGGTCTTGTCGTCCCGCCAGAAGGACGGGATGACGACCAGGTGGCGGGCGCCCATGGCCTGGGTGAGGGCGGCGATGTCGGAGACGTGCGACCAGGTCTTGTCCCAGACCGCCGCGCCGTGGTGCAGGCCGGTGAAGACCGTGCCGGCCGACACCTTCAGGCCACGCCGGGCGGTCTCCTCGGCGAGCACCGCCGGGTCGGTCGGCAGATAGCCGTAGGGGCCCAGCTCGATCCACTCGTAGCCCGAGTCGGCGACCTCGTCGAGGAAGCGCTGCCAGGGGACCTGCCGCGGGTCGTCCGGGAACCAGACGCCCCAGGAGTCGGGCGCCGATCCGATCCGGATACGGGAAAGTGAGGAGGGTGACAACGACGTCATGGCCGTCAGCGTGCGGGGCGGTGGAAAGCGGTGTCAAGGTCTGGTCCGAATGTCTGGACAAAACATTGACAGGGCTCGGCGGACAGGACTAGAAAGCCGGGGAGAGCCGTGACGAAGGGAAGCCGATGGCGTACGACCTGATCACCATGGGGCGGATCGGAGTGGACCTCTACCCGCTGCAAACCGGTGTCCCGCTCGCCCAGGTGTCGTCCTTCGGCAAGTTCCTCGGCGGGTCGGCGACGAACGTGGCGGTGGCCGCGGCCAGGCTCGGCCGGCGGACCGCCGTGATCACCCGCACGGGCGACGACCCGTTCGGCGCCTATCTGCACGAGGCCCTGCGCGGCTTCGGCGTCGACGACCGCTGGGTCACCCCGGTGCCCGGACTGCCCACGCCGGTCACCTTCTGCGAGGTCTTCCCGCCGGACGACTTCCCGCTCTACTTCTACCGGCAGCCCAAGGCGCCGGACCTGGAGATCGACGCCCACGAGCTGGACCTGGACGCGATCCGCGAGGCACGCGTCTTCTGGGTCACCGGCACCGGCCTGAGCGAGGAGCCCAGCCGTACGGCGACCCTCGCGGCCCTCGCCCACCGCGCGAAGTCGGGCCCGACGGTCTTCGACCTCGACTGGCGGCCCATGTTCTGGAACGACCCGGCATCCGCCCGCCCCTTCTACGCCGAGGCGCTGGGCCACACCACCGTGGCCGTCGGCAACCTGGACGAGGTGGAGGTCGCCACCGGCGTGCGCGAGCCCCACGCCGCGGCCCGCGCACTGCTGGACGCCGGGGTCGAGGTCGCCGTGGTCAAGCAGGGACCCAAGGGCGTCCTCGCCGTCAACAGCAAGGGCGAGTCCGCCGAGGTCCCGCCGCTCCCCGTCAACGTCCTCAACGGACTCGGCGCCGGTGACGCCTTCGGCGGCTCCCTCTGCAACGGCCTGCTGGAAGGCTGGGACCTGGAGACGATCATGCGACACGCCAACGCGGCCGGCGCCATCGTGGCCTCCCGCCTGGAGTGCTCCTCCGCGATGCCCACCCCCGACGAGGTGGCCGCCGCGCTCGAGGCCGGAGCGGTCCTGTGAGGGCGGGCAGGGTGGCAGGCACCCACCACGAGGGCGGGGACGGCAGCCGGTCGCCGCGCGTCGACGTCGCCGAGCTGGTCCACACCCGTACCCACCACCCCGAGGCGATCGCCGAGGCCGCCGCCCGGCGGGCGCGCAGGCCCCTCCTCAACGAGCACGGCCGGCTGATGATCGTCGCCGCCGACCACCCGGCCCGCGGCGCACTCGGCGTCGGCGACCGGGGGCTCGCCATGGCCAACCGCGCCGACCTGCTGGAACGCCTGTGCATCGCGCTGTCCCGGCCCGGCGTCGACGGCGTCCTCGCCACCGCCGACATCCTGGACGACCTGCTTCTGCTCGGCGCCCTCGACCACAAGGTCGTCATGGGCTCGATGAACCGCGGCGGCCTGCAGGGCGCCAGCTTCGAGCTGGACGACCGCTTCACCGGGCACCGGCCCGAGGACATCCAGCGCCTCGGCTTCGACGCCGGCAAGCTGCTGCTGCGCATCGACTACGACGACCCGGGCTCCCTGACCACCCTGGAGTCCACCGCCCGCGCCGTCGACGCGATGGCCGCGCTCCGGCTCCCGGTCTTCGTGGAGCCGTTCATCAGCCAACGCGGCCCCGACGGACGGCTCCGCAACGACCTGAGCGCCGAGGCGGTCACCAAGTCCATCGCCATCGCGTCGGGCCTCGGCGGCTCCTCGGCCTACACCTGGCTGAAGGTGCCGGTCACCGAGAACCCCGACGACATGGCCCGGGTCATGGAGACCTCGACCCTGCCGGCCGTGCTGCTCGGCGGCGACATCGGCGACTCGCCCGAGGAGCAGGTGGCCGCGTACGAGAAGTGGCGCGGCGCGCTGCAACTGCCCACCGTGCGCGGCCTGGTGGTCGGCCGCTCGCTGCTGTATCCGGCGGACGGCGACGTGGCCGCCGCCGTGGACACCGCCGTAGGACTGCTGTGAGGGCCGCATGACCAGCACCGACCTGCACCTGCCCCGGGGTGCCACCGCGAACGCCCAGTACGCCGTCGACATCGACCCCAAGCGGGCCGGCTGGACGCACAGCAGCCTGCGCATCGTGGAGTTGTCACCGGGCGGTACACATACGTTCACCACCGGGGACAGTGAGTGGATCGTGCTTCCGCTGCACGGCGGATGTACCGTGCGAATCGCGGAAGAAGAATTTCAACTCCTGGGCCGGGAAAGCGTGTTCGCGGGGGTCTCCGACTTCGCGTACGTGCCCCGGGACGCCCAGGTCCTGATCGCCTCCGGCGCGGGAGGCCGCTTCGCCCTGGCAGGAGCGAAGTGCGAGCGACGACTCCCCGCCCGCTACGGCCCCGCGCCGGAGGTCCCCGTCGAGGAGCGCGGCAGCGGCACCTGCGCCCGCCGGGTGCGCAACTTCGCCTCTGCCGCCCGCGCCGGAGGCGCTGATGGACAGGGTTTCGACTGCGACAAGCTGATCGCCGTCGAGGTGATCACACCCGGCGGCAACTGGTCCTCGTACCCGCCGCACAAGCACGACGAGCACCGGCCGGGCGAGGAGTCCGAGCTGGAGGAGATCTACTACTTCGAGATCGACGGCCCGAACGGTTTCGGCTATCAGCGCGTATTCCCCTCGCGCGAGGGCGGGACCGACGTCCTCGCCGAGGTCCGCTCCGGTGACGCCGTCCTCGTACCCGACGGCTGGCACGGCCCGTCGATCGCCCAGCCCGGGCACGACATGTACTACCTGAACGTCATGTCCGGTCCGGGTCAGACGCGGGAGTGGCGGATCTGCTTCCACCCGGATCACAGGGAGGGTTACCGATGACGACCTCGACGACGAGGCTCACGGTCGCGCAGGCACTCGTCCGCTTCCTCGCCGCCCAGTACACGGAACGCGACGGCCGGCGGCAGCGGCTGATCGGCGCCACCTGGGGCATCTTCGGGCACGGCAACGTGGCCGGGCTGGGCCAGGCGCTGATCGAGTACCAGGACGTGATGCCGTACCACCAGGGCCGCAACGAGCAGTCCATGGTGCACGCGGCGGTCGGCTTCGCCCGCCAGTCGAACCGCCTGTCCACCCACGCCGTGACCACCTCCATCGGGCCGGGCGCGACCAACCTGGTCACCGGCGCCGCGCTGGCCACCATCAACCACCTCCCGGTGCTGCTGCTGCCCGGCGACGTCTTCGCCACCCGCCCCGCCGATCCGGTCCTGCAGCAGCTGGAGGTGCCGTACGCGGGCGACGTGTCGGTCAACGACACGCTGCGCCCGGTGTCCAGGTACTTCGACCGGATCACCCGGCCCGAGGCCCTGATCCCGAGCGCCCTGCAGGCCATGCGGGTTCTCACCGACCCGGTGGAGACCGGCGCGGTCACCCTGGCCCTGCCGCAGGACGTGCAGGCCGAGGCGTACGACTGGCCCGCGGAGTTCTTCGCCGAGCGCGTGTGGACCGTACGACGCCCCGGCGCGGACCCCACCGAACTCGCCGAGGCAGTCCGGGCGGTCCGGGCCGCGAAGCGCCCGCTCGTCATCGCGGGCGGCGGAGTCCACCACAGCCGCGCCGAGGAGACCCTCGCGGAGTTCGTGGAGGCCACCCGGATACCGGTCGCCTCCACCCAGGCCGGCAAGGGCTCGCTGCGTCACGACCACCCGCAGGACGTCGGCGGCGTCGGCCACACCGGCAGCGCGACCGCCGACGAGCTGGCCCGCACCGCGGACCTGGTGATCGGCGTGGGCACCCGCTACACCGACTTCACCACCGCTTCCGGCACCCTCTTCGAGAACCCGGACGTGCGTTTCCTCAACCTCAACATCGCGCCCTTCGACGGCCACAAACTGGCCGGGCTGCCGCTGGTCGCGGACGCCCGCAGCGGCCTGGGCGAGCTGACCGAGGCGCTGGAGATGCACGAGCACCGGGTCGCCGACTCCTACGTCACCGAGTACACCGAGGACAAGGAGCGCTGGGAGCAGCGCGTGGAGGCCTGCTTCGAGGCGGACGAGCCGGACATCAGGCCGACCCAGCCGCAGGTCCTCGGCGCCCTGGACGCCCTGGTGGACGAGTCCGACATCATCATCAACGCGGCCGGATCGCTCCCCGGCGACCTGCACAAGCTGTGGCGGGCGCGCTCGTACGACCAGTACCACCTGGAGTACGGCTACTCCTGCATGGGCTACGAGATCCCGGCCGCGATCGGCGTGAAGCTCGCCGCGCCCGAGCGGAACGTGTGGGCGCTGGTCGGCGACGGGACGTACCTGATGATGCCGACGGAGATCGTGACCGCCGTGCAGGAGGGCATCGCGATCAAGATCGTGCTCGTGCAGAACCACGGGTACGCCTCGATCGGGGGTCTGTCGGAGTCCGTGGGCGGCGAGCGGTTCGGCACCGCCTACCGCTTCACCTCGGACGACGGCACCTTCACCGGTGCCCCGCTGCCCGTCGACCTCGCCGCCAACGCGGCCAGCCTCGGCATGCGCGTCCTGCGCGCCAAGACCGTACGGGACCTGCGCGCGGCGCTCGCCGAGGCGCGGGCCGCCGACACTGCCACATGTGTCTACGTGGAGACCGAAACGTCCGACACTGTGTCGGGCGCGCCTCCGGCGCAGGCCTGGTGGGATGTTCCTGTGGCCGAGACCGCGACCCGATCGTCCGCGGTCAAGGCACGTGAGCTGTACGAACGGCACGTCTCGACCCGACGCCGCCATCTGTAAAAGGAGTTTCTGGGCATGACGAAGATCGTCAACCACTGGATCGGCGGCAAGACCGTCGAAGGCGCGTCGGGTACGTACGGGCCGGTCACGGACCCGGCGACCGGCGCGGTCACCACCAAGGTCGCGTTCGCGTCGGTCGACGAGGTGGACGCCGCGGTAGCCGCCGCGAAGGACGCCTTCGTGACCTGGGGCCAGTCCTCGCTGGCCCAGCGCACGTCCATCCTCTTCAAGTTCCGGGCGCTGCTGGACGCCAACCGGGACGCGATCGCGGAGCTGATCACCGCCGAGCACGGCAAGGTGCACTCCGACGCCCTCGGCGAGGTCGCCCGCGGCCTGGAGATCGTCGACCTGGCCTGCGGCATCAACGTGCAGCTCAAGGGCGAGCTGTCCACGCAGGTCGCGAACCGCGTCGACGTGGCCGCGATCCGCCAGCCGCTGGGTGTCGTCGCCGGCATCACGCCGTTCAACTTCCCGGCGATGGTCCCGATGTGGATGTTCCCGATCGCCATCGCGACCGGCAACACCTTCGTCCTGAAGCCGTCCGAGAAGGACCCGTCGGCCGCCGTCAAGATCGCCGAGCTGCTGTCCGAGGCCGGTCTGCCCGACGGTGTCTTCAACGTCGTCCACGGCGACAAGGTGGCCGTCGACCGCCTGCTGGAGCACCCGGACGTCAAGGCCGTCTCCTTCGTCGGCTCGACCCCGATCGCCCGCTACATCCACACCACGGCCTCCGCCAACGGCAAGCGCGTGCAGGCCCTGGGCGGCGCCAAGAACCACATGCTGGTCCTGCCGGACGCCGACCTGGACGCGGCCGCCGACGCCGCCGTGTCCGCCGCCTACGGCTCCGCGGGCGAGCGCTGCATGGCCATCTCCGCCGTCGTCGCGGTCGGCTCCATCGGCGACGAGCTGGTGGAGAAGATCCGCGAGCGCGCCGAGAAGATCAAGATCGGCCCCGGCAACGACCCGACCTCCGAGATGGGCCCGCTCATCACGAAGGTCCACCGCGACAAGGTGGCCTCCTACGTCGAGGGCGCGGCGGCCGAGGGCGCCGAGGTCGTGCTCGACGGCACCGGCTACACGGTCGAGGGCTACGAGGACGGCCACTGGATCGGCATCTCCCTGCTCGACAAGGTGCCCACGTCCGCGAAGGCCTACCAGGACGAGATCTTCGGCCCGGTGCTGTGCGTGCTGCGCGTGGACACGTACGAGGAGGGTGTGGCCCTCATCAACGCCTCGCCGTTCGGCAACGGCACCGCGATCTTCACCCGCGACGGCGGCGCCGCCCGCCGCTTCCAGCTGGAGATCGAGGCCGGCATGGTCGGCGTGAACGTCCCGATCCCGGTCCCTGTCGGCTACCACTCCTTCGGTGGCTGGAAGGACTCGCTCTTCGGCGACCACCACATCTACGGCAACGACGGCACGCACTTCTACACCCGCGGCAAGGTCGTCACCACCCGCTGGCCGGACCCGTCCGAGGCCCCCGCCGGCGTCGACCTCGGCTTCCCGCGCAACCACTGAGGGCTCCACAACCTCTTGTCAGGCCGTCCGGATTCCGGACGGCCTGACTTTTTTTGACGCCTCAGCTGCGATTATCGTTCTGGTGGGATCAAACGGATGATGAAAGGGTTAACGGCAAATGACCTTGGAAAGCAAGGTCAGATTCCGCTGTGGCTTGATGGATGCGCCTGCAGAGCGCTACAGCCTGCGAAAGTGATGTCGCCCGAGCCTTACGAGAGCTACGAATTCCGTAGGTAAACAGCCATTGACGCAGCGGTTTTCGTCGGGGTTCTCTATGCAGCGCCGGGAGCGGACGAGACGAACGCAAGACGAGCCGCCGGAGGCGATAGCGCTCCCGACCCCACCCTCAGTCGCACAAGTCGATCGGAACCGCCGCATGACCGACACGCTCCGCCCTGTCGAGACAGCCGTCATAGACGCTTCCGGGGCCCCTGACAGCCCCCAGAAGCTCAAGCGTTCCATCGGCGTCGTCGGCGGCACCCTGCTGACGCTCTCGTGCGTCACGCCCGCCTCCACGCTCTTCGTGGTCGTCCCCGACCTCTTCGGCTCCCTCGGTACCGCCACCGCCCTGACGATCGCCATCGGCTCCCTCCTCTGTATCGCCGTGGCGTTCTGCTACTCCGAGCTGGGCACCCTCATCCCCAGCGCGGGCGGCGAGTACGCGATGGTGTCGACGATGGCCGGCCGGCTCGCGGGCTGGCTCGTCTTCGTGCTGTCCCTGCTGGTCGTGATGATCGTCCCGCCGGTGATCGCGATGGGCACGGCGGACTACCTCGCCCCGATCGTGCACCTCGACCCGTCGATGACCGGCGCCGGCGTGATGCTGCTCGCCACCCTCGCCGGCCTGCTCGACCTGCGCGCCAACGCCTGGATCACCGGCATCTTCCTGGTCCTGGAGGTCATCGCCGCCGGTGTCGTCGCCCTCCTGGGCTTCACCCACGGCCACCGCGGGGCCGGCAGCCTGCTCTCCATGCAGGTGGCCGGCGAGAACGGCCACACGGACACCGTGACGGCCATGCTGGTGGTCTCCGGGCTCGCCATCGCCCTCTTCGTCACCCAGGGCTTCTCGACCGCCGTCTACCTCTCCGAGGAGCTGGAGCACCCGCGCCGCAACGTCGCCCGCACCGTGCTCGCCACCCTCGCGATCTCCACCGTGATCATCCTGGTCCCGGTCGCCGCGATCACCATGGGCGCCTCCGACCTCAAGGAGCTGACCGGCGGCGACATCAGCTCCATGGTCACCGCCTGGTCCAACTCCGCGGTCGGCACCTTCGTCAGCCTCTGCGTGGCCCTCGCGATCATCAACGCGGGCATCGTCATGGTCATCCAGAACTCCCGCGTCCTGTTCGCCTCCGCCCGCGACAAGGCCTGGCCCGAGCCGGTCAACAACGTCTTCTCCAAGCTCGGCCGCTTCGGCTCCCCCTGGGTCGCCACGCTCGCGGTCGGCGTCCCCGGCGCGCTGCTCTGCTTCGTCAACCTGGACACCCTGTACGGCGTGACGGGCGTCTCGGTGACCGGCATGTACCTGCTGGTCGCGGTCGCCGCCCTGCTGTCCCGCCGCGGCTCCCACAAGCACACGCCGGCCTGGCGGATGCCGCTGTGGCCCGCGATGCCGGTCCTGCTGATCGTGGTCCTCGGCTACATCCTGAGCCAGCAGGAGGCGAGCTACCTGCTGTGGACCGGCGGCATCACCGCGGCCGCCACCCTCTACTGGGCCTTCTACCTCCGCCCGCGCCGGGAGACCCGCTGGCTGGTGTCGATCCCGGAGGACGCACAGGCGTAACGAACCCGCTCGACACTTCCCGCGTCCTCGCCGCCCGCATGGTGCCGGGCGGCGAGGACGTCGTCGTACCACGCCTGAAGTACGCCGGGGCGGACCCGTACTCCCCAAGGAGGGCCCCGGGTTCAGCCCGGCGGCCGCATCCGTTGTCGGAGGCGGACCGTACCGTTGAGGCATGGATCTTCGAAGGCCTGCGGTGCGCGGGCTGTTGAAGGGGCCGCGGCGGCTTTTTGCCGCCGCGGCCGCCGTCGTGGTGCTCGCCGGCGCCGGTACGTGGACGGCCGTCGCCTCCGACGACGCGCCGGCGGTGCACCGGAGCGACCGGGTCATGACCATGGCCGACGGGACGCGCGTCGACACCTCGTACTTCACGGGCGCCGCCGCCGGCCGTCGCCCCGCCGTGCTGCTCGGCCACGGCTTCGGCGGCAGCAAGGACGACGTACGGCAGCAGGCCGAGGACCTCGCCCGCGACGGGTACGCGGTGCTGACCTGGTCCGCGCGCGGCTTCGGCCACTCCACCGGGAAGATCGGGCTGAACGACCCGAAGCACGAGGTCGCCGACGTCTCCCGGCTCATCGACTGGCTGGCGAAGCAGCCCCAGGTCCGCCTCGACACGCCGGGCGACCCCCGTGTGGGCGTGGCCGGCGGCTCCTACGGCGGCGCGATCTCCCTGCTCGCCGCCGGACACGACCACCGCGTCGACGCCATCGCCCCGGCCATCACCTACTGGAACCTGGCCGACGCCCTGTTCCCGAACGGCGTGTTCAAGAAGCTGTGGGCCGGCATCTTCTTCAACACCGGGGGCGGCTGCGCCAGGTTCGAGCCGGAGCTGTGCCGGATGTACGACCGGGTCGCCGAGTCCGGCACCCCGGACGCGGCCGCCCGCGAGCTGCTGGAGCAGCGCTCGCCGTCCGCGGTCGCCGACCGCATCAAGGTGCCCACCCTGCTGGTGCAGGGCCAGACCGACTCCCTGTTCACCCTCGCCCAGTCCGACGCCGCCGCGCAGGCCATCAGGGCGAACGGCGCGCCGGCCGACGTCGACTGGATCGCCGGCGGACACGACGGCGGCGACCTGGAGAGCGGCCGGGTGCAGGGGCGGGTCCGGGCCTGGTTCGACCACTACCTCAAGGGCGACACGTCCGTCGGCACCGGCCCGGCCTTCCGGATCACCCGCACGGGAGGTGTCGACGCCACCGACGGCGCCGCCCAGCTGCGCGGCGCCAGCGCCAAGAGCTATCCCGGCCTGCACGACCACCGGCGGACCATCGCCCTGACCGGCCGCGCGCAGCGCTTCGCGAACCCGGCCGGCGCCAGCCCGCCCGGCGTCTCCGCCCTGCCCGGCCTCGGCGGCACCGGCGGCCTCGCCCAGCTCTCCGCGCTCGGCGTCGGCGTCTCCCTCGACTTCCCCGGCCAGTACGCGAAGTTCGACTCGGCACCCGTGACCACCGACCTCAGGATCACCGGCTCGCCGACCGTGACGGCCCACGTCACCTCCACCAGCGAGGACGCCGTCCTGTTCGGCAAGGTCTACGACGTCGGCCCCGACGGCACCCAGCAGGTGCTGCCCGCCCAGCTCGTCGCCCCCCTCCGGGTCACCGGCGCCCGCACCGGCAAGGACGTCACGATCACCCTCCCGGCGATCGACCACGAGGTCCAGAAGGGCCACCGGCTGCGCCTGGTCCTCGCCTCCACCGACCTCGGCTACGCCTCACCGGCCGCCCCGGCCACGTACACCGTCTCCCTCCAGGGAGACCTGAGCGTGCCGACGGCCCCCGCCGTCACCACCGCGGCGGCCCCCCTGCCCGCCTGGGTGTGGTGGCTGCCCCTGGCCGGAGCCGTGGGCGCGCTCGCTCTGCTGTTCACCGGCCGCCGCCGTACGACCGCCCCCGCGCCCGACCCGGCACTCGCCGAAGTCCCGCTGCAGATAACGGACCTGAGCAAGCGGTACGCCAAGTCCGCCGACCGGTACGCGGTGCGCGAACTGTCCTTCCGCGTGGAAAAGGGCCAGGTCCTCGGCCTGCTCGGGCCCAACGGCGCGGGCAAGACCACCACCCTGCGCATGCTGATGGGCCTGATCAAGCCGGACGGCGGCGAGATCCGCGTCTTCGGCCACGCCATCCGGCCCGGCGCGCCCGTGCTGTCCCGGGTCGGCGCCTTCGTCGAGGGCGCGGGCTTCCTGCCGCACCTGTCCGGCCGGGAGAACCTGGAGCTGTACTGGCGGGCCACCGGCCGCCCGCCCGAGGACGCACACCTGGACGAGGCCCTGGAGATCGCCGGCCTCGGCGACGCCCTCGCCCGCGCGGTGCGCACCTACTCCCAGGGCATGCGCCAGCGCCTCGCCATCGCCCAGGCCATGCTCGGCCTGCCCGACCTGCTCATCCTGGACGAGCCCACCAACGGCCTCGACCCGCCGCAGATCCGCGAGATGCGCGAGGTGATGATCCGCTACGCGGCCGCCGGCCGCACGGTGATCGTCTCCAGCCATCTCCTCGCCGAGGTCGAGCAGTCGTGCACCCACCTGGTGGTGATGGACCGCGGCCGCCTCGTCCAGGCGGGCCCGGTGGGCGAGATCGTGGGCTCCGGCGACACCCTGCTGGTCGGCACCGGCACGCCCGTCGAGGAGCCGGTCGTGGAGAAGGTGGGCGCGCTGCCCGGCATCGCCTCCGCCGTGCGCACCGAGGACGGACTGCTGGTCCGCCTCGAACCCGGCGGCACGGCCGAGCGGCTGGTCGTGGAGCTGGTGCGCCTGGAGGTGCCCGTCGCCTCGGTCGGCCCCCACCGGCGCCTGGAAGACGCCTTCCTCACCCTGATCGGAGGTTCCGCATGAGCACGCTCGCCGAGCGCACCGAAACGGCCTCCGGCTACCGCGCGGGCCGCACCCTGCCCCTGCGCGTGGAGCTGGTCCGCCAGCTCAAGCGGCGCCGCACGCTGGTCATGGGCGGGATCCTGGCCGTCCTGCCGTTCGTGCTGCTCATCGCCTTCGCGATCGGCGGCGACCCGGCAGGTCGCAACGGCCAGGTCACCCTGATGGACACGGCCACCGCGTCCGGCGCCAACTTCGCCGCGGTCAACCTGTTCGTCTCGGCGGGCTTCCTGCTGGTGATCCCGGTCGCCCTGTTCTGCGGGGACACGGTCGCCTCCGAGGCCGGCTGGTCCTCGCTGCGCTATCTGCTGGCCGCGCCCGTGCCCCGGGCCCGGCTGCTGTGGTCCAAGCTCGTCGTGGGGCTCGGGCTGAGCCTCGCCGCGATGGTGCTGCTGCCGGTCGTGGCCCTCGCGGTCGGCACGGCCGCCTACGGCTGGGGTCCGCTGCAGATCCCCACCGGCGGCGCACTCGACTCCGGTACGGCGGCGCAGCGGCTCGTGGTGGTCGTGGCGTACATCTTCGTGTCCCAACTGGTCACCGCGGGACTGGCGTTCTGGCTGTCGACCAGGACGGACGCCCCGCTCGGCGCGGTCGGCGGCGCGGTCGGCCTGACCATCGTCGGCAACGTCCTGGACGCGGTCACCGCCCTCGGCCACTGGCGCGACTTCCTGCCCGCGCACTGGCAGTTCGCCTGGGCCGACGCCGTCCAGCCGCACCCCGAGTGGTCCGGCATGATCCAGGGCACCGCGATTTCCATAACGTACGCCCTGGTGCTGTTCGCCCTGGCCTTCCGGGGTTTCGCCCGCAAGGACGTGGTGTCCTAGGTCACCGGAAGATCACCTGCCGGTCTCGACGGGCCCCCGCCGTGGCCGGTTCGAGACGCATCCGCAACCCCCTGGGGCGCACGTTCCGGCACCCCGCGCCGTCACAGTCGGCAGAGGTCGCACAAGCCGACGTCAACCGACGCAGGGGGAACGTGAGATGGAGCGGAACCGGACACAGCGATCACGGCGGATACGCGGCACGCTGCTCGCCCTCACGGCAGCGGGCAGCCTGCTGCTGACGGCCTGTGCGGCGGGCGGCACCGGAGACCACACCAACAGCGCCGACAAACACGGCCTGCCCGCCCCTGCCCCCGGTCAGGACGACCGGAGCGACGACAAGGGCTTCGAGACGGCCCCGTCCGACGACCACCTCTCCACCTTCGCCCTCGACGTCGACACCGCCTCCTACACCTACGCCCGCCGCACCCTCGCCGACGGCCGCACCCCCGACCCGTCGACGATCCGCCCCGAGGAGTTCGTCAACAGCTTCCGCCAGGACTACCGCCGCCCCGATGGCAACGGCTTCTCCGTCACCGTCGACGGCGCCCGCACCGCGAGGCCGGACTGGTCCCTGGTCCGCGTCGGCCTCGCCACCCGGGCCGCCGAACCGGCGCAGAAGCGCCCGCCGGCCGCGCTCACCTTCGTCGTCGACGTCTCCGGCTCCATGGACGAACCCGGCCGCCTCGACCTCGCCCGGCAGTCCCTGGACACCATGACGGACCGGCTGCGCGACGACGACTCGGTGGCCGTCGTCACCTTCAGCGAACACGCGGAGACCGTCCTGCCGATGACCCGGCTCGGCGGCCACCGCGGCGAGGTCCACGACGCCATCGACGGCCTTGAGGCCCAGTCCTCCACCAACCTCGGCGCGGGCGTCGAGACCGGCTACGCCACCGCCGTCGAGGGCCTGCGCAAGGGCGCCACCAACCGGGTCGTCCTGGTCTCCGACGCCCTCGCCAACGACGGCGAGACCAGCCCCGACGCGATCCTGCGCCGCATCGACTCCGCCCGCCGCGAGCACGGCATCACCCTCTTCGGCGTCGGCGTAGGCAGCGACTACGGCGACGCCCTCATGGAACGCCTCGCCGACAAGGGCGACGGCCACACCGCCTACGTCTCCGACACCGACGGGGCCCGCAAGGTGTTCTGCGAGCAACTCCCGCAGAACATCGAGCTGACCGCCCGCGACGCCAAGGCCCAGGTCGCCTTCGACCCGCACACCGTCGCCGAGTTCCGCCTCGTCGGCTACGACGACCGCAAGGTCGCCGACGACGACTTCCGAGACGACCACGTGGACGGCGGCGAGGTCGGCCCCGGCCACACCGTGACCGCCCTGTACGCGGTGCGCACCCGGCCGGGCGCCGACGGCCACCTCGCCACCGCCACCGTCCGCTGGCTCGACCCGACCACCCGGGCCCCGCACGAGGAGACCGGCGCCCTGGAGACCGGAGCCCTCAAGGACTCCGTCTGGGAGGCGAGCCCCCGCTTCCAGGTCACGGCGGTCGCCGCCTACTTCGCCGACGCCCTGCGCGCCGGCGGCACCGACCACGGCCCCGCCCTCCCCGGCGCCCCCAGCCTCACCCGCCTCGCCGCTCGCGCGGCCACGCTGGCCGACGTCACCGAGGACCAGGACGTCCAGGCCCTCGCCGACACGATCCGGGAGGCGAGCCACACGCACACCGGGGTCTGAGCCACCGCACACCCCATTGACCTTTGCTTACCTGCGAGTGAGTTGGCCCCCAGCCAAAGCTGGCCGGGGGCCGCCACGCGAACGGCGGGCCACCGGGGGAACCGGTGACCCGCCGCTCGGGGAGTCTGCTCAGCTGTTGGACTGGCCGTTCGCCGACAGGGCCGAGATGTCGTCCAGGATGTGCGAGGCCGGCTCGTCGCCCTTGGCCTGGGTCGAGTTCTCCGCGCACTGCTGGTTCTGCGGCGCGGACAGGACCGGGATGTCCTGGACGCCGACGTTCGCGATGAGCGCGGCCACCGACTGGACGTTGACCTTCGCCGGCAGGCCGACACAGGGCTTGTTCACCGAGCCCTGGACCAGCGAGAGCTGCGGGCTCATGTCGCCGAGCGTGGCGGAGTTGCCGAACGAGGACTGGGCCTGGTTGCCGCTCTGGGCCGTGGTGCCGTGGTCGTTGCCGGTGGCAAGGGCCTGGGGGGCGGCCGCACCCGCGAGACCGGCGACGGAGGCGGCGACGGCCGCGGTTGCCCACAGCTTCTTCATGTTCGTTCCCTTTCGAAAGGCGGACTCCGGGGAGGAGCTGCGTGATCGTCAACGGCCCCCGCCGCGCCGGAGTTGCGGGCTTTGCCTCGATCGGAGGAGCGCAGTCCGATGAGGTAACAAACGCCCTGGCCTTGGTGCATCCGGGTGGGCCGGAACAGGCCGACGGGCCGCCGAGAAGTCGGCGGCCCGTCGGGGAGGGCCCGTGCAGGGCCGGGGCGATCTGCGGATCAGCTGTTGCTGGTGCCGTTGGCGGACAGCGCGGAGATGTCGTCCAGGATGTGCGAGAGCGGCTCGTCACCCTTGGCCTGGGTGGAGTTCTCGACACACTGCTGGTTCTGCGGCGCGGACAGGACCGGGATGTCCTGCACGCCGACGTTGACCAGCGCCAGGATGGACTGGGCGTTGACCTTGGCCGGCAGCCCGATGCAGGGCTTGTTGAACGAGCCCTGGATGAGCGCCAGCTGGGGGCTCAGGTCCCCGCTCGTGCTGGAGTTGCCGAACGACTGAACGGCGTCGTTGCCGCTGAGGGCGGTGGTGCCCGTGTCGTTGCCGGTGGCGAGGGCCGGCGACGCGGCGGTGGCGGAGAAGCCGACGACGGAGGCGGCGACCGCGGCGGAGGCCAGAACCTTCTTGATCACTTGCAATTCCCTTCTGGAGAAACCCCGTCCATCGGAGCGTCCTGGTCAACTGCCCATCAGGCGATGGGTTGCTGTCCTTCACTCTGATGGCCTACACGGGGGCCGTGACGCATGCGCGAGGGGCGAACGGCAGGGGAATTCCACGGAATCCACGGAGTCGAACGATCCGATCGGGTGATGCCCCGCTGATGCCCCGCAACCTATCGGTTCGGGCGCGGTTGATGCCGGGCAGGAACGTGCGTCTTGGCGAGCAGTGAGGAAAGGAAAGCGAAATGCTGAAGAAGGCAATGGCCGCGGCGGCGGTCGCCGCGTCCGTGATCGGCGTGTCGGCGGCGGTGGCCCCCCAGGCGCTTGCCATCGGCAACGACACGGGCACCACGGCTCAGAGCGGCAACCAGGCCCAGGAGGCGTTCGGCAACTCCACCACGGCCGGGAACATGAGCCCGCAGGCCACGCTGGTCCAGAGCTCGCTCAACAAGCTGTGCGTCGGCCTGCCGGCGAAGGCCAACGCCCAGTCCATCCTCGCCGCCGTCAACGTCGGCGTGCAGGACATCCCGGTGCTGTCCGCGCCGCAGAACCAGCAGTGCGCCGAGAACTCCACCCAGGCCAAGGACGACGAGCCGCTGTCGCACATCGCGGACGACATCGCCGTCCTGGCGGGCAACGGCACCGGCAACGGCTGACCCGCTCCGGTCCGAAGGCCGCTCGGGTGGCGCGCGGAGTTCCCCGCCGCTGCCCGGGCGGCTTTCGCCGTCTTTCGCGGCCCTTCTCGAAGAAGCGTTACTCCACGTATACGCCAACTTGTCAATTCTCTGAAGGCGTTCGAGTGAATTCCAGGACGACGCGCGTTCCGTAGTTTCTTCGGCTGTCTATCCCTCGTTTTACAACCTGCCGGTCATGGTGCGAGCCGTTCAAGCTGTGCTCGCTCGGTTTCGGCCGTCATAGGGGCATGACCGCAGAGAAGGGAAAGTCCATGAAGAAGAGCGCTGCCGTCGTCGCCGGCGCCATCCTGGCCCTGGGCGGGGCGGCTCCCGCGTTCGCCGACGCCGGGGCAACCGGCGAGGCGTCCAACTCCCCCGGCGTGCTGTCCGGCAACGTGGTCCAGGTCCCGGTCCACGTGCCGGTCAACGTCTGCGGCAACACGGTGGACATCATCGCGCTGCTGAACCCCGCGTTCGGCAACACCTGCGCCAACGGCTGACGCACGTAACGCAACGCACCAGCCCACCGGCTGTGTCCTGGCCGGCCTCGGACCGTCGATCCTTCGATCTCTTCGTCCCGAGGCCGGCCTTCCCACTTCTTCGAGCAGGAAGACAACGAGATTGCGACAGACCCTCAGCAAGGGCATGGTCGTGGCCGCCGCCGCGACAGGGATGGTGTCCTTGTGCGGCAGCCACGCGTTCGCCGACACGGGCGCGCAGGGCGCCGCCCAGGGCTCGCCCGGCGTGCTGTCCGGCAACACTGTCCAGGTCCCGGTGGACGTCCCGGTCAACGTCTGCGGCAACTCCGTGGATGCTGCTGGCGCGTTGAACCCGGCGTTCGGCAACTCCTGTGCCAACACGCACGGTTCGACGAGCGGCGGCAGCGACGGGGCCGCGTCCTCGCGCAGCGGCGGCAGCCACACGATTCCGTCTCCGCGCGGTGGCGGCCACACCACTGTGCCTCCCCATGGCGACGCGGTTCACAAGACTCTGCCCGCGTACGGCGGCGGTGAACACTCGACTGCGCCCCTCTACGGCGGCGGCGACCAGCAGCCGGGGCAGCCGCCCGGCCTGGCGCACACCGGTGGTGACGCAGGGACCATGCTGGCGACCTCGGCCGCCAGTGTCGCGCTGATCGCGGCCGGGGCGGTTCTGTACCGACGCAGCCGGACGGCCTCCGGCCGGTAGCGCGCGGGGTGCCGGACCCCAGTGCCCGGCACCCCGCGTCCCTGCCACACGCAGGCGCCCTCCGCAGTGGCGCCGTCCCGCATCCTTCAGCGCCGTACCGTCTCAGGCACCTCGCCACGCCGTGCGGCCGGGATCCGCCGGCCTCGCGCGCAGTCGGTGCTGGACCCCGCGCACCAGCAGTGTGCCCGCCGTGAAGGTCGCGCCGTGACCGAGGCGCATCGCCGGGCCGAAGCCCGGGGCCGTGACCAGACCGGCCAGGAACAGGCCGGCGGGGTACGACGACTCGAAGTCCAGCCCCACCTCCGGAGCGCCGTCGGCCGCCGTCGCCGGCAGCGCGCGCAGTTCGGGGGAGAGCGGCCGCCGCCGCTCGGGCCGGCCCGGAACTCGGTCCCCGGGCTGATGCGCCCGACCTCCAGCGTCCGCGCCCCGCCCCCAGGCCGGCGTCTCCGGGCGCAGCCCGCCCTTCACCTCACGCGCCGCCGCCACCTCCTGGCCGAGCAGCACCTCCTCCCGGCTCTCCACCCGCTCCCGCACCCACCAGGCCCCGGCCGGACCGAGCGCACCGGCCGCGATCCGGGGGCGGGGATCACCCCAATGGCGGCACAACTCCAAGGGGCGCTGTGCGTTGACACAGCGCCGGGCATCCCGCCCGGATGTTTGTGTCGATTCCAAGGAGCATCTCTCCATGTCGCGTATCGCGAAGGGTCTGGTCCTGACCTCCGCCGCCATCGCGGCCGTCGCCGGCGGTGCCGGTGTGGCTGCCGCCGACTCCGGCGCGCTCGGCTCCGCCGCCAACTCGCCGGGCGTGGCGTCGGGCAACGTCGTCCAGGTCCCGGTCCACGTGCCGGTCAACGCCTGCGGCAACACCGTCAACGTCATCGGTCTGCTGAACCCGGCGTTCGGCAACACCTGCGCCAACGGCTGACGTCGGGACGCAACCCCTGGGCCGGCCGCCCGCCCGCGCATCGTCCGCGGGCCGGCGGCCGGTTCTGGTCTCCCCCGGATGGTTCACTCCGCGTGGGCGAGCGGTTGCGGAACGTCATGGCTGGTTCAACGGTGGGCTCAGACCCCCTGCCCCCACCGAAAGGACCCCCCATGCGTGTGCTGCCCGTGCGGCGTCTCGCGTCCACCACCCTGTGCGCCGCCCTCCTGGTCGGCATCGCCGGCCCCGCCGCCGTCGCCGCCGACTCGGCCCGGGAGCGCACCCACGCCGGCTCCCACTCGGCGGTCCCCGGCGCCGATGCGCTGCTCGCCCAGGTCAGGTCCCTGCGCAATGTCGACCCCGCGCTCAACCCGGTCGTCGACCTGCTCGACCAGTCCCTCCAGAAGGGCCGATTGACCCCCGACCAGGCCCGGAAGCTCGGCGACGCGGCCAAGGAGGCCATCGCCAAGGCCGCCGCGGCAGCGCCGACGACGCCGGCGACACCGACCGCGCCGGCCAAGCCCACCGATCCGGCTTCGCCGACCACTCCGGCGACACCCACGGCCCCGGCGACTCCCACCGCTCCGGCCACACCGAGTACGGCTGCCTCGCCGAGTACGTCGGCCTCACCGAGTGAGTCCGCGAAGCCGAGTACGTCCGACTCGCCGAGTACGTCGGCCTCACCGAGTGAGTCCGCGAAGCCGAGCACGCCCGCCTCGCCGAGTACGTCCGCCTCGCCGACCGTGCCCGCCACCCCGTCCCTGCCGCCCAGCCCGAGCGTGGGCGCGCCGACCGTGCCCGCCGAGCCGAGCAAGCCCGCCGCCCCGGCCGCGCCCCTGCTGACCACGTTCGCCAAGAGTGACGTCAAGGCCACCCAGGCCCGCGACCTCACCGACGACCTGCAGAACGCGATCGACGCGCTGATCCAGGCCGTCACCTCCAACCTCGACGGGCTGCCGGACGCCGTCACCGGAGCTGTGAGCGACCTGGTCGACCTGATCACCTCGATCCTCGACGGCCTGCCGCTGCCCAGCCTGCTGGCGGCCCCGGCGACGCCCACGGGCTGATCCTCACGACCCCCGCTGTCTCGGCCGTCGTGCCCGTCGTCACCGTCGGGCACGACGGCCGAGCGCTGTTCACGGGCGGGAGGGGAATCTCATATGTCTTCTCGGCGCGGGGTTTCCGGCCCGGAGGGAAGTCGTTAGGCACGGCGTCAGAACTCCCTGGGGTGACCTGAGTTGTCGAAGAAAGGAACAGGATGAAGTCCCTGAAGGCTGCCGCTGTCGTTGCCGGTTCCGTGGCCCTCGTCGGCGTCGCCGCGCCCGCGTTCGCCGCCCACAGCACCGCCGACCTCACGCCCACCAGCCTCAACGGCGCCGTGAACACAGTCTCCAAGGGCGGCCTCACCCTGAACGACGTCATGCCGCTGCAGCATCAGTCGGACGCGCTCAACACCGAGAACAAGGACTCCGTGCTCAGCACGGTCAAGGGCGCCACCGGTGCCCTGAACCAGCACAACCCGCTGCTCGGCGGCCTGCCCCTGCAGGGCTGAGGTTCGAGACCCCTTCCCTCGATCGTGTGGAGCGGCCCCGGGCGCTGGGCCGTAAGAGTGAGAAGCCGCCGGGCCGCGCCACACCCCGTCGATAAGGTCGCGCGGTGACCTCAACCTCAAGTGAAGCCCGTCCCTTCCGCGCCGCCGCCCTCGGCACGCTCGTCGTCCTTCCCTGGAGTGGCGAGGCACCCGACGGCAGCGACATGCCCTACCTGCTGGCCTACTCCCTCGGGGACGCCGAGGGCGGCCCGGAGGCCACCGCCGCCGCGGTCGGGCAGCTGCTGGAGCGCAACGGACTGCCGGTCGGCGGCGACCTGGTCGACGGCACCACCAAGCCGAGCCTGCCCGTCACCCTGCTCGTCGAGGCCGGCCAGGCCGTCCTCAACATGCCGCAGCTGGTCGCCCAGGCCGACGCGCCGCGGGAGTGGCTCGCCGCCGCGGCCAAGCGCGGCTACGCCCACCTCGTCTTCACCACCCGCGCCTGGCCCGAGGGCGAGCCCGGCAAGCCCGTCGAGCCCGCCGCGCTGGCCGCCTTCGCCGGTGCGGACGAGACCCTGAAGGCCGCCGCGCACATCGTCCTGCCGGCCCGCAGCCTGCGCCGCTGATGCCCCGGGCCCTGGCCGGCGGCAGGGGGTTCGGGCTGCTGCTGGTGATCACCGGGGCGGCCGGACTGTTCGCCTCCTGGGTCATCACCCTCGACAAGTTCAAGCTGCTGGAGAACCCGAACTTCGTCCCCGGGTGCAGTCTGAACCCGGTGGTGTCCTGCGGCAGCGTGATGAAGAGCGACCAGGCCTCGGCCTTCGGGTTCCCCAACCCGATGCTGGGCCTGGTGGCCTACGGCATCGTCGTCTGCGTCGGCGTGAGCCTGCTGGCGGACGCCCTGTTCCCCGGCTGGTACTGGCTGCTGTTCGAGGCCGGATGCCTGTTCGGTGTGGGGTTCTGCACCTGGCTGCAGTTCCAGTCGCTGTACCGGATCAACGCGCTGTGCCTGTGGTGCGCTCTGGCGTGGGTCGCCACGATCGTCATGTTCTGGTACGCCACCTCGCTCGTCGTCAGAAAGGGGTTCCTGCCCGCCCCCGCATGGCTCAGGACCTTCTTCGCGGAGTTCACCTGGCTGCTTCCGCTCCTGCACGTCGGTGTCGTCGGCATGCTCGTACTGACGCGATGGTGGGACTTCTGGACCAGCTGAAGAATGACCAGCTGACGAATGACGAGCTGATGGATGACGAGCCGACAGTTGCTGCACCCGGGCGAAATGTGTGCTGACGGCGTTTTCAGGCTCGTTACGCGGTACGGACGTCGAACCCTCCGCACCCTGAAAGGGCCTGTACCCGCCATGAAGTCGAGCACCCGAGGAACCCTTGCCGCATTCGTCACGGGCGTCGCGGCCGTCGTGGGAGCCGCCGGCCCCGCCGCGGCGGTCGGTGCGGTCCCCGTCCCCGTGCCGCTGGAAGGCGTCTCCGACTCCCTGAACATGGAGGTGCCCAAGGCCGGTCTGGAGGTACCGCTGCTGACGCCGGGCGCCCCCGACGGGCCGCGGTACGTCACCGGCCGGCTCCTGCCCGAGCGGACGCTGCCCCAGCTGCCGGTGACCGGCGCCCTGCCCGGCGCGGACCTCAGGACACCCCTTCCGCACGTCCTCGGTGACGGCTTCGACCAGGTCGGCGTGGGTGCCCCCGCCTCCGACCTGCACACCCTGGGCCCCGGCCTGGCACTGGACGCCCCCCTGACCCAGCCCAACCCGGACAACTTCGGCCTCCCGGACCTCAGGCTTCCCCAGGCCGGCGTCATCGCCCCGGTTCTGCAGACCGTCCCCGGCGCCACCCTGGGCACGGGACCGGGCCAGTAGCCGGCGGTAGGTCACCGTCTCGGGCGGGTGTTAATGGGAGGCGTCGGGTGTGGCCGTCCCCCTAACCTGCGGTCATGACCACCGACACCGACACCGACGCCGGCGCAGCCACGGCCGAGCGGGCCCGGCAGCTGGTCGGGCTGCTGGCCGAGAAGAGCCGGCTGCGTGTCCTCGCCGCCGTGGCACTGGGCGCGGACAGCCCCGAGCGGATCGCCGAGGTGGCCGGACTGTCGGCGAAGGACACGGCGCTGGCGCTGCTGCGGCTGCGCGAACAGGGCGTGGTGACGGACGGCGCGCAGGGCGGACCGGCCGTCTCCTACGACCTGTTCCGCGAGCTGGCCCGGCGGGAGCGGCCGACGCCACGGGCCGGGGACGGGACGAACGCCGTCCTGGACACCTTCGTACGGGACGGGCGGCTGGTACGGCTGCCTGCCCAGTGGACCCGGAAGAAGCTTGTACTGCGGCACATCGCCGAGCGGACCTTCGAGCCGGGCGTCGAGTACCCGGAGCGGGTCGTGAACGAGCGCCTGCGAGCCTGGTGCGAGGACTCCGACAAGATCGACCATGTGACGCTCCGGCGCTATCTGGTGGACCTCCACCATCTGCACCGGAGCGAGGGGATCTACCGGCGTCCGGATACTGATTGACGCACCGTCAAGCGGTTGCCCGTACCGGTCACCGGTCCTGCCGCCGTGTGACGGGACCTCAGGGCAGCCGTCGTACCGGAGAACCCGCGAGGTAGGCCTGGATGTCCTCCACCGCCTGGCCGTAGTACGTCGCGTAGTTGGCCCGGGACACATAGCCGAGGTGGGGCGTGGCGAGGAGGCGGGGTGCGGTGCGCATCGGGTGGTCCGCGGGCAGCGGCTCGACGTCGAAGACGTCGACACCGGCGCCCGCGATCCGGCCCTCGCGGAGCGCGGCCAGCAGGGCGTCCTGGTCCACGATCGCCGCGCGGGAGGTGTTGACCAGGTAGGCGTCCGGCTTCATCAGGGCCAGTTCGGCGGCGCCGACGAGGCCCCGGGTGCGGTCGCCGAGGGCCAGGTGGACGGAGACGAAGTCGCTGGTGGCCAGCAGGTCCTCCTTGGAGGCGGCGAGTTCCACGCCCACCTCCTCGGCCCGTTCCTTGGTCAGGTTCTGGCTCCAGGCAGCGACCCGCATGCCGAAGGCGAGCCCGACCTGCGCCACCCGGGCGCCGATCTTCCCGAGCCCGAGCAGCCCGAGCCGGCGGCCGTGAAGGTCGGCGCCGACGGTGGACTGCCAGGGCCCGCCGGAGCGCAGCGCCTCGCTCTCCTCGACGATCCCGCGGGCCAGGCCCAGCAGCAGCGCCCAGGTCAGCTCCACGGGAGGCGTCGACGCACTCGCCGTACCGCACACGGTGACGCCGTGCGCCTCGGCGGCGGCGTAGTCGATGACGCTGTTGCGCATCCCCGAGGCGACGAGCAGCCTCAGCCGCGGCAGGCGGGCGATCAACGAGCCGGGGAACGGGACGCGCTCGCGCAGGGTGACGACGATGTCGTAGTCGGCGAGGGCCGTGGCGAGGGCGTCCTCGCCGTCGAGGTGCTCGCGCAGTGCGACGACCTCCACCTGATCCTCGATCACCGACCAGTCGGCCGACTCGGTGGCCGCACCCTGGAAGTCGTCCAGTACCGCGCAGCGAAGTCGCACGTCGTCTCTCCCTTCCCCGCGGCGACTGTACCGGCAGGTCCGGAGCGGGCGCCGGGCGCCATACACCTGCCAAACGGAACGTGAACTGTTTCTTTCTGTCTGGTGTACAACTCTTCATCCTCTTCTTACGTCGAACTGGCGAACAGCGGCGTTTGCCCCACCGCACGCCTGCCATCTTGGAAGAGGAATCCTGCTGATGATGATCCGTCGGTTGTGTGGTGTCCTGCGCGTGCGCGGGGCGGCCGACCTGCTCCTCGTACTCCTGCTCGGTGCCGGCTTCGCCGCGCTGCCCGTCTTCGCGTTGCTGCCGTCCTTGTGGGGCTTCGCCGCGGCGTCGGCGGTGACGTATCTCGCGGACGAGGTGCTGCACTCCAGGGCTCCGGGCTTCGTGCGCAGGCTGGCGGCGCTTCAGCTCACCCGCCCGCTGCGGTTCGCCGTCCGCACGGTGATGCTGCTCGCGCTGGCCAGTCGGATGGACGCGCCGGACGAGGTGCTGGTCGCCGCGCTGGCCGTCTTCAGCGCCCACTTCGCGATGATGATGCTGTACACGGCGGTGCATCACGCGATCCGCCGGCGCCGGGTGCTGCCGCTGGTCGTGCGCAACCTCGACATGAGCGGACTGCCCGTCCCGAAGCAGCCGCCCGCCGTCCTCTACCGGCGCTTCCTGCGTAAGCTCCTCCACCTGGACCTGCCGGCCCACGCCGGCCTCCTCGCCGCGCTGGCCGCCGGGACCTGGGGACCTGCGTACACCGGGTTCGCGCTCACCGTCGGTGTGACCGTGGCGGGCGTCATCGCGCTGCTGGGCCAGTACCGCAGGGTCCGCCGCATGCCCGCCCGGGACGAGGTGTTCGCCGAGGTCAACCGCCAACTCGCCGGATACCGCCCCGAGGTGGCGCTGTACTTCAGCTTCGCCTCCGTCTCCCGGGACTTCATGTACCAGGTCAACATGTGGATCGAGACGCTGGAGCAGCTCGACCTGCGCCCGGTCATCATCCTTCGGGAGCGTGCCTCGTTCCGCCATCTCAGCCGCACCTGGATCCCGGTGGTCTGTGTCCCCAAGGCCGACGACCTGGCCGAACTGGAGCTGTCCGGCGTCCGGGTCGTCCTCTATCCGGGCAACGCGGGCAAGAACGTGCACATGCTGCGGGTGGCCGAGGCCAAGCACGTCTTCATCGGCCACGGCGACAGCGACAAGCTCGCCAGCAGCAACCGGGTCAGCAAGGTGTACGACGAGATCTGGGTGGCCGGCCGCGCGGGCCGCGACCGCTACCAGCGGGTCCGGCACGCCATCAGCGACAGTGCCATCGTCGAGGTGGGCCGCCCGCAACTCTCCCCGATCCGCCTGCACGCCGAGCACACACCCGGCCCGCTCCCCGTCGTCCTCTACGCGCCCACCTGGGAGGGCTGGAGCGACGACGACTGCCACACCTCGCTGATCCCGATGGGCGTGCCCCTGATCGAGCAGCTCCTCGCGCAGAACGTCCGGGTCATCTACAAGCCGCACCCGCTCACCGGCAAGCGCTCCGCCGAGGCGGCCGCGGCCGACAAGGCGATCCGCGAGCTGCTGCGGGCCGACAACGAGCAGCGCGGCGCGGCGGAGGCGGAGGCCGCGGTCGCCGCGGCGAAGCCCCGGCTGCAGGAGATACAGGCCCGCCTCGACGAGCTGGCCGGCCGACTCGGCGGCGACGACGCCGAGCAGCTGCGCGAGGCACGGGTGCCCGACCGCGCGGGGGCGGCCGAGTGGCAGGAGCTGCGCGCCGAGTGGCACCGGATCTTCTGGGAGAGCCGGGGCCCGGTCCGCCACAACGTGATCCTCAAGCAACTGCCCGCCCTCTACGAGTGCTTCAACCAGGCGGACATCCTCATCAGCGACGTCTCCTCGGTCGTCGCCGACTTCGTGGCCGGCCTCAAGCCGTACGTCCTCACCAACGCCCGCGACCTGCCCGACGACGAGTTCCGGGCGGCCTACACCACCGCCGGCGGCGCCTACCTCCTCGACCGCGAGTGCACCCGCCTCCCGGAGATCCTGAACGCGGTCCGGGCGCCGTACACCGACCCGATGACCCTCGACCGCCGCACCCTCAAGGAGTACGTCCTCGGCCCGGACCACCCCACCTCCATGGAACGCTTCAACGCGGCGGCGAACGCATTGGCGGCGCGGGCGGCGGCGGAACGCGCGGAAGGGGGCGAGGGGGACGCGGGGGTCGCGGGGGGCGCGGGACTGGCGGCCTGAGCGGAGGCCGAGCCGGATCTGAAGCTGTGTCGGCCTGAGCGGGGGAGGAGGGCCGAGCCGTGTCCGGGGCTTGGCTGCGTCAGTCGCGGTCGCCCGGAAACAGCCGGTCCAGGTAGGTGTCCAGCGCGGTCTCCAGATCGGCCCGGGTGAAGGTCCCCGGGGCGCTGACCGCGTCGAACACGAGGCCGTCGGTGACGGCCAGCAGCAGCCGCGCCTCGACCTCCGGGTCGGGCCGCGGCCCCCGGCGCGGGCCGGGTACCGCGCTCAGCACCTGCCGCAGCTCGGCATGGATCGCGGCCAGTGTCTCCCGCTGTACGGCCGCGAGCACGGGCGAGGTGGCGGCGCGGGCGGCGAAGGCGACGTACACACGGCACTCCGCGAGCCGCGCCTCGTCGAGCGGCAGCAGTTCACGCAGGGCCGCCGCCAGCGCCGCACGCGGTCCGGTGCGCGCGTCGAGGCCCGCGACCCGCGCCCGGGTCCGCTCCGCGACCTGCCGGAACGCGAAGACCAGCATCTCGTCCTTGGTGGCGAAGTAGTGCTGCACCGCCCCGATGGACACCCCGGCCGCCCCAGCGACCTCCCGGACGCTCACGTGATCCAGGCCCCGGGTGGCGGCGATCCGCAGGAGAACGTCGGTGATCTCGCCCCGCCGCCCCGCCTGTTTAGCCACTCATTGCCCGTTTTCTCCCATAGCTACTACCATACGAGCGTATGGACCAATACGAGTGTATGGGAGGTGCGGAAACGCCATGAGAGGACGCGCCGTAGGTCTCCTCACCGCCAGCCTGGCCCTGCTCGCCCTCGTGTGGGCGGACTGGCTCCTCGACCCCACCGCGCCACGGGGCCCGGCCTTCCCCGTGGCGCTGAGCGCCGTACTCGCGGCCAACGTGCCCCTGACCCTGGCGGGCTCCCGGCTCAAGCGTGCGGTGGTCGCCCGGGTGCAGCGGTACCTGATCAATCCGCCGGTACGGCTGCTGCTGCGGCTGGGGGTCATGCCGCTCGGCTACGCGCTGCTGGAGACCCGGGGCCGGGTCAGCGGACGCCCCCGCACCACACCCGTGGGCAACGGCCGGGAAGGTGACACCTTCTGGATCGTGGCCGAACACGGCGAGCGGGCGGGCTACGTCCCAACATCCGCCGCTGCCCCGAGGTGCGGGTCCGCTTCCGCGAGGGCCTGCGCTTCACCTGGCACCGTGGAACCGCCCACGTCCTGCCCGAAGACGACCCCTACGCCCGCCAGCGCCGCCTCGGCCGCCGGCACCCGCTGCGGGCGCTCAACGCGGTGGTGGTGCGGGTGATGGGGACGGAGCTGGTGACGGTGCGGGTGGATCTCGGGCCATGCTCCGGCAGGAACGTGCCGTTCACGGCGCGATAGCCTGGCGATCATGGGGGACTGGGAGATACGGCCGGCGTCGACGGCGGACGTCGAGCCGATGGCCGAGCTGCGGGCCGTGGTGATGCGGGCGGATCTGGAGCGGCTCGGGCTCTACGACGAGCGGCGGGTGCGGCAGCGGCTGCGGGACAGGTTCGTACCGGCGCACACCTGGGTGATCGAGGCGGGCGGCGCGTTCGCCGGCTGCGTCGCGCTGCGCCCGGCCGAGGACGCCCACTGGCTGGAACACTTCTACCTGGCCCCGCACTTGCAGGGCAGCGGCATCGGCGGAGCCGTACTGCGCGAGCTGCTGGAGCGGTGCGACCGTGACGGCACCCCGGTCCGGCTGCAGGTGCTGCAGGGCAGCCCGGCCCGGCGGCTGTACGAGCGGCACGGCTTCACCCTCGAGACCGAGGACCCGATCGACGTGTTCATGCTCCGAGAGCCGGCCTCGGCCGCGTCCTGACCGTCGGCGCTGTCTCCCGATATTCGCGAGAGATCGGCAGGGGCCCGGGGATAGCCTCCCGCGGTGACCTCACCCGACCAGCCCCTCGTGGCCCCCGATTTCGCCGTACCGCACCCGCCTGCGACCGACCGCTTCCGCCTGGAGCCCCTCGGCCCTCAGCACAATGCTGCCGATCACGCCGCCTGGACCTCCAGCATCGCCTACATTCGGGCCAACCCCGACTTCGTCGGCCGCTCCTGGCCGCCACCAGGGGGCATGCCCCTGGAGGCCAACCTCGACGACCTGCGCCGGCACGCGCAGGACTTCGACCGGCGCGTCGGCTTCACCTACACCGTCCTGTCGGTCCCTGGGGACGACGTCATCGGCTGTGTCTACATCTACGGCTCACGCCAGGACCCTGGTGTTACCGACGTCCGCTCCTGGGTCCGGGCGGACCATGCTTCCCTCGACGCCGAGCTCTACCGCGTCGTCAGTGACTGGCTGGCCCGCGAGTGGCCCTTCGAGCGTGTGGCGTACGCGCCTCGCATCTCCTCCGAAGGGTCGTGAACTCGGTTGAATGAGCCGGAAACCGAGCCGGCCGCCCAGGGCCCCTAGAGCTGACCTCGCCACCACGGCACGTCCAGGCTTTCGGCCGGGATGACTTTGGCTCTCGCCAGGATCTTCTCGTCGAGGGCCCGCACGAGGGCGCGCAACTCACGCGCGCTCTTCTTGGGCAACGCGTGAAGCACGGTTTCGAGATGATCCCGGAAACCGACGCCGTAACACCCGCACTCAGGGACGCCGCAGTCAGCACCTGCGAGTGGATCCACAAGGTGCTTGAGAGGCAGCTGGGCAAGGGCCTTCCAGTGCCAGAACGCTTCTTCCGTGGCTTCGGGCCAGAAGCGGGTCCGTTCCAGCCGACGGAGGTCAGCTGTGCAAGATCCTGAAAGGCGATCGATGAGCGGGTAATGACGCCGCCTCAAGAGGCGGACCGGGAGTTCACCCCGAAGGGCTGACGGGCGCCTACGCGGCATTGCCCCTTTGCTTGTCGGTCATGAGGGCAAGGTACAACCCCATGCGCCCGGTAGCCATCACGTTTCTGACGGCCTCAGGACCTGCGCTTCCGGGCCCCTCCCGCGTGGGAACGGAAGTCCGGATGTCGCCCTCTAACCAGCTGTGGACCCACGCCTCTGTCATGACCGCGGGCGCCTACGACTGCCCCCTCTCAGGAAGGCGAGATACGCGCGATGTACCTGCGCACTGCAGCAACCGCTCTCACCGCGACCATCGTCGGCCTCACGGGCTCTCACACAGCCTCGGCGGCGGACGGTCCGGGCCTGAGCATCAGCATCCGCGAAAATGACAGCGACAGCACCGCAGACGGCCCCCTTCAGCAGGGTGCGCCCGTCGTGGTCACGTCCGACGTCGACCTGACCTCCCTGGCCGCGGACGGCAACGGCAACTTCACTGTGAAGTCTCCGGCGTTCGCCAAGGACGTGACCGTTCAGATGCGGAAGAACAGCTTCGGGGAGGGCTACGGCACCATCAGCTGCGACATCGGGCCGGGAAGCTACCCGGTCGACATCGCCGGGCAGCACGAGAAGTCCGCAGCGATCGGCAACCGGGGGCACCTGACCATCACGGTCAAGGCCGACAACGACCGGTACTGCGAGCAGACGGCCGGTTCCTCCAGCCGCACCGGCACCGTTGCCGCAGTCGCCGGAGGCGGCGCGACAGTCCTCGCCGCCGCCGGCTACACGGCCGTGCGCCGCCGGAGGACCAGGAACACCTGACCCCGGCAGTACCGGGAGCCGCCGTCACCACACGGCGGCTGACGTGCCCTGGCCAGCAAAAAGCCCTCCCGGGCGGGAGGGCGAGGGGTGACGCTGGCGGCCTGTCACCTGCCGTCGATACGCATTCGACACGATCCATAGCCAACTACGGCCCCTACGGCCGCCGGTAGGCCGAGCGGTCGACACTTGCTTCAGGCTCCCTCGTGAAGGTCACATAGGCGGGGCACTCGGGGTCTCCCACCTGCATGAGGGCGAAGAGATCCAGGTCGTGGTTCGCGAACCTGTGGAGGTACTGGAGGAACAGCTCCAACTCTTCGCCCGACAGCCGCTCATCGTGCCTCTCATTGCGCATGCGGTCACGGTAGCTCTCAGCCGGCAACTGTCCGGGAGACAGTATGTGTCCCGAACGAACTGCGGCTCCTCCCGTGGTCGGGGCCGGAGGTCGGCTACATGTCCCGCCTGGCGGACAACAACGAAGCGGTGCAACTGGGCACGGGTCAGGCCGATCAAGGGGAACCGGCGATGTCGACCAACCGGCTCTGCGCCTCGGTCACTTCAGCGGACCGTGGCGGCGCCTGCGACCCCTCCGGGCCATCCGGCCATCAGCTGCGTCTCATCGCTCGCCGGGTCACGTTTCTGGCTTGTCGATCACCTTCCAGTACTGTGACACGGAAGGCGGCGCGTCCCACATCGGGGTGGGGACCACGTAGACGTTGTTCAGGGCACTGTTTCCCAGCGGCGCCAGGGCGTGGCCCGGGTAGGCGCGGGGGATGATCGCGTAGGTGTCTTCGTAGCTGTTGATGTCGTCGTGGACCAGGCGGAGGTCCACTGCTGACGGATGCCTCCGTCCTTCTCCTGCAGGCGCGGGAAATCAGTCGCCGAGGTGGCCGACGCGGTCAGGCAGCGTCCGTTCTCGAATGTCTTGATCAGATAGGCGCCACCATCGAACGGCTTGAGGTACCACAGGTGGCCCGGATACCCCTTCGCGGTCATCAACGGGCTCAGGTTCCACGTCTGGATGGCCTCGTTGACGTTGTCGTTGTAGTTGTCCGTCTCGATGTAGGTGCCGGTCACCTCATGGATGAACATGAACGGCCCGCCGGTCTTCTTCGGGGTGATGGTTGCCATGTGGCCTCACTTCCGCGTGCCGGTGAATGGATATCCACCCGGTCGAATGTCTGTGGCGGCGTTACCTGTGCCACTCGCCCCCCAACCGCAAACCAGTGCGAATGAGAATCACTTGCGCAGCCTGTGGGTCTTGCCGCCAGTCACGTCCGCCTGCTCGGCTCCGCCTGGGTCGATGGCGTACGGGATGGGAGCACCCCGCGCTCGCCACTACGGACCCGCGGCTTCGAACTGCGCCCCCTCCAGCCCGGTGCCGGCCTCGTGGGGGCGAGCGATTGCACGCCTTCTTCGCCACGCCCTACTACTGCGGTCCACGCCCCGAGGAAGCCGTAGCCATTCGCGTGAAGGACGTGGTTGGGGGGGGACAGCGTGCCCGTGCTGCCGGCGCCCTGCGCCCAGTACGTCGAGGGGCGGCTGCCTGATTTGAAGCGGCGGCTCGAAGCTGCCGGAGATCTTCCCGAGCTGCCGGACCTCGGCTGACTCTCGCGGGCGAGAACTACGACACGTATTCGACACGGCCACCCGCGAAAACCCGGTGACGGCCGGACAGCCCCGGAGTCTTCCCTTGAGCGTCGGGGGAGCGCCCGGGGCTTTGTCGTGTCTAGTGAAACGTGCCCTGGCCAGCAAAAAGCCCTCCCGATCGGGAGGGCGAGGGGTGGCGCCCCCGGCAGGACTCGAACCTGCGGCCAAGCGCTTAGAAGGCGCCTGCTCTATCCACTGAGCTACGGGGGCCTGGTGCGGGACAAGGATAAAGCTCCCCGTTCCTTGACCCGGATGCTTCGCCTCCGTGGCTCGATGTGGAGGTTCAGTGAAGCGGTCCTGATAATCGCAGGCAGGTACGAATCGTGCACCGCTTTTGGCCCCTGGCGCACAGGGTGTTGTGCACTCGTTATGCCTGGACTGTGCCCGTGTCCCGGTCATCCCTTACATCCGATGTGTTCCATCGGCGCGCTGAGATGTCCATATGCTTCAGAATTCCCCTAAATTTGGGCATTCTTCGCATGTGGTGACCTTGGACGTAGGGCCTCAGCTGCTCGACACACTCTCCGCGCTGCGCGACCGTGTCGACGCCGCACGCTTTCCGCTGCCCCTGGCCGGGGCCCCACGCGCGCGTGCGAACCGCGAAGAACTCCTGGCGCAGCTAGACGACTACCTGCTGCCCCGGCTGCGGGAGCCGGAGGCGCCCCTGCTGGCCGTCGTCGGCGGCTCCACCGGGGCCGGCAAGTCGACCCTCGTGAACTCCCTTGTGGGGCGCCGGGTCAGCGAGGCGGGCGTGTTGCGGCCGACGACCCGCACGCCGGTGCTGGTCTGTCATCCGGAGGACCATCACTGGTTCAGCAGCATGCGTGTCCTCCCCCACCTCACCCGCGTGTGGGTGCCGGACCAGGAGGCGGGTGACGACCTCCTGATCTCCGGTCCGAACCGCGCGCGCGTGCTGCGCGTCGAGACCGCCGACACCCTCCCGCGCGGGCTCGCCCTGCTCGACGCGCCCGACATCGATTCCCTGATCGCCGACAACCGTGTCCTGGCCGCCCAGCTGATCTGCGCCGCAGACGTCTGGGTCATGGTCACCACCGCCGCCCGCTATGCCGACGCCGTTCCCTGGCATCTGCTGCGCACCGCCAAGGAGTACGACGCCGCCCTGGTGACCGTCCTCGACCGCGTGCCCCACCAGGTCGTCTCCGAGGTCTCCCGCCAGTACGGCGCCCTGCTCACCAAGGCCGGCCTCGGTGACGTACCCCGCTTCACCGTGCCGGAGCTGCCCGAGTCGGCCTGGGGCGGCGGTCTGCTCCCCGCCACCGCCGTGGCAGCTCTGCGGACCTGGCTCGTCCACCACGCCCAGGACTCCACGGCCCGCCAGCGCGTCATGGCCCGTACGGCGTACGGCCTCCTCGACTCGCTGAAGTCGCGCCTGCCCGAGCTGGCCAGTGCCGCCGCCGCCCAGTACGCGGCCGCCCTCCGGCTCACCTCCGCCGTCGAGAGCGCGTACGACAGCGAGCAGGCGCGCGTGCGCGGTCGGCTGCAGTCCGGGGCCGTGCTCGCCGGGGACGCCCTCAAGCGCTGGCGCGCCTTCCCTCTCGACTGCACTCCCGGTGAGCTGCTGGACTCCCTCGTGGAGAGCCTGGCCGCGCTCCTCCTGTGCTCCGTCACCGCCGCCGACGAGCGCGTCGACGAGGCCTGGCGGCGCGAGCCCGCCGCGGGCGCCGCCGGGCTCGCCGGCCGGGATCCCTCCCTGCAGAACGCCGAGCACCGCATCGGGCTCGCCGTACGGCGCTGGCGGCGCGAGTTGGAGGAGTACGCCGAGGACGAGGTACGGGAACTCGAGCGCAGCGTCGCGCCCGACGCCGAGGTCGTCGCCGCCCTGGTCGCCACCGCGCTGCTGGGCGGGCGCCGGGCGCGCAACGCGGGCGAGAGGCTCGCCGAGCGGATCAGCGCCCACGGCGCGCTTCGGCTGCGCGACCGGGCCGGACGCCTGCTGACCGAACACGTCGACCGCGTCATGCACGCCGAACGCGAGCGGCGCCTCGCCCCGCTCGACGCCCTGGACGTCCAGGCCGAGCCCCAGGCCGAACTCATCGCCGCGCTGTCCGTACTGCAGAAGGAGAGGTGACCGGTGACCGCCGTCACTGACCACGACCACACGGACCACATGAACCACATGGATCGCATGGAACGCATGGAGCACGCGGACGGGGCCGGGGCAGAGGAGCCCGGTCTCGGAGGCAAGGGCGAGCTTGGCGACAGCCTCCCGCCGGCGGGCGGCGGTTCCGGGGACGGCCTTCCGGGACAGGGAGGCCCGGCCCCGGAGGGGCACATCGCCGAGGCAGGTGCCGGCACAGGCGCCGAAGCCGAGACCACGGCCGAGTCCGATGTCGCAGTCGCGGCCGGGGCTGGGGCCGGGGCCGGGGGCGATGTCGGGGCCGCGGAACGGGACGCCGAGACGGACCTCGGGATGCACGCGCGCGTACCCGAGAAGCGTGCGGAGAGCGAGCCGCACGTGCGCGTACCGGAGAAGCGCAAGGAGAGTGAGCCCCCCGCGCGCGTACCCGAGCCGAACGGGGACGGGGAGCCGCACGCGCGCGTGAAGACCCCCGAAGCCGACGCCGGCAGCGGGCCGCACACCCGCCCCAAGGACGGCGGCCCGTCCGCCCCCGCCCCCACCCCGGCCTCCGATGCGGATCGCGACCCCGACTCCGACTCGGACCCCGACCTCGAGTCCGAGGGCGCCTGGGACGACGGGCTCATCGCCCGGCGCGTGACGGAGAGCACCGCCGCCGCCCTCGCCGCCGAGCGTGCCTCCGTACTCGACACCCCCTTGCGCAGCTCGGGCAACTCGGGCAACTCGGGTGGCCACATCCCCGCGCCCCTGGCCTACGACGGCCCCCTGCGCTCCCGTCTCGACGCCCTGCGCGAACTCGTCGGCCTCTCCCGCACCCGCCTGGACACCCGCACCCTCGCCGAGGCGGGCCGGGTGCTGGACGAGGCGACCGCCCGCCGCAAGCTCTCCGGGCGGCACACCGTCGTCGCCATCGCGGGCGCCACCGGCAGCGGAAAGTCGCAGTTGTTCAACGCGCTCGCCGGAGTGGCCATTTCGGAGACCGGCGTACGGCGCCCGACCACCGCGGCCCCGATCGCCTGCAGTTGGAGCGACGGCGCGGCGAGTCTCATCGACCGGCTCGGCATCCCGGGCCGGCTGCGCAGGCGCCCCGTGCAGAGCGCGGAGGCCGAGGGGCAGCTGCGCGGGCTGGTCCTGATCGACCTGCCCGACCACGACTCCGCGGCCGTCGAGCACCGGACGCAGGTCGACCGGATCCTGAAGCTTGTCGACGCGGTCATCTGGGTGGTCGACCCCGAGAAGTACGCGGACGCCGTGCTGCACGAGCGCTATCTGCGGCCCATGGCCGGCCACGCGGAGGTCATGTTCGTCGTCCTCAACCAGGTCGACCGGCTGCCCGGGGAGGCCGCCGACCAGGTCCTGGACGATCTGCGCCGGCTGCTCGACGAGGACGGTGTCGCGCTCGGCGAGTACGGCGAACCGGGCGCCACCGTGCTCGCGCTGTCCGCGCTCACCGGCGACGGCATCGGTGAGCTGCGCGAGGCGCTCGGCGAGTTCGTGACCGAGCGCGGCGCGGCGGCCCGCCGGGTCGCGGCCGACGTGGACGCCGCGGCCGAGGAGCTGCGGCCCCTCTACACCACCGGCCGGCGCGTCGGCCTCAGCGAGGAGGCACGGGAGGAGTTCGCCGCCCGGCTCGCGGCCGCCGTGGGCGCCACCGCGGCCGGCGAGGCCGCCGAACGCGCCTGGCTGCGCAACGCCAACCGCGCCTGCGGCACGCCCTGGCTGCGGCTGTGGCGCTGGTACCAGGACCGTGGCGGACCCATGACGGGCCGGGTCCGGGTGCGCGCCCAGACGGACGAGGAGGCCACGGCCCGCCAGCGGGTCGAACAGGCGGTCCGTACGGTCGCCGACCGGGCCTCGGCGGGTCTGCCGACGCCGTGGGCGGCGGCGGTGCGCGAGGCGGCCGCACGCGGCTCCCAGGGGCTGTCCGAGGCGCTGGACGAGCTGGCGGCGCGGGCCGGTATGCCGCTGGGACGGCCGCCGCGCCCGGGTTGGTGGCCGGTGGCCGTGCTGGTCCAGGCGGCCATGACCCTGCTGCAGGTCGTGGGCGGCCTGTGGCTGGCGGGCCAGATCGCCGGGTTCACGGCACCCAACCTGGGCGTGCCGGTGCTGCTGATGGTGTGCGGGATCGTCGGCGGGCCGCTCGTGGAGTGGGGCTGCCGGATGGCGGCCAGAGGGCCGGCACGCCGGTACGGCATGGAGGCGGAACGGCGGCTGCGGGAGGCGGCCTCCAGCTGCGGCCGGGCCCGGGTGCTCGATCCGGTGGCGGCGGAACTGCTGCGGTACCAGGAGGTGCGGGAGCAGTACGGGCGGGTGGTCCGGAGCGGTGCCGGGGCGGTGTGAGGCCGGGGCGGTGTGAGGCCGGCCGGGGCGGGAGTGGGTGCGGCCGGCGGGGGTGGGTGAGGGGGCCGGGGAACACGTGGGCCACTCGTTCGGGTGACGGGAGTTTCCACAGGCGGGTGGCTGTCCACAGCGCTCAGCGGGCTCGGCCCGGCGGAGGCAGTCTGGTCCCACGGCGATCGCACCGCACGTCCGACGAGTGGAGGGCGGGCGGCGCAGGCGATCGGCGTGGCGTGTGACGGCGTACGCGGATCGGGTGCGCCGGCACGGCAGACGCAGCCGTACGGGAGGGGCCCGTACGCGTGTCCGCCCGGTCGAAGGGCTGGGCGAGGGAGGGGTTCACGATGAACGAGACCGTGGTGTGCGTGGTGGGCAACGTGGCGACGCAGCCTGTGTACCGGGAGCCGGCGTCGGGCCCGTCGGCGCGGTTCCGGCTGGCGGTGACCTCGCGGTACTGGGACCGGGAGAAGAACGCCTGGACGGACGGGCACACCAACTTCTTCACGGTGTGGGCCAACCGCCAGCTCGCCGTGAACGTGGCGGCGTCGGTGGAGGTGGGCCAGCCCGTCGTCGTCCAGGGGCGGCTGAAGGTCCGCTCGGAGGTGCGCGAGGGGCAGCAGAGCTGGGCGTCGGCCGACATCGACGCGGTGGCCATCGGCCACGACCTGGCGCGGGGCACCGCGCTCTTCCGCCGCGCGGCCAGGCCGGAGGCGCCGGCGGCGGTACGTCCGGAGCCGAGCTGGGAGACACCGCCCGCCGAAGCCCCGGGCGACGATCTGGCCCAACAGCGCCCGGAGCCAGCGGCAGTGACATGACGTGAGCCGAGTGGTGGCTCCGTCGACCGCTCCTCGGCACTGCCTGCGACCTGGCCGACGACCCGGCCTGCGCCCGGACCGAGCTGCGGCTTGTCGGTGCGTCACGTTGAACACCCCACCGAATTGGTGGATTTGTCGATAAGCCCAGCTCGTATCCCGTCCAGGCGATAACGATTCCGGATCGGATCGGCTATCAGACGATCTGACCGGCCGGGCGAGGTCCGCGTGATCCATAGGATGCCGGGCATGCCCCTCGGGGCCGCCGATTCTGCTGGTGGGACCGTCCCCCACGTCCAACGGGTCCTGCTCGAAGGGGAATTCTGTGCTTGCTGCGTTCTCTGGGTTTCCTCGATCCGCCCAAGTGGCTCGCCTCAGCGCCGTGACGCTGGTGTCCGGCCTGGTGACGGCGAGTGTGCTGGCCGGCTCCGGCGCGGCCGCGGCCGACGGGACACCACAGACCCAGGGCGGCGCGACAGCCACGCTCAACGGTCTGAAGACCTACGGCGAGGCCGTGATCCACGAGGACGGCGGCGACCAGCAGGTGGCCGCGGGCCTGTTCGAGATGTCCGTGGACGGCGGCGGCACCCTGCAGACGTACTGCGTCGACATCCACAACCCCACCCAGCGCGACGCCCGCTACCAGGAGACGCCCTGGAGCGGCACCTCGCTGGGCGCCAACAAGGACGCCGGCCGGATCCGCTGGATCCTGCAGAACTCCTACCCCCAGGTGAACGACCTGGCCGCCCTCGCCCGGAAGGCGGGCGCGAGCGGACTGACCGAGCAGGACGCGGCGGCCGGCACCCAGGTGGCCATCTGGCGCTACTCGGACGGGGCGAAGGTCGACGCCGTCGACCCGCAGGCCGAGAAGCTCGCCGACTACCTGGAGAAGAGGGCCCGCGGCAGCGCCGAGCCGCAGGCCTCGCTGACCCTCGACCCGCCCGCGGTCTCCGGCCGCCCCGGTGATCTGCTCGGCCCGGTGACCGTGCACACCAACGCGGACAGTGTGACGGTGAGCCCGCCCGAGGACGTGGCCGGCAGCGGGGTCCGGATCATCGACAGGACCGGCAAGGTGATCACCTCGGCGAAGAACGGCAGCCGGCTGTACTTCGACATCCCCGAGGACGCGGACGACGGGTCGGCCCAGCTGACCGTGCAGGCGTCGACCACCGTGCCGGTGGGGCGTGCCTTCGCCTCCGAGAGCCGCAGCCAGACCCAGATACTGGCCGGCTCCAGCGAGTCCACGGTCTCCGCGACCGCGAGTGCCACCTGGGCGGACACGGGCGCCATACCGGCGGTGTCGGCCCGGAAGAACTGCGCCAAGGGCGGCGTGGACATCACCACCGTCAACAAGGGCGACCAGCCCTTCACCTTCGAGCTGATGGGAGCCGAGCACACCATCCCGGCGGGGGCCACCCGCACGGTGACGGTCCCGCTCCAGGAGGACCAGCCCTACGACTTCACGATCACCGGCCCGAACGGCTTCAGCGACCGCTTCACCGGCGTCCTCGACTGCAGGACCCAGGGCTCGCTGACCACCAAGAGCACCCAGACCCTCAGCGAGCCCAGCCCCGCCACGGTCGGCGGCAACACCACCCCGCCCGACACCGACCTCGCGGCCACGGGCGGCTCCGCGATCACCCCGATGATCGCCGGAGTGGCCATCGGCCTGGTGGTGATCGGTGGCGCGGCCCTGGTGATCCTGCGCCGCAAGGAGACGCCCACCGGGGAGTGACGGACCTCGCGGCCTGCCGCGCCCGCCCGGCGGCCTGCGGCAGGATTGAGCCGTGCCAACCAAGTCGGACAAGATCGAGCTGAGCGAACACGAACTTCGTGAGATCACGGGCTACGCGGCCGAGTGTGCGCGCAGGGCGCTGTCGATCTTCGAAGAGAGTCTTCCTGCCGACACCCGCCCTCGCGATGCCATCGACGCGGCGGACGCCTTTGCCGGGGGCGGCCGGCGCACGGGGGCGCTGCGGCAGAGCGGCTGGGCGGCGTTCAGGGCGGCTCAGGAGGCCGATTCACCCGCCGCGGTCGACGCGGCCCGAGCGGCCTGCCATGCGGCCGGTGCCGCGTTCCTCCATCCCCTGGCGGACGCTCATCAGGTGAAGCACATCCTCGGTGCGGCGGCGCATGCGGCGCGAGCCGAGGAGCTGGCATCCGAGGGGCCGGCATCCGAGGGTCGGCCCGTCGCCGCGGGGACCCTTGAATGGGCGCGTCGTCACGCACCGGCGGCGGTCACCGAGGTGCTCGGCCGGCTGCCCGCGGCGCCTCCCGGGGGCGGGAGAGTGGGCGAGTTCATCCGCGACCTCGACTCCGCCCTCCGCTCCTGAGAAACCCCAGGTCGGAGCGCTCCGCTTGATCGGTTTTCCACGCAGGACCGGCCGCCCGGGCAAAGCGGGAGGGTGTTCCAGGCCACCCCCGCGGCAAAAGTGGCTGACACACAGGTAAAGTCCGACCACCTATTAGGAGAACATCCGTGTGCATCGGCTTCCAGGCCGCGGTCATCTGATCGCGCCGGTCGGCGAGTCCGTGCTCAGGGATGTTGAGTTGCCTGGAGCCCGCGAAGTGTCATCGCCCTTGCCCGCTCGGTTGCGTACCGCAGCGGCACGCCTCCTCCTGCCCACGGTGCTCGCTCTGTCGTACGCCGGCCAGGCGGTCGGCGCCTTCCTCCCGAGTGTTCCCCTGCTCGTGGCCTCCGTCGTTGCCGGACTGCTGGCTGACATGGCCATGCACCGTTGGCAGCGGAGCATGGCCTCGGCCCTCGGGAAGCTGCATGCGACGGTGTTCGTGCGCCAGGTCGTGCGGGACCTTCTGCTGGTGGCTGGTCTGATCCGCATCGAGGACCAGGACTACGAGACGAAGTACCTGGTTCTCGTCTGCGGTCTGCTGGTCTTCTACTCGCTCCACTTCGCCTGCCAGGCGCTCGCGATCCTCGTCCGCCGGTCCCGCACCCTGCCCGTGGTGACCCGGAACATCGACGCCTCGCCGCTGCGGCTGAGCCCCGCTCCTCCGGCGCTGCTGATGAACCGTGCCGGGCAGCGGCTCCTGATGTTCGGCGTGCCCTCGACGGCCGGCCTGCTGGCCACCGCGGCGGGCGTCTCGGGCCGGTCCGCGGCCGCGGGCATCGCCGTGTCCGCCGCCTTCGCGGCGGTGGCCGTCGGCATGCTGCTGGTGCGCCTGCTGCCGGCCCGCAGGCCGGTGACGAGCGAGCAGGCGCTGGAGTGGTTCGAGGCCTGGCTCGCGGAGTACCAGCCGACGGCGGGCATGTACTTCTCCGGCGGCACCAGCTCGGCCTACCAGGCGAACATGTGGCTGGAGCCGCTGGCCCGGCTGGAGGGCCGTCCGCTGATCGTGCTCCGTGAGCGCTTCATGGTGCGGAAGATCGCGTCGACCGACATCCCGATCGTGTGCCTGCCCAAGGTCGCCGACCTGATGCGGCTCGAGCAGTCCACGCTGAAGATGCTGATCCACCCGTCGAACTCGGGCAAGACCTCGCAGGTGCTGCGGATCCCCACCATCAAGCACGCCTTCGTCAACCACGGCGAGAGCGACAAGCTGTCCAGCTGCAACCCGTACGCGAAGGCTTACGACGAGGTGTGGGTGGCCGGTCCCGCGGCGCGCGAGCGGTACGCCCTCGCGAACGTCGGTGTCGACGACCGGGACGTCGTGGAGATCGGACGCCCGCAGCTGGACGCGATCGCGCCCTATGCCGGTGCGCCCACCGGCCCGTACACCACGGTTCTCTACGCCCCCACGTGGGAGGGCTGGGACGGCAACCCGGGCAACACCTCGATCATCGAGGCCGGCGAGAACATCGTCCGCGCGCTCCTGGCCGATCCGGGGGTCCGGCTCCTGTACAAGCCGCACCCGCTGACGGGTTCGGTCGTTCCCCAGGCGGGAGCCGCGAACGCCCGGATCCAGGAGATGATCCGCGCCGCGAACGCCGTCCGTGCCGCGGAGCACGCCAACGAGCGACCGGCGCCCTCCGCGGCGGCTGAGCTGGCCGACCGGACCGCCGAACTCGACCGGCTGACCACGTCCTCGTTCCGGGCGAGCGCGGACGACGCGGAGCGGATGCTGCTCCAGTCGGTCCCCGAGCCCGGCCGGGCCGCGGCCGTGACCGCCGCGACCGCCGCCTGGGAGACCGCGTTCTGGGCCTCGTTCCCCGCGTGGGAGCACCAGATCGTCACCGGGGCACGGCCGAACGTCTACGCCTGCTTCAACGTGGCCGACGTGCTGGTCAGCGATGTCTCCAGCGTCATCTCCGACTACCTGGAGAGCGAGAAGCCCTACGCCGTCGCCAACACCAGCGGCCTTCCCGAGCAGGACTTCCGCACGGCCTTCCCGACGGTCCGGGCAGGCGCCGTCCTCACTCCGGACGCGGCCGGCATACCGGCCCTGCTGGAGTCCGTGCGCCACCCCGAGAAGGACGCCTACGCCGAGGCCCGCACCGAGTTGAAGCTGCACCTGCTGGGCCCCTCCGACCCGCCGTCCGTCGTCCGCTTCAACGAGGCGGCCCGGGCGCTGTGCGCGGAGGCCGAGGAGCACCGGGCGAGCATGGCGGTGCGCGCGCTCCCGGTGATCCCGACGCAGCGAGACGCCGGGGCGACCCTGGACAGCGAGCACGCCAAGGGCTGAGTCTCCAGCACGGCCAGGCCGGACCATCCGGTCCGAGGGGCCGTCACACCCGGATCCGCGGGTGTGACGGCCCCTCGGCCGTTCCGGGAAACCCCAGGTCAGCGCCGCCCGCCCGTACTGGTTTCCATCCAGGGGTAGCCGTCAGGCAAGATGGGGTGTATCTGCCCACTGCCAGATTCAAGCTGCCGGACGGTTTCTCTTGGCTGAGTTCATTTACACCATGCGCAAGGCGCGCAAAGCGCACGGCGACAAGGTGATCCTCGACGACGTCACCCTGAGCTTCCTGCCGGGAGCGAAGATCGGTGTCGTCGGCCCGAACGGTGCCGGTAAGTCGACCGTGCTGAAGATCATGGCTGGTCTCGAGCAGCCGTCGAACGGTGACGCGTTCCTGTCGCCGGGCTACACCGTGGGCATCCTGCTGCAGGAGCCGCCGCTCGACGAGGCGAAGACCGTGCTGGAGAACGTCCAGGACGGTGTCGCCGAGATCAAGGGCAAGCTCGACCGGTTCAACGAGATCGCCGAGCTGATGGCGACCGACTACTCCGACGCGCTGCTCGACGAGATGGGCAAGCTGCAGGAGGAGCTGGATCACGCCAATGCGTGGGACCTCGACGCTCAGCTGGAGCAGGCCATGGACGCGCTGGGCTGCCCGCCCGGCGACTGGCCCGTCACCAACCTCTCCGGTGGTGAGAAGCGCCGCGTCGCGCTCTGCAAGCTGCTGCTGGAGCAGCCCGACCTGCTGCTCCTCGACGAGCCCACCAACCACCTCGACGCCGAGTCCGTGAACTGGCTGGAGCAGCACCTCGCCAAGTACCCGGGCACCGTCGTGGCCGTCACCCACGACCGGTACTTCCTCGACAACGTCGCCGGCTGGATCTGCGAGGTCGACCGCGGCCGCCTGCACGGCTACGAGGGTAACTACTCCAAGTACCTGGAGACCAAGGCCACCCGTCTGAAGGTCGAGGGCCAGAAGGACGCCAAGCGGCAGAAGCGGCTCAAGGAAGAGCTGGAGTGGGTGCGGTCGAACGCCAAGGGGCGTCAGGCCAAGTCCAAGGCCCGTCTCGCGCGGTACGAGGAGATGGCCGCCGAGGCCGACAAGATGCGGAAGCTGGACTTCGAGGAGATCCAGATCCCGCCGGGCCCGCGCCTGGGCAACGTCGTCGTCGAGGTCGACAAGCTGAACAAGGCCTTCGGTGAGAAGGTCCTCGTCGACGGGCTGAGCTTCACCCTCCCGCGCAACGGCATCGTCGGCGTCATCGGCCCGAACGGCGCCGGCAAGACCACGCTGTTCAAGATGATCCAGGGCCTGGAGACCCCGGACTCCGGCGACATCAAGGTCGGCGAGACCGTCAAGATCTCCTACGTCGACCAGAGCCGCGAGAACCTCGACCCCAAGAAGACGCTGTGGGAGGTCGTGTCCGACGGGCTCGACTACATCAACGTCGGACAGGTCGAGATGCCGTCCCGCGCGTATGTGTCCGCCTTCGGGTTCAAGGGGCCGGACCAGCAGAAGCCGTCCGGTGTCCTCTCCGGTGGTGAGCGCAACCGCCTCAACCTGGCGCTGACCCTGAAGCAGGGCGGCAACCTGCTGCTCCTCGACGAGCCCACCAACGACCTCGACGTCGAGACCCTCAGCAGCCTGGAGAACGCGCTGTTGGAGTTCCCCGGCTGCGCCGTGGTCGTCTCCCACGACCGGTGGTTCCTCGACCGCGTCGCCACGCACATCCTCGCCTACGAGGGTGAGTCGAAGTGGTTCTGGTTCGAGGGCAACTTCGAGTCGTACGAGAAGAACAAGGTCGAGCGGCTCGGGCCGGACGCCGCGCGCCCGCACCGCGCCACCTACAAGAAGCTGACCCGGGGCTGATCGATCTTGCGTCACATCTACCGCTGCCCCCTGCGCTGGTCCGACATGGACGCGTACGGCCATGTCAACAACGCGGTCTTCATCCGCTACCTGGAGGAAGCCCGGATCAACTTCCTGTTCCGCCCGGACAAGGAGTTCAAGCAGGGGTCCGTGGTGGCGCGCCACGAGATCGACTACAAGCGGCAGCTCGTCCACCGGCACCACCCGGTGGACATCGAGCTGTGGGTCACCGAGATCAAGGCCGCGTCCTTCACCATCACCTACGAGGTGAAGGACGAGGACGTGGTCTACGTACGGGCCTCGACGGTGGTCGTGCCGTTCGACTTCGAGGCCCAGCGGCCGCGCCGGATCACCCAGGAGGAGCGGGAGTTCCTCGAGGAGTACACGGACGCGGCCGACGAGGAGGCCGTCGCCGCATGACGGTGCTGCACCTGGCCGACGAGTCGGAGGCGGCGGACCTCGCCGCCTTCCTCTCCCGGCTGCTCCACTACGACCGTGGAGCCGCGGTGCGCCTGCAGGCGTCCGGGACCGCACTCGCCGTGTTCGGACGGCCGCCGTCCTTCGAGGTGCTGGCGGTCCGCGCGGTGCGCCTGGCGAAGCCGTACGAGAACGGGCTCGACGTCACGCTCGACGTGACCGTCTCCGCCGGTGAACTGCTGGAGTCCGTGGACGAGCGGGCCGCCACGGCCGCCGTCCCGGCCGCGGTCACCGGGCCGCCGTGGGCCGGTGTGCTGCCGCCGCGCGGCGGCTGGCAGCCCGAGCCGGGGCTGCCCACACCGGACGCGCTGCGTAAGGCCGTGTCCGCGGCCGTCGCCGAGTTCCGGTCCCGTACCGAGGAGTTGGCGCCGGAGCGGCGTACGCGTACGGAGCTGGACCGGATCGGACGGGACATCTGGTCCCGGGCGATAGGGGAGACGCGGCTGCCGGTGCGGGCCGTGCACGCGGCGCAGTCGCTCGGCTTTCTGCGGCCGGGGACCGGCGCGGCCGAGACCGGGCTGTTCTCCTCGGGGGCGTGGCTGAGGCTGCGCACGCCGTACGGATCCGTCGCGGTGCGGCGCGCCGGGCTCGGCACCCTCGGCGTCAGCCTGCGCTGACCCGGCCTCCTGCTTCTCCTCTGCTTCTGCGCTACGTCTCCTCGCTGTCGTCCGGCCACACGCCGATGTGGTCCGGCTCCAGTTCCAGGGCGACCCGGTCGCGCATGTTCAGGGCCTTCGTGTACTCGGCGGGCAGTTGGAGGCGGCCCGCGCGGTCGAGCATGGCGTACTCGCGGGCGACCACGGTCTCGTGGCCGGTCGTGGCGTCCACCTCGCTGCGGCGCAGTACCTCGGTGGAGGTGCGGCCGTCGCGGATGGCCACCGTGCGGCGGACCTCGCCGGCCACCGCCTGGTCGTGGGTGACGATCACGATGGTGGTGCCGAGCGAATCGTTCGCGGTGCGGAACGCGTCGAAGATCTGCGCGCCGGTCTGGGAGTCGAGTTCGCCGGTGGGTTCGTCGGCGAGGAGGACCGCGGGGGCGTTCGACAGAGCCACCGCGATCGCGACGCGTTGCTGCTGGCCGCCGGACATCTCGTGCGGGTGGCGGTCGCGGCAGTCGGCCACCTGGAGCAACTCCAGGAGTTCCAGGGCGCGTTCGGTGCGGGCGCGGCGGCGGGTGCGGGTGCCGGACAGCTGGAGCGGGAGGGCGACGTTCTGGGCCGCGGTGAGGTAGGGGAGCAGGTTGCGGGAGGTCTGCTGCCACACGAAGCCGACGACCTCGCGGCGGTAGACGAGGCGGTCCTTCGCGGTCATCGTGAGCAGGTCGCGGCCGGCGACGCGGGCGGCGCCCGCGGTCGGGGTGTCCAGGCCGGCCAGGATGTTCATGAGGGTGGACTTGCCGCTGCCCGAGGCGCCGACCAGGGCCATCAGCTCGCCCTCGCGGACGAGGAGGTCGAGGCCCTGGAGGGCCTGCACCTCCACGCCGTCCGCGGAGAAGATGCGGACGAGGCGGTCGCAGGTGATGAGGGCGTCGTGGCCGTAGGCGGGCTTGTTGCGGGTCTCGGTGACCTGGTTGGTGAGGTCGGTGAGGGTGGGATCGGCTGTCATGGGGTCTCCTGGATGGTTGCCCTGAACGCTCATCGGCTCTCCCCCGCCCGCAGCTCCCGCACCGACCCCCGTCTCCCCGTCCACCACGCCTGGGCCCCCGCAACCCCCACCGTCAGCACCACCACCGTGATCGCCGGTGCCGTCAGTGACCAGGTGTCCGGGTGCAGGGCGGCCGAGTTCACGCCGGGCTGGGCGGAGGTCAGGGCGATGGTGGTGAGGTCGATACCGGGGGAGAGGAGGCGGATGGCGGTCCAGCCGGTCAGGGTGCCGCCGGCCGCGGCGAGGAGGGCCTGGGGGAGGGACTCCAGGACGAGGAGGCGGCGGCCCTGGGCGCGGGTGAGGCCCATCGTGCGCAGCCGCGCGAGGAGCGCGGCGCGTTCGGGCGCCGCCCGCAGCAGCGCGAGGAGCAGGGCGAGGACGGCGAAGCCGGCGCCCGCGGCCACCGCCGCCGTGTAGACGTGCCCGGCGCCGGTCTGCAGGGGCGAGTCGGCGTACCGGGACCGCACCTCGTCCAGGGTCTGCACCGTGACCGAGGCGGGGGCCGCGCGGCGCAGCGCGTCCGCGTCCACGTGGGCGCCGGTCAGCAGCAGTGTCGTGGGGCGGACGGCCGCGTCCGGGAGCCCGGCGCGGTTCACGATCAGGAAGTCGGCGCCGGGCACGGCCGGGGTGCGGTCGAGGACGGTGGTGATCCGGACGGTGACCGCGCTGCCGTCCCCCAGCCGTACCAGGAAGGGCTGCCGGGTGCCGTAGGCGTGGGCGATGGAGGGGGAGGCGAGGGCGGGGAGCGTCTTCGCGTTCTTCAACTCGCCTGCCGGGAAGGTCCTGAGGCCGGTGCCGGCCGTCAGCCGGCCGTAGGCGGCCGGGTCCACCCCGACCAGCGGTACCGTGTCCTCCCCGTCCAGCGGCTTCGCCTCGTACGTGATGCTCGCCGCCGCCACCCCGTGTACCCCGGGCAGCGCGCGTACCCGGGCGGCCAGGTCCGCCGGGAGCGCGGCGGTCGCGTCCATGCGGGCGTCGGCCCCGACGGTGAGCAGGGCCGCGCGGTCGCGGGCCTCGGCCACACCGGCCAGGACCGAGCCGCCGAACGCCGCCGTGGTCAGGGCGGTCAGCAGCGCCAGCAGGGGCAGTACCGCAAAGGCCTGGGCGCGGCCCGCGCGGGCCAGGGACAGATGGCCCACCGCCCCGCGCAGCCGGCCGGCCGGGCGGGCGAGGCGGCGCAGCAGCAGAGGGTGGAGGCGGAGCAGCAGCAGGGCCGCGATGACGCCGGTCAGCACCGGGGCCAGGGACACCAGTTGACCGGCCGACGTGCCGCCGCGGCGCAGGGTCGCCACCGCCCCGGCCGCCAGGGCCAGCAGGGTCAGCTCGGCCACCGTGCGGCGCCGGGAGGGTCGTACGGCCGTCACGTCCTCCCGCGCGGCCGTCACCCGTACCGCGCGGTGGGCGAGCGCGGCGCGCAGCGGGAGGGCGGCGCAGGCGGTGAGCGTGACGGCCAGGGCGGCGGCCACGGCGGGACCGGTACGGGCGCCGGGGAACAGGAGGAGCGCGGCGGCCAGGCCGGCCGCTCCCGCGGGTACGGCGACCACGGCGGTCTCGGCCAGCAGCCGGCCGGTGAGGCCGGGCAGGGAGGCGCCCCGGGCGCGGAGCAGGGCGAGTTCGGTGCGACGGCGGTCGGCGGCCAGGCCGCCCGCCATGAGCAGCACGACGACGGCGACCGTGGCGGTGCCTGCGGCGGCCACCGCGACCAGCGGGGCGATGCGCGAGCGAAGCCGGGAGAACGCGGCGAGGTCGTCGTCCAGGGCGGTGCTGACGTCGGTGTCCTCGCCCGTGATGGTGCGGGCGCGCCGCAGGCCGGGGCCGGACTCCAGGGAGGCGACGGCGGACCTCAGGCGGTCCAGGTCATGGGCGCGCAGACCGCCGAGGTCCGGGGCGAAGTACCAGTAGCGGGAGGGCTCTCCGCGTAGGCCCGGCAGGGCGGGGGCCGCCTCCAGGGGCAGCAGGAGTGCGCCGAGCCAGTAGGTCTGCGGCGGGCCGGGCGGTGGCGTCGGGACCAGGCTGGGCGTGCGCAGCAGTGGGACGGTCGACCAGTAGGCGCCGCCGGGGTCGCGCGGGGTGAGGATGCCGGTGACCCGGACGGCGAGCGGGCCGCGGCCGACGCCGGGCACGTGGATGACCGAACCCACCTTGATGTGCAGGCTCTTGGCGGTGGCGGCGGTGACGGCGGCCTCCACCTCGGGCGAAGCCGCGTCCACCGGGCCCGAGGTGCGCGGGAGCCGGCCCTCGCGGACGTCGGAGTGCCCGGCCAGGCCGCTCTGCGCGACCAGCTGGACATGGGCGAGCAGCCCGCTCGGACGCGGGATGAACGGATCGGGCACGGCCGTGCCGGTCTGGGTCGCGATGCCGTACGCGGACTGGCCGCGGTCGACGGACAGCGAACCGCCGACCGCGCCCAGCAGCTTCTCGTACTGCCGTTTCAGCACGCCGGGACGGAGCAGCGCGCCCGGGTCGTCGCCGGACATGTCGTACAGGGGCATCGGCGGGCTCACCCGCAGGGTGGTGCGCTCGGGGCGGGCCTGGTGGAGGGCGTGCACCAGACCCGCGTCCTCGTACCGGTCGACCGCACGCGGAAAGGCCCCCGCCAGACAGGCGGTCACCACGACCAGCAGCGCCAGCGCGAGCGCGGCACCGGGCGCGGCCCGCAGCCGGGTGCGCACCCAGGGAGCGACCACGGCGGGCACGGAACTCACCTCACTCACCCCTCTGTTCGCGCAGCGCCCGCGCCGGATCCGCCCGGCGCAGAGCCGCCACCACCGAGACCGCGAGCGGAGCGACCGCGACGGCCGCCAGCAGCAACGCCACCCGGCCGGACGGGAGTTGGACCAGCAGTTCGGGCACGGGACGGGTGGCGTCACCGGTCAGGACGATCAACGGGAGCACTCCACGGGCCAGTACGGTGCCGAGAGCGACGCCCACCGCCAGGGCCAGGCCCACCAGGACGGCCTGTTCGGCGGCGACCGTGCGGGCCAGCCGGCGGCGTGGGGCGCCGAGGGCGCGCAGCACGGCGAAGTCCGCCTCGCGCACCCGCAGCGAGCCGGCGGCGCCCACCGCGAAGCCGACCGAGGCGAGGGCCGCCGCCACCACGGCCGCCGCGGCGAACGCGGCCGTGGGCCCGGCGCCGAACGGGTCGTCGCGCAGCTCGGCGGCGATCTCGTCCCGGACCACCACCTGCCCCGGGTCGACGACGTCCGGCAACGCCCGCACCGCGGCGGCGACCTGGGCCGCGTGGCCCGGAGCGGTGCGCAGCCACCACTCGGTGGGCGTGAGGCTCTCCCCGTACCGCGCCTGCAACACCCGGTTCGCGGCCCGCAGATCGACCAGTACGGCACCGCCGTCATGGCTGCCCGAGGTGCCGGTCGTGGGCAGCGCGCGCACCGCCCGGACGATCCGCACCGGGATGCTCTGGTCGCCGATCTGCACGTCCACGCGCTGCCCGGTGCGGGCGCCCGCCGAGTCCAGGAACCGGTCGGTGGCGACGGCCGTCACCTCGGGCGGCTTGGGACGCGCCACCTGGAGCTGGACGGACAGGGTCGCGACGGTCAGGCTGTCCGCGTCCGGGAGGTATCCGGTGCGGTAGGAGACGGTCAGCGGCCGGGTGGAGACGACACGGGGCCGGGTGGGGCTGGAGGCGGGGGTCGTGACGGCCGCGCCGTCGGTGTGCACGGCCGTGGTCCAGGACGCGGGAAGCGTCAGCGGGCGCCGGGTCCCGTCGGCCCCTTCGGCGGTCAGATCGCCGAACGTGAGCCGGTGTTGTTCGGCCCGCACGCCCGGCTGGGGCATGTCCAGCTGGAGCCCGGTGAGGAGCACCGGGCCGAGGGCGGAGCCGAGGTCGAGGGTGAGGGTGTGCGGGCGGCCGTCGGCGGGGAGCCGGCCGAACGGCAGCTGGTACGGCACCCCGGACCGGTCCTCGAGACCGACCGTGACGTCGGCGGTCGTCCCGGAGCCTGCGGAGCTGTGCAGGCTCGCCGTCAGCCGCAGCCGCGCGGTGTGCGCCGGCACCCGAGTCCCGGCCGGGGTGTCCTTCGGCGCCAGCGCGGCCAGCAGCGGCCGCACCGGTACTGCCGCCAGGTCCGGGCGCATCAGCATCGCGTCGCCCGCGTGCGCGGTGTCCATGGCCAGCACGGTCGCCATACGGTCACCGGACAGCGGCTCCTCGGCGCGTGCGGCGGGGACCGCCCCGCGTACGTGCGGCAGCGCCGCGTACACGTCCGTACGGCCCAGCTTCCCGTCCCCGGCGGACAGCACCCGCACCGGCACTCCGGCGCGGAAGTCGGCCTGGTCGTCCTGCGAGCGGTCCCAGGAGGACGCCTGCCCGATGGCCAGCATGCCGAGCGCGACGGCCAGCACGAGCAGCAGCACCGGGCCCGCGGCGCGTGCGGTACGGCGGCTGAACTGCCAGCCGGCCAGCGCCGTCGGCAGCCCACGCCCGGCCGCCGCCCACCGCTCGGCGAGCCGCGCCACGGGCGGCAGCAGCCGCAGCGTCAGCACGGTCCCGGCGAGCAGCGCCAGCGCCGGCGCGGCCACCAGCAGGGGATCCACCCCGAGCGCCCCCGACCGGTCGGCGGCGACACTCCCCGAGTCCTGCTGCGCCAGCTGCCAGTAGGCCACCGCGGCGACGGCGAGCAGGCCCAGGTCGCCCCCGGCGCGCAGCGGGGTGGGGAGCAGACCGGCGCCGGTGCGGCGGGCGCGGGGGCGGGAGCCGCCGGGGGAGTCTCCCGAACGGCCCTTCCCGAAGCGGGAGATGAGCGGTCGTCGTGTCCGGCCCGGCTCCGTCCGCCGGCCGCGCCGCTCCGTCTCCGCCCCCGTCAGCGCCGGTGGTGTCACCGTCAGCGCGCAGCCGAGGGCCACGGCGGCCGCGACCAGCCAGACGCCGGGGCTGCCGCCGGGCGGGAGGTCCAGCCGCAGGTCGAGGCGGGTCAGCGGGCCGTGGGTGGTCAGCAGGGTGGTGAGCGGTCCGGCGAGCAGGGGTGCGCAGACGGCCGCCGGGAGGGCGAGCAGCAGCGACTCGGCCGCGGCGAGGGCCGCGATCCGGGCACGGGAGGCGCCCCGAGCCCGCAGCAGCATTGTCTCGGCCGCCCGTTCGGCGCCGAGCAGCCGGGCCACCAGCAGTAGCGCGTACCCGGCCAGCAGTATCAGCTGGAGCGCGACGATCAGCAGGGTCGAGCGGGAGACCAGCAACGAGCGGTCGGCCCGGTCCAGGACGTCCGGCAGCGAGGTCGCCGACGCGGTCACCCCGCTCAGCGCGTGGGACGTGCGCAGCGCCGGGCCCCCGGTCCGCGCCGCCTCCCGCAGCGCCCCGATCCGCCCGGTCGTCACCGAGCCGAAGTCGGCCGACGCCAGCCAGGCCGTCGGCCCGGCGCTCACCCGTTTGCCGGCGAGCACCGAGGGGTCGGCGAGCAGCGGCCCGTACGTCGTGAAGCCGGACTCCTTCACACCGCGCCCGAGCAGGTCGTCCAGCTGCCAGTACGGCGCGTTCGCCGACGCGGGCCGGTACAGCCCGCTGACCCGCACCCGGACCGTCCCGTCGCCCAGCCGGTCGCCCAGGGTGAGGTGGTCGCCGGGCTTCAGGCCGAGCGGCCGGGCAGCAGCCTGGGGGAGTGCCACCTCGATCTCGCCGCCCGTCCGGCCGGGAAGCCGGCCGGCGACCGGCCGCACCTGCGTGCGGTCCAGCGCGGCGAAGAAGGTCAGATCCGGGTCGCCCGACCGCTCGGCGGGCGGCTGCAGCGAGCGGGGCAGCGCGTACGGGCCCGAGCGGCGCAGCGTCCGCACGGTCACCGGTAACCCGGCGAAGGTCCGGCGCGCCCCCTGTCGTACGGCGGTGTCGGCGGCGGCACGCCCGTCGGCCGGTACCTCGGCCCTGACGATCAGCGAGGTGGCGGTCGCGTTGCGCGGGTCGGCCAGCACATGGCGCAGCGCCGCGTCCCCGATCGCGCCCGAGTACGCCGTGAGCGTCGCCAGCACCGCGGTGGTGAGCAGCACCGTGAGCAGGGTGGAGCCGAGCAGCAGGCGATGCGCCCGCGCGCGTGCAAAGACGAACCCCGTCACCCTGCCCCCGTGTCGTCCGGACTTCCAGAACTTCCAGACCTTCGGGTGATGCTGGCAGAGGTGACGGCTCACCGGTAAGCGCTTCTCGATCGGTCTATACCGGATCGTGACCGGATTCCGGTGCCGGACGACCGGATTCCGGCGTTCAGCGGGTCATTCGGGGGTGTTCACCATCGACTGAGCGGCGTACGTCAGGTAGTTCCACAGCGTCGTCTCGTGCTCCTCGGACAGCCCCAGTTCGTCGACGGCCACCCGCATGTGCCTCAGCCAGGCGTCGTGCGCGGCCCGGTCCACGGTGAACGGGGCGTGCCGCATCCGCAGCCGGGGGTGGCCGCGGTTCTCGCTGTAGGTGGTGGGGCCGCCCCAGTACTGCATCAGGAACAGGGCCAGCCGCTCCTCGGCCGGACCGAGGTCCTCCTCCGGGTACATCGCCCTGAGGAACGGGTCCTCGGCGACTCCCTCGTAGAAACGGTGGACGAGCCGGCGGAAGGTCTCCTCCCCGCCGACCTGCTCGTAGAAGGTCTGCTCCTGAAGCGTGCCGCGCCGAATCTCTTTCACCCGTCCATGGTCTCAGACGGGGTGACCCAGGACTCAAGGCTTAGGACCACTCCTGTGCCGGCAGCCCTACCGTGGGCGGCGGCAGCCCTACTGTGGACACATGGGCGCCTACGACACCGAGATCGACGTGCTCGCCGCCGTGGCGCGGGCCGCGCTGGTGCGGGAGATCGACGCCGAGGGGGTCTGGGACGAGGACCAGGCGTGGCGGGAGGCGTTCTCGGAGGTGCCCCGGCACCTGTTCGTGCCGTACTACTACGTCGGCGTCCGGGACGGCTACGAGCGCCGCTGGCGGGAGAGCCCGGACCCCGAGGAACGCAGACGCTGGGTGTTCGGCGCCTACGCCGACACCCCGCTGGCCACCCGGCTGCGCGACGGCGAGCTGCTCTCCTCCAGCAGCCAGCCCTCGCTGATGGCGAAGATGCTGGTCGCCCTGCGGGTCGAGGACGGCAACCGGGTCCTGGAGGTGGGCGCCGGGACGGGGTACACCGCGGCGCTGCTCGCCCACCGGCTCGGCGACCACGACCTCGTCACCACCGTCGACCTGGAGCCGGAGATCACCGAGTCGGCCCGGCAGCACCTGGCCGTGGCCGGATACCACCCGGTGGTCGTCACCGGCGACGGCGCGCGCGGCGTGCCCGAACGCGCCCCGTTCGACCGGATCATCGCCACCTGCACGCTGTCCACGGTGCCGCGCGCCTGGCTCGATCAGTGCAGCGCCGGCGCCCGCATCCTGACCCCGTTCGCGACCGGCCTGCTCGCCCTCGACGTCTTCGACGCCGGGCACGCCGAGGGCCGTTTCCTGTCCACGGCCGCCTACTTCGTGCCCCTGCGGGGCACGGGCCGGGCGGAACCCGGGGCGGTGTCCCTGCACGGGCTGCCGCGCCCGGCCCGCGAGCACGAGCTGTTCCGCTTCCTGCTCGCCCTGACCCACGGCGCCTTCGACCCGCAGGAGGCCTATGCCCTGTGGGAGCGCGAGGGCAGACCGGAGCGCGCACGGTACGGCGTCACGGTCAGCGGTGAGTACGTGTGGGCATGGCTGGACGACCCGGAGGGGCCGTACACCTGGCCCCTCCCCTAGCCGTCCGGCTCAGTCCCGCCTCAGCCCCGGCGGACGGTGATCGTCGTCCAGGCGCCCACGTGCACCCGGTCGCCGTCCTGCAGCGGCACCGGCACGAACGGCTGGATCGGTTCGTCCGAGCCGTTGACCGTGGTGCCGTTCGTCGAGTTCTGGTCGACGACCGCCCAGGTGCCGTCCGGCTGTTGGACCAGGACCGCGTGCTGGTGCGAGACGCCCGGGTCCTCCGGCGGCACCGACAGGTCGATGTCGGGGGTGTCGCCGGTGGAGTGCCGGCGGCGGCCGATGGTGACCTGGTTGCCGCTGAGCGTGCGCTGCTGCTCGGGCGAGTACGCGGGCAGGTTCAGACCCGCGGCCTCGGGGCCGGAGCGGTGCATCATCGCCATGAAGTAATCGCGGTCCGGGCCGATGGTCGCGATCCACGTCATCGGACCCTGCGGCGCCGACGGGAAGCCGGGGCCGGGCGGGGCCTGGGTGGCGCCGGGCGGCGGGTAGCCGTAGCCGCCGCCCTGTCCGCCGCCGGGGCCTCCGGGACCGCCGGGGCTTCCGGCCGTCGGCGGGGAGATCACCCAGTCGTCCTCACCGCCCCCGAAGGCGGGACCGCCGGCCGGGGGCCTGCCGGTCTCCCGCGGGAACGCGGGCGGCGCGGGCGGGCCGGCCTGCTGGAAGGCCTGCGGCGCACCGCCGGCCGTGCCGGGACCTGCGGGCGGGGTCGGTCCGGGCGGCGGCGGAACCGGACGGGACGGGTCGCCACCGAAGCCGGAGGGGCCACCGGGACCACCGGGGCCGCCGGGACCAGAGGGCTCACGGCCGAAGGGCGGCGGGCCGGAGGGGCCGCCGGGGCCACCCTGGCCCTGACCGGGACCGCCGAAGCCGGACGGACCGCCAGGGCCGCCGGGGCCCTGTCCCGGGCCACCACCGAAGGGCGGCGGGCCGGAGGGGCCGCCGGGACCACCCTGGCCCTGACCGGGACCGCCGCCGAAGCCCGAAGGACCGCCGGGGCCGCCAGGACCGCCCTGCCCCTGACCGGGACCGCCACCGAAGGCCGACGGGGGACCGGAGGGACGCTGGTTGCCGCCGAAGCCGCCCGGGCCGCCCGCGGTGGGCGGCGGGCCGGACGGGCCGCGCTCTCCGGCGAACGGCGTCGGGCCCGAGGGCTCGCTGCCGAACGACGGGATCGGCTCGGCGGGACGGTTCACCTGCGAGGGCCGCGAGCCCTGGTACTCGTACGAGTCACCGCCGCCGTACGTCGAGCTCGGCGGCTGGAAGCGCGGCTGGGCCGTGCGCGGCGCGGCCGGGGTGTACGAGGTGGCCGTGTTGGTCAGGAAGTTCCACCGGCACTCCTCGCAGAAGGGCGCGCCGCCCTCGCGGGGCGTACGGCACTGCGGGCACAGCTCGGGCTCGGGCGCACCGGCCCCCTGCGGGCGGCCGCCGGCCTGGGTGCCCTGCGGGGGCGGGAAGCCGTAGCCGCCGGCGGCCGGTGGCGGTGGCGGGGGTGGAGGTACGGCACCGGCCATGCGGTGACCGCAGACCTCGCACCAGTCGTCGGAACCCGACTGGTGTCCGTTCGGGCAGGTCGGCATGTCGGCGCTTCCCCCTCTCCTTCAGGTCCTACTCGGTACTGCTTGGTCACTACTTCTTTACACGAACAGTCTTTGTGGACCGTGTCTCGAGAGTCATCTCGTCGGCCTCCGCGACCTTCGCCTTCAGTCGCACAGTACCTGTCGCTGCATCGACCACGTCCACCACCTTCGCAAGCAGTTTCGCAGTATCGGCGTTCCCGGAGGCACTCGCGAGCTGAACAGCGCGGCCCAGTTTGGCCGTTGCTCCATCGAAATCGCCCGCTTTGCGAAGGTCGAGCCCCTGCTGGATGGCTTGCGCCAGTTCGGCCTGCCCGGTGTAGTGGGCGACTTGGGGGTTGATCGAGGTCGAGGCCGTCATGTCGTCGGTCCACACGGCCCGTACGAGCCCCTGGGCGCCGAGGTTCTGTGCCGTTCCGTCCGGTTGTGGGACGACCAGCGAGACCCGGGCGGCGAGCATCTCCTGGCCGAGACCGGCCGCCGGGACCTCGACGCACAGGTGGTAGTCGCGGGACTCGTCGCCCCAGGACCCGGTGGGGTAGTCCCCGGCCCGGGGCCCGGCCTCCGTGCGCCGGCCGGTCAACTCCTCGACCGTGGGTGCGACTTGCTTGACGAACCTGATGGTCGTGCCGACCGGGGTCCACACCCGCAGGGCGACGTCGGCGACCTCCTTGCCCATCGCCGCCTCCATCATCTGCGTGAAGTCGGCGGCCAGGCCTGCCGGGTCGGCGACGATGTCGGCGGTGCCGAGCAGCGCGGAGGCGATGCCTGTGACTTCTTTCACTTCCCAGTCGGTGCCCACGCCCCGCGCGTCACAGGTGAAGCGTCCGGCGCAGGAGTCGAGCGCGGCCCGCAGGTCCTCCGGCGACTCGTGCTCGTTGCGTCCGTCGGTGAGCAGGATGCCGTGCCGGATGGCCACGTCCGCCGAGGACAGCAGCCGGTCGGCCAGCCGCAGCCAGGTGCCGATGGCCGTACCGCCGCCCGCGCTGAGCCGGCGCAGCGCCTGCTTGGCCTCCTCGCGGGTCCGGGCGTCGGCGACCGCGAGCCGTCCGCTGCCCGGGTAGACCTCCTTGGCGACGTGTGTGCCGCCGATCACCGCGAAGTGGGTGCCGTCGCGCAGGGTGTCGATCGCGGCGGCCGTGGCGTCCCGGGCGTTGCGCATCTTGGTCGGCGGGTAGTCCATGGAGCCCGAGCAGTCGACCATGATCGCCACGGCGGCGGAGGGCCCGTGGCCCGGTGCGTACACGGGTGCGGCGACCGCGCTCCCGATCGTGCCGCCGCCCGTCGCCGTCACCGTGACGACGGCGTTGACCTCACGGCCGCCCTCGGGCAGGTACTCGTTCTGGTAGACGTCGACCGAGAACTGCGGCACGTGGGACTTCGCGAAATTGGCCATGTTGGTTCAGATCCCCCTCGTACACCCCGCCGAAGCGGAGCAATGCGTGTGGACGGACCGGTCCCCTCCGGTCCGTCGAGGCTTCCCCGTTCTGTATGGCCTCAGGCCGATCCTGCCCCCTGCGGCGGCGCCGGGAACGGCAGGACGGCCACTGTTACGTTGTCGTGGCCCCCGCCGTCCAGGGCGTGGCCGACCAGAACGCGGGCGCTGTGCAGCGGCCGCTCGGCCGCGTCGGCCGGTACGGCCTCGGACATCTCCTCGGCCGTCTCCGCGTAGTTCCACAGGCCGTCGGTGCACACCACCACGACACCGGGCCGGTCCGGCTTGAAGGAGGCGGTGTGCGGCTCCAGTTCGTAGGCGTCCGCGCCGAGCCAGCCGGTGATCGCGTGGGCGCGCTCGTCGGCGTACGCCTCCGCCTCGTTCATCAGGCCGGCCGCGACCATCTGCGCCGCCCAGGAGTCGTCCTCGGTCAGCCGGGCCGCGGGCGCGCCGCGGTCCGCCGGCACCCAGTAGGCGCGGCTGTCGCCGACCCAGCCGACCACCAGCAGCCCGGAGGCGACGATCGCGCCGACGATGGTGCACGCCGGGGCGTTCTGGTGCGGGGCGTGCTCGCGGTCCGCGGCGGGTTCCTCGACGAGCGCGTTGACGGCCTGGGCGGCGGACACGATCGCCTCGTGCATCGCCTGCTGCGGGTGGGTGCCGCGCGGCAGGGCGGCCAGCAGGGTGTCACCGGCCGCCTGTGCTGCGGCCGCCGAGGCCTCGTCCGGGCGGGTCGCCGAGGACACGCCGTCGCAGACGATCGCCAGGGCGGCGGGCGAGCCGTCGGGCAGCGCGGTGTGGCCGACCGTGAAGGAGTCCTCGTTGCGGTGGTGGCGCAGGCCGCGGTCGCTGACCGCGGCGACCGGGCCCGACTCCCGCTCCATGTGGTCGCGTTCGCGGGGCTGGGCGTGCCCGCAGTTCTCGCAGTAGCCGTCGCTGTCCACCCGGCCCGCCCGGCAGGCCACACAGACCGGCTGGGGCTCCTCCGGCACGGCGGCCGCCGCGCGCGGGTCCGGGGCCTGCAGCGGGTACTCGTCGGGCTCCGGGGGCCGGTCGAAGCGGACGCCGGGCGCGGCCGGCTCCTGGGCGTGCAGGGGCTTGCCGCCCGAGTCGGTGCCGGGCAGATCGGCCGGCAGATGCACCTCGCCCGGGGTGCTGCCGGAGCCGGCCGGCTCCGGGGCGGGCCAGTCCACGCCGTCCCCGGGCACGGGGGAGCCGGTCATGGTGAGCGTCGGATGGTCCTGCGGCGGGACGGGCACGACGGAGAGGTCGTGTCCGCACGCGCCGCAGAACAGGTCACCCGACTCGAGCGGCTCGGCGCAGCTCGGGCACTTCGACAGTGCGGCCTGCTGGGGCATCTGCGACATCAACTACACCCACGTCCGGGGGCGGTAACGGTTCGCCCGTTCCACCAGTTCGATCCTCTCCTCGCCGCCGGGCGCCAGCCGGGCCAGCGTGCGGTACGCGCGCTCCAGTCCGAAGCGGAGGCCCCGCTCGTCCAGACCGCTGCCGAGCAACACCCGTCCGCCGGCGGCGGGTCGGTCGGTGCCCTGGCCTGTGGAGAGTATCCAGTCCAGTGCGCTGCCGAGCACTTCGGCCGACAACTGCTCGCGCCGGGCCGGGTCCAGGCCGTACGCGTCCAGCGCCTCGACCTGGCCGGCGGCGGCCGTCAGATCGTCCAGGAACGGTACGTCCGCGGCGCTCGCGGTGCGCTGTCTGAGCCGCGCCCGGACCGCGGCGACCCGGGCGGCCGTGTAGTGGATGGAGGACTCCGGCACCGACTCCAGGGTCCGTACGGCACCACGTCGGTCCCCGGCCGCGAGCTGCACCCGGGCCAGCCCGAAGGCCGCGCTGACGAAGCTCGGGTCGGTCGCCCACACCAGGCGGTAGTACTCGGCCGCGTTGTCCAGCTGGCCGAGCACCTCGGCGCACAGGCCGAGCGCCAGCTTGGGCGCGGCCTCGCCCGGGAAGGCGTCGTAGATCGCGTCGAAGGACAGCGCCGCGCCCTCGAAGTCGCCGGTGACCAGGGCGGCCACGCCCCGGTACCACACCACCCGCCAGTCGTCGGGCCGCTCTTCGTCCAGCTTGGCCAGCGACATCAGCGCGGCCTGGTGGTCGCCGCTCTCCAGCCGGGCCCGGATCTGCCGCAGCCGGGTCTCGACGGTCTGCGCGGGCGCCGCGTCCAGCGCGCTGATCAGCTCGGCCGGCGCGGACGCCATCAGGCCGGCCAGGAAACCGGCGTTGGGGTCGCCCGGGTCGACCAGCGGGACGGGCAGGGCGAGGGCGGCGGCGGGGGTCGCGACCGGCTTGACGATCGACGCCGGGGGCAGCGCGGGAGCCGACTGGCCGCCCCCCACCTGCCGGGCCCCGAGCCGGGACACGTCCCCGTCCTGCTTGGGGAACAACTCGGTGTCCGTGACCTTCACTTCGGGCCCGAGCAGCGTCGACAGCGCGGGCCGGGCCTGCCCGGTCTGCAGCGAGACGACCTCGCGCAGGACCCCGGTCAGCTGCTCGGCCATCTCCTGCGCGGAGCCGAACCGGCGGGCCGGGTCGGGGTCGGTGGCGCGCACCAGGAGCCGGTAGAAGGACTCGTACCGGTGGAAGACCTCGATGTTGTCCGGGTCGGGCAGGGAGTCCACGAAGACGTTCGTGTAGCCCTGGAAGTCGAAGGTGAGCACCGCGAGCGTACGGCCCACCGTGTACAGGTCGCTCGCCACCGACGGGCCGACCTCGGCGACCTCGGGCGCCTGGTAGCCCACCGTGCCGTAGATCGCCGACTCGTCGTCGTCCATGCGGCGCACCGCGCCCATGTCGATCAGCTTGAGCTGGTCCTCGGTCTGGATGGCGTTGTCGACCTTGAAGTCGCAGTACAGCAGGTTGCGGCTGTGCAGATGCCCGAGCGCCTCAAGCGCTTCGATGCCGTACGCGCACGCCTGTTCCACCGGCAGCGGATCGCGCCGGCCGTCCGGTGTGCGGCGGGCGTTGGCGATCTCCTTCAGCGACTTGCCGCCGACGTACTCCATGACGATGTAGCCGTCGAGGGAGCCGGTGCGCTGGTCGAGGTGCTCCACGAAGTTGTAGATCCGCACGATGTTGGCGTGCTCGATCTCCGCGAGGAACCGCCGCTCGGAGATCGCGGCCGCCATCGCGTCCTGGTCGCCGGTGTCCAGCAGGCCCTTGAGCACCACCCACCGGTCGGACACCGCCCGGTCCACGGCGAGGTAGATCCAGCCCAGGCCGCCGTGCGCGAGGCAGCCCGCGACCTCGTACTGGCCGTGCACGATGTCCCCGGCCTTCAGCTTCGGCACGAACGAGTACGGATGCCCGCACTTGGTGCAGAACCCCTCCGTGCGCCCCGGCCGGTCACCGCGCGCCCGGCCCACGGGGGCCCCGCAGTCGGACCGCGAGCAGAACCGCTTCCGCTCGGGCACCTCCGGGTTCTCCAGCACCATCGCGCGCGGGTCGGGCCGCGGGACCTGCGGCACCGAGACGAGGCCGGCGCCCAGCCGCCCCCGGGCGGAGGCGCCGGAGGAGGAGCCGGAGCTGCGCACCGACACCGAGCGGCCGGTGGACGTGCCCGACAGGGAGCGCGAGAGCCGCCCGGACACCGAACGCCGCGACCTGGACGACTGCGACGACGTACGCGAGCTGCGTGAACTGCCGCCGCTCGCCGAGCCCTTGCCGCCACCGGTGATCCCGGTGGGCGGCGACCCGACCATGCCGGTCGCCGAGACGACCGGTGCGAGGCCGCAGGTGTCGCAGTACAGCTCACCGCCGCCGACGTCCTCGTACGTCCCCTCGCAGCCCGGCCGCTGGCACGTCCGCTGTGCCTGACTCATGACGACTCACTCCTACGGTCCTGAGGCTCGCCCTGCTGGGGAATCCTCGATGCGCCGAACTGCTCGGCCGCCGCCTGCTGGTAGCGCAGTACGGCCTGTTCGGCCACTCTCAGGTCGCAGGGCGCGCTCCACAGCATGCGCCGGGCGCTGTCGTACCGCTCCATCAGCAGGGGGTCCTCGGCCAGCCCGTGCCGGGCGACCTTCGCCTTGTACGCGTCCAGGCGGCCGCGCAGCTCGGCGCGGACCGCGAGCGGCGCGGTGACGGCCGTCAACGACTCGCGGGCGCGCATCAGTTCGTCCTCGGCCTTCTGCTCCAGGGACTCCAGGAGCGGGGAGAGCCGGTGCCACTGCGCCTGCCGCCGGTACTCGGCCGCGGTCGCCAGCTGTTCCTGCAGCACGGTCGGCGGCCCGCTGACGACGGGCACCTCGGTCGCGGCGATCTTGGCGAGCACCTCGCCGCGGGCGGTGCGCGCCTCGGCGAGGGTGCGGTCCGCGCGGGAGAGCACGTCCCGCAGCCGGATCAGCCGGGCCTCCGCGTCCTGGCGGACGGTCAGCACGGCGTCGATCTCCCGGCGTACGTCCTCCAGGGCGCGCGCCTCACGGTCGTACACCGTGGTGTCCGGGCGGCCGCCGCCGGGCGCCGAACTGCCCTCCGCCGGCACCCAGAAGGCGAGCGGGTCCGTGACCACGTCCTCGCGCAGCCTGGTCAGCGTGCGGGTGATGCGCTCCAGGTCGTCGCCGGCCGGGTGCTCGCCGGGGCGTACGCCCACGGAGTGCGCGAGCTTGCGGGTGCGCTGGAGTTCCGCGGCGAGTAAATCGATCCGGGCGGGCAGCGCCGACCAGACCGCGTCGGCGGTGACGACCAGGTCCAGCGAGGACGCGTACAGCTCGTTCATCCGGTCGACCAGGGTGCCGAGCGAGAAGCTCTCGCTGAGCTTGCTCGCGGCCCCGAGCGTGGCGGCACCGCCGGGCACGGTGACGGAGTCGCCGCGCAGCAGTTCGGTCAGCTCCACCAGGTCCTCGCGGCTGGACCAGCGGCGCCGGGCGCGGATCTCCCGGGCGGAGCGCAGCGCGGCCGTGTAGGCGTCGAAGTACGCCCACAGCAGGGTGATCGACGCCTCCGCGGCAGCCCAGCGTTCCCTGGTGACGCCGGTCAGTTCGGCGCCTTCGAGGAGTCTGCGGCCCGCGTGGTCCTGGAGGGCGAGCAGCGAGGTCTCGATCGCCTCGTGCTCGGCGCCGAGCCGCGCCAGTGCACGGTCCACCTCGTCCCGGTCCATCACCGGCCCGGCGGGGTCCGTGACGCCCATCGATCACCTCTCGCTGCTGTGTGGTTGGACTTGGGCGGGTTCTGGTCGGGGGCGGGGGGTCAGCTCTTGCGCAGGTACTCCGCGGTCGGCGGCTTGGACGCTCCCGAGTCCTTGCCCAGTGTGGCCGACAGCCATCGGTCGTACGACGCCTGCCAGCCGCTCGCGCGGTAGCCGACCAGGATGCGATTGACCCGGCGTACCAGATCGTCGGCGTCCTTCTTCATCGCCACGCCGTAGTACTCGGTGGTGAACGCCTCGCCCTTCAGCTCGACCGTCGGGTCCTGGGCGGCCTGGCTCGCGGCGAGCGCGCCGTCGGTGACGACCGCGTCGACCTCGCCGAGCTGCAGCCGGACCAGGCAGTCGAGCTGGTTGGGGACGGTGGTGGAGATGTCCGTGGAGGCGGGCAGGGTGCCCTTGTCCCGGTCGGCCTTCAGCTTGAGGTAGGCCGTGGAACCGGACGCCGTGCAGATCTTCTTGTGCGCGAGCGTGCCGTTGTACCCCTTGATCGGCGAGGACTTCGGCGCCAGCACCTGCTGCCCGGTCTTGAAGTACGGGGCGGAGAAGGCGACTTCGCCGAGCCGCTGGCAGGTGATGGTCATCGTGCGCACGACCATGTCGACCCGGCCGTCCTGGATGGCGGTGATGCGCTGGCTGGTCGGTATCGCTTTGAACTGCACCGCTTCCGGGTCGCCGAGGATGTCCGCGGCGATCCGGTGCACCAGGTCGATGTCGAAGCCCTCCAGCTCCGCGCCCTCGGTGTTCGGGTTGCGGTAGCCCCAGTGGTAGCTGTTCTGGTCGACGCCCACCACCAGCTTGCGCTTGGCGCCCGTACGGGACTTGATGGCGTCGATCGTCGGCCCGTCGGCGCCGGACGGCGACAGCGTCTGCTTCTGCGCGTCCGAGTCCTTGCAGTCCGAGGCCCGGGCCTGGGTGGCCTCGGCCATTCCCGGGCCGGCCGTGCGCCCGTCCTGGCGGGCCTCCTGGGCTCGCGGCAGCAGCAGGACGAACGCCAGCGCCAGGGCGCACAGCACCGCCATCGCGCCGACTCCGCCCCAGCCCCGCAGGGAGGCCCGTGCACGTGCTGCGTACATCGTCCTGCCCCCTGTCACCGGTACTCCGAAAGCCTGCGTCCGATGCCGGCGACCGCGCCCGCGGCACCGAGGACCGCCAGGACGGCGGCGCCGATGGGCAGCCCGGTCATCGCGTCCCGTCCGTCCCCGGCGGCCTGCTTGAACTCGGCCTGCTCGTGGTCGATGGCCAGGGCGAGATTGCGGTCGACGCTGTCGAAGCACTCACCGGTCGCGCCCTTGCCGCCGATCACCATGTCCAGCGCCTGCTGGTAGTTGCCGTTCTCGTCCTCGGTACGGGCCGAGGTGTGGCGCTTCTTCCACACCGCCATGTTGCCCTCGGCCGCCTTGACCGGCTCGGTGCCCGCCCGGTCGTCGGCGAGCCCGTCGGCCTCGGTGAGGCCCTTGCCGAGCACGGTCATGTCCTTGTCGAAGTCGTAGTAGTACGCGTCGTACGTCTGTCCGCCGACCGTGACCGTCTCGGCGCCGCGCGCCACCAGGCTCAGGTTCTCGTTGCCGCGCGCCTTCAAGGACGCGATCCGAGCGTCGTGCAGGACCTTCAGCGAGCGGATGCCGTGGTCGTACGAGCCGTTGAGACCCGAGCGCGCGACGGCGTGCCCGACGACCAGCCACAGCAGCACCACGGCGGTGGCGGCGGTGGCGGCGACCAGGCCGTGGTTGAGGAGGCGGTTGGTGCGCCGGTACGTGCGGTGCTGGGCCCAGCCGAGCGCGGCCAGCGCGAGCACGCCGAGCGCGATCGCCACCCACGGGTACGGCGTCGCGTCCCCGTAGTCGGCGTCGAGCCGCTGGTTCTCCTTCGTGTAGAGATCCTCCGCCGCCGGGAGCATCTCCTTCTGCATCTTCTCGTTGGCGTACCGCAGATAGGCGCCGCCGACCGGATAACCCTGCCGGTTGTAGGTCCGGGCGCGCTCGATGAGGCCCTTGTACTCGGGCAGCAGCCGGTTCAGCTCGGCGATGGTCGCCTCGGAGGGGGATCCCGGCTCCGCGTTGGCGGCCGCCGTGACGAGCCCCGCTGCGGCCGTACGGATGTCCTTCTCGTACCGGTCGCGCGAGTCCGCGCTCTCCTGCCCGCCGGCCAGGAACCCGCTGGAGGCGGCCGTGTTGGCGTCGGCCAGCGAACGGTAGATGCCGGCGGCGCCGGAACTGAGCGGCTGGCTGCGGTGCAGCACGTCGTCGGCGGCGGCCGCCCGCTCGGAGGCCTGCCAGGCGGTGACCGCGCCGAACGCGACGACGAGCAGCGCGAGGACGGCCCCGATGATCCGCAGCCGCCCCGGCTCGGTGGTCGCGGCGGCCCGCACCTGCTCGACGCCTTCGACGAAGGCGGTGCGGCGCGGGACCGGGGGCGGGCCCACCCGTGCGGGCGAGCCGGGCTGAGAGGGGATCGCGGGCATGGCGGGGCCCGCCGGTGGCGGCGCCGCGCTGCTCTTCGGCGGGTGTGTCACTTGACCTCCCCCATGGTCATCCGTTCGCCGCCAAGTATCACCGCCCGGACTGACATCCGCACCAGCCTTCACTCGATCTTGATCGGATCGCAGCGCAACCCACGGCGTGACGGCGCGGGGCGCTGGCCGCACCACCCCCCGCTGATGAACACGCCGGGTGCGGCGGATCGGTTCCCCCGCAACCCACGGCACCGCTTGTACCCTTCGCCGACATGCACGGACGACCGAGCCACGACCCGGGCTCTCCTCGCATGTCACGCCACGACTGGTGGGGGGTGGTCCTCGAAGCCCCCGACCCCCACGCCCTCGCCCGCTTCTACTCCGAACTCCTCGGCTGGGAGATCGCCAAGCAGGACCCCGACGGAGCGGCCATCACCCCACCGGAAGGCGTCGCCTACCTCGCCTTCCAGCGCGCGGACGACTACGTCCCCCCGGTCTGGCCCGCCCGCGAGGGCACCCAACACATCACCATGCACCTCGACTTCGAGGTGACGAACCTGCCGACCGCGGTCACCCACGCCCTCGAACTCGGCGCCCGAGAGGCCGACCACCAGCCCCAGGCCAACGTCAGGGTGCTGCTCGACCCGGCCGGGCATCCGTTCTGTCTCTACCTGGACGACAGCGACTGATCTCGATGGCGAGCGTGCCGAGGGCCTCCTTGTCGGTTGGGTAGATGGCCCGGATGTTGGCAAGCTGCTGTTCTCGGGTGGCGGTCGGGTTGACGTTCGCTGGTCCCTCGCCGTCGAGCAGGGCTTCGAAGCTCGGATACTCGGTGACGCGCTCGACCTCGACCTCACAGGTCTCGTCGGTGCCCTTGATGCGGAAGCGGATGGTGTCGCCTGCGGCGAGGTCGGCGAGGTGCGGGTACTTCACCCGCACCTCGATGGTTTTGGCGCCCGAAGTCACGAGGTCGAAGTACTGGCGAAAGAGGTTGAGTTCACGTACGCGGGCGATGCGGTCGGTCATGAGGTGGGAACGCTCCTGGGCGCTGTTGCGGTCATCAGACGGCCGATCTCGGCGGCCGAGTACGAGCGGAAGAAGTGCCGGGGGTCGGACAGCAGGATCTCGGAGGTGGCCAGCAGCCGTTCGACGCAACCATCGAGCGGGCCCGCACCATCCTCGAAGACCACATCGCCCGAGAGGGGCCTTCCAGGTCAACTGCAAGGGCGGCATTCTGGTCTGCCGCCGCTGAGCAAGCAGCAGACCACTCTCCCGGTGCTCAGTCCCTCCTCTCCCAGTACGCCCGCGCTCGCTCCTGCGCCCCCACCCCCACCCCCGCCCCCAGCCGGTCCAGGCCCAGCAGTGCCGCGCCCAGGACGGGGCTGGCCGTCACCACCCGGACGTCGGCCTTGGGGGCGCGGGACGACAGCAGGTCCTGGATGGTGTCGTTCAGCTGGGTGTGGCCGGCGGTCAGGACGCTGCCGCCGAGGAGGACGGGGGTCTGCTCGGTGAGGAGGTCCAGGCGGGTGAGGGCGACCGTGGCCATCGTCGCGACCTCCTCCGCGAGGCGGTGCACGATCGAGCGGGCGATCGGGTCGCCCTGCGCGGCCGTCTCGAAGAGGACGGGGGTCAGTTCGTGGCGGCGGTTGTGTTCGACGTGCTCCAGGTGCAGGGCCTCGATCAGGGCGTACATGGAGGGGAGGTTGAAGTGGGCGGGGAGGGTGCGGGACAGCGCCGTCGGCTCGCCGCGGCCGTCCTCGGCGCGGGCCGCGTACCAGAGGGCCTCCTCGGCCAGGCCCCAACCGCCGCCCCAGTCGCCGGAGATGCGGCCGATCGCCGGGAAGCGGGCGGTGCGGCCGTCGGGGCGCATGCCGACGCAGTTGATGCCCGCGCCGCACACCACGGCCACGCCACGGGGCTCGGCCACGCCCGCCCGCAGGATCGCGAAGGTGTCGTTGCGGACCTGCACCGAGGTGCCCCACGCGCGCGCGTGCAGCGCGGTCGCCAGCTGCTCCTCCTCGACCGGCAGATCGGCGTTGGCCAGGCAGGCGGAGACGTGCGAGGCGGCGGGCAGGCCCGCGTCCGAGAGGGCCCGGGTGACCGGGTCGGCGAGGGCGTCCATCGCTGCCGCGACGCCCACCGCCGGCGGGCGGAAGCCCCCGCCGCGGGCCGTGGCCAGGACCTCGCCGTCGGCGGTGACCACGGCCACGTCGGTCTTGCTGTTGCCCGCGTCGATGGCGAGGACACTCCCGCATTCAGGTGTGGTCAGGCCCACGCCAGGTGCTCCCGGTTGTGCGCGACGAGTTGGTCGGTGAGGGCCTCGGCGTACTCGTACTGGCCGATCAGGGGGTGGGACAGCAGCGCCCGGAAGACGCGGTCCCGGCCGCCGCGCAGCGCCGCCTCCAGGGCCAGGTCCTCGTACGTCGTCACGTTCGCCACCAGGCCCGCGTACAGCGGGTCCAGGTCCGGGACCGGCAACGGCACCGGGCCTGTGGGGCCGACGGCCGCCTGGACCTCGATCACCGCGTCGTCAGGGAGGAACGGCAGGGTGCCCTTGTTGAGGGTGTTCACCACCTGGTACGGGCTTCCCGTGCCGCCCAGCAGGGCCGCCGCCAGGTCCACCGCCGCCTCCGAGTAGAAGGCGCCGCCCCGCTTGGCCAGCAGCGCCGGCTTCTCGTCCAGGGCCGGGTCGCCGTACATCGTCAGCAACTCGCGCTCCATCGCGGCGACTTCCTCCGCCCGGGAGGGCTTGGTACGCAGTTCTCGTACCACCGCGTCGTGCGCGTAGAAGTAGCGCAGGTAGTACGAGGGGACCACGCCCAGGCGGTCCAGGAGGGGGCGGGGCAGACGCAGGTCGTCGGCGATGGCGTCGCCGTTCTCGGCCAGCAGCTTGGGCAGCACGTTCGCGCCCTCGGGGCCGCCGAGGCGCACCCCCGTCTCCCAGGTGAGGTGGTTCAGGCCCACATGGTCCAGGTGGACGTCCTTCGGGTCGGTGCCCAGCATCGCCGCGAACTTGCGCTGGAAGCCGATCGCCACGTTGCACAGGCCCACCGCACGGTGGCCCGCCTGGAGCAGGGCGCGGGTGACGATGCCGACGGGGTTGGTGAAGTCGATAATCCAGGCGCGGGGGTTGGTGCGGCGGACGCGTTCGGCGATGTCCAGGACGACCGGGACCGTGCGCAGCGCCTTGGCCAGACCGCCGGCTCCCGTCGTCTCCTGGCCGATGCAGCCGCACTCCAGCGGCCAGGTCTCGTCCTGCCGGCGGGCCGCCTGGCCGCCGACGCGCAGCTGGAGCAGTACGGCGTCGGCGCCCTCGACACCCGCGTCCAGGTCGGAGGTGGTGACGATCCGGCCCGGGTGGCCCTGCCTGGCGAAGATCCGGCGGGCCAGGCCGCCCACCAGCTCCAGGCGTTCGGCCGCCGGGTCCACGAGCACCAGTTCCTCGACGGGCAGGGTGTCCCTGAGGCGCGCGAAGCCGTCGATGAGTTCGGGGGTGTAGGTCGAGCCTCCGCCGACCACGGTGAGTTTCATACGTGGTTAACCCTTCACTCCGGTGAGCGTGACGCCCTCCACGAACGCCTTCTGGGCGAAGAAGAACACGAGGATCACGGGGGCCATGACCAGCACGGTCGCGGCCATGGTGAGGTTCCAGTCGGTGTGGTGCGCGCCCTTGAAGGACTCCAGGCCGTAGGAGAGGGTCCAGGCGCCGGGGTTCTCCGAGGCGTAGATCTGGGGGCCGAAGTAGTCGTTCCAGGCGTAGAAGAACTGGAAGAGGGCGACGGCGGCGATGCCCGGTTTCGCCATCGGCAGCACGACCCGCAGCAATGTCCGCAGGTCACTGCAGCCGTCCACCTTCGCCGCGTCGACGTACTCGTTCGGGATCGTCATCAGGAACTGGCGCAGCAGGAAGATGGAGAACGCGTCCCCGAACGCCATCGGGATGATCAGCGGCCACAGCGTGCCGGACAGGTCCAGCTGCTTCGCCCAGAACAGGTACATCGGGATGATGATCACCTGCGGGGGCAGCATCATCATCGAGATCACCAGCATGAGTGACAGGTTGCGGCCCCGGAAGCGGAACTTCGCGAGCGCGTACGCCACCGGGATGGAGGACATCACGGTCAGCACGGTGCCGAGACCGGCATAGATCAGGGTGTTCTTCCACCAGGTCAGAAAGCCGGGCGTGTCGAAGACCTTGCGGTAGTTGCCCCACTCCCAGGTGTGCGGGATCAGGTCCCGGCTGAGCGCCTGGGTGTCGCTCATCAGCGAGGTCAGGAACACGAACACGAAGGGGAGCGTGAAGAACAGCGCGGTGGCGATCCCCAGGGAGTGGATCGCGATCCATTCGAGCAGCGCCCGGCGGCGGGCGGTCCGCTCCGCCCCGGACACCGGCGGCGCCAGCTTCACCGGCTGGTCCAGTACTTGGGTCATGGTCAGTCACCTGCCTGGATGAGACCGCCCCGGCGCCGCATCAGGAACGCGGTGAACACCATCGACAGGGCGAACAGCACCAGAGCCACCACACAGGCCGAGCCGTAGTCGAAGCGCTGGAAGCCGAGGTTGTAGACGAGCTGGGGGAGGGTGAGCGTGGACTTGTCCGGGTAGCCGGGCTCGAACTGCGTGCCCGCGCCCTGGATCACACCCGAGGCGACCTTCCCCGCGATCAGCGGCTGCGTGTAGTACTGCATCGTCTGGATCACGCCGGTGACCACGGCGAACATCACGATCGGGGAGATGTTCGGCAGGGTGACGTAGCGGAACCGCTGCCAGGCCGACGCACCGTCCAGCTCGGCCGCCTCGTACTGCTCCGTCGGCACGTCGAGCAGCGCGGCCATGAAGATGACCATCAGGTCGCCGATGCCCCACAGCGCCAGCAGGGTCAGGGCCGGCTTGGACCAGGCGGGGTCGTTGAACCAGCCCGGCGCCGGGATGCCCACCTTCTCCAGGATCGAGTTGACCGGTCCCGTACCGGGGTTGAGCAGGAAGGCGAAGGCCATCGTCGCCGCCACGGGCGGGGCGAGGTAGGGCAGGTAGAAGAGGGTGCGGAAGACGCCCGCGCCCGTCTTGATCTTCGTGATGAGCAGGCCCACACCGAGTCCGAAGACGACCCGGAGGGTCACCATGACCAGCACCAGCCACAGGGTGTTGCGCAGGGCGGGCCAGAACAGCGGGTAGTGCTCGAAGACGTACGTCCAGTTCTTCGTTCCGCTCCACGTCGGCGGTTTGAAGCCGTCGTAGTGCATGAACGAGAAGTAGACCGTCGAGATCAGCGGGTACGCGAAGAAGACCGCGAAGCCGATCAGCCAGGGCGACATGAAGGCGGCCGTCCGCAGTGCTTGTTTCCGCTGCTTCGCAGCGAGGCCAGCCCTGCGGCGCTTCGAGGCGAGCGTGATCGTGCGCATGGGCTACTTCGCCTGCGCGATGTCCGTGTCGATCTGCGCGGCCGTCTTCTTCAGACCGGCCTTCAGATCGGTGACCTTGCCGCTCTCGTAGTCGTAGCCGAACTGCTGGATCGTCACCAGGTACTGGCCGCCGTTGATCGAGGCGGGACTCGTGGTCGAGTCCGGGTTCGCGGCGATGTCCAGGAAGGTCTTGAACCGCGGGTCGTACTTCAGCTTCGGGGACTTCAGCGCGGCCAGCGTGGAGGGCACGTTGTGGATGTCGTTGGCGAAGCCGACCACCGCGTCCGTGTCCGTGGTCATGTACTTCACCAGCTCCCAGGCCGCGTTCTGCTTGTGGCTGGTGGCCGCTATGCCCGCGATGGTGCCAGTGATGTAGCCCTTGCCGTACTGGTCGGCCCGGTCGTCCGGTACGGGCAGCGGAGCTACGCCGATCTCGAACTTCGGTTTGGTGTCGAGCGCCATGCCGAGCCGCCACTCGCCGTCCAGCTGCATGGCCACCTGGCCGGTGTGGAAGGGGTGCTTCGGACCCCACTCGTCGCCGAGGGTGGCCCGGAACTTCTCCAGCTTCTGGAAGCCGCCGAGTTCGTCGACGAGCTTCTTCTGCAGGGTGAAGCCCTTCTCGAACGCCGGGTCCTCGGCCACGGCGGACTTGCCGGCCTTGTCGAAGTACGTCGGCGAGAACTGCCCGAAGTAGTGCTCGGTCGTGGACTCCCAGCCGTGGTAGTCCGGCATGAAGCCCAGCTGCTTGTACCCGTCGCCCTGCGGGATCGTCAGCTTCTTGGCGTCGGCCTCGAACTCCGACCAGGTCTTCGGCGGGGCCGCGATGCCCGCCTTCTCGAACGCTGTCTTGTTGTAGTAGAGGCCGTATGCGTCGCCCAGCAGCGGCACCGAGCAGCGGTTGCCGTCGAACTGGGTGTACTCGTTCATCGCCTTCGGGAAGGTCGTCTCCGGGTCGATGTCCGACTTCTTGAAGAAGGGGTTGAGGTCCACCAGCGCGCCCGAGGAGCAGAACTTGCCCACGTTGTTGGTGGTGAAGGAGGAGATCACGTCCGGAGCCTTGTCGCCGCCGGAGCGCAGCGCCTGGTTGATCTTGTCGTCGGTCATGTTGCCGACGACGTTCACATGGATGTTGGGGTGGGCCTTCTCGAAGCCGGCGACCAGGGACTTGACCGCCTTCACCTCGTTCGGCGCGCTCCACGCGTGCCAGAAGTTGATGGTCGTGTCCTTGGAGGCGTCGTCGGTGGCGCCGGAGTTGGACTGGCCGGTACAGGCGGTGGTGAGCAGGGCGAGCGACGCGGTTACGGCAAAAGCCGCCTTTCGGGCAACAGAGGGTATGACTTCGGGCATGGCGAGGTCTCCCGGGGCAGGGGTGGGTGAGAAGAGGGGGACTGCGGAGGGGGCGGGGCTCAGTGCGAGGTGTCGAAGACCTCGTCGCGGGTGGCCGCGAGCGCGGACTCCAACGCACCGCGCAGCACGGGGTGTTCACGGACGTCGCCGACGACGAGCCGGGGGCGGGCCGCCGCCAGCTCCTCCAGCTCGGCCTGGACGAGGGTGCGCAGCACCTCGCCGCCGGCCGCCAGGACGGAGCCGCTGAGGACGACGAGGTCGGGGTCGAGGACGGAGACGAGCGAGGCGAGACCGGTGGCCAGCCGGGTCGCGTAGGTCGAGAGCAGCTCCCGGTGGGGTCCGCTCGCATGGTCGGCGGCGCGGGCCAGGAGTTCCGCGGCGGCCTCGGCGTACGGCCCCGACGGCACGTCCTCGATGCCGAGTTCGCGGGCCAGCTTCGGTACGGCCTGGGAGCCGGCCAGCTCCTGGTAGCCGCCGCTGTTGGCCTTGGTCACCTGGCGCACCAGGGGGGTGCCGGGCACGGGGAGGAAGCCGACCTCGCCCGCGCCGCCGGTCCAGCCGCGGTGCAGCCGGCCGCCGAGGACCAGGGCGGCGCCGAGGCCCTCCTGGTTCCACAGCAGCACGAAGTCGCTGTGGCCCCGGGCCGCGCCGAGCCGCTGCTCGGCGAGGGCGACGAGGTTGACGTCGTTCTCGTACTCGACCGGCATCGGGAGCGCCGCCGCGAGGTCGTCGAGCAGCGCGGGGGAGTGCCAGCCGGGCAGGTGGGAGGCGTAGCGCAGCCGGCCGGTGTTGGGGTCGAAGGCGCCCGGGGTGCCGATGACCAGCCGGTGGACGTCGTCCCGGGCCAGCCCGGCGGACTTCACGGCGCCGTCGAGGGCGTCGGTGACCTGCCGGACGACCGGGTGGGCGGGGCGACGGCCGGGGGTGGGCAGTTCGTACTCGCCGACCGTGCGGCCGGTGATGTCGGCGACGGCGGCGCGGATGCGCTCCGGGGTGACGTCGAGCCCGGCGGCGTACGCGGCCGTGGGATTGACCGCGTACAGCTGGGCGTTGGGGCCCGGCCGGCCCTCGCTGGTGCCGGTGACCCGGACCAGACCGGCCGCTTCCAGGCGGGCCAGCAGCTGGGAGGCGGTCGGCTTGGACAGGCCGGTGAGCTTGCCGATCCGGGTGCGGGACAGCGGCCCGTGCTCCAGCAGGAGATCCAGGGCGGCGCGGTCGTTCATGGCGCGCAGCACGCGAGGGGTGCCCGGCGTACCGGCGGTTCCTGCCATGGGGGTCGACACCTGCCTTTCCAACTGCCCAGCTTCCCAGTGACCTGGTCATGACGTCCAGTCTTGATCAACGGGCCGCCCGAAGATCACTGTTAGGAAACTTTCCTATTCGGGTGGGAGGAACGTAAGCCCAGGACGAAGAGGGCGTCAATAGACAACGCCCCCGAGGCAACAGAGTCGTTACCTCGGGGGCGTGCCGTGGAGTGCTGTGAGGGGGTGCCTCGGCTCGTGGGGGGCGCCGGTCTACCTGACCGTCACGTGGTCTCCGGCGGAGGTCTTGGCCGCGGTGATCGCCTTGACGTTCTTGTACGAACCGCCGTCCGCCTTGAACTGGAGGAGGACCGTCTGGCCCTGGTAGCCGGTGTACGTGCCGGTCTGCCAGTTCGCGCGGGTCAGCGAGCCCTTGACGGTGAGCGTCCTGCCCTTGACCGCGGGCTCCGGGGAGGCGTTCACGGTGACCTTGGCCGCGCGCTGCACCGTCAGCGGGGCGAGGCTGCCCCACAGGGGCACGTCAAGAGGCCGTCGCGGATCTGGTCTCCGCTGGTCAGAGGGGTGCGTGGCGTCAGATTGCGCGACTCGTCAGTCGTTGACGAACGGGGCCGTGTCCAGGGTGGGGTAGGGGGCCGGGAGGGGGAGGGGTTCGCCGAGATCGACCTTGGTGTCGGTGTCGTAGTACGCCTCGGTGGGGTCGTCGCCGGGGAGGATCGGGTCCGTGTAGCAGTGGGCCGTCTTGGAGTGGCGGTCGATGAGCACGTAGACGGGGATGCCGGCGGCGGCGTAGGTGCGGAACTTGGGGCCCGTGTCCATCTCGTGGTTGGTGGAGGTGACCTCCCCAACCAGGGCGATCATGTCGATGGGGTACCAGCCCCGGTGAGCTGTGCGATAGGACTCGTCGAGTTCAGTTGGTTCGCGGCGGCAGACATAGAAGTCCGGTACGACCAAGGCCATAGTCCGACCGTCTTGGCGAGCGACTCGGAAGCCGTCGTTCACGCCGGCCAGGTCCAGGCCTGCCAGGTGGAACTGGACGATGATCTTTACGGCACCAGCGTTGTGTCGGTGTTCCGGCTGAGGCGGCAAGATGCCCGTCCCCTCGATGTACTCCGCTCGAATCGGCATGGGTGCTGCTGCCTTTTCGAACGCGCTCAACAGGTCGATGGGGTCCACCTGCGTCATGACCGGCTCCATGATCAGTTCGGCGCTCATCGCTGGATCTCCTTGTCGCGCTGATGCCAGGCTAAGCCCACGCTGGGTGCCCCGGCAGAACGATGGGGCACCCGCGGCGCTTTCGGCGCCGGGATGCCCCACCTGTTCACTCGAACGAGCGTGCTGAACCGTTCCGCTCCTGTACGCCCTACTTCGGAGCCGGCCGCTGCTGCGGAGTGATCGGCGAAGCGGCCGCCGCCTGCGGCGAGTCCGCGTTGGAGTACACCGAAGGAGCCGCGACCGAGGCCGTCGGGTCCGGGACGTCCTCGACGTTCTCCGTCGCCGTCGCCCCGCCCACGATGCGGACGCCGGCCGCGTCGAACGCCCGCTTGATGCGCCAGCGCAGCTCGCGCTCCACCGCCAGCGACTTGCCGGGCATGGTCCTGGCCGAGACCCGGACCACCATGGAGTCGATCAGCACGCTGTCCAGGCCGAGCACCTCGATCGGCCCCCACAGCAGCTCGTTCCAGGGCTCTTCCTTGGTCAGCTGCTCGGCGACCTCGTCCAGCGTGGCCTTCACCCGGTCCAGGTCCTCGCTCGACCGCACGGTCACGTCGACCCCGGCGGTAGCCCAGCCCTGGGAGAGGTTGCCGATGCGCTTGACCTCGCCGTTGCGGACGTACCAGATCTCGCCGTCGGCGCCGCGCAGCTTGGTCACCCGCAGCCCGACCTCGATCACCTCGCCGGAGGCAATGCCCGCGTCGATCGAGTCGCCGACGCCGTACTGGTCCTCCAGGATCATGAACACGCCGGAGAGGAAGTCCGTGACCAGGTTCCGGGCGCCGAAACCGATCGCCACACCGGCCACACCGGCCGAGGCCAGCAGCGGCGCCAGGTTGATCTTGAAGGTGGACAGCACCATCAGCGCGGCCGTGCCCAGGATCAGGAAGCTGGCCACCGAGCGCAGCACCGAGCCGATCGCCTGCGAGCGCTGCCGGCGCCGCTCGGCGTTGACCAGCAGCCCGCCCAGCGCGGTGCCGTCCACCGACTCCACGGTGCGGTTCATCCGGTCGATCAGCTTGGTGATCGCCCGCCGTACCGCCGCTCTGAGCACGAACGCCACGACCAGGATCAGCAGGATCTGCAGGCCCATCGCGAGCCAGGTCGACCAGTTCTGCTCCACCCAGCTCGCCGCGTTCGTCGCGCTCTCCTGGGCGTCCTGAAGGTTCGGCACGGCCGGGGCCGTCGCCCCCGAGGGAGACGGGGTCGGCGTCGCACCGGCGGCCACTAGGACGACGGGCAAGGACACGGCAGGTACCTCCAACGTGCTGCACGGTCCGTCCGGTGGGGCGGTCAAGGTCACGAAAAGGTCACCGGGCGGACAGGACCACCACACTAACGGGGCATTGTGTGTGCACCACGCCGTTCCGCACAGGAGGGCCACAGGAGAGACCGGTCTCACCCGGGCTTGAACAGGCCATGATCCGGGGGATGAACCAGGTGTGGTCGAAAACACTCCCAGCCCGTTACCGGGACATGGTGGCGCTTCCACCAGGCATGAGGGGAGACTGACTGCAGATCGTCCCGGCGCGAGCCACGCGCCGCCGACGCCCAAGGAGGCACCCGTGCCGCATGTCCTGGTCCTCAACGCGTCGTACGAGCCGCTCGGCGTCGTACCGCTCCGTCGCGCGCTCGTCCTCGTCCTGGAGAACAAGGCTGTCTCCCTCGAGGAATCCGGCGCCTATATGCACAGCGCAACCGTCACAGTCCCCGCACCCAGCGTGGTCCGGCTCAAGCGATTCGTCCGGGTTCCCTATCGGGGGCCCGTTCCTCTTACCCGCAGGGCGCTGTTCGCCCGCGACGGGGGTCGGTGCATGTACTGCGGTGGCGTCGCAACCAGCGTCGACCACGTCATCCCGCGCAGCCGCGGGGGCAAGCACGTCTGGGACAACGTGGTGGCCTCCTGCCGCCGCTGCAACCACGTGAAGGCCGACAAGCACCTCGTCGAGATGGGCTGGCGGCTGCGTCACAAACCGGCCCCGCCCACCGGTCTGGCATGGCGCATCATCGGGACCGGCCATAGGGACCCGCGCTGGCTGCCCTACTTGCAGCCGTACGGCGCGGACGACGCCATGGCCCGGATCGACGGCATCTCCGCCTGACGATCCGGGCCTTCGCGTACCCGGGGCGGCACCCCGGGCACCCGCGTGGTCCGGCCTCGGGGACCCCCGTACCCCGGGGCCGGACGTTCCAGTGGCGGTCAGGCGTAGCGCAGCTCCGCCGGGTGCACCGAGCGGCGCAGCAGGGGCAGCGAGGTGGCAGCCGCCAGCAGGCAGCAGACGTACACGCCCACCGGGACCAGCAGCGCGGCGTACGGCACGGCCTGGCTGACGTACTCCTGGGTCACCGAGCCGTACCAGATGCCGATCGCCATCCCGCCCGCGCCGGCCAGTGCGACCGCGGGAGCCAGCGGCAGTGCCGTCTCCAGGAGCAGCGCCCGGCCGAGCACCGCCTGTGGCACCCCGGCGGCGACCTGTGCGGCCAGGCCCCGGCGGCGGTTCGCCAGGGACTCGGCGGTGCCGACGGCGAGGCCGGAGAGGGTGATCACCAGGGCGACGAGGATCGCGGCGCCGGTCAGATCGATGCCGGTCGTGTAGAAGGACATGGCCATGCCGAGGTGGTTCCGGCGGTCCATGGCGTGCAGGTCGGCGAGGAACGCCTGGCGGACGCCGACGAAGCCCGTGCCGACGATCGTGACCAGCAGGACGGCCGCGTGGGTGCGGGCCGCGGCCCACGGGTCGTCGCGCAGCCGCTCCGCCGCGATCAGCGCGGCCGCGGACCGGGCGCGGCCCGCCAGCACCCGTCCGACCAGCCCGGCCGTGCCCCCGGCCAGCCACACCGTGCCCGCCCCGACCGCGATGACCAGCCCGAACACCGTCAGCGGCAGCTGCCCCCGGTCCGTGCTTGAGGTGTTCGCGACCGCCCAGAGCGCCAGCAGCAGGACGACCAGCACCCCGCCGACGAACAGCAGTCCCGGTCCCCGCCCGCTGCTGGGCCGCACCCGGCGCACCCACCCGAGCGGGGAGGCCACCACCCGGCGCAGCGCCAGCGCGCCGGTCGCCGCGCCCAGCACCGGCACCCCGAGGGCGACCAGCGCGAGTCCGGCCCAGGCCACGGCGGTCGGGCTGTCCCACAGGTCCAGCAGGACCGGTACCGCGACGGCGGTGGCGAGGACCGAGCCCAGCAGGCAGGCCGGCCCCGTCTCCAGCGCGGCGATCCGGCGCACCTGGGCCGGGCCGGCGCCGGCCAGCCGCAGCCCGGCCAGCCGCCGGTCGCGGTGCACGGCACCGATCCGGGCGCACTGTCCGAGGAACCCCAGTACCGGTACCAGCAGAAGCAGCAGGCAGACGATCACCCCCGAGCGCTCGCCGGGGTTGTTCAGCAGACCGTGGCCGAGGGGCACCTGGTGGTACCCCCGGAGCGAGGCCAGGGCGACGGCGGCGAGGGCGAACCCCGTCGCCAGCGCGGCCCCGGCCGCGGTCAGCCCGGCCCGCCACCACTCCTGCCGGTCGGAGTCGCGGATGAGCTGCCAGGCGAGACGCACATCGGCGGTCAGGGTGCCGCGCGTACGGGTCGCGGTCACGGTGTCGCGCGTACGGGTCGTCACACCGCCACCTCCGCCGGCACCGCGAGCCCGTCGCTCATCCGCGTCTCACGGTCCGCGTAGGCCGCGACCTGGGCGTCGTGCGTGATCAGCAGCACCGCCGTGCCCGCCTCGCGGGCCGTGTGCACCAGGGCCGTCATCACCTGCTCGGTCGCCAGCGAGTCCAGGGCGCCCGTCGGCTCGTCCGCGAAGACCACCTTCGGGCCGGTCACCAGCGCCCGGGCCAGGGCGACCCGCTGCGCCTGGCCCCCGCTCATCTCGCCCGGCCGCAGCTCCTCCTGCCCGCGCACTCCGAACCGCTCCAGCCACGCGCCCGCTCGTTCCCGGGCCCCCGCGCGGTCGGTGCCGGCCAGCAGCAGCGGCAGCGCGACGTTGTCCAGGGCCGTCAGCTCGGGAATCAGCTGCCCGAACTGGAACACCACACCGAAGTCGGTACGGCGCAGCTCGCTCAGCCGCTTCTCCGGCAGCCGGTCGAGCCGCTGCCCGTCGTAGGCCACCGCGCCCTCGTCCGGCCGGACGATCCCGGCCAGGCAGTGCAGCAGCGTCGATTTTCCGCTGCCGCTGGCACCGGTCACCGCGAGGATCTCGCCCGCGCGCAGTTCGACCGAGGCGCCGCGCAGCGCCTGGGTCCTCCCGTGCGCCTTGACCAGATCCCGGCCCGCCAGAAGCGGCACCGAGGAATCCGCCCTGTTGCTCATGTTGCGTCGACCTCCGCGGTCAGAGTGATCAGCCGGGCCGCCGTGGTGTTCATCCAACGGAGGTCGGCGTCGAGATGGTTGAGGGCGTAGTCCGCCGAAAGTACGGTCGCCAGATCGGCGCCCGGGCCCGTCTTCACGGCCGTGAGCTGCCGCATCCGCTCCATGTGCGCGGCACGCTGGGCGCGCAGGTAGGCGGCCGGATCGCCGCCGGAGAGGATCGAGACCACGACCTTGGCGAAGATCTCGTTCGCCACGAAGGGCGCGGGCGGGGCGATCTCCCCGGCCCACCGGGCCAGTTCGCGCGCTCCGTCCTCGGTCGACCGGTACAGCGTCCGCTCCGGCCCGCCGTCGGCGTCGGTCCCGTCGATCTCCGCGAGGCCGTCCCGGACCAGGCGCTGCAGGGTTGTGTAGACCTGCCCGTACGCCAGCGGACGAGCCTGGGGGAAGCGTTCGTCATGGCGCCGCTTGAGGTCGTAGCCATGGCTCGGCCCTGCCTCGAGCAGCCCCAGAAGGATGTGCCGAGTGCTCATGGAGATCAGTATGCACTGGATACATGTACTGAGTGAATAGTGGTCGGCGAACACCTGGCGAGAGCGGCCGGTATGTCGGAAGAAGCACGTTGCTCGTCCGTATAGGTCTGGCATCGCGCCCACGGGGTAGGCCTGCTCTCATCCGCAGACCCGGTAGCACCCGACGCAGCGACAAGGAGGCCCCCGTGGCCGCACCGGCTCATCTTTCGATCCCGGCCCAGTGGAAACCCGTGGCGGAGCCGTCCGCCGAGACCCACGAGGCGTCCGGCAGCGTATTCAGCGCGGAGAGCGCGAGCGCCGAGGCGCCGCTGACCAGCGAGCCGCCGCTGCCCGACGCCGAGCCCCTCACCAGCGAGCCACCGCTCGCCGACGCCGCCCCGCTGACCAGCGAGTCCGACCCCGTTCCGGACTTCTTCGGCGCGGGGTTGTAGATGACCGCGGCGCGCGAGGACGAGGAGCTGTCCCGGCTCGCCGGGCTGCACGGGGTCGCCACCTCCTACAGCCCCGCCCCGGACCGTACGGTCGCGGTCTCCGCCTCCGCCGTGGTCGCCGCCCTGGCCGCCCTCGGCGTCGACGCGAGCACCCCCGACGCCGTCCGCACCGCACTCGCCGAACGGGAGCGCGAGCTGCGCGCGCGGCTGCTGCCGCCCACCGTGGTCCAGTGGGCCGGCGCCCAGGAGCCGCCCGCCGCCTTCGCCGCGCTGCCGCCCGGCACCCTGCTGCGCGTAGAGACCGAGCAGGGGGAGGAGCGGGACGGGATCGAGGGGCTGCCCACGGGTGTGCACCGGGTGAGCGCCACCGCACCCGACGGACGCACCGGACACGCCCGCCTCATCGTCGCCCCCGACCGGCTGCCCGCCCCCGCCACCCGCTCCTACGGCCTCCTCGTGCAGCTGTACTCACTGCTCTCCCGGCGCTCCTGGGGCATGGGCGACCTCGGTGACCTCGCCGAACTGGCCGGCTGGGCCGGGCGCACCGCCGGAGCCGGGTTCGTGCAGGTCAACCCGCTGCACGCGGCCGTACCCGGGACCCCGACCGACCCGTCCCCGTACCGGCCGTCCTCGCGCCGCTTCCCCGACCCCGTGCACCTGCGGATCGAGGAGATCCCCGAGTTCGCGCACATCGAGGACCAGGGCCGTGTCCGCGCGCTGCTGGAGCGTGCCGAGCGGCTGCGCGCCGACGTCCTCGACAAGGGTGCCCTCATCGACCGGGACGCGGTGTGGGAGCTGAAGCGGCAGGCCCTGGAGCTGGTCGTCCGGGTTCCGCTCGGACCAGGACGGCAGGCCGCGTACGACGCCTTCCGCGCCGAGGAGGGGCAGGCGCTGGAGGACCACGCCACTTGGTGCGCCCTCGCCGAGACCCACGGCCCCGACTGGCACGGCTGGCCGGAGCCCCTGCGCGACCCACGCTCCGCCGAGACCGCCCGCGCCCGCGCCGAACTGGCCGACCGGGTCGACTTCCACGCCCGGCTCGCCTGGCTCACCGACGGCCGGCTCCGCGCCGCCCAGCGCGCCGCCCGGGACGCCGGCATGCCCGTCGGCATCGTCCACGACCTCGCCGTGGGCGTGCACCCCGGCGGCGCGGACGCCTGGGCCCAGCAGGACCACTTCGCCGCCGGCATGTCGGTCGGCGCCCCGCCCGACGCGTTCAACGCCCGCGGCCAGGACTGGGGTCTGCCGCCGTGGCGCCCCGACCGCCTCGCCGCCTCCGGCCACGCCCCCTACCGCCACCTCCTGCGCGCCCTCTTCCGCTATGCCGGCGCCCTGCGCATCGACCACGTGATGGGCCTGTTCCGGCTCTGGTGGGTGCCCCGGGGCTGCCCGCCCACCGAGGGCACCTACGTCCGTTACGACGCCGACGCCATGCTCGCCCTGCTCCTCCTCGAGGCCTCCCGCGCCGGATCCGTGGTGATCGGCGAGGACCTGGGCACCGTGGAGCCCGGGGTGCGCGGGACGCTGCAGCGGCGCGGGGTGCTCGGCACCTCCGTGCTGTGGTTCGAGCGGGACTGGGAGGGCGACAGCCGCCCGCTGCCGCCGGAGCGCTGGCGCGCCGACTGCCTGGCCACCGCCACCACCCACGACCTGCCGCCGACCGCCGCCCGGCTCACCGCCGACCATGTCGACCTGCGCGACCGCCTCGGCCTGCTGACCCGCCCGGCCGCCGAGGAGCGCGCGGAGGCGACCGCGGACACCGCGGAGTGGCTCGCCCTGCTGGGCAGCCTGGGCCTGCTCGACTGCCCGGCCGCCGGGCCCCCGGGATCCGACGAGGAGGCGGAGATCCAGGGCGTGTACCGCTTCCTGCTGCGCACCCCGGCCCGCCTGATCGGCGTCTGGCTCCCGGACGGCGTCGGCGACCGCCGCCCGCAGAACCTGCCGGGTACGTGGGACCAGTACCCGAACTGGCGCCTGCCGATCGCCGACGCGGAGGGCCGGCCGGTGCCCCTGGAGGACCTGACGGCCTCGCCTCGGCTGCGGGCACTGCTGGCGGCTCTGAGGGAGGGCGGGCCTTCATAGGGCACCCCGGACGCGCGGCCTTCCTGGGCGTTCGCTAACTTGAGAGCGTGGACAAGAAGAACGCCCTGCGCGCCGGCGCCCTGGCCGCCGGTACGACGCTGATGATGCTGCTCATGTCGTCCCCCGCGCTCGCGCTGACCCGCGACGACGGTGACGACCCCGGCACGGGCCTGAGCGTCGGCGCGACGCTGGGCCTGTACGTGCTGCTTCCGGTGGCACTGTTCGCGGTCATCACCGGGCTGGTGATGGTCCTGGACAAGTCCAAGACGCGCGTGACCAAGCCCGGCAAGGCGAAGGCCTGAGGGCGAACCTGATCTCTGCCGAGGGCGCCGTCCTGCCGCATGTGTGCGGTGGGGTCGGCGCCCTCGGTGCTTTTTCCGGGCCGGGGCCTGTTGCGCGGGGCTTGTTCGGCCCGGGGCCGGCTCAGGGGCTGGGCGCCGTCAGATAACGCTGCACCGTGGGCCCGAGCCACGCCACGATCTCCTCGGGATGGAGCGCCACGGTGGGCGGCAGGCGCAGTACGTAGCGGGTGAGGGCCAGCCCGAGCAGCTGTGAGGCACACAGCGCGGCCCGCGTGGGCACCTGCTCGGGGTCGGGGCACGCCTGGAGGGCCACCGGCAGCACCTGGTCCCGGAAGATGCCCTGCATGCGCTCGGCCCCGGCCTGGTTGGTGGCGCCGACCCGGAGTACGGCCGTCAGTTCCTCGTTCTCCTCCCACAGGCTGAGGAAGTGGGTCACGAGGGCCCGGCCGGCCTCGTCCGGCGGTACCCGGGTCAGGTCCGGCAGCCGCAGGTCGAGCGCGACGGCCGCGGCGAACAGGCCGTCCTTGTTGCCGAAGTACCGCATCACCATCGACGGGTCGATGCGCGCGTCCCTGGCGATGGCGCGGATGGTGGCCCGCTCGTAGCCGTCGGCGGCGAAGCGCTCGCGGGCGGCGGTGAGGATCGCGCTGCGGGTGGCGTCGGAGCGGCGGCGGGCGCCGGAACCGGAATCTGTGCTGCTGCTGTCACTGCCGTTCATGCCAACGAGCGTAGGCCAACATTCGTAGGCCAACAAGCGTTGACACTTCTCGGGAGGCGTGGCTAATCTCGTCAACGAGCGTTGGCAAACAAGCGTTGGCAACAGGAGGCCATCATGACCGGCATCAACACCAACAGCACCAACAGCACCCCGAGCCCCGTGATCATCGTCGGCTCCGGCCCCACCGGCCTCCTCCTCGCCGGCGACCTCGCCACCGCCGGCGTCCCGGTCACCGTCCTCGAAAAGCGCCCGCACAAGATCAGCAACCTCTCCCGCGCCTTCGTCCTGCACGCCCGCACCCTCGAACAACTTGACGCCCGCGACCTCGCCGACGACCTGGAAGCCGTCGGTCAGTCCCTGGACCGGCTGCGCCTCTTCGGTCGGCTCACCATCGACCTCGACACCCTCCCCTCCCGCTTCAACCACCTCCTCGTCCTCCCGCAGTACGAGGTGGAGAAGGTGCTGGAGCGGCGCGCGGTCGAGGCGGGCGTCGACTTCCGGTACGAGACCGAGCTGACCGGCCTCACCCAGGACGCGGACGGCGTGACGGTGGAGGCCCGCGGACCCGAGGGCCGGACGGAGAGCCTGCGGGCCGCGTACGTCGTCGGCACCGACGGCATGCGCAGCGCCGTGCGGGACGCGATCGGCCTGCCCTTCCCCGGCAAGTCGGTGATCCGCTCCGTCGTCCTCGCCGACGTGCGGCTCGCCGAGAAGCCCCCGACCCTGCTCACCGTCAACGCCGTCGGTGACGCCTTCGCCTTCCTCGCGCCCTTCGGTGACGGCTACTACCGGGTGATCGGCTGGCACCGCGGCCGCAATGTCCCCGACGGGGAGCCGCTGGACCTGGCCGAGGTCAAGGAGATCACCCGCCTCGCGCTCGGCCGGGACTTCGGGATGCACGACGCCCGCTGGATGTCCCGTTTCCACAGCGACGAGCGCCAGGCGCCCGCCTACCGGGTCGGCCGGGTCTTCCTCGCCGGGGACGCCGCGCACGTGCACACCCCGGCCGGCGGCCAGGGCATGAACACCGGGCTGCAGGACGCGGCCAACCTGAGCTGGAAGCTCGCCGCGGTCGTCACCGGCCACGCGGCCCCGGAGCTGCTCGACAGCTACCAGGCCGAGCGCCACCCGGTCGGCAAGGCGGTGCTGCGCAGCAGCGGCGGCATCGTCCGCCTCGCCATGGCCAAGCGCCCCTGGACGCTGGCGGCCCGCGCCGCGCTCACCACGTTCCTCAACACCGTGGGCCCCGCCCGCCGCAAGGTCGCCGGCCAGGTCACCGGCGTGGGCTACCGCTACCCCGCGCCCCGTGGCGCGCACCGCCTCACCGGGACCCGCGTCCCGGACGTCGCCCTGGCCGACGGCGGCCGTCTCTACGAGGCCCTGCGCGGCGGCCGCTTCGTCCTGGTCACCCCGGAGCCGTACGAGGGCCGGCGCGGGGAGCGGCTCACCGTGGCACGGTGGGCGAGCGACCGCCGTACGACGGTGCTGGTGCGCCCCGACGGATACGTGGCGTGGGCGGCGGACGCCGTGGACGCGGGGCGGATCGAGGCGGCCCTGGACGAACACGTCGGCGCCATGGGGCTTTCGTAGTTCGAGCGACCTAGGTTCTGTCTGGCAAATGATCTCTGCGAAGCTTCGATGTCCGAGGCAGAAGGAGGGGTCATGGGGATTGAGCTGGAACTGCACTCGGGGCGGCCCGCGCGAAAGGGGTCGTCCCGGGGCACCTTGCTGCCCCCGACCGCCAACCCTGTCTACGGCGTGCCGGGAAGCCGGATCGTGACGAGGAGACCGCCGGCGGGGCGGGGGACGAGGTCGAGGGTTCCGTCGTGGGCGTGGACGATGCTGTGCACGATGGCCAGGCCGAGGCCGACGCCGGCGTGCTCGTCGGTGCGTACGCGTTCCGTTCCGCGTTGGAAGGGTTCGGTGAGGGTCGGTAGCAGTTCCGGTGGGAGTCGACGGCCCGTGTTCTCGACCCGCAGCACGCTCGTGTCGCCGTGCGCCTCGGTGTGGACCGTCACGGTGCCGCCGGCGGGGAGGTTGTGGACGATGGCGTTCTGGACGAGGTTCGTCACCATCCGCAGCAGGAGTTCCGCGGAGCCGCTGGTCCGGGCCGCCCCGCCGGTGACGTCGAGCGTGATCCGGCGCTGTTCGGCGAAAGGAAGCAGCGTTTCGGCGGCTTCTTCGGCGATGAGGGAGAGGTCGACGCTCTCGCGGGTGAAGTTTCCGCGGTCGCCGCGGCTGAGCAGCAGGAGGGCTTCGGTGAGGTCGATCGCCCGCGCATTGACAACGTGCAGGCGCTCGATGAGTTCGCCCCGGTCCCGCGTGGGGTCCTTGCGGGCGACGTCGAGGAGCGTCCGCGAGATCGCCAGCGGGGTGCGTAGTTCGTGGGAGGCGTTCGCGGCGAACCTCTGCTGCTCGGCGACGTGGGACTCGAGTTGTTCGAGCATCGAGTCGAACGCATCGGAGAGTTCACGGAATTCGTCCTGGCGGCCCTTCATGCGGATCCGGTGGGACAACGACCCCTTCCCGGCCATCCGTGCCGCATCCGTGATCTGTGTGAGTGGTGCGAGCATCCGGCCGGCGAGGATCCATCCACCCAGGAGGCCGAACACGAGCAGGAAGGCCATCGCCATGGCCGCGGCGGGGGCGAAGGTGTGCACAAGGAGGTAGCGGTTGGGTGAGATCCCGAGCAGGCCCTGGCTGTTGTCGGGTACGTAGCGCAGCAGGAACATCCACACCACGGCCAGCAGGAGAGCGCCGGCGACGGCGAGGAATCCGGCGTAGCTGAGGGTGAGTTTCAGTCGGGCGCTGAGCCCCGGGCGTCTATGCATGCGTACTGCCGGGGTCGGCGGTGTCCCTGCCAGGGGCGATGGTGTCCGTTCCGGTGTCGATCCGGTAGCCGACGCCGGACACCGTGGCGATGATCCAGGGTTCGCCGAGCCGTTTGCGCAGTGCGGAGACGGTGATGCGCACAGCGTTGGTGAGGGGGTCGGCGTTCGCGTCCCAGGCCCGTTCCAGCAGCTCTTCGGCGCTGACGACCCCGCCCTCGGCGGCGACGAGGACTTCAAGGACGGCGAACTGCTTACGGGTCAGCGCCACGTAGCGTCCGTCGCGGAAGACCTCCCGGCGGAAGGGGTCGAGCCGCAGGCCCGGGATCTCGCGGACCGGGGGCCGGGCGTACGCGCGTCTGCGGTCGAGTGCCCGCAGCCGCAGGACGAGCTCCCGCAGCTCGAACGGTTTGGTGAGGTAGTCGTCGGCGCCGAGCGCGAACCCGGACGCCTTGTCGTCGATCCGGTCGGCAGCGGTGAGCATGAGGATCGGGATGCCGTCGCCGGAGGCGACGATGCGCCGGGCGACCTCGTCGCCGGAGGGGCCGGGGATGTCGCGGTCGAGGACCGCGAAGTCGTAGGAGTTGACGCCGAGCAGTTCCAGGGCGGAGTCGCCGTCGCCGGCGATGTCGGCGGCGATCGCCTCCAGCCGCAGACCGTCACGGATGGCTTCAGCCAGGTAGGGCTCGTCCTCCACGATCAGTACGCGCATGTCCGAAGCCTAAGCAGCACAACATATCGCCGACGTATGCAAAGACGTGTGCACACCGGACACGCGACTCAGCCTGCCGGTGCCGGCGCGGGGCGAGGCCGGTCCGACGGCGCTTGCGCCACAGTGCGCCACCAGCGGCGCGACGCCAGCGCGGCCAGCACGGCGCCGGCGGCGTTGACCAGTACGTCGTCCACGGACGACACCCGGTCCAGCCACAGGACGTACTGTGCGGTTTCGACCAGGACCGAGCAGCCCGCCCCGAGCGCCAGGATCCGCGGCGCGGACGCCGGTGCCGCGAACCGCATCGGGGCGAAGAAGCCCAGCGCAGCGAAGACCAGCAGGTTGCCGACGATCCCGCCCGGCCCCATCGTGAGCAGATCCCGCAGCGGTACCAGGCTCACCCGGCGCGGAGCGACGCCGGCCCCGGCGCCCGGCATCATGGTCATCCACAGGAATGGCACCGTGCCGTGGACCATGCCCACCTCGGCCAGCGACATCCGCCACGCCGATGAGACGCCGGCGCCGAGCCGACGGCGCGCCAGAGCCCACACCACCAGCGCGGCCAACGGCAGCGCGACCAACGTGATGAGCACCACACCGTTGAACGTATCGAAGCAGCCGTGCCACCGCCCGGCCATGCACATCGGAGCGGACATCATGAGCGGCCGCCGCACGGCGAACACGGCGCTCGTCAGGCCGAGGATCGCCAGGCCGAGGAACAAGATCCTGCGCGTGCGGCGGGGCGGTGCTGACAGGGATGCGTTGTGGTTCATGCCCCCATGGGAGACGGAGGGCCGTTGCGGTGGCGTATGCGATTTTCGATACGCCCGCGATACGCCCTTTAGTGCTCCGTCCCCTGAGTCCCCGCAAGCAACTCCCGTAGCAGGCCGGCCAGTTGGTCGGCCTGTTCGGTGTCGAGGGAGGACAGGGCCGCGGTCTGGACGGCGAGGCCCGCGCCGACTGCCTGGTCGATGACGTCCAGCCCCTTCTCGGTCAGCGTCACTTGGAGGCCGCGGCGGTCGTGGGGGTCGGGGGAGCGGCGCAGCAGGCCGGCCCGTTCCAGCTTGTCGAGGCGGCCGGTCATGCCGCCGGTCGTCAGCATCAGCGTCGCCGAGAGCTGGCGCGGGGAGAGGGTGAACGGCTCGCCGGAGCGGCGCAGGGTCGCGAGGACGTCGAACTCGCCGCGCGAGATGCCGTAGGGGGCGTAGGCCTTCTCCATGCGGTCGCCCATGGCGCGGGAGAGGCGGTAGATCCGCCCGAAGACCTCCATCGCCTTCGTGTCCAGGTCGGGCCGCACCGCCGCCCACTGGTCGATGATCGCGTCGACGGGGTCCCTGTGCTGCTGCCGGCCTGCGCTCATGGGCCGAGTATCGCCGTCCGGACGGTCGCCCGCAAGAAAGTAGCTTGACGAAAAGTAGCTTAGAGCTAAGCTACTTTTCATCGAGTTAGTTCGAAGGGGGAGGCACCGTGAAGAGGAAGAGCGAGGAGAGCGAACGCGTAGCGGGGGAGTGGGCCCTGCCCGTCGCCGCCGCGGTCAACGGCGTCGGCACCGGCATGTACATCCCGTTCACGCTGGTGTTCTTCCACTACGTCACCGGGCTGTCCTTCACGGTCGTGGGTGCCGTGCTCACGGTCACCGGCCTCCTGGGCATCGGCGCCCTTCCGCTCGCCGGGACGGCCGTGGACCGGTACGGCGCGAAGCGCGTGCTGTACCTGCTCTACGGCGTCCGGGTCGTCGGCTTCGCCCTCTTCCCCCTCGCCCAGTCCCTCGCCGCCTTCGCGGCCGTGGCCCTGGTCACCGCAGCCGCCGACCGTGCCTTCCCCGCCGCGCAGCAGTCCCTGATCGGCGAGGTGGCGCGCGGGGGCGGGCGGGACCGGCTGCAGGCGTCGACGCGCGCGCTGCAGAACGCCGGCAACGGGGCGGGCTCGCTGCTGGCCACGCTGGTCATCGCCTTCGCGGGCAGCGCCGGTTACACCTACGCGGCCTGGGGCAACGCCCTCTCCTTCGCGCTGGCGGCGCTGCTGCTGCGCCCGCTGAGGCCGGTGCGCGCGGCCGACGGGACCTCGGCCCCGCTCCCGCGCCGGTCCGGCGCCGGATACCGGCTCGTCCTCGCCGACCGGCCCTTCCTGGTCGTCACCGGCGCCAACTTCCTGAATGCGCTGAGCTATTCGGCCCTGTCCGTCCTCTTCCCGCTGTTCGTCGTGGAGTGGCTGCACGGGCCCGCGGTGTTCACCGGTGCCGCGTTCACCGTCAACACCGTGCTGTGCGCGGTGGCCGGCGTCTTCGTCGGCGCGCGGGTCCGGCGCGCGGGCGCCCGGCGCACCCGGGCCGCGGCGCTGGGCGGGGCCCTGTTCGCGGCCGCCTTCGCCGCGCAGATGGTGCTCGGCACCCTGCGTCCCCGCTCGGGCACGGTCCTGGGCGTCGCCCTGGTCGCCGTGGTCCTCGTCTACACCCTCGGCGAGCTGATCCACAGCCCGGCGGCCGAGGTGCTCGCCGTGTCGGCGGCGCCCGAGGCGGTGCGCGGCCGGTACATGGCGGCCTATCAGATGTCCTGGTCGCTGGCGAAGGCGGTGGCGCCGTCCCTGTTCACGTCCCTGCTCGCGCTGGACGGCCGGGCGCCGTGGGCCGTCCTCGTCCTCACCTCGGCGGTGGCCGCCGCCCTGCTGATCCGGGTGGAGCGCCGACTGCCGGCGGAGGCGGTGCGCCCCCAGCCGGTGACCGTGACCCAAGGCGGCGCCCCGGCTCCCTCGCCCGTCACGGCGTAACACCCACCTCTCCCGAATCCGAAGGGACTCGGCCATGAAACGCCCCGTGACCATGACCATCCTGCTCACCGCCCTCGCCCCGGTCTCCTGGGGCACCACCTACGCCGTCACCACCGAGTTCCTGCCGCCGGACCGCCCCCTGTTCACGGGCCTGATGCGGGCCCTGCCGGCCGGGCTGCTGCTGCTCGCCCTCACCCGGGTGCTGCCGCGCGGCGTCTGGTGGGCGAAGGCGGCCGCGCTGGGCGCGCTGAACATCGGCGCCTTCTTCCCGCTGCTGTTCGTGTCGGCGTACCGGCTGCCCGGCGGGATGGCCGCCGTGGTCGGCTCGGTCGGACCGCTGTTCGTCGTGGGCCTCTCGGCGCTGCTCCTGGGGCAGCGGCCGGCCGCGCGCACGCTGGTCGCCGGGGTGGTCGCGGCCTTCGGCGTGAGTCTCGTCGTACTCAAGGGGGCCGGTGCCCTGGACGTGGTCGGGGTGCTCGCGGCCGTCGCCTCCACCGCCTCGATGGCCGCCGGGACGGTGCTGACCAAACGGTGGGGCCGCCCGGCCGGGGTCGGTCCGCTGGTGCTCACCGGCTGGCAGCTCACCGCGGGCGGCCTGCTCATCGCGCCGGTCGCCTTCCTGGCCGAGGGCGCCCCGCCCGCGCTCGACGGCCGAGCGGCCGGCGGCTACCTCTACCTGGCGCTGGCGAACACAGCACTCGCGTACTGGCTCTGGTTCCGCGGCATCGGCCGGCTCAGCGCCACCCAGGTCGGCTTCCTCGGCCCGCTCTCCCCGCTGACCGCCGCCGTGGTCGGCTGGGCGGCCCTCGGGCAGGCGCTCGCGCCCCTCCAAGTGGCCGGCATGGCGCTGGCGTTCGGGGCGACGCTGGCCGGGCAGCTGGGCGCGGGGCGACGTGCGGGACGACGCCCATCGTTCAGCTTCACTGAAAAGACCGCTCGAAAAGATTCGATGGACCTGACAGGTCAGGCGTTGCGACGGTAGGCGCACACCCACCACCGAAAGGACCTCCGTGGCCACGGCCTCGCACCAGACCGCCACCACCCCCGTCACTCACCCCCGGAAGGCCACCACCCCGGTCACTCACCCCCAAAGGGCCGCCGCCCCGGTGCTCGGCCTCGCCCTCGCCGCCCTCGCCACGGTCGTCTGGTCCGGCAGCTTCGTCACCTCCCGCGGACTGGCCGACAGCGTCCCGCCGATCCAGCACGCCTTCTGGCGCTGGGTGATCGCCCTGGCGGCCGTGGCCCCCTTCGGCGCCCGCCGGGCCTGGCGGCAACGGAACCTGATCCGACGCCACCTCCGCCACGTCCTCCTCGCCTCCCTGCTCGGTGTCGCCGTCTACAACACCCTCGTCAACCAGGCGGGCCTGACCACCCCGGCCGCCACCATGGGCATGATCATGGCCGCCTCTCCGGTCCTGATGGCGGTGTTCGAGCGGCTGGGCGGCGTACGGCTCGGAGCGCGGCGGACCGCCGGGCTGCTGACCGCCTGCGCGGGCGTGCTGCTGCTCATGGGCGGCGGTGCGAGCTTCGGCGCCGGTGACCTGTGGATGATCGCGGCGTCCTGCTGCTTCGCCGCCTACAGCGCGCTGCTCCGCCGCAGGCCCGCCGAACTGGACGGCACCGGCTTCCTGTTCACCACGTTCCTGATCGGCACGGCCTTCCTGCTGCCCGTACAGACGGCGAGCGTGGCGGTACAGGGCGGCTTCACGCCCACGCCCGCAACCGTCCTGCTGTTGCTGTACGTCGGCGTGGCCTCCTCCGCGATCGCCTTCTTCGCCTGGGGCAGGGCCATCGCCCTGATCGGCGCGGCCCGCGCGGGCATCGTCTACTACCTCCAGCCCGTGTGCGTGGCCGTCCTCTCCTGGGGCCTGCTCGGCGAGAACACCGGCTGGCCCCAACTGCTGTGCATGGCGCTGATCCTGGGCGGGGTCATGCTGGGCGCGGGTTCCCGTAGGTGACGGCCGTCCCTGGAGGCCGGCGTGTAACGTGCGGCCATGGCCGAGTGGGACCTGAGGAAGCTGCAGATCCTGCGCACCTTGCGTGAGCGGGGCACCGTGACCGCGACGGCCGAGGCTTTGCACATGACCCCGTCCGCGGTGTCCCAGCAGCTGACGAACCTCGCCGCCCAGCTCGGTGTACCCCTGCTGGAGGCCCACGGCCGCCGGGTCCGGCTGACGGACGCCGCCCGGCTGGTGCTGCGGCACACCGAGCCCGTCTTTGAGCAACTGGAGTGCACCGACGCGGCGTTGGCGGCCTACGTGCAGGGCGAGGCCGGCGAGGTGCGGGTCGGCGCCTTCTCCACGGCGGTGCCCGCCCTCGTCGTACCGGCCGTACGCTCCCTGCGGGCGACACACCCCGGAGTGACCGTACGCGTCCGGGAGGCGGAGGCCGCCGAGGCCTACGACCTCCTGTCCGCCGGCGAGGTCGACCTGGCCCTCTCCCTCGCCGTTGAGGCCCCGAGCGCGGCCGACCCCCGCTTCACCCGCCTGCCCCTCCTGACCGACCCTCTGGACATCGCCCTCCCCCCGGACCATCCCCTGGCAACCGCCGCGGAGTTGACCCTCACCGACCTCGCCGCCGAACCGTGGATCTTCGGCGGCAGCGGCCCCTGGTCCGACATCACCTGCCGCGCCTGTGAGTCCGCCGGCTTCAGCCCCCACCAGGGCCACTCGGCCTCCGGCTGGACCGCGATCCTGGCCATGGTCGAGGCGGGCATGGGCGTCGCCCTGGTCCCCCGGATGGCGGCGGCCCGCCGCGAGGGCGTGGTGATGCGCGAACTGGGCGCGGACCGTCCGGTACGGCATGTGGTGGCAGCGGTGCGGAAGGGGGCAGAGGGGGGAGCGGCGGTGGGCAGGGTGTTGGAGGCCTTGCAGGCGGCGGCTGGTCCGTCGGCAGCCACTCGGGTGTGAACTCGTCCTGCGGTACGCAGAGGTGGCCGGCCCGCACCTTCACGACCGTGCGGGTTGGTTGGCGATCAGCAGGGTGATGCCGGCAGCGCGGAAGCCCAAGCGGGCGTAGATGCGGGCGACGCGGTCCTCCGCGTAGGCGAGGAAGACGGTACGCACCCCGTGGTCGCGGGCGTGGCCGGCCAGGGCCGCCGTGACGGCTGCGGCCAGGCCCCGGCGGCGAGCGGTGGGCAGGGTGCCGACGCCGCCGATCTCGGTGGTGCCGGCCAGCGGGTGATAGTGGCCGGCGGCGAGTGGGGTGCCGTCCGGGGCCAGGGCCGCGACGAGGATCTTGTGCCCGGCGCGGATGCAGGGGCGGGTCGTCTCGACCGTACCGTCCGCGCTGAGTTCCTCGGCCAATGCCGACAGTTCCGCACGGCCCGCGGTGCCTGTCGAGGCGAACGCCAGGCGGGGCAGGGCGAGAGTCGCGGGCAGGGCCGGGTCGTCGGCCGTCAGCACCCGCATCGTCACACCGTCCGGCAGGGCCTGCGGAGGCACCGGGTGATCCGGGTCGAGGACCATCAGCGGGCGCTCCTCCACCGGGAGGCCGACGGTCTCGATGCGGGCGCGCAGCGTCGGCGCTGCCTCGGCGAGCCACTCGAAGGACTCCGGCACGCCCAGTTCGCGCTGCCTGGCGCGCACCCGGGCGATGTCAGCGGCGGTGACGATCCCCGAGCCTTCCGCGGTGGGTTGAGCGTGGTTCGGACCACCGTAGTACGGCGTTCCTGGCTCCTTCCGTACGAACAGCCGCAACGGGCCGAACTCCTCGGCGTCGGCGAACAGCAGGGGCACGGTGGCGTAGTACCGCTCGATACGCGTAAGCAGCGAGTCGCTCATGCGGCGAATCCCACCACGGAGCAGCGGCGGGCCGCACCCGAAAATGGCCGCCCGGAACGGAGAACGGCTCGCCACGGTCTACTGAGGCCGCCGCACCTCATACAGGAAGCACCCGAACTCCACCGCCCGCACCTGCACGAGAGCCACCTCGGGATCGGCGAACGCCTCCGCGAACGCCGGCTCGAAGGCGGTCGGGTCCTCGACCAGGCGGCCGCCCAGGATGCGGCCGTCGGTGGAGTAACGGCGCACCGTGCGGTGGGTGTTGGCGAAGGGCAGGGTTTCGGTGTCCGGCCCACAGCACTCGTCGGCGTGGATGAAGACGGGGCCCTGCTCGTCGTAGGCGCCCGGCTCGGCCCCCGTCTCGGCCGCCCAGCGGCGCAGGGGTGCGTACGAGACCAGGGCGATGCGCTCGCCGGGTGCGCTGCGGCGCAGGCAGCAGCGCAGGGGCGCGTCGCCCTCGGCGTCGGTGAAGGGGCGCAGGGGGCGGCCCGCGTCGTCGCTGGTGCGCAACTCCTTGAGGACCTGAGGTGTCAGGGGGCGTGCGAGGTAGGTGGTCATGGATTCAGCATGGCGCGCGGACCCGCCCATGACCGGCGGGATTCGGACGTGGGGCTGGTGGCACCCGTCCTCGCCGGACTGCGCAACCAGCACCTTCGTCCACGTCACCGGCGGAATGTTCCCGAGGTGACCTGACAGCGCCGGTCGCGCTTGACGCGCCCTCCTCCCGACGTTCCCATGGAGACGCTCAACATCCAGAAACGGAAGCGGAGTTGACATGGGCTACCCCGGTGTCGGCGAACTGGAGCGGCGGGCCCGCGAACTCGTCGCCGCGGCCCCCGGTGTGCTGCGGCTGCGCGCCGTCGGCGAGAGCCGGGCCGGCCGGCCGCTGTGGCTGCTGTCCGCCGGGCACGGGGAGCGGCAGATCCTCACCGTCGCCGGGGCGCACGCCAACGAACCGGTGGGCGGGGCCTCCGCACTCCGGCTCGCCAGGCTCCTCGCCCACCGGCCGGAGTATCTGGAAGCACTGGGCTGCACCTGGCACTTCCTGATGTGTCTCGATCCGGACGGGGCCCGGCTCGCGCACGGCTGGCAGCCCGAGGAGCCCGCCCCCTCGCTGGAGGAGTGCCACCGGCACTTCTACCGGCCCGCGTTCGCCTGTCAGCCCGAGTCGCCGCCCGCCCCCGGCACGGGACGGCAACCGCTGCCCGAGTCGGCGGCGCTCGTGCGGCTGCTCGACGAACTGCGGCCCGTGGCCCAGTTCACGCTGCACGGCATCGAGTTCGGCGGTGCGTTCATGATGCAGTCCAGGCGGGTGCCCGGTGCCGCGCGCACCTTCCGGGAGGCGGCCGGGCTCCTGCGCATTCCGCTCGACGACCATCCGTGCGACGGGCCCGACTGGCACTGCGACCCGCCCGGTGTTCTGCGGCTGCCGGAGGAGAGCACCGGAAGCGAACGCGATCCGAGCGGATTCGTCGCCGAGAGCACGTGGCTGTACCCGCGGCGGTACGGCACCCTCACCGTCCTGGTCGAGGCACCCGCCTGGGCCGCCCCGGCGGTGAGCGACCCCCGGCCCGCGCCCGACCCCGAGCGGGAAATCGCACAGGTCGGTGAGTTACTGCTGAGTCGTACCCGGGAGATCGCTGAGCTGCTGCAGGACGGCGTACCCGGCGAAGAACTGCTGCCGCTGGACACCGCCGCACGGGAGCTGCTCGGCGTGGCGCCGTCGCTCGCCGCCACCTGGGCCGTGGAGGAACGCTCCGGCTCCCGGGGCCACTTCGCGACCCTCGGGCTGGCCGCCCGCCGCCTCCCGCTGCGCGCCGCGGCCATGCTGCGCCGGGCCCTGGCCGGCACCGCCCCCGGGACCGCCTGCGCCCTCACGGAGCTGGTGCACGAGTGGTGCCGGGAACTGGAGAAGACGTACGAGCCGCGGTGGATCCCGGTGTCCGCGCAGACCGGGCTGCACGTGCGGACCATGCTGGACGTCGCCCACCGGGTGTGCGGCTGAGCAAAGGGAAAAGGGAAAGGGCGCCCGGTGCACTCGCACACCGGGCGCCCCCAACGCCGTACGGGTGACGGCTACGACTGCCGCTACTCGGCCGCGGCGTCCGCCGCCTGGGCCTTCAGCGCCCGCTCGACGCCCGAGCGGGACTCCGAGACCAGCCGGCGCAGGGCCGCGCTGGGCTCGGCCGCGGCCAGCCAGGTGTCCGTCTTGGCCAGGGTCTCCTCGGAGACCTGGACCGACGGGTACAGGCCGATCGCGATCTGCTGGGCGATCTCGTGCGAACGGGAGTCCCAGACGTCCTTGACGACCTCGAAGTACCTGTCCGTGTACGACGCGAGCAGCTCACGCTGGTCGGTCTGGACGAAGCCGCTGATCACGGCCTCCTGCACGGCGTTCGGCAGCTTGTCGGAGTCGATGACCGACGCCCACGCCTCCGCCTTGGCCTCCGGGGTCGGACGGGCCGCGCGGGCGGTGGCCGCGTGGCGCTCACCGGCCGCGGTCCTGTCCCGCTCGTACTCGCCCGCGATCTCCGCCTCGTCGAAGCGGCCGACCGCCGCGAGCCGCTCCACGAACGCCCAGCGCAGCTCGGTGTCGACGGCCAGGCCCTCGATCGTGTGGGTGCCGTCCAGCAGGCCCTCCAGGAGGTCCAGCTGCTCCGGCGTCCGGGCGGTCGCCGCGAAGGCGCGCGCCCAGGCCAGCTGGTGGTCGCCGGCCGGCTCGGCGGCCCGCAGGTGGGCCAGCGTGGCGTCGGTCCAGCGGGTCAGCAGGGCCTCGCGGGTCGACGGGTCGGCGTACAGGTCGATCGCCAGCTTCACCTGGCGGTGCAGCGACTGCACCACGCCGATGTCGGACTCCTTGGCGATGCCCGACAGGACGAGGGACAGGTAGGCGCGGGCGGGCAGCTCCGCGTCACGGGTCATGTCCCAGGCCGAGGCCCAGCACAGGGCGCGCGGCAGCGAGGCGTCGAAGTCGCCCAGGTGCTCGGTGACGAACGCCAGCGATTCCTCGTCCAGGCGGACCTTGGCGTACGACAGGTCGTCGTCGTTGAGGAGGATGACGGCCGGGCGGCGCCTGCCGGCCAGCTGCGGTACGGCGGTCAGCTCGCCGTCGACGTCCAGCTCGATGCGGTTGGTGCGCACCAGCTTGCTGCTCGCCTCGTCGAGGTCGTAGAGGCCGATCGCGATGCGGTGCGGGCGCAGTACCGGCTCGCCCTTGGCGCCGGCGGGCAGGGCCGGGGCCTCCTGGCGGACGGCGAAGGAGGCGATGACACCCTCGGCGTCGGTGGCGATCTCGGGGCGGAGGACGTTGATGCCCGCCGTCTCCAGCCACTTCTTCGACCAGGTCTTCAGGTCACGCCCCGAGGTCTCCTCCAGGGCGCCCAGCAGGTCGGACAGGCGCGTGTTGCCGAACGCGTGCCGCTTGAAGTAGGCCTGCACGCCCTTGAAGAACTCGTCCTCGCCGACGTACGCGACGAGCTGCTTCAGCACGCTCGCGCCCTTGGCGTACGTGATGCCGTCGAAGTTGACGAGCACGTCGTCCAGGTCGCGGATGTCCGCCATGATCGGGTGCGTGGACGGCAGCTGGTCCTGCCGGTACGCCCAGGTCTTCATCGAGTTCGCGAACGTGGTCCACGAGTGCGGCCACTTCGAGCCGGGCGCGGAGGCCTGGCAGGCGATGGAGGTGAAGGTGGCGAACGACTCGTTCAGCCACAGGTCGTTCCACCACTCCATGGTGACCAGGTCGCCGAACCACATGTGGGCCAGCTCGTGCAGGATCGTCTCCGCGCGCACCTCGTACGCCGCGTCGGTCACCTTGGACCGGAAGACGTACTGGTCACGGATGGTCACCGCGCCCGCGTTCTCCATCGCGCCCGCGTTGAACTCGGGCACGAAGAGCTGGTCGTACTTCGCGAACGGGTAGGCGTAGTCGAACTTCTCCTGGAACCAGTCGAAGCCCTGCCGGGTGACCTCGAAGATGGCGTCCGAGTCCAGGAACTCGGCGAGCGAGGGACGGCAGTAGATGCCGAGCGGCACGCTCTGCCCGTCCTTCTCGTACACGCTGTGCACGGAGTGGTACGGGCCGACGATCAGCGCCGTGATGTACGACGAGATGCGCGGCGTCGGCTCGAAGGCCCAGACGTCGTCCTTGGGCTCGGGCGTCGGCGAGTTGGAAATGACCGTCCAGCCAGTCGGTGCCTTCACCGTGAACTGGAAGGTGGCCTTCAGGTCGGGCTGCTCGAACGAGGCGAAGACCCGGCGGGCGTCCGGCACCTCGAACTGGGTGTAGAGGTAGGCCTGCTCGTCGACCGGGTCGACGAAGCGGTGCAGGCCCTCGCCGGTGTTGGTGTAGGCGCAGTCGGCGACGACCCGGAGGACGTTGCGGCCCTCCAGCAGGCCGGGCAGCGCGATCCGCGAGTCCGCGAAGACCTCGGCGGGGTCGAGCGCGTCGCCGTTCAGGGTCACCTCGTGGACCGCCGGAGCGACCAGGTCGATGAAGGACGTGGCGCCGTTTTCGGCTACGTCGAAGCGCACCGTGGTCACGGACCGGTAGGTACCGCCCTCCTGCGCGCCGGAGAGGTCGAGATCGATCTCGTACGAGTCAACGGTGAGCAGCGCGGCCCGCTGCTGTGCCTCTTCGCGAGTCAGGTTTGTGCCAGGCACGCGGTCATCTCCTCGTTATGTGTGCGTTCGGTCATCCTTCCACGGCACCTGTACGGAGGGCGACGTCCTGCGGCTGCGCGGCGCAGCCCTAGGGAAAGCCCTATGGGCAGGAGACACAGGAGGGCGGCCACCCGGAGGTGACCGCCCCGTTTCAGAGCATTCGCGTTGCTCAGAGCATGCGCGTCACTTCGCGGACAGCTCGGCCGCCACCAGCTCCGCGATCTGCACCGCGTTCAGCGCGGCGCCCTTGCGCAGGTTGTCGTTGGAGATGAACAGGGCCAGGCCGTTGTCCACCGTCTCGTCGCGGCGGATGCGGCCGACGTACGACGGGTCCTTGCCGGCCGCCTCCAGCGGGGTCGGGATGTCGGAGAGGACGACGCCCGGCGCGCCCGCGAGCAGCTCGGTGGCGCGCTCCGGGGAGATCGGGCGGGCGAAGCGGGCGTTGACCTGGAGGGAGTGGCCGGAGAAGACCGGGACGCGCACACAGGTGCCGGAGACCTTCAGACCCGGGATCTCCAGGATCTTGCGGGACTCGTTGCGCAGCTTCTGCTCCTCGTCGGTCTCGTTCAGACCGTCGTCGACGATCGAGCCCGCCAGCGGGAGCACGTTGAAGGCGATGGGCCGCTTGTAGACCTGCGGCTCGGGGTAGTCGACCGCCTCGCCGTCATGGGTGAGCTTGTCGGCCTCGGCGACCACCTTCTGCGCCTGCCCGTGCAGCTCGGCCACGCCCGCGAGACCGGAGCCGGACACCGCCTGGTAGGTCGCGACGACCAGCGCCTCCAGGCCGGCCTCCGCGTGCAGCGGCTTGAGGACCGGCATCGCGGCCATCGTGGTGCAGTTCGGGTTGGCGATGATGCCCTTGGGGCGGTCGGCGATCGCGTGCGGGTTCACCTCGGAGACCACCAGCGGGACCTCGGGGTCCTTGCGCCAGGCCGAGGAGTTGTCGATCACCACGGCGCCCTGGGAGGCGACCTTCTCGGCCAGCGCCTTGGAGGTCGCGCCGCCCGCGGAGAAGAGGACGATGTCGAGGCCGGTGTAGTCGGCGGTCGTCGCGTCCTCCACCGTCACGCCGTCCAGCACGGTGCCGGCCGAGCGGGCCGAGGCGAACAGGCGCAGCTCGGTGACCGGGAAGTTCCGCTCCACGAGGATCCTGCGCATGACCGTGCCGACCTGACCGGTGGCTCCGACGATTCCGACCCTCACGACGACTCCCTCTACGTGTCTCTTGCTGTGTGCCTCTGCATGACCGGGGCTTTTCCATCATGCGGCCGACCCCGGTCCACCTGTCCAATTCTTTGCGATGTGTGCCCGAGGAGTGGGACACGATCACCCGGCCGCCGGTTCCCGATGTCCGCCGTACCCCCTGCTGAGCTGGAGATATTCCCTTGCGGAGGGCCGCGTACCGGAAGCTGTGCTGTCCCGCCCCTGCCCGCCCGGCCCCCGGCCACGCGCGGTGTGACGTACGCCTCTGCGCAAGGGGCCGAACGTTTCCGTCCCCTCCGGCGTCGTAGGGGCAAACGCAGGAGGGGGTGGCTTGTGCTGCGCGGAGGGGCACGCCGCGAGCAGGGGGCGTATGCCGGTGCCGACCAGGCCGGTGACGATCCCCTGGACGCGGCCCAGGAACGCCGGGTGCGGGCGGTGCTCGCCCTCGGTGGCGTGCCGCAGGCGGACCTGCCGGACGGGGTGCAGCAGGTCCGGCTGCGGCTGCTGGAGCGGGCCGCGAGCGGGCGCGAGGCGCCGCGGGACGTGTCGGCGTGGGCGGCGGTGGTCGCCTCCAACCTCGCCATGGACTGGCACCGGGCCAAGCGGCGCCAGGAGCGGCTCGGGGAGCGGCTGGCGTCGCTGCGCGAGCCCGTGCACCCCTCCGGCGAGGAGACCAGCCTGCTCTCCCTCGCCGTCGCCCGGGGCCTGGACGAACTGCCCGACGCCCAGCGGCAGGTGGTGATCCTGCGCTTCTTCGCCGACCTGCCGGTGCGCGGGATCGCCGAGGAACTGGGCGTTCCCGAGGGCACGGTCAAGAGCAGGCTGCACACGGCGGTCCGCGCGCTGCGCGAGAGGCTGCACGAGGACGAGGTGGTGTGACGTGACCGCCGAACACGAGGGCGCGCGAGAGTACGCCGGCATGGACGCGCTCATGGCCGCGATCACGGGCGAACCGCTGCCGGAGGAGGCCCGCGAGGACGCCGCCTACCTGAGCGAACACACCTCGGCCGAGGCCGACGTGGCGGTGCTGAAGGAGCAGCTGACCTGGCTCGCGGAGGCGCTGACCGGGGAGGAACGGACGGCGGCACCGGCGGCCGAGGAGACCGGTTCCACGGCGGGCCCGGCCCGCAGCGCGCCGTCCGGGAAGCGCCCCCGGAGCACCACGCGCCCCGCCGCCCCCGCCCGCCCGGCCCGCCCGGGGCGCCCGTCCGGCCCGCGTCTGGCCCTGCGCCTCGCGCTCGGCACCCTCGTCGGCGCGGCGGCCTTCGGCATGGTCTTCGGGCTCGGCCGGCTGATCACGAACTCCGGGGCGAACGACTCGATGGGCGGCAGCAGCGCCGACGCGAAGAGCGACGCCCACGCCCCGGAGTACAGCGGCGACGGCGGCCGGCCATCCGACCCGGCGCTGGCCCTGGCCTGCTACCGGCTGGTCGTGGAGGGCACCGTCGCCAGGGTGGAGCCGAAGCCCGAGAACCCCTGGACCCTGGTCGTGCTGAAGGTGAGCCGTTCCTACAAGCCCGCGCACAAACCGGCCGAGGTCAGCTTCCTCCTCGACGGCGGCGCGAAGCCGGCCCCGCGCAAGGGACAGCACGTGCTGATCGGGGTCGGCCAGGGCCAGGACAACGCGAGCCTGTGGGCCGTCGGGGACAGCCGGGTGGCCGCCGACCGGGCGTGGATCACCGAGGCGCTGCCCGAGGCCCGGCACACCACGTGCCCGTCCGAGGAGGCGCCGACCGACAAACCGTGAGGGGCGGGTGTCCCTCCGGACACCCGCCCCTCACCTCACCTCAGGCCCGCCGCGTTACGGCGTGACCTTCTCGATCTTCACGCTGCCGACGCCCGCGACCGTGCCGCGCGCGTTCACCAGCTGCAGCCGGCCGAAGAACTCGCGGCCCGCGGGAGCCTCGGCGGCGGCCGTGACCTGGCCGGTCACCGTGGCCGAGTCACCCGTGCCGAGCTTGACCGGGGTCGAGTCGTCGACCGTGACGGTGCCGAGCGTGGAGGCGAAGAACACGTCCCGGTAGTCGTAGTCGGTCGCACCGGACGGGACCGCGTAGCCCACGACCTCGATGGTGTACGTGCCGGCGGCCGGGGACGGGACGGAGACCGCCTCCTCCGAGTCGCCGTCCGCGGACTGCGCGACCTGCTTGCCGCTCGCGTCGTACACGGTCAGGTCGAGGTCGGCGGCCGCGTCGGAGACATTGCCGATGGCCACGTCCAGGGACTTGGCGCCGGCCGGGACGTCCACCGTGGTGGTCTGGGTCTCGCCCTCCTTGATCGACGGACGGGCCGCCTTGGCGGAGCCCAGCGGGCCGCCGACCAGCTTGCCGTCGAGCGCCGCGTACTTGTTGGTCACCTTCCAGGAGGCGGTGGCCGGGGTGCCGACCTTGGCCTCGGGCACGGTCACGGTCTCCGGGTCGAAGGCCGCGCCGAGGACGGAGACGTCCAGCTTGTACGGGTTGTCGAGCAGCGGCGAGGTACGGCGCGACTCGACCTCGATCTCCCAGACACCGGCCTGCGGGTCGGCGTAGGAGCGGACGTCGGCCTTGCAGCCGTTGCCGTCGAGGTAGTTGTTGTAGCAGTACGGGGTGCCGGTGTTGTCGACCGGAGTGCCGTACGGGTGGATCGCGATGAACCGGGTCTGGCTCTTGTCCTTCAGCCCGCTCATCGCGACCTCGAGGGACTTGGCGCCCGCGGGCACGTTCAGGAAGTACGACTGCGTGCTGTTGCGCTGCACCGAACCCGAGGCGGAGTACGTGTAGTTCACCGGGGCGGAGACCACGACGGTGGTGAGGATCTGCTTGTCGACCCCCTCGGTCCGCGGGTCGTCGACCTCCAGGATCGCGCTCTTGATGCCCTCCGACCGCGGCGCCGCCTGGACCTTGACGGTCACCGGCTGGTTCAGCGGCAGTCGCACGACGTCGTCGCCGAGGATCCGGAAGGTGTCACCGGCGTTGTTCGCGAAGTGCAGCTCGTGCCAGACGGCCTTGTCCGGGCCGGAGGTACGGGTGATGGTGACGTCGTACGTCTTCTTCTGGCCGGCCTTCAGGCCGCCCTCGCGGTCGTACAGGCCGGTGCCGTAGCCCGGGATCTTGAGGGCCTGGTCGAGCGCGGTGTCGACCGGGGCCTTCACGGTGTAGTCGTGCGAGGTCGCGTCGTCGCGGATCGCGTCCCACGCGCCCACGATGTTGATGCGGCCCGCGCCCTCCTCGTACGCCTGCACACCCTTGATGTGGTCGGCGGTCGAGGTCAGCGCCGTGCGCAGCGTGGCGGGCGTCAGGTCGATGCCCTTCTGCTTGGCGGCCGACAGCAGCAGCGCGGAGGCGCCGGTGGCCTGCGGGGAGGCCATCGAGGTGCCCTGCAGCATCGAGTAGCCGGCCGGCAGCGAGTAGCCCGCCTCGGCGACCGGGGCGCCCGGCAGCCAGGTCTGGGTGGTGTTGATCGCGGCACCGGGCGCGACCAGGGTCGGCGTGAAGCCGCCGTCCTCACGCGGGCCGCGCGAGGAGAACGGCATCATCGCGTACCGCTTCTCCACCTGCGAGCCGTAGTTGGCCGCCCAGGTCTGCTTCGAGATGGCCGCGCCGACCGAGATCACCTTGTCCGCGAGGCCCGGGTCGCCGATGGTGTTGGCGCCGGGACCGGAGTTGCCCGCGGAGATGACGAGCTGGACGCCGTAGGTGTCGATGAGCCGGGTGTACAGCTCGGCGCGCGCGTTGTTGCCGTCGTTCAGCGCCGGGAGGCCGCCGATCGACATGTTGACGATGTCGACGCCCCGGTTGGTCACCAGGTCGATCATGCCCTCGGTGAGGGCGACGTTGGTGCAGCCGCCGGTCCAGGTGCAGGCACGGGACGAGACGATCTTCGCGCCGGGGGCCGCGCCGTTCATCTCGCCGCCGAACAGGCCGTTGGCGGAGGTGATGCCGGCCACGTGGGTGCCGTGCTCGGACTCGATGACGCCGATGTTGACGAAGTCGGCCTTCTTGCCGACCCAGGACCCGCCGTAGGGGTCCATCGGGACGTCCTTGCGGATCTGCACGACGAACGGCACCCGCTCGACGACGTCCGTCTTCGGGTCGTCGGCACCGAAGTAGCCGATCTGGTAGCCGTCCTTGTACGGCTTCATCGGCGTGTCGTCGGTGAAGTCGTGGTTGTTGTTCAGGTCGACCGTGACCGTGCCGGCCGCCGCGTCGTACAGGACGCCCCAGCTGTCGGTGGTGTCGCCGTCCCGGTCGAGGTCGCCCTTCTCGTCGCCGCCGGTGGTCGCGGACTCCTTGAAGGTGCTGATCCCGTACGAGCCCGCCGGCGCCGTCCAGGTCTGGCCGCCGTAGCTGAAGCTCGGGCCGGAGACCGAGGTGACCATGGGCCGCCAGGTGGCGTCGCTGTCCAGGATCGGGTCGGTCGCGGTCACCCAGTCGACGATCTTGCGCTCGCCGGTGGTGGTCTTCTGCAGCGCCGGGTGGCCGAGGTCGACGCCGGAGTCGAGGATGCCGATGGTGACGCCCCGGCCGTCCGCCTTCGGGTGCTCGTCGACGAAGTCGACGGCGCCGGTCTCGAAGGACGGGTTGTACGGGTTCTCGGCGGGCGTGTCCTTGCCGGGACCCCGGTAAGTCGTCGTGGCCGTCGCCGACTTGGCGGTGTCCGCGTTCGGCGCCGGGTCGTCGAGCGCGATCTCCTGGCGCAGGTCGATGGCGTGCACCGAGGACAGCTTCGCGGCGGCCGCGATCGCCGAGTCCGCCTTGGCGGTCGGGACGGTGGCGCGGACGTAGCCGAGCTTGTCGTAGGTGCGGCCCACCGAGCCGCCCTTGACCGCGTCCAGCTCCTCGGCGACCTGCTCGGTCTTCCCGGGCGCGGTCGCGACCATCATCGTGACGGTCTTGTCGCCGTCCGCCTTGGCCTCGGCGAGCAGTTCCGCGTCGTCCGAACCGAGCTTGTCCTGGGCGGACTTGACGCCGGGGTCGGCGGCCGTGGCGGGCGGTGTGTCCGCGGCGAGGGCCAGGGGTATCGGCCCGGTCGCACAGAGAGCGGCCACCACGCCCACGGCCAGGCCTATGCGGGTCAGGCGTCTGTGGCCGGGTATCGGATCGCGCTCGGGGGTGTGGGTCATCGGCATCCCTTGTAGGTAAAGAATCCAGTGCCGGACGAGGGCACAGCTTTACCCAAGGGCCAAGAATTTGGGACCCGTTGACCGAATCGATATGCATGTATGGGGAAAACCCGCGATGGGGTTTGAGCGGATTGGACCCGTCTGGTTCGGGATTCGCTCAGTTCTCCTTGGAGCGGGCGTAATGACGGGACGCCTTCGCCCGGTTGCCGCACGCGGCCATCGAACACCAGCGGCGGGTGCCGTTCCTGGACGTGTCGAAGAAGTGCAGGATGCACGTCTCATGGGCACAGGCACGGATCCGGTCCGGGGCCTGCGCCAGCAGCTCCAGGTAGTTCCGGGCGGCCAGCCAGGCCGGACCCCAGGCCGGATCGGCGAACTCGGGCTCCTCGGCCGCCCCCCGCTCGGTCAGCCGGGCCCGGATGCGCCCGTGCGCGAGGACGGCGTCGACGAGCGGCGCCCCCTCGGCCAGTGACCCGTCCACCGCGGCCTTCAGCGCCTCCCGCGCCTGGCGCACATGGTCCAGCACGTCCTCGTCGGCCGCGTGGGCGCCGTCGAGCCCGTTGCTCGCGAGCCACACCGCGAGCCCCTCGGTGTCGGCGAGCAGGTCCTGGGTGACGCCCTCCCGGTTCCAGCGGGTGTTGATCAGGTCGAGGGCGAGGGGCTCACCGGTGAGCGGGCGGGGATCGCGGGCGGCGGACATCGGGCACTCCTTCTCGGCTAACCGCTCAAGGGTACGTGACTGGTTGCGCCTCCGCCTCTAACCCTCTACTCTTATGTCAACGGTTACAAACCCGATGGGGGAGCCATGACTCTGCACACCGGCCACACCGGCCTGAATGTCACCGACCTCGACCGCTCGCTCGCCTTCTACCGGGACGTCCTGGGCTTCACCCTGCTCGCCGAGGGCAAGGAGGACGACCGGCGCTACGCGTTCCTGGGCGACGGCGGTGAAGGCCCCGTCCTCACCCTCTGGCAGCAGGCGCGTCAGGGGTACGACGGCGGCCGGGCCGGACTGCACCACCTGGCCTTCACGGCCGACTCGATGGACCGGGTCCGGGAGTACGAGACGGCGCTGCGCGGCGCCGGGGTGGAGTTCGCCCACGAGGGCGTGGTGGCCCACCGGGAGGGCGCGGCCTCCGGCGGGATCTTCTTCCACGACCCGGACGGCACCCGCCTGGAGATCGCCGCGCCGCTGGGCGCCGAGACCGCCCCGGCCCCGAACGCATCTGCTCCGACCTGCGGTTTCTTCTAGCGATGGGCACCTATCACGAGGGCTCGCTCGCCGTGCAGGAGCTCATGGGCGTACGCGACCGAGCCGAACACGTGGGCCGCTCCCTCGGCCAGGACATCAAGCCGGTCGCGGCGGCCTTCCTGGAACTCCAGCCCCTGCTGATCGTGGGCGCGGCGGCTCCGGAGACGGGCCGGGTATGGGCGTCCGCCCTGACGGGCGCACCGGGCTTCGTACGGGCCACGGGCCCGAGACAGATGTCGGTCATCACGAACACCGGCCAGGGCAGCCAACCCAAAGGGGCGCGGGGAACTGCGCGAGCAACCACATGCGACCCGCACTCGCACGACGGAGATCCGCTCACCACGGCCCTCAAAACCACCGGCACTCACATAGGCACCATCGCCCTGGATCCCCGTACCCGCCGCCGCATGCGCCTCAATGGTCGGCTGAGGCCGACAGACCGCGGCTTTGCCGTCACCGCAGACCAGGTCTTCTCCAACTGCCCCAAGTACATCCAACGCAGGGAGTCCTACGAGACCCTCACCGACCGCACACCAGGCACCCCCCACCCACTGACCGAACTCACCCACCAGGCAGCGGAGTTCATACACGCGGCCGACACCTTCTTCCTGGCCACCGTGCACCCCGGCGGAGCCGACGTCAGCCACCGCGGCGGCAACCCCGGCTTCGTCCAGGTCCGTTCACCGCACGAACTGAGCTGGCCCGACTACTCCGGCAACGCCATGTTCCTCACCCTCGGCAACCTGCGCACCGACCCGCGCGCCGGGCTGCTCTTCCTGGACTGGACGACCGGCACGGTGCTGCAACTCACCGGCGAGGCGCACACCGAGTTCACGGCCGACGGCGAGCGAACGGTCCGCTTCACCGTCGCCGAGGCGATCGAGACCCCCGCCGCCCTGCCCCTTCGCTGGTCCGCGCCCGAATATTCGCCCGCCAACCCGGAGCCCACCCGCTAACGTCCGTCCATGCGACGGAAGCTGAGGGTGGCGGCCTACGCCGTGTGCGTGCGCGACGGACAGATCCTGCTCGCCCGCTCGTCGGGCCTCGACGGGACCCCCGAGTGGGTGCTGCCGGGCGGCGGCATGGAGCACGGCGAGGACCCGTACGACACCGTTCGCCGCGAGGTGACCGAGGAGACCGGCTACCGCATCGAGGTGACCGGCCTCCTCGGCGTGGACTCCCTCCGGCTCACCGGCTCCCGCCGCTTCGGCCGCCGTACGGACCACCACGGCGTGCGGATCGTCTACTCGGGCGAGATCGTCGGCGGTGAACTCCGCAACGAGGTCGGCGGCTCCACCGACTTCGCCGGCTGGCAGGACCTGGATGCCGTACCCGGCCTGAACCGGGTGCCGCTCATCGACACGGCGCTGCGGCTGTGGCGCGAGCGCCCTGCCGCGGGGCGGGTGGAATAGCTTCACTACCCCGGAAGATGAACACGGAGTGACCGCCTCCCGGCCGTCCGAGGAGCGGTTGTGGACGCGGAAGGTGGCCCGAGATCCACGTACGGTGATCGGCGCTGTGCGTTGCTGTCGTGTTCACGCACAGGTCATCCCCGGTGCCAAGCATCCAGAGCGAGCGGGATGTTCGCGAGAGCGATCGCCCGCGACCACTGCCGACGCGTTCGCACTCGGGGAGATCGCGCCATGTCGCGCATACGCTCTGTCGCCACCTCCGCACTGGGGGTCCACCGCCGTACCGTCCTTGCCGCCGCCGGAGCGGTCTCACTCTCCGCGGGCGTCGGCTACGCCCTTCGCCCCACCGACAGCCAGGCCGCCGCCAGAACCGCGGAGGCGCCCGTCGCCCACTCCCGGCAGGCCGCCGCGGCGACCGCACTCGCGCCCTACACCAAGGGCACCACCCTCTCCTCCGTCGCCGCACCCCGCACCAGCTCCGGCTACCGGCGCCTCGGCGACGGCGCGGGCTGGAAGCGGGTCGTGCGCAGCGAGCTGGCGGCCCCCAAGTCCGGCCGCGCGTCCCGCCGTACGCCCCTCGCCGCGTTCGTGCAGTTCACCGACCTGCACCTGCAGGACGTCCAGCACCCGCTGCGTCTGGAGTACCTGCGCTCCACCGACCCGCACGCCTGGCGCCCGCAGGAGGCGCTGACCGTGCAGGGCGCCATCTCGCTCGTCGAGCGGGTCAACGCGCTGCGCGGCGCGCCCGTCACCGGCTCGCCGCTCCACTTCGTCATGACCACCGGCGACAACACCGACAACAACGCCCACTCCGAACTGGAGTGGTACATGAAGGTGATGAGTGGCGGCCGTATCACGCCCAACTCCGGTGACCCGCGGCACTTCGAAGGCGTGCAGAACAGCGGCCTCAAGCTGTACTGGCAGCCCGACTCCACCACCCGCGACGGCGACAAGGCGCTCGGCTTCCCGTACCTGAAGGGCTTCCTGGCCGCCGCGATCCGCGAGGTGCGCAGCCCCGGCCTCAACCTGCCGTGGTACTCCACCGTCGGCAACCACGACGCCCTTCCGCTCGGCTGCTACGGCTCCCACGGCGACCCCTACCTCGCCGAGGCGGCCATCGGCGGCAAGAAGCTGATGAACGTCACCGCCGCCGAGGCCAAGAAGCTCCAGGACGCCATCAAGCAGGCCACCGACCCCAAGGGTGTCGGCTACCGCGACTTCCTCAAGGCCCACGCCCGCTCGATGCGCTCGGTCACCCCGGACGAGAAGCGGGCGCCGTACACCTCCGCGGACTATCTGAAGGCTCACCTGGACCCCGCCCACCAGGGCCTCGGCCCGGTCGGCCACGGCTACTCCTCGGCGAACCTGGACGCGGGCACCCAGTACTACGCCTTCCGCATCTCCGAGGACGTCATCGGCATCAGCCTCGACACCACCGACGCCGGCGGCCACTACGAGGGCTCCATCGGCACCGCCCAGCTGAACTGGCTGAAGAAGACCCTGACGGACAACAAGGACTCCTACGCCGTCGTCTTCAGCCACCACACCAGCAAGACGATGACCAACACCCGCCCCGACCCGGCCCACCCGGGGGAGCGCCGCCACAACGGTGCCGAGGTGGTCTCGGTGCTGTCCGCCCACGCCAACGTGCTGGCCTGGGTGAACGGCCACATCCACAAGAACGTCATCACCCCGCACCAGGCGTCCGGCGGCCGCTCCTTCTGGGAGATCTCCACCGCCTCGCACGTCGACTACCCGCACCTCGCCCGGATCATCGAGCTGGTGGACAACAAGGACGGCACGATCTCCCTGTTCACCACCCTGATCGAGTCCGCGGCTCCGCACCGCACCGACTTCGCCGACCTCTCCCAGACCGGTCTCGCCGCCCTCTACCGCGAGCTGGCCTTCAACGCCCCCGGCGCCAAGACGACCCTCGCGGGCACCGCGGCCGACCGGAACACCGAGCTGGTGCTGAAGAAGGGCTGATATTCACTCAACCTGCCTACAGGCGGGCAACCTTCGCACACCACCACCAGGTCCCTTCCCCCGACCGAACCGAACGGCACAGTTGGGGGAAGACATGCGTGCACGTACGACCCTGGTGGGCGCCACCGCCCTGGTCCTGTCGCTGGCCCTGGCGGGCCCGGCCTTCGCGGCCGGGCCCGCCACGGGCGGCCACTCCGCCACCCGCAAGGCCATCGAGGCGGCCGTCCAGGCCGGTGTGCCCGGCGTGACCGCCACCGCGAAGGACAGCCACGGCACCTGGTCCACGACGGCCGGCGTCGGCGACACCCGCACGGGCGCGCCGCGCTCGACGGCCGACCGCTACCGCGTCGGCAGCATCACCAAGACGTTCGTCTCCACCGTCCTGCTCCAGCTGGAGGCGGAGGGCCGGCTGTCACTCGACGACACGGTGGAGAAGTGGCTGCCCGGGGTGGTGCACGGCCACGGCCACGACGGGGGCCGCATCACCGTCCGCGAGCTCCTCAACCACACCAGCGGCATCTACAACTACACCTCCGACGAGGACTTCGGCCGCACCTACTTCACCAAGGACGGCTTCTACGCGCACCGCTACGACACGATCACCCCGCGTGACCTCGTTGCGATCGCGATGAGGCACGAGCCGGACTTCGCGCCGGGCACGTCCTGGCGGTACTCCAACACGAACTACGTCCTGGCCGGCATGGTGATCGAGAAGGTGACGGGCCACTCGTACGCCGACGAGATCACCCGCCGCATCATCGCCCCGCTGCACCTGACGGCCACCTCCCTTCCCGGCACGCGGGTCACCGTCCCGCGGCCCAGCAGTCGCGCCTACTCGAAGTTCACCGAGACGACGGGCCCGTCGTACGACGTCACGAAGCTCAACCCCGCCATCGCCTCCTCGGCCGGCGAGATGATCTCGAACTCCGCCGACCTGGACCGCTTCTACAGCGCCCTCCTGCGGGGCAGGCTGCTCCCGCCCCGGCAGCTGAAGGAGATGAAGACCACGGTGCAGGACACCGGGTACGGCCTCGGCCTGGCGGACTACACGCTGAGCTGCGGCGTCCACGTCTGGGGCCACGACGGCGGCATCCACGGCTCCGCCTCCGCGGCGGTGACGACCGCCGACGGCCGCCACTCCCTGGCGGCCAATTTCAACGGGGACTGGACCGGGGACATGATCGCGGTGGCGGAAGGGGAGTTCTGTTAGTCAACGTTTCATTCGCGTAGTTCTGTGTTAACCCGTACGCAATGTCCGTACCGCCTTATATCGGCTAACCCGCTGTGGACGGGGATGGCTCGATCTTCTCGATCATTTATGCAAGGCGGGTGGTCGTGTGCGTACGAGGCACGGACTGCGTGTGCTGTCGGTCTACGAGGGCTTCTTCTCCGGAGGAGCCAGGATCGTGCACAGTGACGTCGTACTGGGACTGGCCGAGGGCGGCCAGTCCCACCGGGTGCTCAGCATCCATGGTGAGGTCCACCGCGAGGCCACCAGGCAGCGCATGGAGGACGACCACTGCTACCGCGCGCTGACGGCCGGCGAGGTCGCCGTCACGTCGCTGGGCCGCACCGCGGGACTGGTGGACGGCTCGGTTGCGGCGTCTGTTTTCAGCGGACCGGAGCTGGCCGAAACCGCTCGGGCCATGGCCGGGGCGGATGTGATCCTCTCCCTCAAGGAGCAGCCGCTCGCCCTCCTGAACCAGGCCGGGCTGCCCCGCCGCCCGGTCGTGGTCGGCCTGCACCGCTCCGACCCCGAGAACCAGGGCCCCGCCCTGGACGAGCTGAAGGCGGCGATCGCCGACGGCACCGTGGCGGCGTGCGTGTGCTGCGCCGAGTCGACGCGGGCCGCCTACGAGGCCGCCGGCATCCCGGCCGAGCTGCTGCATGTGATCCCCAACGGCGTCGACCTGCTCCGGTTCCGCCCGGACGCGGCGGCCCGGCTGGCGTTCCGCACGTCCCTGGGCATCCCGGCCGGCGCCCCGGTGGTGGTCTTCGCGGCCCGGTACGCGCACATGAAGAACGTCCCCCTCTTCCTCCGGGCCGCCCGGACCTGGCTGGCCCGCGAGGGCGGCGGCCACGTGGTGATGTGCGGGGCCGGGATGACGGCCGCCAACCCCGCCCTGCGGGCGGACCTGGCGGCCGCCTTCGCCGGGGAGCCGGGCCTCGCGGGCCGGGTGCACCTGCTCGGCGTGCGGCACGACATGGAGGCCGTCTACGCGGGCTCCGACGTCGTCGCCCTGACCTCCGTCTCCGGGGAGGCGGCGCCGCTGTGCCTGATCGAGGGCATGATGTGCGGCGCGGTCCCGGTGACGACGGACGTCGGTGACAGTGCGGCGATCGTCACCGGCCACGGCTTCGTCACCCCGCCCGACCCCGGCGCGATCGCCCTCGCCTGGTCGGCCGCGATCGCGGGCCGCGCCGAGCTGGCTCCCGCCCTGGAACGCAGCCGTGAGCGCTTCAGCCGCACCCGCATGATCGCCGCGTACGCCGCGCTGCTCGACGAGGTGTACGCCTCACACGTGGGCGGGCAGCTGGTCGCCGCGCAGCACGCTGTAGGCGACGCCGTCCCGCCACTTCCCGTCCCGGAAGACGATGCCGCGCAGTACGCCCTCGCGAGTGAAGCCGGCCTTCTCCAGGGCCCGCTGCTCGGCGACGTTCTCGGCCTCGGTGTCCGCCTCGATCCGCATCACGGGGGTGTGGGCGAAGAGGTGGCGGACGAGCTGTAGCTGGGCCCGGGTGCCGATCCCGCGCCCGCAGGCCTCGGGCAGCAGCTGGGCGCCGATGTTCCAGCAGTGGGTGGAGGGCGCGACGACGCGCTTGCGCCAGGCGACGAACCCGAGCGGATCGGCGGCGTCCGCCACCACCAACAGGCCGCCGTCCTCGCCCAGCAGCCCGTTCTCGGCGAAGCGGCGCCGGAACCGCCCGGGGTCCGACCAGCCGTACCACTGGAACGGTCCGGCGGTCTCCGGCTCCAGCAGGAACCGTTCCAGTACGTTCAGGTCGTCCTCGCGAGCGGGACGCAGTACGACGGCTTCATCACTCATCCCGACACAGTAACGTGCGTTCGGCCGACCGGAGTTGGACATGAGGAGGGGCCACCGGCGTCGCCCCGGTGGCCCCTCTTCTCCCCTCCTGGTGCGTGCCCGGTCCGTCACTACCGCGGGAGCACCACGACATAGGCGGCCGGGTCGCGGTCGCCGGAGGCCATCAGGGCCGTGCGGACGACCGCCGCCTGTTGCTCCAGGGACGCCCGGAGCTTCCTGGGGGTGATGTAGACGACCGTGATCCCCAGGCGTTCCAAGTGCTCGCGCTTGCGCGCGTATTCCGACCAGAGGGCGTCGTCGTCCTGGCGAGGGGCGCGGGTGTCCAGTTCCACCGCGACCGCCTGCTCGGGCCAGTACGCGTCCACGCCGCCCAGGTGGGGGCCGCCGGGCAGGCGCAGGTCCACGTTCCAGACCGGGTCGGGCAGGCCGTACTCGGCGACCATCCGGTAGAGGCGGTTCTCCGCGATCGCCCGGCCCTCGGCCAGCAGCGCGTCCACCGCGTCCACCACATGCGGCCGGTTCAGCAGCTTGGCCTGGGTCAACTCCCGTACGACTGCTGCCGGTTCGCAGTGGCGGGCGCGTACCGCCTCGGTCAGCAGCCGGCGTACCGCGCCCGCGTCCGTCAGCTCGGCCACCGCGTCCGCCAGTGCGCGCGGCACCGGTGCCACCGGCAGGCCCGTCACTGTGCGGGGGGTGGGCAGGGAGGGGGTGCGCAGGACGCGGACGTACCCGCTGGAGCGCAGCCGGCGCAGGCGCGGGATCAGGACGTCGATGCGGTCCAGGGAGAGGAGCGGCGGGGTGGAGGAGAACCCGTGCAGGGTGAGGGCCGCGAGGCCCGTGATGACGGCGTCCGCGTGCACCGGGCGGTGCGGCTCGTCGGCCGCGGGCTGGGCCGGGACGCCCGGGGCCCACTCCCGCGCCGCGTACAGCAGGGCCCCGTGCAGGCGCTCCTCGCTGGTCGCCGGGCCGGGGTGGAGCAGGACCACGCCGGGCAGCAGCTGCTGCCAGGGGCCGCCGGTGCGGCACTGTTCGTTCAGTTCGGCCGTGGAGACGCCGTGCGAGCGGAGCTGACCCGCCGTCAGAACGCGGCGGTGGACCTCGGAGAGGTGACGGAGGGGGCGGGGGGAGAGCGGGGTGTTGTGCGTCATGGCGTCGGGATTCCCGCGCTCTGTCCCTCCTTTAACCGCTGTTACACGGCCGTCGATAAATGCGGACAAGACGGCACTAAAGGACGCGTGTTCGGGTGCCGAGTAGGCACGGAAAACCCCTGGTCCAATCGGGTGCGGACCAGGGGTTACGGCTGCTATTGCCTGAATTCCGTAACGGTCACCGACCGGGAAAGCTCAGGCCAATGATCAGGCTCCGGCGGCCGCCGTGTCGCACGCCTGTGCGCGCAGCGACCGCGCCAGGTCGTCCCGCGCCTCCAGCACCAGCCGGCGCAGCGCGGGCGCCGCGTCCGCGTGGGCCGCAAGCCACGCGTCCGTCGCGTCCAGCGTCTCCTGCCGGTCCTGGAAGCCGGGGAACAGGCCCCGTACGACGTCCATGCCGATCTGGATCGACCGCTCCTGCCACACCCGCTCGATCGCCGCGAAGTACTTCTCGGCGTACGGCGCCGTCAGCTCTCGCTGCGAGGGCCGGTCGAAGCCCGCGATCGTCGCCTCCACCAGCGCGTTCGACAGGGCGTCGGACTCCACGACCTGCGCCCAGGCCTGGGCCTTGACCGCCGCCGACGGCCGCGCGGCCAGACAGCGGACCTGGTGACGCTTGCCGGACGCCGTGTCGTCACGGGCCAGTTCGGCCGCGAGGGCGGACTCGTCGGCCACTCCCTGGGCCGCCAGCGCATCCAGGAACGCCCAGCGCAGCTCCTGGTCCACGTCCAGGCCCTCGACCGTCTCCGTGCCGTCGAGCAGGCCCTTCAGCAGTGCCAGGTCCGTCTCGCCGGCGGCGACCGTCGCGAAGAACCGCGCCCAGGCCAGCTGGTGCTCACTGCCGGGCTCGGCCGCCTGCAGCTCGCGCAGCGCGCCCTCGGCGAGCAGCTCCTCGCCGGTCGCCCGCCACTCGGGGGCCGCGTAGTGCACCAGCGCCGATTCCGCCCACGCGTGCAGCATCTGCAGCACGCCGATGTCGGACTCCCGGCCCGCGAACCGCAGCACCAGGTCCACGAAGTCCCGCGCCGGCAGCAGGGCGTCCCGGGTCAGGTTCCACAGCGCCGACCAGCACAGGGCGCGCGCCAGCGGGTCGGTGAGCGCGCCCAGGTGCTCGCGCAGGGTGGCCAGCGAGGTCTCGTCGAAGCGGATCTTGCAGTAGGTCAGGTCGTCGTCGTTGACCAGCACCAGCTCCGGGGCCTCGGCGCCCGCCAGCTCCGCCACGACCGTGCGCGGACCCTCGACGTCCGTCTCCACGCGCGCGTACCGCTCCAGGGCGCCCTCGGGCGTACGGCGGTACAGGCCCACCGCGACCCGGTGCGGGCGCTCCTCGGGGTGCGACTCCGGCGCCACCTGCACCACCGCCAGCTCGGCCACCCGGCCCTCGGCGTCCAGCAGCACCTGCGGGGTCAGCGAGTTCACCCCGGCCGTCTGCAGCCAGGAGCGGGCCCACGCGGACATGTCCCGGCCGCTGGTCTCCGCCAGTACCGACAGCAGGTCGCCCAGGCGCGTGTTGCCGTACGCGTTCCGCTTGAAGTAGCGGCGCGCGCCCTCCAGGAACGCGTCCTGGCCGACGTACGCCACCAGCTGCTTGAGCACCGAGGCGCCCTTGGCGTAGGTGATGCCGTCGAAGTTGAGCTTGGCGTCCTGCAGATCGCGGATGTCCGCGGTGATCGGGTGCGTGGAGGGCAGCTGGTCGGCGCGGTAGGCCCAGGCCTTGCGGCGGTTGGCGAAGGTGATCCAGGCGTCGGTGAAGCGGGTCGCGCCGACGTTCGCGAACGTGCCCATGAAGTCCGCGAAGGACTCCTTCAGCCACAGGTCGTCCCACCACACCATGGTGACCAGGTCGCCGAACCACATGTGCGCCATCTCGTGCAGGATGACGTTGGCCCGCGCCTCGTAGGAGGCCTGCGTCACCTTCCCGCGGAAGATGTACTCCTCGCGGAAGGTCACCATCCCCGGGTTCTCCATCGCGCCCAGGTTGTACTCGGGCACGAACGCCTGGTCGTACTTCCCGAACGGGTACGGGTAGTCGAAGTGCTCGTGGAAGAAGTCCAGGCCCTGCTTGGTGACCAGGAGGACGTCGTCGGCGTCGAAGTGCGGGGCGAGACCCTTGCGGCACATCGCGCCGAGCGGGATCTCCAGCTTCGTCCCGTCCTCGAAGATCCGCTCGTAGGAGTCCGTCACATAGTGGTACGGACCCGCCACCACGCAGGTGATGTACGTCGAGATCGGCTTCGTCTCCGCGAACCGCCAGACACCGTCGGTGAGTTCACCGGCGCCGTTGCTCCACACCGTCCAGCCCTCGGGTGCCTGCACCTCGAAGCGGTACGGCGCCTTCAGGTCCGGCTGCTCGAAGTTCGTGAAGACACGGCGGGCGTCGGCCGGCTCGTACTGGGTGTAGAGGTAGACCTCGCCGTCCTCGGGGTCCACGAAGCGGTGCATGCCCTCGCCGGTGCGGGAGTAGGCGCACTGCGCGTCGACCGTCAGCTCGTTCTCGGCGGCCAGGTCCTCCAGCGCGATCCGGGTGCCGTCGAAGACCTCGCCCGGGTCCAGGTCCTTCCCGTTCAGCGTGACCGACGTCACGCTCGGGGCGACCAGGTCGGCGAACGTGGACGCGCCCGGCTCGTTGCAGCGGAACCTGATCGTGGTCACCGAGCGGAACGTGCGCGGCTCGCCGTTCCCGTCGCCCACGGCGGAACGCAGGTCCAGCGCCACCTCGTACCCGTCGACGGACAACAGGGCGGCCCGCTCCCGGGCCTCGTCGCGGGTCAGATTCTCACCGGGCACGGGCGGCACTCCCTCGTGATCGCTTGGATGGGGATGGATCAGGACCGATCCTGCCACGCACTCCTGACACGGGACACCAGGGAATGGGGATGGCGAAGGGAATGTTGACCTTTCAAAAGACCGTTTCGCTGAGGAGAAGCATGTCCGAGACCGTGACCACGAGCGGCAAGACCCCCGTGGACTTCTGGTTCGACCCGCTGTGCCCCTGGGCCTGGATGACCTCCCGCTGGGTGCTGGAGGTGGAGAAGGTCCGCGAGATCGAGGTCCGCTGGCACATCATGAGTCTCGCCGTCCTCAACGAGAACAAGCTGGACGAGCTGCCCGAGGAGTACCGGGAGATGCTCGCCGTCAAGGCGTGGCAGCCGGTGCGCGTGGTCACCGCGGCCTGGCAGAAGCACGGCGCGGACATCCTCGGCCCGCTCTACACCGCGCTCGGCACCCGCTTCCACAACAACGGCGAGGGCGCGACGCTGGAAGCCATCGCCGCTGCGCTCGCGGACGTCGGCCTGCCCGCCGAGCTGATCGAGTACGCCGAGCAGAAGGACTTCGAGTTCGACGCCGAGCTGCGCGCCTCCCACCAGGAGGGCATCGAGAAGGTCGGCCAGGACGTCGGCACCCCGGTCATCGCGGTCCCGGGCCCCGACGGTGAGCAGATCGCCTTCTTCGGTCCGGTCGTCACCCCCGCCCCCAAGGGCGAGGAGGCGGCCCGCCTGTGGGACGGCACCCTCGCCGTGGCCTCCGTCCCCGGCTTCTACGAGATCAAGCGGACCCGCACCAAGGGCCCGGACTTCAGCAACCTGTAAGCCCTGAACCTGTAAGCCTTTGTAAGTCCTGAATAGTGCGAGTTCTACCGAACGGGCCCGGTCAGCGCCGGGCCCGTTCCCGTGCCTCCGCCAGGCGCCCGAGGTGCTCCTCGTACCCCTTCGCGTAGTACGCGGCCCGGTCCGCGTCCGGCTCGACGACCCGGGTCGGCTCGGTCCAGGCCGCCGCGTCCAGGGCCGTGCCGAACCGCTCGGCCGCCGCCAGCACCGCGCCCCGCGCGCCCACCTCACCCTCGACCACCCGCAGCGGGCGGCCCAGCACGTCCGCCAGGAGCCGCATCCAGGCGGGGCTGCGGGTGCCGCCGCCGCACACCGCCAGCGTCCCGGTCAGGCCCGCCGCCGCCAGGCAGTGCCGGGCCGCGTAGCCGATCCCCTCGCAGGTGGCGCGGATCAGGTCGGCGGGCGTCGACTCCAGGGAGACACCCGTGAGTTCGGCCCGCAGCCGGGGCTCCACGAAGGGGGCGCGCTCGCCGGAGGGCGCGAAGTACGGCAGCACCCGCACCCCGTGGGCGCCCGGCGGGGTGGCGGCCAGCAGGGCGTCGACCTCCTCGTGCCGCACGCCCGTCGTGTTCAGCACCCAGTCCAGGGCCGCCGTGCCGACCATCGCGGGCATCGCGCGCAGCCAGTGACCGGACCGGTCGGTGGAGATGTACAGGCCGGCCGGTTCGCCGCCGAGGTCCAGGTCCGTGGTGGCGACCAGCGCGGCCAGGCAGGTGCCGACGATCAGCAGGCCGTCACCGGGCACGGTGACGCCCGCGCCGAGCGCACAGGCCGGCAGGTCGTACGGGCCGTTCGCCAGCCGGGTGCCGGGCGGCAGCCCCGCGCCGCGCGCCGCGCCCGTCGCCACCGGATCGCCGACCGGCGCGAGCAGGCCCCGGCGGTGGGTCAGACCGAGCACCTCCACGACCCGGTTGTCGTAGGACCGGGTGCGCGGGTCCAGGAACGGCATCGACGCGTCCGACACGTCCGTCACCGCCCGTGCCGCGCCGGTCAGCCGCTGGAAGACCATGTCCTTGCAGTAGACGGCCGCGGCGGCCGCGTCCAGGGCCTTCGGCTCGTACCGGTCGAGCCACGCCAGCAGCGGGCCCGGGCAGCCCGGGAACATCGCGCCACCGGTGCGCCGGAACACGGTCTCGAAGGTGCCGTCCGCCAGCCACTGGTCGACCAGTTCATGGGCCCGGCCGTCCATCCAGGAGGCCGCCGGCCGCACCGGCCGGCCCGCCCCGTCCACCAGCCACACCCCGTCGCCCTGCCCGGTCAGCCCGGCCAGCTCCACCGGCTCCGGCACCCGCGCGGTCAGCGCCTCCAGTACGGCGACGACCGCCCCGTACACCTCCTCCATGTCCTGCTCCACGGCCCCGCCGCGCAGGTCGAGCCCCACCGGCCGTGCCTCGACGCCCAGTTCGCGCCCTCGGCCGTCGAACGCGGCGGCCTTCACCATGGACGTGCCCACATCGATCCCGACGAACATGTCGCTCCCCCTTCAGGTCAGACAGTGCGCGAGCGGCTCCCCGCGCACCCAGCGGCCCACCTCGGCGGCGGCGATCCGGGCCGCCTTCTCCGCGACCGCCCGGCTGGCCCCGCCCAGGTGCGGGGTGAGGACGACACGGTCGGCGAGAGCGGGCAGCCGGGAGTCCGGCGGAAGCGGTTCGCGGGCGTAGGTGTCCAGGGCCGCCGCCGCGAGCCGCCCGCCCTCCAGCGCGTCGCACAGCGCGTCCTCGTCCAGCAGCGGCCCCCGGGCCGCGTTCACCACCACCGCCCCGGGCGGCAGCAGAGCCAGCTCGCGGGCGCCGATCAGACCGCGGGTCTCGGCGGTGAGCCGGGCATGCAGGATGACGACGGCGGAGCGGCGCAGCAGGTCGTCCAGCGAGGACACCCGCAGCCCGTGCACTTCCCCGCGCACATAGGGGTCGTACACCATCACCCGCGCCCCGAAGGCGCACAGCACCCGCGCCACCCGGCTGCCCACCGCGCCGTAGCCGACGAGTCCGACCGGCAGGTCCTCCAGCTCCAGACCGCTGTGCGCGTAGGTGTAGTACGCCGATCCGGCCCAACTCCCCTCGCGGGCGAGGAGTTCATGGGCCTGCGGGATGCGGCGCAGGGCGGCGAGGAGCAGGCCGACGGTGAACTCGGCCGTGGCGGCGGCGTTGCGCCCGGGCGCGAAGCACACCCGGACGTCGTGCCGCTCGGCCGCCGCCAGGTTGACGTTGACCGGCCCGCCCCGGCAGACCACGACCAGCCGCAGCTTCGGGCAGGCGCCGAGGACGCGTTCGGTGACCGGGCCCATCTGGGTGACCAGGACCTGCGCGTCGGCGAGGGCGCCGATCAGTTCGTCCTCGGCGTCACTGGCCTCGCTCACCTCGGCGACGGGACCGAAGGGCTGCAGGGGCCAGCCGAGCGTCAACTCCCGTACGTCACAGGCGGCTTCCTTCCCGAGCGCGGCCGTGATGAGGGACGGCAGGACGAAGTGGTCGCCGGCGGCCACCACACGCACACTGGAGGTCATCGCAGGGTGTCTCCCGTCTCGGCGTCGAAGACATGGGTGAGTCCGGCCGCCACCCGGACCCGCTCGTCGTGCCCGAGGCGGACCTCGGGCCCGGTGAGCACCACCAGGTGCCGCTCCACCCCGTCGAGGGCGAGCGTGGCGATGCCCGACTCCAAAAGGGGTTCGTGGGCCACGACCCGGGCGGGGATGCCGTCAGCGGCGCCGGTGAGGCTGAGGTCCTCGGGGCGGATGCCGACCACCACGGCCCGGCCCTCGGCCACCGGCACCGGCAGCGCGAGCCGCACCCCGGCGGACAGGCGCGCGTGGCCGTCGGCGGTGGCGGTGCCGGGCAGCAGATTGATCGCGGGCTCGCCGACGAAGTCCGCCACGAAGGCGGAGGCGGGGCTGTCGTAGATCTCGTAGGGCGTGCCGAGCTGCTGGATCGCACCGTCCCGCATGACGGCGATCCGGTCGGCGAGGGACAGCGCCTCCTCCTGGTCGTGCGTGACCAGGATCGTGGTGTGCCCCAGGTCGCGCTGGATGCGCTTGAGCTCCCGGCGGGTGGTGTCGCGCTGGGCCGCGTCCAGATGGGACAGCGGCTCGTCCAGGAGCAGGACGTCCGGTTCCCGGATCAGCGCGCGGGCCAGGGAGACGCTCCCCCAGTGCCTCGAAGGGCCTGGGGGGACCCCCAGCTTCTGCCCGCTGGACAGTCCGGCCGGGCGGGCGTCGAGGACGTCGGTGAGGCCGACCCGCTCGGCGATCTCGGCGACCTTGTGCCGCACATCCCCCCGAAGGCTCCTGCGGCGGGCCTTCAGCCCGAACGCCAGGTTCTCCGCGACCGTCAGCGGCGGATACAGCGCGTAGTTCTCGAAGGCGACCCCGATGTTCTGCTCCTGGGCCGGACGGCCGACCACCGAGGCGCCCCCGACCAGGATGTCCCCGCCGGTCACCGCCTCCAGGCCCGCGATCATCCGCAGCGTGGTGGACTTGCCGCAGCCCGACGGGCCCAGCAGCCCGAGCAGTTCACCGGACTTCAGACCCAGGTCCAGGCCGCGGACCGCCTCCACCGCCGGGCGGCCCCGCGACCGGTACGTCTTGCGCAGCTCACGTAACTCCAGCGCGGTCATCGCCCTCCCTCGGATCCGTGGCGCACACCTCGTAACGCACCTTGTGCTCGTCCAGATCGCGCAGCGCGTCCGGCGACGCCCCGTCGTCCACCAGCAGCCGGTCGAAGCGGGAGAGCGGGGCGACCCGGTGCAGGGCGACCCGGCCCAGCTTGGTGTGGTCGACCAGCAGCACGTTGCGCGCGGCCGCGTCGAGCATCGCCCGCTTCACGGAGACGATGTGCTGCTCCTGGTGGTAGGCGTAGCCGCCGTGCACGCCCGACGTCGACACGAAGCCCACGTCCACCCGCAGCTGCTCGACCGCCTCCACGCAGGACACCCCGAGGAAGGACGAGTGCAGCTGGTCGTAGTCGCCGCCGAGCGCCATCAGATGGATGCCCCGCCGGCCCGCGAGCAGGTTGATCGCCTCCAGGAAGTTGGTGACGACCGTGAGCGGGGTGATCTCGCCGAGCCGCAGCCGGCGGGCTATCTCCAGGGTGGAGGTGGAGTCGTCGAGGAGGATCGCCATGCCGGGCTCGATGGACTTCAGCGCCCGCTCGGCGAGCGCGGCCTTCTGCGAGCGCATGGTCTTCAGCCGGTACTGCACGTTCGACTCGAACACCCCGGACGGCTGCGCGGTCACCCCGCCCCGGAACTTCCGTACGATGCCCTGCCGTTCGAGTTCGTCCAGGTCCCGGTGGATGGTCATCAGGCTCACCCCGAACCGCTCGGCCAGTTCGGCCGCGGAGGCCGAGCCCTCGGCCAGCACGCGTTCGGCCATGGCGGCCTGCCGGGCCGCGGGTCCCGATCCGTGCCGTGCACCACTGCTGCTCATCACGTGCTCTTCTCCCGTTGACGTCGTCCGCGGCCGAACCACCGTCCCTTGGGGGTCACGTGCCTGTTCATCCTTGACTGCTCCTCTCCCTGGAGGGAGGGGATTCCTGGCTCAGGCGGCCTCTTGGAGCGGCGCTCCAGGAGGTCTTACGCCCTCGACACCAGCTGGGTTCAGACCAGCCCGGACGAGCATCACACGGGCGGAATTCTTGTCCCTGGGGGACACCGTTCCGCACGCGGTGCAGGTGTAGGTGCGTTCCGGCAGTGGGAGTGCGTGCTTGGTTCTCGCTCCGCAGCGCCCGCAGTCCATGGTGGTGTGCGCGGGGTGCACCAGCCGCACGTCCCGCCCGTGCTTGCGGCCCATCTCGATCAGGGCCTTCTTCGTCGCGCCGATCGCGGCGTCCGCCGCCTTGCGCGCCATCGACGTCCTCGCGAGAAACTTCGGCCGGAAGTCCTCCACCGCGATCGCGTCATGGTCCCGCACGACCTTCTTGGCCCACTTGCGGGCAGCGTCCTGCCGCTGGCGGGCGATCTTCTGGTACGTCTTCGCCCGCCACTTCTTCGCCTCCCGGTAGCCCTTCGACGCAGCCTGGCCCTTCTTCGGCTTGCGGCGGGCCATCATCCGGTCGTACCGGGACAGCTTCCCCTTGGATCTCTTGCCGTGCTCGGGGTGGGGAAGGTCGTGGGCATCGGAGGTGGTGGTCGCGATCTCCTTGACACCCCAGTCCACGCCGAGCACCTGGCCGCTCTGCGGCAGCGGCTCGACCCGGGCGGGGATGACGAACGAGGCGTACCAGTCGCCGACGCTGTCCCGGTACACCCGCACCGACGAGGGCTCGGCGGGCAGCTCACGGGACCACACCACCCTCAGCACGATCCCGCCCGCCAGATTCAGCCGCCCGTCTTTGGGCCGGAAGCCTCGCCGTGTGTAGTTCAGGCTCGGATCAGCCTCACGCTTCTTCTTGTAGCCCGGCATCCCCGCTCGCTGCCTCACGGGCAGCCGGTCCCTGATGTCCTTCAGCGCCTTCGTACGGGGCTTGCCGAAGTCACGGATGAGCTGCTGCTGCGGCACGCTGGCACCCTCAGCCAGCCACGGCGTGATCGCGCGGGCCCCGGTCAGCATCCGGTCCAGCCGCGCCGGACCGCACTCCTCCCCCTCCGCATGAGCTTTCTTGGCACGCGCCACGCACTCGTTCCACATCCACCGGCACCGGTCCCACTCCGCCAGCAACCCCGCTCGGGCCATTGACGAAACCCTCAGCCGATACGTGTACCGGGCATGCCCCACCCCGTCGGATCCCGGTGCCGCCTCCACGCCGTCACCTCCGCCCTGACACTCGGCCCTGCCCCGCTCGGATCACCCGGCCTTCACTGTCAGACCGTACGTACGAAGCGCGAACACCTGCACCCTGTCCCGTCAATGCCACGCCAACCAGTGAACAGGGGCACGCATGTTCGCCCCCTCTGACTCCGTAAAGCAGGCCATGTGGGCGCTGCGCGCCCCAAGGAGCCGGAGGCGACGGCGCTGTGCGCCGCCGCCACGGAGGGCGGTTCACCGGGTGGTTAACAAGTTGAGTCGACTCGATAACAGAGGGTGTAACGGCAAAGGAAGGCCGTCAATCCCTTGTGCACGGGGAAATCAGGGGGAAATCTCGGAGGAGCGTGGGAAGTTCACAGTGCCGTTCGCTATCTGCGGGAGGTCCGGATGGGGTTGGCGTGGCTCGGGATCGACCTCGGGACGCAAGGGGTGCGCGCCCTGCTCGTGACGGCCGACGGCGGCGTCCTCGGCAGCGGTGCGGCGCCGCTGCGGCGCGGGCGGCGGGACGGGGTGCGGCACGAGCAGGACCCGGGGGAGTGGTGGGAGGCGGTGTGCGCGGCCTGCGGGCGTGCGCTCGACGGGGCGCGGGTGAGCCTCGGCGGGGTCGCGGTGTGCGGGACCTCCGGGACCGTACTGCTCACGGACGACACCGGTCGCCCGGTGAGCCCTGCGCTCATGTACGACGACGGGCGGGCGGCGGCCGAGGCGGGCCGGCTGCGGTCGGCGGGGCTCGCGGTGCAGGACACCTGGGCGCTGCCGAAGGTGCGCTGGCTGGCCGACCGGTACGGCCCCGGCCGGGTGGCGCACCAGCCCGACCTGGTCACCGCGCGTCTCGTCGGCCGGCCCGTCCCCGCCGACTCCAGCCACGCCCTGAAGACGGCCTACGACGTGGAGCGCGACCGCTGGCCGGACCTCACCGGCCTGCCCGCGGGGACCCTCCCGGACGTCGTACGCCCCGGCACCCGGCTCGGCGAGGTCTGCCCGGCCGCCGCCGAGGCCACCGGCATCCCGGCCGGCACCCCGGTCATCGCGGGCATGACGGACGGCTGCGCGGCACAGATCGCCTCCGGCGCGCTGCGGGAGGGCGCCTGGAACTCGGTGCTCGGGACGACCCTGGTCCTGAAGGGAGCCGCCGCGGACCCGGTCCACGACCCGACCGGCGTGGTCTACAACCACCGTGCGCCCGACGGCACTTGGCTGCCCGGCGGCGCCTCCAGCGTCGGCGCCGGTGTCCTCACGGCCCGCTTCCCGGGCGCCGACCCGGCCGCTCTGGACACCGAGGCCGCCGCCTTCGAGCCCTCGAACGCGGTCGCCTACCCCCTCGTCTCCCCGGGCGAACGCTTCCCCTTCCGCGCCCCGCACGCCACCGCCCTCCTCCTCGGCGTCCCGGAGTCGGACGCCGACCTGTGGGCGGCCCTCCTTCAGGGCGTCGCCTTCACGGAACGCCTCTGCCTGGACTACCTCCACCACCTCGGCGCCCCCCTGCACGGCCCCCTCACCTTCACCGGCGGCGCGGCCCGCAGCCCCTACTGGACCCAACTCCGCGCCGACGTCCTGGGCCGCCCGGCCAAGATCCCGGAACAGCCGGAACCCGCCCTGGGCATGGCCGCACTGGCCGCCTACGGCACCGGCGCCGCACCCACGCTCGCGGACGCGGCCGAGCACATGTCCCGCCCCGGCACGACCGTCGACCCGCGCCCGCACCATTCGGCCCGCTTCACCGAGCCCTACGCCAGGCTGGTGGGTGAGCTGGAGTTTCGGGGGTGGCTGCCGAAGGAGGTCGCCGCGCATGCGCGGGAGCGGCTGGCCCGGGATACTCCGGGCTCATGACTACGACCCTCCTCCTCGCCCGCCACGGCCAGACCGTCTGGCACGCCGAGAACCGGTACGCCGGGGTGAGCGACGTGGCCCTGACCGATAGCGGGCGCGCCCAGGCCGAGGCGCTGGGCCGCTGGGCCGCCGCCCACCCCGTCGACGCGATCTGGACCTCACCCCTGTCCCGGGCGATCGCCACCGCCGAGCCGGCCTGTCGTGCCCTCGGTCTCACCCCGCACCGCGAAGTCGACCTGCGGGAATGCGACTTCGGGGTGGTGGAGGGCCGTACGCTCGCCGAGTTCGAGGCCGAGAACCCGCAGGCGGCGCAGGCCTTCCGCGCCGACCCGGGGGCGCACCCCTTCCCCGGCGCCGAGGATCCCCGCGCCGCCGCGGCCCGGGGCACGGCCGCCCTGCACCGGATCGCCGCCGCGCACCCCGACGAGCGGGTCCTCGTCGTCGCCCACAACACCCTGCTCCGACTGGTGCTGTGCTCGCTCCTGCACATCCCGCTGGCGGAGTACCGCCGCGTCCTGCCGAGGCTGCGCAACGCGGCGGTGACCGAGATCCGCGTCACGGAGCACAGCGCGGCCCTGCTGTCGCTCAACATCCCCTGCGAGTCCTGAGAGTGACCGGTCACGGGCGTGGCAGCAGCCCTCGCTCCATCGCGACGACCACCGCCCGCGTGCGGTCGTTGACGTCCAGCTTGGCGAACAGGCGCAGCAGATGAGTCTTGACGGTGGCCTCGGAGATGACGAGCCGACGGCCGATCTCGGCATTGGTGAGCCCGTCGGCCACCGCGGTCAGCACATCGGTCTCGCGGGTGGTGAGCGGATCGTGGACGGGGCGCCGCATCCGGGCGACCAGCTTCTCCGCCACCCGGGGCGCGAGCACGGTCTCCCCGCGCGCGGCCGAGCGGATCGCGTCGACCAGCTGCTCGCGGGTGGTGTCCTTGAGCAGGTAGCCGATGGCGCCGGCCTCGACCCCGCGCTCGATGTCGGCGTCGGTGTCGTAGGTGGTGAGGATCAGCACGCGGGTGCGCGGGTGACGAGCGACGATCCCGGTGGTCGTCGCGACCCCGTCCAGCACCGGCATGCGCAGGTCGACCAGGGCCACGTCCGGGTCGTGGCGGGCGACCAGGTCGAGTGCGGCACGGCCGTCGCCGGCCTCGCCGACGACCTCGATGTCCGCCTCCCCGTCCAGCAGGGCGATCACCCCGGCCCGCATCACGGTGTGGTCGTCCACCACGACGATCCGGAGCCTGTCGGTCATGCCGCTCCCTCCACCGGGATCACCGCGAGGATCCTGGTTCCGTCCCCGACCGAGCTGGTCACCGTGAGCCGCCCGCCCAGTTCGGCGAGCCGCTTGCGCATCCCGTCGAGACCGAAGCCGGTGCAGGCCTCGACCACGAATCCGGTGCCGTCGTCCGTGACCTCCAGCTCCACCCCGTGGGGGCGCCGGGCCAGCACTACGCCGACCGTCGAGGCACGGGCGTGTTTGCGCACGTTGGCCAGGGACTCCTGGGCGCAGCGCAGCAGCGCGACCCGGGTCTGCTGGTCGCAGTCCAGGTCGGCCAGCTCGGCGGCCACGCTCAGCCCGGTGTCCTCGGCGAACCGGTCCACGATCCGCTGCAGGGTCTGCGCCACCGAGCCGGAGTGCGCGCCGCCCGGCGGCCGCCCCGAGCCGACCAGTTCCCTGGCCTCCGCCAGGTTCTCCCGGGCGGTCGACTCGATCGACACCAGCTGCCGGGCGGTGCGCCCGGGGTCGGTGGCGAGCCCGGCGCGGGCCGCCTCGGCCAGCACGACGATCGAGGCGAAGCCCTGAGCGAGCGTGTCGTGGATCTCCCGTGCCATCCGTTCCCGTTCCTCCGCCGCGCCCTGCCGCAGATGCGCCTCGGCCAGCTCCGCCTGGGTGCGCTCCAACTCCTCGATCAGCCGGGCGCGTTCGCTGCTCTGCTCGACCACCGCGCGGGCCCACAGCCCGATCAGGACGCCGACCGCGACCACGATCAGCGTGCCCACCACCGTCTCGCCGAAGAACTCGCCGGACCAGCCCTGCCGCACCCAGGCCCCCAGCAGCGTGCCGGCGGTGGCCAGCCCCAGGAAGGTCAGGGAGATCCTCGGGGTGCGGCCGAACATCCAGTAGTGCGGCAGCGTGACCATGAACAGGGCCGCGTAACTGGTGCGCAGATAGGCGAGTCCGGCGAGGGCGATCACCAGCACCGCGAGGTACCCGTGCGGCCGTACGACGGGATGGGCGGGGCGGCGGTCCAGCACGGCGAAGCACAGGGCCACGCTGCCCAGCAGGCCGAGGGCCGCGTACCGGTCGGCGCCTTCGCTCAGGGCCGTGATGCCGACCGCCATCGCGGCGAACAGGACCCAGCACACCGCGTTCCAGCGGCGCAGCGAGGTCGCCCACAGGGCGTCGGCGGGCGTGGTCATACCTGTCAACCTACGTCCAGCAGCTGGGGGTTCGGGCCGGGGACGGCGGTCTTCGACGGCCGCACGGGCCACCAGGTGCGCTCGCCGAGCAGCAGCAGGGCCGCCGGCAGGATCAGCACGCGCACCACGAAGGCGTCCAGCAGGACGGCCGCGGCGAGCACGAAACCGATCTGCTTCATCTCGATGATGTGCAGGAAGACGAAGCTCACGAAGACGGTCGTCATGATCACGGCTGCGCTGGTCACCACGCTCGCCGAGCGCCGGATGCCCTCGACGACCGCCTGCCGGGTGGGCGTGCCGGCCAGCACCGCCTCCCGGATCCGGCTGACCACGAACACCTGGTAGTCCATCGACAGACCGAAGAGGATCACGAGGAGGAACAGCGGCACACGGGAACCGATCGACCCCGTGGAGCGGAAGCCCAGCAGCCCCTCGGCCCAGGTGTGCTGGAAGACCAGCACGAGCAGGCCGAGCGCAGCCGCCGCCGACAGCAGGTTCAGTACGACACCGAGCAGGCCGAGCACGACCGAGCGGAACGCGTACAGCGTCATCAGGAACGTCACCAGCAGCAACGCGCCGAGGACCAGGGGCAGTTTGCCGTTCTGATGGGCCGGATAGTCGGTGTAGCGGGCCACGTCGCCGCTCACGCCGTACCGCGCGCCGGTGACCTTGCCGACGGTGGCGGGCAGGTAGTCGTGGCGCAGCTGCTCCAGCGAGTCGTGCGCCTGCGGGGAGTTGCCCAGGTACGGCACCCGCAGTTCCAGGGTGCTGGTCCGGTGGTCGGCGGCGGTGCGGATACGGGCGTAGTCGGTGAACAGCGGGTCGGCGGTCGCTCGGCGGGCCAGTGCCCGCAGCTCCCCGGTGACCTGGGCGGAGCGCTCGGCGGGGGCCTGTACGACGACCTGGTGGGCGACCCGCCGCTCGGGGAACTCCGCGTTGAGGCGGTCGTACACCCGCATGGCGGGGATCGCGCGGGAGTGGGTGTCCCGGCTCATCTCGGTGATCTTCAGGCCGGTCAGCGGGAGGACGAGGGCGAGCAGGGCGAGCAGCGAGCAGCACAGGGTGGCGAGCGGATGCCGGGCGGCGGGGCGCAGCAGCGCGGACCAGAACCGGCCGTCGTCCCCGCCGCGCAGGCGCCGTGCGGGCTTGCCGTGCTCCGCCCGCCGCCGAACCCTGCGCTCGGCCCGTCGGCCCAGGACGGTCAGCAGCGCCGGCAGTGCGGTCAGGGAGCTGGCCACCGCGACCAGTACGACCACGATCGTGCCGGTGGCGAGCGATGAGAAGATCACGTCCGAGGCCAGGTACAGCGTGGCGGTGGAGGCGACGACCGCAAGACCGGAGACCACGACGGCCCGACCGGACGTGGCGGCCGCCAGCTCCACCAGCGCCTCGGTGCCGAGCCGGCCACCGGAGCGGGCCCGCTCCTCGCGCTCCCGCTTGAGGTGGAAGAGCGTGTAGTCGACGCCGACCGCGAGGCCGATCATGAGGATGACGTTCTTGCCGACCCCGGCGTCGGGGGTGAGATGCGAGGCGGCCATCGCCAGCCCGATGGCCCCCGCGATCGACGACAGCGCGAGCAGCAGCGGTACGGCGGCCATGGTGAGCGAGCCGAACACGAGCAGCAGGGTGACGAGGGTGAGGGGCAGGCTGATCTTCTCGGAGAGGGCCAGGTCGTCGTCGCGCTGCTGGTCGACTCCCTTGCTGACGGAGGGGGATCCGGTCTCCTGCACGAGCAGCTCGGGGTGCGCCCGCTGTACGGCCCCGGTCTGCGCGACGAGGGCGCCGACCTTGTGGTCGGCGTCCAGCTCCTCGCCCTTGAGGGACACCTCGACCAGGAGGACGCGTCCGTCGGAGGACCGCTCCGGGGAGGCCACCGCGGCGACCTCGGGCAGCCGTCGCATGCGTGCGGTCAGCTCGCGCGCGACGGAAGCGGCCGGCCCCTCGTCCAGGGCACCCGTTCGGGCGGAGATCAGGATCTGCTCGGTGGACGGGCGTTCCAGATGCCCTTCGGCGGCCGTGGCCTCGGCCCGGCCGGCCTCGCCCACCCGGTAGTCGGCGGTCTTCGCGCTGTCGGTGCCGAGGGCGCTGCCGACGCCCAGGCACAGCGCCACGAACAGCAGCCAGCCGACGAGCGCCCGCCAGGGGTGCCCGGCGCTCCAGCGTGCCATGCGCACAGTCAGTGAGTTCATGCCCAAAAGCCTTGCTGAGCAGGGCATTTGGCGGACACGGGTGTCCGGTGGAACTTCGGGTCAGCCGTTCGGTGGACCCTCGGGGTGGGGAAGACCCCCGCAAGTCACGTCCTCGCGGGGGTCTTCTCTCATCCGCCTGCCTACGTGAAGGGTGAGAAGACGATCACGAGGCAGGACGACTCAGGGGGCGAGCAGGAGCACGTCCGTGCGGGACCTCGCCGCCGCGTAACGCCTGGCCACGTCCTGCCAGTTGACCACCTGCCACATCGCCTCGACGAAGTCCACCTTCTGGTTGCGGTACTGGAGGTAGAAGGCGTGCTCCCAGGCGTCGAAGACCAGGAGGGGCGTCGCGCCCTGGCCGACGTTGCCCTGGTGGTCGTAGACCTGCTCGACGATCAGCCGCCCGCTCAGCGGCTCGTACGCCAGCACGCCCCAGCCCGAGCCCTGGGTGGTGGCCGCCGCCTTGGACAGCTGCGTCCTGAACGCCGCGAAGGATCCGAAGGACTCCTTGATCGCCTCCGCCAGCTCGCCCACCCCGTCCTGCGCCAGCGGCTCGCCGCCGCCGTCCTTCGGACCGGTCATGTTCTGCCAGTAGATGCTGTGCAGGATGTGCCCGGAGAGGTGGAAGGCCAGGTTCTTCTCCAGCCCGTTGATCGCCCCCCACGACTCCTTGTCACGCGCCTCGGCGAGCTGCTCCAGCGTGTCGTTGGCGCCCTTCACATACGCCGCGTGGTGCTTGTCGTGGTGCAGCTCGATGATCTCGGGGCTGATCACGGGGGCGAGCGCGGAGTAGTCGTAGGGCAGGTCGGGCAGCGTGTAGACGGGCATGGGTGGTGTCCCCTCCGAACCTCTTATTGCGAAGGACTTGCAATTACACGCTAGCAACAAAAAGACCCCCGCGGATGCACCGCGGGGGTCTTTCGGGAGGGTTCGAAGGGGGGCTCGAAGGGGAGGGGCGAGGTCAGGACCTGGCCCGCACCCGCTGCCACACGTACCCCACCACCGCCAGGAACACCGTCATCCCACCGGTCGAGTACAGCTGAACCCGAGTCCCCTGCTCCCGGGCCATCAGTACGAAGATCGCCGCCATCCCCGCCAGCGCGATCCACGTCAGGAACGGGAACGCCCACATGCGGACGACCAGCTTCTCCGGTGCCTCCCGCTCCACGCGGCGCCGCAGCAGCAGCTGGGAGACCGCGATGAAGATCCAGACGACCAGGATGACCGCGCCGATCATGTTCAGCAGCCAGGGGAAGACGTCGTCCGGCCGCCAGTAGCTGAGCAGCACGCACACGAAGCCGAAGACGCAGGAGGTGAGGACGGCGATGCGCGGCACCCCGCCGGAGGTCTTCGCCAGGGCCTTGGGGCCCTGGCCGCGCTCCACCAGCGAGTAGGCGATGCGCGAGGAGCCGTAGATGTTGGCGTTCATCGCGGAGAGCAGGGCGACCAGCACGACGACCTTCATCACCTGGCCGGCGCCGGGAATGCCGAGGTGGTCGAGGGCGGCGACGTACGGGCCCTTGTCCGGGTTCGCGATGTCCTTCGAGTCCCACGGGACCAGCGTGACCACGACCGCCATGGAGCCGACGTAGAACAGCGCGATGCGCCACATCGCCGTGCGGACCGCGCCCGCCACGCCCTTGACCGGGTTCTCGGACTCGGCGGCCGCGATCGTGACCGTCTCCAGGCCGCCGTAGGCGAAGACGGAGGCGAGCAGACCGATGACCAGACCCTCGCCGCCGTGCGGGAAGAAGTCGGTGAGGTGGGAGGTGCCCGGGGCGTCCGTGCCGGGGAGCACGCCGGTGATGGCCAGCCCGCCCAGGACCAGGAACAGGCTGATCGCGCCGACCTTCAGCGCCGCGAACCAGAACTCGAACTCGCCGAAGTTCTTCACCGCGGCCAGGTTCGCCCCGCAGAACACCAGCATGAACAGGGCGACCCAGGCCCACTGCGGGGTGCCCGGCAGCCAGCCGGTGACGATCTTCGCCGCGGCGATGCCCTCCAGGCCGACGGCCGTGCACAGCAGGACCCAGAAGGACCAGCCCGCCGTGAAGCCCGCCCAGGGGCCCATCGCCCGCTCGGCGTGCGCGGAGAAGGAACCCGAGGACGGGTAGGCGGCGGACATCTCGCCGAGCATCCGCATCACCAGCATCACCAGGAGGCCGGAGAGCGCGAAGGCGATCACGATGGACGGTCCGGCCGCGGCGATACCCGCGCCGGAGCCGACGAACAGGCCCGCGCCGATCACACCGCCGAGGGCGATCATCGACAGGTGGCGCTGCTTGAGACCGTGGGAGAGGGAGACGCCGTCCTGCTGCTGCGGTGGCGTCTCGGTGGTGGTGCTGGGCATGTGCGCGGCTCGTCCAGTCCTGAGGGTGGGCAAAAACGCCCACAGTCTGGGCGGCCCGTCCGCTCACACGGACAGGCCGCCCAGTATGCGGACACCCACCTTACGCAGGGTGAGACCGCGGTTACGCGGCCACGGGTGTGTAGTGCGAGGCGTCACCCTCGATCGAGTAGCTCTCCTTGCCCTCGATACCGACCGGGATGTCACCGGCGACGGTCACCCGGTGCAGACGGCGCGGCCGGCCGTCGTAGTTGTCGATGGCGTAGTGCTGGGTGATGCGGTTGTCGAAGAGAACCAGCTGGTTCGGGGACCAGCGCCAGCGCAGGACGTTCTCCGGACGGGTGACGTATGCCTGGAGCAGGTCGAGGATCCTGCGGGACTCGCCCACCGACAGGCCCACGATCCGCTGCGCGAACCCGCCGATGAACAGGCCGCGTTCACCGGTCAGCGGGTGGACGCGAACCACCGGGTGCGCGGTGCGGTACGTGATGGACGTGAACTGGGCCCGCTGGGCGGCCTTCTCCTCGTCGATCTCCTCGGCCGGCACCGCGTAGTCGTAGTCGTTGGTGTGCTCGGCCCACAGGGTGTCGGCGAGCCGGCGCAGTGGCTCGGGCAGGTCACGGTAGGCGGCCGCCGCGTTGGCGATCAGGGTCTCGCCGCCGTACGGCGGGACGGTGATCGAGCGCAGGGTGCTGGCCTGCGGCGGGTTGAGGACGAAGGTGACGTCCGTGTGCCAGTGGTTGGCGCGGCCCCGCTCGCTGTCCACGGGCAGCACGTTCGGGGCACCCTCGACGGCGCCGACCGTCGGGTGGGCGGTGGTCAGGTCGCCGAGGTGGCGGGCGAAGGCCTGCTGGCCCGCGTCGTCGAGGTGCACGTCGTCGAAGACGAGCGCCTTGTGGACGTTCAGGGCCTCGCGGATCGCGGCGACCTGCTCGGGGGCGAGCGGCCGGGAGATGTCGACGCCGGAGATCCGCGCGCCGATGCGTGCGGTGACCTTGGTGATCTCGATGGACATGTTCGCTGGTCCTTTCACACGAGGGATGCGGTGTACTGGTTGGCGGGGCGGGGGAGGCCGTAGCGCTCCCGCAGGGTCTGGCGGGGGCGGCCGTCGTACTTCGTGCGGAGCAGGCCGCGGGTGCGCAGGATCGGTACGACGTGCTCGACGAACGCCTCCAGACCGGAGGGCAGCACGGCCGGCATGATGTTGAAGCCGTCGGCGGCGCCCTGCGTGAACCAGGTCTCGATCTGGTCGGCGACCTGCTCGGGCGTCCCGGCGAAGGTGAGGTGCCCGCGCCCGCCGCCGAGCCGCCCGATCAGCTGCCGTACGGTCAGCCGCTCGCGCCGGGCCAGCTCCACGATGAGCGTGTAGCGGCTCTTGGCGCCCTCGACGGCGGACTCGGGCGGCAGATCGGCCGGGAGTCGCGCGTCCAACTCCAGTGTCCCGGCGGGCAGTTTCAGCAGGCTCTCCAGGCGGCTCACCCCGTGGTCGTACACGATGTGGTCCTCCAGCAGCCGCTCGGCGGCCCGCGCCTCGGCCTCCGTCGAGCCGATCACCGGGACGATGCCGGGCAGCACCTTGATGTGGTCGGGGTCCCTTCTCTCCTGTGCGGTACGGGACTTGAGGTCGCCGTAGAAGGCCCGCGCGTCCCGCAGTGTCTGCTGGGCGGTGAACACCGCCTCCGCGTACCGGGCCGCGAACCGCCTGCCGTCCGCCGAGGAGCCCGCCTGCACGAGCAGCGGGTAACCCTGGGGTGTGCGCGGCACGTTGAGCGCGCCCTCGACGCTGAAGTACGTCCCCTTGTGCCGGGGCGGATGGATCTTGGCGTCGTCGCCCCAGACCCCGGCCGCCTTGTCGGCGACGATCGCGTCGTCCTCCCAGCTGTCCCACAGCTTGAGGGCCACGCCGAGGAACTCGGCGGCGCGGGCGTACCGCTCGGCGTGCGCGGGTTCTCCGTCCAGGCCGAAGTTGCGGGCGGCCTCGGCACCCGCGGTGGTGACGATGTTCCAGCCCGCCCGGCCACCGCTGATGATGTCCAGCGAGGCGAACTTGCGGGCCAGGTTGTAGGGGGAGTTGTAGGAGGTGGAAGCGGTGGCGATCAGACCGATGTGCTCGGTGACCGTCGCCAGGGCGGTGAGCAGGGTGAGCGGTTCCAGGGCGCCGGCCGGGCGCTGGGCGACGCTGCCCCACAGCTGCGGGCTGTCGGCCAGGAAGAGGGAGTCGAAGGTGCCGCGCTCGGCGATACGGGCGAGCCGCACGTAGTGGTCCAGCTCGACGTGCGCGTACGGGTCGCTCTCCGGCAGCCGCCAGGACGCCTCGTGGTGGCCGGTGTTCATCAGGAACGCGTTGAGGTGGAGCCTTCTCTGTGTCACTGATGGTCCTCCGTGACGCCCAGCGCGGCCAGCAGCCGCTCGCGGTATTCGCCCAGCACCGGCTCGCGGTACGAGCGCGGGTGGGGACGGTCGATGGTCAGGTCGAGGCCGATCCGGCCCCGGTCCAGGACGAGGACCCGGTCGGCGAGCACGATCGCCTCGTCCACGTCGTGGGTGACGAGCAGCACCGAGGGCCGGTGGCGCTCCCACAGCTCGCGCAGCAGGTGGTGCATCCGGATCCGGGTGAGCGCGTCCAGCGCGCCGAACGGCTCGTCGGCCAGCAGGAGTTCGGGTTCGCGGACCAGGGAGCGGGCGAGTGCGGCCCGCTGTGCCTCGCCGCCGGACAGCTCGCCCGGCCAGGCCCGCTCCCGGCCTTCGAGACCGACTTCGGCCAGCGCCGAACGGCCCCGCTCGACGGCGTCCTTGCCGTCCAGGCCGAGAAGTACGTTGTCCAGCACCCGGCGCCAGGGCAGCAGCCGGGAGTCCTGGAACACGACCGACACCCGCTCGGGCGCGGTGAGCCGGCCGCTGCCCGCGACCCCGTGGTCGAGGCCCGCGACGGCTCGCAGCAGGGTGGACTTGCCCGAGCCGCTGTGCCCCAGCAGGGCCGTGAACTGGCCGGCGGGCAGGTCGAGGTCGATGCCGTCGAGGACCGTACGCCCCTCGAACGACCGGGTCAGGTCCCGCAGCCGGACGGCGGGCCGGGTCAGCTGTTCAGTGTGCGGCGCCACGACAGCACCCTCCGTTCGATCAGGCGGACCACGCTGTCGGAGACCAGGCCGAAGACGCCGTAGATCAGCAGGCCGACCAGGATGACGTCGGTCTGGCCGTAGTTCTGCGCCTGGAACATCAGGTAGCCGAGGCCGCTGGTGGCGTTGATCTGCTCCAGGACCACCAGGCCCAGCCAGGAGCCGGTGACGGCGAGCCGGAGTCCCACGAAGAACCCGGGCAGCGCCCCGGGGATCACGACCTGCCGGATGAAGGCGAACCGCGACAGGCCCTGCACCTCGGCGAGTTCGACGTACCGGCTGTCGATGCCCGACAGCGCGGCGTGCGTGTTCAGGTAGAGAGGGATGTAGACGACGATCGCGATGACGGCGATCTTGAAGGTCTCTCCGATGCCCAGCCAGAGGATGAACAGCGGGATCAGACCGAGGGTCGGGATCGCCCGGTTGAGCTGCACGGTCCCGTCGATCAGCGCTTCCCCGGCCCGGCTGAGCCCGGCGGCGAGCGCGAGGGCGACACCGGCGGTCAGCCAGATTGCGAAGCCGTACCCGGCCCGCGTCAGCGGTCAGGATGTCGGTGGGCAGGGTGCCGTCGGTCCACAGGCGGGCGCCCGTTCTCAGCACGGTCCAGGGCGCCGGGACCGCACCCGGATCCAGCCGGCCGGCGGCCGAGGCGGCGGCCCACAGAGCGAGCAGCAGCAGCGGGCCGGCCAGCCGGGCCGCGGGCAGGCGGCGGCCGGGGGAGAGCCGGCGGCGCCGGCGGACCAGGGGGAGTTCCCCGGCGGCCGTGGCCGCCACGGCGGTCGTCGTCGTGGTCACGGCGCTCACCTCCGGTACTGGGCCGGTACGGCCTTGGCGGCGAGGGACTCGAAGCGGTGATCGAAGAGCGAGGAGACGTCGAACTTCTTCACGAAGCCGCCCTCGGCGAGCAGGTCGGCGGTCTCCTGCTCCCACTTGACCGCCTCGTCCCAGCTGGGCGGGAACAGCGGCTTGTTGGCGAGTTCGGAGATGCCCCGGGCCTGCTCCGGGGTCAGGTTCTGCGTCTTGACGTAGAACTCCTCGTTCCACACGTCCGGGTGCTCGTACTGCCACACCTGGCCCTTGGCCCACTGCGGGACGTACGCGGCGATCGCGGCGGCCTTCGCCGGGTCGGCCAGCACGGAGACCGGCGCCCACAGCAGGTTGAGCAGGTCGACGACGTCGGTGGGGATGGTGTGGGCGCCCTTGCCCTCGTACTGCTTGAGGTAGGCGGGTGCCTGGCTGTTGGCGAGCGGGGCGATGTCCACCTGCCCGGACTGCAGGGCGGTCAGGAACTGGTTGCTGGTCAGCGGGACCAGCTTCACCTCGTCGTACGTCAGACCCGCCTGCTTCAGCGCCCGCAGGAGCACGACACCCTGCGCCTGCCCCTGGGAGAAGGCGAGCTTCCTGCCCTTGAAGTCCGCGACCGTCCGGATGTCGCTGCCCGGCTTGGTGGCGAACAGGTAGTTGGGCTTGCGGGTGATGCCGATCGCCACGATCTTGGCGTCGAAACCCTGGTAGTGCGCCTGGATCGGCGGGATGCCCGCGTTGTTGGCCAGATCCAGGGACTTGGCGCGGAAGGCGTTGATGACATCGGGACCAGCCCCGATGTTCACCCAGCTCGACACCGTGAAGGGCAGGCCGGGCAGCTTGGCCAGCCTGAACTGGAGCTGCTGCACACCCTGGTACGAGGCGATCCTCAGGCTCGTGCCGGCCGGGACCTGGTCGGCGAGCGGCTTCGTGGCCGCGCCCTCGGTGTCGGCGGCGGCGCTGCCGTGTGCGCAGCCGCCGAGACCCGCCACGGCGGCGGACGCGCCCAGCACAGAGGTGAGGAAGAGACGACGGTGCATGGGAGTACTCCCGGGGAAAAAGAGCGAAAAAGGCAGGCGGAATTCCAGCCTGGCAAGGGGGAATTCACACGGAAGAGATACGGAGGAGATACGCGCTTCACGCGCGTCAACGCGTCAGCAACAAAGGGTGCGACAGCTCATGAGCAGGATGTTCTCGGCCACCGGTGATCCCTGTCAACATTCCGAGTTTCTGAATCAAATAGCCTCAGGTGACGCAGCCAGCGGATCCCGGTACAGCACATCCAGGGCCACCGAACCGCCCGCCACCGCCAGCACGGAATCCGGGAAACTCGTCGGCACGACGTCCGCCGAACGTGCCGTGCCGACGGCCTCCTGCAGGGCGCTCAGGCAGTCCTCGAAGTGGATGACGCCCACCTCGGTGACGACCACCGTCTCCGGGTTGAGCACATCCAGCAGCAGTCCGGCTGCCCGTCCGGTCGTCCGGGCTCGCTCCACCAGCAGCCGCCGGGCCACCGCGTCCCCGGCCGCCGCCGCGGCCACCACCTGCATCGGGTTCGCTCCGTCGATCACCCCGGCCTCCCGGGCCCGCCGGCACAGCGTCCGCTCGCTCAACTCCGCCTGGAGGCAGCCGGTTCGCCCGCAACCGCACGGCTCGGTGCCGCCCGGCACCGGAAGGTGGGCGATGGTACCGGCCTGGGACCGGGGCCCGTGGTGCACCTCGTCGTTGGTCGCGAAGGCCGCGTCGACCATGTTGCCGACGAACAGATGCAGCACGCTGCGGCTGCCCCGGACCCGCCCGAACAGCCGCTCGCCGCCCACCAACGCCCGCGCGTGCCCGTCCACTTGTACGGGCAGTCCGGTGCGGGCGCCGAGCAGCTCCCGCACCGGCACCTCGCGCCAGCCCAGCAGCTCGTGCTCGACGACGGTGCCCGTCTCCCGGTCCACCCAGCCGCCGACCGCGACCCCGACCCCCAGCGGCCGGCGGCCCGGTACCTGCGCGAGCAGCGCCTCCAGGCCCTCGGCGGCCCGGGCCAGCACCCGGCCCGGATCGGTCCGTTCGTGCTTCAGCCGCCGCTCGGCCACCACCCGGCCGCGCAGGTCCAGCAGCGCGACGGTGGTGTACGGCACGGCCACGTGCACCCCGCCGACCACGAACCGCTCACGGTCGAGGTCGACCGGCACATGCGGCCGGCCGACCCCGTTCGAACGGCGGGGCGCCGCCTCCTCCCGGATCAGCCCGAGCCCGGCCAGCCGGGCACAGTGCTCGGTCACCGACGCGGGTGAGAGCCCGGTCAGCCGGGCGATGGTGCTGCGCGCCACCGGCCCGTGCTCCAGCACGGACCGCAGCACGACGCTGGCACTCGTACGCCGCCGGTCGCTGTCGGCGGCACGGGGAACGGGGGAGACAAGGGTGGATGCCGCGGTACGGGGCATGGAGGACCGTCCTCGAAAACGGGGCCGACACGTCTCGGAGAGGAGCGGCACACCGTGGAGCGCCGCTACCCCGGGCGGCGACAGGTGGCCGTGCCCTGGCGTCGCAGGTCGACATAGCGACGCGACGTGAAGTACCGGGCCTGGGCAACCATGCGTTCGAAGCTAGCAAAGCACCCACGTGCTGCCCAGACAGCGACCGACGGGCGAGACGGCCACCAGGGCATTGGTGGAACCCTACAGACGCGGCGTCAGGTCCCCCCGTACCATGCACCACTTCACCTCAGTGACGGGCATCACGCCGTACCCGGTGTAACCCACACCCTTTGTCCGAAGCCCACCAAGGGCCGGTTCCCGCCTTTGTCGACCACTGACGGTGATCAGCGCGCGACGCCCGGGATAGCGTCACGGTGTTCCCCCGTGCCCACACCACTCGCGGAGTCCCCATGAGCACCGCCACCGTCGCCGCCCGCCCCGGCGCCGTCCTCGCCGACCTCCTTCCCGCGTCCCGCGTGCGCGACGCCGCCCTCGTCCTCGGCGGCGCCGTGCTCACCGGTCTCGCGGCCCAGCTGTCGGTTCCGGTGCCCGGCTCCCCGGTGCCGGTGACCGGCCAGACCTTCGCCGCGCTGCTCGTCGGCACCGCGCTCGGCGCCCGCCGCGGCTTCCTCTCCCTCGCCCTGTACGCCGTCGCGGGTGCCGTCGGCGTGCCGTGGTTCGCGGGCGGCACCTCCGGCTCGGGCGCCGTCTCCTTCGGCTACATCCTCGGCATGCTGCTCGCCTCCGCCCTGGTGGGCGCGCTGGCCGCCCGCGGCGCCGACCGCTCCCCGCTGCGCATGGCGGGCACGATGATCCTCGGCGAGGCCGTCATCTACGCCGTCGGCGTCCCCTACCTGGCCGTGGCCGCCGGCCTGTCCGCCTCCCAGGCGATCTCCCTCGGCCTCACCCCGTTCCTCATCGGTGACGCCCTGAAGGCCGCCCTGGCGATGGGTCTGCTGCCCACGGCCTGGAAGTTCGCCGGCAAGCGCTGACGCCGTAGTTGGGACGGAAGAGGTTCGCCGGGTCGTACCGCTCTTTGAGCCCGGCGAGCCTCTTCCGCGTCTCCGGCCGTGCAGCCCCGCACTCCGTGCCGCTCAGGCCTCCTGCCGCCGGCGCTGCGACCACCACACTCCGGCCGCGCCGGCCGCGATCAGTGCGGCGCCCGCGGCACCGAGGGGCAGCACGTCCCGCCCCACACCGGTCTTCGGCAGCTCGTCGCCGCCCGGTGCGACCGGCTTGTTGTCGGTGCCGAGGAGCAGCGGGGTGGCCGGGGCGTTCGGCGACGGGTTGGTCGTGCCGAAGGGCACCGGGCCCTGCTGCCAGAACGTCTTCTTCCCGTCCGTGGTCTGCACGGGCAGACAGATCTTGCCGGCCTTGCTCAAGTCGTAGGTGGCCTGCACCGCGTACGACTTGGACTGCCCCGCCGCGAGCGTGCCGACCGGGCAGCTGAAACCGCTGTTCGAACCTTCCGGCAGATCCTTTTCCGCGATGGCCGAGCAGCCCTGAACGCTCGTGATCTTCAGCGCGTCGAATCCGACGACCAAAAGCCGAATCCCACCGCTGTCCTTGCTGCCGTCGTTCTTCACGGTGGCGGTAATCGCCGTCTTTTTCGAACTGTTGTCGACCGAGATCTTCTCCGGCAGCAGCGTGCGCAGCTTCACGCCCGCCGGTGCCTCGTCGACCGCCTTTCCTCCCTTGTCGCTGCCCGTTCCCTGGTCATCGGCGGCGGCCGTGCAGGCGAGGACCAGCACGGCCGAAAAAGATGCCATGACCAGCGATCCTGCGATGCCCGCCCTACGACGAGAACTCATGTTCGCCCCCCTTGCAACCCCCTGGACTGCGCCTGAATTCGCAGTACTTGAAGAGGTACCACAAGATTTCCCCGCACTATGCTGGTACGGCTCGAAGTGTGACCGTTGTGTTTCAGCAGAGACGGTCGTTGAGGGGGGTGCGACGCATTGCCGGGAAATATGGGGGAATTGGGAGAACCGGGGGCCGGCGGGATTCCGGGGCTGCTGGTGAACGCACGCTATCGGCTGGTCGAAAGCATCGGGCAGGGGGGAATGGGGCGGGTGTGGCGGGCCGTCGACGAAACACTCGACCGGCTGGTCGCGGTGAAGGAGATACGCGTCGACGGGCAGGCCGCGGAGGACACCCACACACACCGCGAACGCACTCTGCGCGAGGCGCGGGCGACGGCCCGGATCGACCACCCCAACGTCGTGCGCGTGTACGACGTGGTGGACCAGGGTCAACGCCTCTGGATCGTCATGGAGTTGGTCACCGGCCGCTCACTGGAGCGGATCATGACGGAGGAGGGCCCGCTGAGCCCGCGCGAGACCGCGCGCATCGGACTGGGCCTGGTGGCCGCGCTCCGCCAAGTACACGCCGGCGGCGTCCTGCACCGGGACATCAAACCGGGAAACGTCCTGGTGGAAACCGGAGCGGGCCGCGTGGTCCTCACCGACTTCGGCATCGCCGCGATCCAGGACGCCAAGGCCCTCACCATGGTCGGCATGCTCGTCGGATCCCCCGACTACATGGCCCCCGAACGCGTCTCCGGCCGCCGCCAGGGCCCACCGTCCGACCTGTGGTCCCTCGGCGCGACCCTCTCCGCGGCTCTGGCGGGCAACTCCCCGTTCACCCGCGACACCACCCTCGCCACCCTGCACGCGGTCCTCTACGAAGAACCCCACCTCCCCCCGACAACAGGCCCACTGCACCCCCTCCTCACCGCCCTCCTGACCAAGGACCCGTCGAACCGCCCCGGCCTGAACGAGGTGGAGCGGGCCCTGAGCACGGTGGCGTATCCGTCGCCGACACCGACGGTTGCTCTGGGGGAGGGGCCGGTGGTTGGGGAGGGGTCGGTGGGGGCTGGTCCTGGGGGAGGTCAGGGGGCGGGGGGCGGCGGGCTCGTAGGGCCTGGGGCGGTGGGGCCTTCGGCGGCGGGGGCCGGGTCGACGGGGGCCGGTCCGGTGGAGCCGGGGTCGGCGAGGCCTGGGTTGGGTGTGCCTGGGGTGGCGGGTTCCGGGGGTGTGGGGCCGGAGTTGGCTGGGGCTGGGGCGGCGGGTGTCGAGCCGGTGGATGTTGGATCGGGAGCGGTGGGTCCTGGTCCGACGGGGGCTGGGCCGGGGCCGACGAAGCCTGGGTCGAGCGGGCCCTGGGTGGCGAGTTCCGGGGCTGTGGCGCCCGAGTCGGCTGGGCCTGCGGGGCCTGGGTCGACGGAGCCTGGGTTGAGCGGGCCCGGAGTGGCGAGTTCCGGGGCTGCAGTGCCCGAGTCGGCTGGGCCTGTGGTGGCGGGTGTCGAGCCTATGGGTGCTGGATCAGCGGCCGGAGTCGAGCCGGTGGCTCCTGGACCGGCGGGGACCGGGCCGAGCGGAGCCGGGATGGTGGGGCCCGACTCGGCCGGTCTCCACTCGGGGGATTCCGCGCTGCGCGGAGCCCGGTCGGTGGGAGACGGGCCGGTGGGAGCCGAGCCGAGGGACCGGGGGGCGGGCGAGGCTCAGGCCGGGCGGGGGCTTACCCCGTCCACAGGGCCGTCCCAGGACGCGCTAGCCGGCCGATACGGCCCCATCGGTGTCGGCAACGGCCCCAGCCCCGTCGGCGGCGTCCCTGTTCCTGGCGGCAGTGGTTCTGCCGGTGTCGGTGGCGGTCATGCTCCTGGCGACTGCGGCCCTGCCCGTGTCGGCGACGGCCCGCGCCTCAGTGACCCCGGCCCCACCCCTGTCGGCCTTGTTCCCGGCGACTCCGGCCCTCTCCCTGTAAGCGGCGGTCATGCTCGCCCCGACCATGGCATCGCTCCCGTCGGCAGCAGCCCAGGCCGTGCCGGTGACCGTGCCGGACTCCTCGCGGCCCCTGATGAAGCTGTGGCCGGGGTCCCCGGGGGCGGTCCGGCGCAGCAGTCTGCCGGGGCTCGCGTGCGGGCCGGTGCGGTGACCCAGCGGCGGGTGGGCGCGCCGTTCGAGTCGGCGGCCGGGGTGCCCGAAGGCCAGGACGGCCCGCACTTCCGTCGTACCGCGCTGCTGGCCGTTCTCGGGGTCGTCGCCGTCGGTGTCGTGATCGCCGTGCTGGTCGCCACCTCCGGCGGGGGTGGGCGGCGGGAGGGGGCACAGGGACAGGGACAACAGGGTGGGACCGCTACGGCTTCTTCGCCCAGGGGCTCGGACTCCGAGGCCGTTTCCCCGACCGTCGACGGGACCTCGCGGCCGCACAGTCCGCCGCCCGGCTCCAGGACGGAGGCGGGCGGGTTCGCGTGGACTCCGCCGCAGGGGTGGCGGCGGGATGTGAAGACCGGGGCCGAGGTGCACTACACCTCGCCCGACGGGCGGCAGGAACTCGTCGGCAAGTCCTCGCTGGCCCGGGGCAACCTCCTGGACACCTGGAAGCGCTCGGAGAAGAACGCCCAGCAAGGACGTGACTACGTCAAGATCCGGCTGGCCGAGACCAGATTCCAGGGGTACCCGGCGGTCGTCTGGGAGTACACCTTCACCCTCAGGGGCACCCCCTGGCACGCCCGCCTCCTCGGCTTCGACGCGGACGGGAAGTCGTACCAGATCAACACCTGGTACCAACCGGAGATCGAAGCACAGGCCCTGAAGACGTACAGCACGGTGAAGGAGACCTTCACCGTGCTGTGAGCCGGAAGCAGCCGGAAGCGGCTGGAATCAGACGGGCGACGTCAGCCTGTGGTGACCTTGTCGACCACCTCGGCCTCGACCGCGGGCACCTCGGTCCCGCGGCCCGCCGTCACCTTCTGCTTCACGAACGCGACCACGAGCACGACCGCCGCGACCAGCAGCGACAGCAGCACCGTCTCCCGCCCGTCATGCTCCGTGTCGAAGAGCATGTACACCAGGACGGACACGATCAGAGCGGCCGTCGCCCAGGTCAGGTAGGGATACAGCCACATCTTGACGATGAGCTTCTCCGGCGCCTCCCGCTGGATGATCTTCCGCATCCGCAGCTGCGAGGCGCAGATGACCAGCCACACGAACAGCGCGACCGCACCGGACGAGTTGACCAGGAAGAGGAAGATCGTGTCCGGGAACTTGTAGTTGAAGAAGACCGCGACGAAACCGAAGACAACGGAGGCGATGATCGCCGCCATCGGCACGCCCCGGGACGTCGTACGGGCGAACGCCTTCGGCGCGTCACCACGCTGACCGAGCGAGAAAGCCATCCGGGAGGCCGTGTACAGGCCCGAGTTGAGGCAGGACAGCACCGAGGTCAGCACGATGAAGTTCATGATCTCACCGGCGTGCGCGATGCCGAGGGAGTCCAGGGCGGCGACGTACGAGCCGTCCTTCGCGATCGAGGGGTCGTTCCACGGCAGCAGCGAGACGACGACCAGGATCGAGCCCAGGTAGAAGACGCCGATACGCCAGATGATGCTGTTGGTCGACTTGGTGACCGCCTTCTGCGGGTCCTCCGACTCGCCGGCCGCCAGCGTCGCGATCTCGCTGCCCATGAAGGAGAAGACGACCAGCAGCACACCGGTGAGGATGGCGCCGGGTCCGTGCGGCAGGAAGCCGCCGTGCGAGGTCAGATTGCCGAAGCTCGCCTTGTCGGCGTGCACGCCCGGCAGGACACCGAAGATGGCCAGCAGGCCGACGACGATGAACGCGCTGATCGCCACGACCTTGATGCCGGCGAACCAGAACTCGAACTCGCCGTAGGAGCCGACCGAGACCAGGTTGGTCGCGGTCAGGACGACCATCACGATGAGCGCCCAGCCCCATTGGGGCACGGCCGGGATCCAGCCCTCGAGGATGTCCGCGCCGGCGGTGGCCTCGACGGCCAGCACGACGACCCAGAAGAACCAGTAGAGCCAGCCGATGGAGAAGCCGGCCCAGCGTCCGAGCGCACGGTCGGCGTGCGCGGAGAAGGAACCGGAGGTCGGATTGGCCGCGGACATCTCGCCGAGCATGCGCATCACCAGCACCACGAGCGTGCCGACGAGGGCGTACGACAGGAGGATGCCCGGTCCCGCGGTAGCGATACCGGCCTTGGAGCCGACGAAGAGGCCGGCTCCGATGACGCCACCGATCGCGATCATCGTCAGATGGCGGTTTTTGAGTCCTGCTTGGAGGCCCGAACCAGGGGTCATGGACGGATTTCCTTTACGCCAGGGGGAGCAGCCCGTACGAGCGGTGTACGAGCCGGTCCAGTGAAACCGAGGCGAACGAATCCGGGAACCTCTGAATCCAGATCGTTACTTGAGGTTTCCTTGAGGTTCTATGGTTCCAGTCACATTTTCTGGGCTCGACACCCGAGGCTGCTGCCCTGAAACAGGCGTGTCACACTCGTCCCATGCGCGTGTATCTCGGCTCCGACCATGCGGGCTACGAACTCAAGAACCACCTCGTCGAATGGCTCACCGCGGCGGGGCACGAGCCCGTCGACTGCGGGCCTCACATCTATGACGCCCAGGACGACTACCCGCCCTTCTGCCTGCGTGCCGCGGAGAAGGCGGCCGCGGACCCCGAGGCTCTCGGCATCGTGATCGGCGGCTCCGGCAACGGGGAGCAGATCGCCGCGAACAAGGTGAAGGGTGTGCGGGCGGCTCTCGCGTGGAGCGAGGAGACGGCGGCGCTGGGGCGGCAGCACAACAACGCGAACGTCGTCGCCGTGGGTGCGCGGATGCACAGCACGGAGGAGGCGACCAAGTTCGTCGAGGTCTTCCTCAACACGCCGTTCTCGGGTGACGAGCGTCACCAGCGCCGCATCGACATGCTGTCGGCGTACGAGACGACGGGCGACCTGCCCCCGATCCCGCCCCACCACCCGCAGCAGTAACCCCGGGGGCCCTGCCCCCAGGCCCCCGCTTTGCCCACCCACCCACCCGACTCGGTGGGCTGAGATGAGACGGGTGGGCAAAGCCAGTACACCCACCCTTCTGCCGACCGAGACGGATGGGTGGGTGGGAAAGTCGCGGTAGGAAAAGTCACGGTAGGAAAGGACACCTCAGCCGTGCCAGAAGGGCACACCATCCACCGGCTGGCCCAGGACTACGCCGAGCGCTTCCAGGGCACCGCCCCACGGGTGACCAGCCCCCAGGGCAAGTTCTCGGACGCGGCCGACCTGCTGGACGGCGCCCTCCTCACCGGCACCGAGGCCCACGGCAAGCACCTCTTCCTCCGGTTCCGCGACACCGACTGGGTCCACATCCACCTCGGCCTCTTCGGCAAGGTCGGCTTCGGGCCCACCCCCGCACCCCCGCCCACCGACACCGTCCGCCTCCGCCTCGCGAACGGCACCGCGTACGTCGACCTGCGCGGCCCGACGACCTGCGCGCTCATCACGGACGACGAGAAGCGGGCGATACACGACCGCCTCGGCCCCGACCCCCTCCGCGCGGACGCCGACCCGGGCGCGGCACACCGGAGGATCTCCCGCAGCCGTACGACGATCGCCGCGCTGCTGATGGACCAGAAGATCATCGCCGGCGTGGGCAACGTCTACCGCGCCGAGGTCCTCTTCCGGCACCGGATCGACCCGTACCGCGCGGGCCGGGACATCACCCCGGCCGAGTGGGACGCCATCTGGGCCGACCTCGTCGCGCTCATGCGCGAGGGTGTGCGCAACAACCGCATCGACACGGTCCGCCCCGAGCACACCCCGGAGGCGATGGGCCGCCCGCCCCGCGTGGACGACCACGGCGGCGAGGTCTACGTCTACCGCCGGGCCACCCTGCCCTGCCACATCTGCGGCACCGAGATCCGCACCGCAGACCTCGCCGCCCGCAACCTCTTCTGGTGCCCTACCTGTCAGCAGCCCTGAGCGGGAGCAGCCGTCAGAAGCCGTGCGGCAGCCACGGGGCCACCGGTGAGGCGAACGCCACCGACGCCTCCGTCAGCGCCCCGTCCCGCAGTTCCCGTCCCCGGCCGGCCGCCGCCAGCGACAGCAGGGTCACGCCGCCGAGGTAGGCCGCGCCCAACTCCCGTACGGACAGGGTGAGATCGGCGGCGTCGGTCGTACGCTCGCAGGTCGCGCCCTTGGTGTCGCCGGTCAGTCGCCAACGCCCGGCGTTCCAGGGGCAGAAGTCGTCCGCCACCTCGAACACGACGTCCACCGGCGCCTGATAGGTGCGCGCCGCCAGCGCCGCACCGACGTCGACGAGACGGACGTAGCACGAGTCCCGCAGTTGCGGCACGCAGCGCCGGATGTCGGAGACCAGGTACTGCCACGCGTCGTCGACCGGCCGCCCCCGCACGGTCAGGTTCGTCATCAGGTCGATGTCGAACAGGAAGCGCCACAGCGCCGCATCGGTCGCCGGGTCCAGCGCGGCGAGGTCCTCCAGCGACACCGTGCCGTTGTGCCCGGTCGGCCCCCAGCCCAGCTTGGTGCGGAAACGGGCGTACCCGGTGACCTCACCGTCCCGCTCGGCGACCACGCACTGCAGCGCGGACGCGCCGTCCCGCTCGCTCTCCGGGTCGAGCAGCGCCACCCGCTCCCAGCCGGGCTGCCGGGCCAGCATCCCGGGCCGGCGCGGCACCAGCGCCGCGTACACCGCCTCGCACTCGGCGAGGACGTCGGCGGGCCGCGCGTACCGCAGCCGTATCTCCTCGGTGCCGGCGGGCAGGGCCAGTTCCACCCGGCTCGTGTCGATCTCGGCGCGCAGCTGGAAGGTGGCGGCGCCGTACCCGAAGCGGCCGTAGATGGCCGGCTCGGAGGCCTGCAGCACCGCCAGCGGCTCGCCCAGGGCGTGCACATCGTCCAACTGGCGCCGCATCATCGAGGTCAGCACGCCGCGCCGCCGGTGCGTGGCGGCCACGCTCACCATGGTGACGCCTGCGGCGGGCACCAGGGACCCGCCCGGCACGGTCATCCGGAAGTTGAACGCCCCCGCCGTCCCCACCAGCACGTCCCCGTCCCAGGCGGCCAGGGAACGGTCGAAGTCGGTGAGTGATTTGTCCAGTTCACGCTCCTCGGGCGACGCCTGACCCGCGCCGAAGGCGCGGATCAGGTTGTCCCACCACCCGTCCCACTCCTCGGGGCGCAATACCTTCAACTCGGTCGTACGGTCAGTCGCCATGAGCCATGCCTATCAGGGCATTGCGGGACGAGCCAGTGAATTTCTCCCGGGCGGCGGCGCGATGGCCCTCCGTGCCGTTCACTGTGAAGTTGAACCGCGAAGTTACGCCTCTCACGGGGGACAAGTGGGACCTCCCGTGCCAAGGGGCTGGTCCGATCGATAGGGTCCCGAACTAATGGCAGCAGGACGAGAGCGGCGCGCGAAGGCCGAGACGTTCACGGCCCGGTGGAAGATGCAGTGGCACCGGGCCCGTGTCGGCCTGCGCAGAAGCGCCGTGGACTACTTCCGCGGCGACGGCTCGGACTGGATCGCGCTCGTCGGTCTGCTGCTCACCATCCCTGTCCTCGCGGCCATGACCCTCGCCAACTCGGTGTGGTGCTCCCCGGGGACCCTCGTGCTGCCGATCGTCGCGGGCGGCCTGCTGCTGCGCCCGGCGAGCCTGCTCGGCCTGTACGCGGCGGCGGCCACCGCGCTGATCGTGGAGTCGGTGCGGCTCGGCCCGTACACCGAGGGGCCTTCGCGGGTGACCCCCGGGGTGGTCCTGGTGGTCGCGGCCTGCGGCTTCTTCGGGCTGCTCACGGCCCAGTTCCGCAGCCGGGTCGGCGTGCCCTGGCGGCGCGGCGGCACCATGCTCTTCGACCTGCGCGAGCGGATCCGGGTGCAGAGCAAGCTGCCGAAGCTGCCGCACGGCTGGCACCACGAGATGGCGCTGCGCCCGGCGGGCGGCCAGTCCTTCTCGGGCGACTTCGTCGTCGCGGCCCGTACGAACAGCGGCCGCACCCTGGAGGTCGTGCTCACGGACGTGTCCGGCAAGGGCATGGACGCGGGATCGCGTGCGCTGCTGCTGTCGGGTGCGTTCGGCGGACTGCTGGGCTCCCTCGCCCCGCACGCCTTCCTCCCGGCCGCCAACGGCTACCTGCTCCGCCAGGACTGGGACGAGGGCTTCGCCACCTCCATCCACCTGGTGCTGGACCTGGACTCCGGGGACTACGAGCTGTACTCGGCGGGCCATCCGCCGGGGCTGCAGCTGAGCGCGGGCAGCGGACGCTGGGAGGAGAAGGCGGCCGAGGGCCCGCTGCTGGGTGTGTACGACGGCGCCCAGTTCGACCCCGTGAAGGGCTCGCTGCGCCCCGGGGACGTGTTGATGCTGTTCACGGACGGACTGGTGGAAACCTCCGACCGCGACATCGTGGAGGGCATCGACCGCCTCACCGGAGAGGCCGACCGCTATGTCGCCGGCGGGTTCCACGGCGCCGCCTGGCACCTCATCGAGGCGGTCGCCAAGGACGTCAACGACGACCGGGCCCTGCTCCTGATCTGCCGCCAGGCAGTGCCGGCGACGGCCCGCTGAGCCACCCCCGGGGAATGCCGGGCGGGATTGCCGGGGGTGGGGTTTTCCCCCGCCCGGATCCGCCAGCCGTCCGCATGGTCCGGCCACCCTCCGTATCCGTACGGTCGAGACACGTCACCGAACGCCCACGGACCGGAGGGACCCCCATGCCAAGCGACTGGGCCGTAGAACTGCACGGAGTCACGCGCCACTACGGACGCGGAGGCGCCGCCGTGCACGCCCTGCGCGGCATCGACCTCGCCCTTCCCGCCGGCACCTTCACCGCGGTGATGGGGCCCTCCGGCTCCGGCAAGTCCACGTTCCTGCAGTGCGCGGCGGGCCTGGACCGCCCCACCGCGGGCCGGGTCGTGCTCGGCGGCACGGACATCACCGGGCTGAGCGAGAACAAGCTGACCGCACTGCGCCGCACCCGCCTGGGCTTCGTCTTCCAGGCCTTCAACCTCCTCCCCTCCCTCACGGTCGCACAGAACGTCATGCTGCCGATGCGACTGGCCGGCCGCCGCCCCGACCGCCACCGCTGTGCCGAGGTACTCGCCCAGGTCGGCCTCGCCGACAAGGCCCGCCGCCGCCCGAGCGAGCTGTCCGGCGGCCAGCAGCAGCGCGTGGCCGTCGCCCGGGCCCTGGTCGCCCGCCCCGACGTCGTCTTCGCGGACGAGCCCACCGGCGCCCTGGACACCACCACCGCCGCCGAGATCCTCGCCCTGCTCCGCGAGGCCGTGGACACCCAGCGCGCCACGATCGTCATGGTCACCCACGACCCGACGGCCGCCGCCTGGGCCGACCGAGTCCTGTTCCTGGCCGACGGCCAACTGATCGACCACCTGGACCGAGCCCCCGCCTCCCACATCGCGTCCCGCATGACAACCCTCACCACCCACGCCCGCCCAGCAGCCTGACACCCCACAAGCCAGTCGACGGCGCGAGCCCAACCACGCCCACAACTCCCACCAGCACTCCCGCCCCGCGGGGTCTACCCGCCCCCATCGACGGCGCCCCCGCCCCGCGGGGCCCTCTGGCACCCGCCGACGAATCCCGCAGGCCCCACCCACGTCCCGCATGCGCCGACGGCGCTCGCGCCCCTCAGGGCCCGCCTGCACGCGCCGATGGATCGCGCAGGCCCCACCCACGTCCCGCATGCGCCGACGGCGCTCGCGCCCCTCAGGACCCGCCTGCACGCGCCGATGGATCGCGCAGGCCCCACCCACGTCCCGCATGCGCCGACGGCGCTCCCGCCCCACAGGGCCGACCCGCACCCGCCGACGAATCCCGCACGCCACGTCCCGCACCCGCCAACAGCGCTGCCGCCCCACGGGGTGCACCCGCACCCACCGACGAATCCCGCACGCCCCACCCACACCACCCACCCACACCACATCCCGCACCCGCCGACGGCGAATCCGCCCCACAGGGGCCACCCGCACCCGACGACGAAAGCAGTACGGGTGGTGCGGGTGGGAAACACATCCCCGCCGAAGGCGAAGCCGAGGCGGACCGACCCCGAACGGCACCCAGATGCGCCCCAACGGCCTGGCAAGAGCATCGCTCCGCTTCAAGCCCTCCACCTTCATCGGCACCTTCATCGCCCGCGCCCTCACCGCGATGATCTGGTCTACGGCGCCTTCGTCGGCGGCATCCTGCTGCTCGGGCTGACCGCGGTCACCGTCCCGGCCCGCGCGGCGCTGCGCCGCGAGACACTGGACGAGTGACCGAGACACCACTCACCCTGGCCGAGGTCGAGAGCCTCGCCCGCACCGCGCACGCGGGGCAGACCGACAAGGCGGGACGGCCGTACGCGGAGCACCTCGCGGCCGTCGCGGACGGGGTGCGCGCCCGCGGCGGGGACGCCGAGCAGATCGCGGCGGCCTGGCTGCACGACTCCGTCGAGGACGACGCGCTGAGCGAGGAGTGGCTGACGGCGGCCGCCCTGACCGACCGCACCAAAGCCATCGTGCGCGCCGTCACCAAGCGGGCGGGGGAGGAACCGGAGGAGTACGCGCGCCGGATCCTCGCCACCCCGGGCGCGCTGCTGGTGAAGCAGGCCGACCTGGCGCACAACGCCGACCCGGAGCGGCTCGCGGTCCTGGCCGGGCCGACCCGGGAACGACTGACCCAGAAGTACGCACGGATGCACGCACTTCTCGGTCTGGAACAGCGGGGTTAGACGCGCGCGCGAGCAGCCGGCGGACCTGGACGCGCGAGCAAGGGAGCCAGTCGCTCGAACAGCGGAGCTAGACGCCGACCTTCTGCCGCTCGCGCTCCTTCTGCTGGCGCTCGCGGGCCAGTTCGGCCGCGTCCTGCTTGAACGCCCACTCCATCTTCGGTTCCATCGCGAACCGGAAGACCCGCTGCACGGGCCGGGTGCAGAGCAGCGTGACGACGGTGGCCGCGACGACGGTCACCGCGATCTCGCCGAGCGGGTGGTGCAGCCAGGAGTGGTCGAACCAGCCCTGGTAGTCGGCGAACTTCCCCAGGAAGCCGTGCAGCAGATAGCCGTACAAGGTGCCCGCGCCGAGCGCCGTGAACCACATCTTCCGGCGCGGCACCCAGGCGAAGAAGCAGGCCGTCAGCACCAGCGAGCAGCCCAGCATCGCGAGCACCATCACCGGGCCGCACCACCACGGCGCGCCCAGCTCCTGCGCGGAGTCGCGGTGGTAGAACCACGCGGTGTTCATGCGCGGCACCGCCCACCAGCCGACCGCCAGCGCGACGGCGACGATGGGCACCGAGGCGATCCGCACCGAGCGGCGGCGCACCAGTTGGAAGTGCTCGGGCTTCATGCACAGGCCGAGCACGAAGTACGGCAGGAACTGCAGGACGCGCTGGAGGTCGAGGTCGTCACCGATGCTCGGCGTCATGCTGGCCAGCACGGCGAGGCCGACGGCCATCGGCAGCGGCCAGCGCACCAGCTTCCAGATCGGTGTCGTCAGCCGCCAGACGAACAGCGCCACCAGGAACCAGGTCAGGTACCAGGGATCGAGGAGGCTGATCGGCTCGTGGGAGCCCTCGTCGACGGCGTTCTTGAAGAGCGGGTACGCGGTCTCGAAGAGGACGTACGGCACGGCGACACCGGTGATGAGCCGCTTCAGCCGGTCCGGGCGCATGTCGAAACTGCGTGAGAAGAAGCCGGAGATGATGATGAACGCCGGCATGTGGAAGGTGTACACGACGGTGTACATGGCCTCCAGGATCCGGCTGTCGCCCTTCAGCGGTTCCCAGGCGTGCCCGATCGCGACGAGCACGATCGCCAGGTACTTGGCGTTGTCGAAGAACGAGTCGCGCTGTTTGCCCGGTCTGTCCGCGGGCGGCCGCCGCTTCTGCGCACTCATCGGGGTACGCGGACTGGGCACTCCGTCCGCCGGCGACTGTGCCGGGGGGAGTGGCCTGCGGGTGTGGCCGGGGGACGAGGCGGCGTCGAACATCTCAGGCACCCTAGCGTCGACTGTGGGATTTCGTAAAACCCCCGTGGTCATTCCTGGTTATCACCTTCGGATACCCACTGATTTACATGTCTTGCCTCCCCTGTCCACGTGATGATGGGCACAGCCAAGCCCTCCGTTCAGCCTCAATGTCCCGATTCATCCCGACTAATTGGGGCATAGTGCGCCCCTGTGTCATGAATTCGAATTCCCTGCGCATGTGATGTGTGGGCACCGAAACGAAGCTGTGCAATTCCCTGTGGAGTCCGGCGCGGGTGGCCCGTCGAATTACTGTGCGGGGCGTCGCCCGCCGCGGGTGCTCGTCCAACGTTGCGTCACGAACCGCATGAGGCAGCCGGGTTGGTGGCACGATGGTTCTGGCGGGGGTGCGGGGCCGTACCCCCGGGCCGGGAGAGCGGACCGACCGAGGGTGTGATCAGTTGTGGCCATTTCACTGTCTGTGGTGCTGCTGTTGGCGATCATCCTTGTGGTGCTGATCCGAGGCGGGAACATCAAACCCGGTCCGGCCATCGTCGCCGTCCTCTTCGGTTTCTTCCTCGCCTCGACCGGCATGGCGCCGTCCATCAACCGGTTCCTGAACTCGATAGCCGAGACCATCAACCAGATCAGGTTCTGACGCCGGCCGGGGGGCCGGCAGAGCTGGACAACTGAAACAACGGGGGGACGTACGGGGATGGCGCTGCGCGACTCGGATCCGCGGGAAGTGGGCGGCTACCGGATCGAGGACCGTCTCGGCAGCGGCGGCATGGGAGTGGTCTACCTGGCCCGCTCCGCCTCCGGCCGCAGGCTCGCCGTGAAGGTCGTCCACGGCCAGTACACCGACGACGACGAGTTCCGCATCCGATTCCGCCGCGAGGTGGCCGCCGTCCGCCAGGTCAGCGGCGCCTTCACGGCACCCGTGGTGGACGCGGACGCCGACGCACCGCGCCCCTGGATGGCCACGCTCTACATCCCCGGCGAGGACCTCGGCACCCACGTCCGCCGCCACGGACCCCTGCCGCCCCACCGGCTGCGCGCACTCGCCGCAGGCCTCGCCGAGGCCCTGCGCGACATCCACCGTGCCGGCGTGGTCCACCGCGACCTGAAACCGGCCAACGTGATGCTCGCCGACGACGGCCCCCGGGTCATCGACTTCGGCATCTCCCGCGCGGCCGAGTCGGCCGCCGCCGACGCCCTCACCCAGACCGGGCGCGTGATGGGCACCCCGCCCTTCATGTCACCGGAGCAGTTCTCCTCCCCGCACGAGGTCGGCCCGGCCGCCGACATCTTCTCCCTCGGCGCGGTCCTGGTGTACGCCGCCACCCGGCACGGCCCCTTCGACAGCACGAGCCCTTGGGAGACGGCCACGAAGGTCGTCGAGGGCGAGCCCGAACTCGACGGCCTCCCCGACGATCTGCTCCCCTTCGTCCGGCTCTGCCTGGAAAAACACCCCAAGTCCCGGCCGACCCCCGACGAACTCCTGGCCTTCCTGCGCGAGGGCCGCCTGCCGGACCCGCGCCCGAAGCCCGAGCCGCAGGAGAGCGCGCCCACCCGCCCGCGCACCCGGCGCCGCAAACTCTGGCCGGCCGTGACCGCGGGCGCCCTGGTGCTCGCGGCGGCAGCCTCCGCGACCGCACTGCGACTGACCGGGGGCGAGCACGGCCGGCCCGGCGACCTGCCCCCGGGCTGGCACGCCTGGCAGGCCCGGGAGACCGACAGGAAGACCACCCCCGGCGGGGCGTTCACCTCCTGCACCGCGCTCGACGGCGGGCTGGTCTGCGCCGGCGACGGCCTCAAGGCCGTCCGCTTCTCGCTGGCCACCGGCAAGGTCGCCTGGAGCCTCCCGGAGGACGACCACCCCGACCGGAGCAACAGCGGCAGCGCCTACCCCGACAGCGGAGTGATCGGCACGCACGGACACGACGTCTACACCGTCGCCGACACAAGGGTCCACTCGGACCAGAACAGCCACTTCGTCTTCCAGGCCGTCGACGCCCGCACCGGAAAGATCCGCTGGAACAGGCCCCTCGGCGAAGGGAAACCCACCGCGGCGGAGGGCACGGTCACGGTCACCGGCGACGGGCCGATCGTCACCTACGGCAAGGACGGCAAGACCTACTCCCTGCTGGACACCGCCCGCGGCACCCCCCGCTGGAAGCGCACCATGCCCGCGAACGACACCTGCGGGCTGCACAGCGCGCACGGGAACGGCTACCTCGTGTGCGTCGACGTCAACAGCACGCACACCACGATCACCCGGATCGACCCCGCCCACGGCACGGCCCGCTGGGCCACCAAGGTGGTCGGCCCCCTCACCCTGGCCGGCCAGACCGGCGACCGCCTGGTCCTCATCACCTCCCCGGACTCCCCCGTGGGCCCGGACGAGTCCGAGATTCCCCCCTACCGCCGCATCACCCTCCTGAACCTCGCCGACCGCTCACCGCACGTCGTCCCACTGGACCGCTCCGTGCCCTGGGCCGCCACCCCCACCCTGGCCGACGGCACCCTCTACTTCGTCCTCGACAGCGGCGAGGTCCGCGCCGTCGCCCCGAGAACCGGCCACACCCTCTGGGACACCCCCTCCTCCGTCGAACGCCCCGGCGCCCCCGCCGTCTCCGACACCTACGTCCTCCTCTCCTCCCCGGGAGGCCGCCTCGCCGTCCTGGACCGTCGCACCGGCAAGGAACTCCACAGCGTCCCCGGCCGCGCCACCGGCCCGGAACCCTTCACCAGCAACGCCGGCACACCCCCGGTCCTCCGGGGAGACGCCGTCTACGTCGCCTACGGCACCCGCTCGGTGTACAGCGTGAACATCAGGGCCCTGTGACAGGTGGTCGACCGCGAAGATCGCCGACGACTACCTCGCCGTGATATCGAGCCCCGACGGGAATCCCCCGCCGCAAGGGCGGATCCGAGTGTGCTGAGCCCCCTGTAAAGGAGCTGGTTGTCGCCGTGTCCAAAGGCAAGAAGACGATCATGGGCGGTTCCGTGGTGGCGACAGCGCATGTGTTCTGGCCCTCTCCACCTCGGCCGCAGGCTCCGACGGCTCGGTGCAGTTCGAGAACGACTGCACCAGAGACTGCCTCGCCATTCCCGACCCGAGCCTGGCCAATGGCGTCGGCGCGATCCAGTGGACCTGAAACACCAACTATGACCAGCAGTGGATCATAGAAAATCATGACCACGGCAACACCGGGCAATTCACGCTCAAGAACCGCTGGAGTGGCAAGTGCCTCGCCATGCCATTCAGTGGACCTGTAACGGCGGCAGCGAGCAACTGTGGATCCATGACAGCATCGGCCGCCTGCGGAACGTGGCGAGCGACAGATGCCTCGCGGTCCCCAACGGAAGCTGGAAGGACGGGACCGAAGTCATCCAGTGGACGTGCACAACCAACACCGACCAGCGGTGGAACGCCCTGGTTTAGGGCGACAGAAGCCTCGGGGACGACCGAAGGCCCAGGGCGAGGAAACCACCTCTCACCTGGGCCTTCGGTCTTCAGAGCGGGCGACGGGAATCGAACCCGCGTAGCTAGTTTGGAAGACTAGGGCTCTACCATTGAGCTACGCCCGCAACAGTGCGCCGCAGGTCGGTGACCTCGGCACTGCTGAGCATCGTAGCGGGTCGCCCGCCACGGAGGCCAACGCGTTTGGACTGCGGCGATGCCACGCGCGCGGCAGTCGGCAAAGCGGCCGACGGATCCGGCCGGGGCATGTACCCTACGTGTCGCACCAGACGGGGTGTGGCGCAGCTTGGTAGCGCGTCCGCTTTGGGAGCGGAAGGCCGTGGGTTCAAATCCCGCCACCCCGACCACCGGCTCACGGCGCAGCGGTGATCGCCTTTTGGGGCGCTGAGCGGCTGCGGTTACTATGCAAGCTGCGCGCCCGTGTGTCCCGGCCCACTCGGCCTACGAACTCCTTCGGGCGGCGAAATCCGCCGGACCAGTCTGGCTCCGGCAGAACCCAAGAAGTCAGCCACAAGGAGACCGAACCGTGAAGAGCGCCGTGGAGACCCTGAACCCGACCCGGGTTCGGCTCACTGTCGAGGTGCCCTTCGAGGAGCTCAAGGACAGCCTCGACGCGGCGTACAAGAAGATCAACCAGCAGGTCACGGTGAAGGGCTTCCGCAAGGGCAAGATCCCGGCCCGCGTCATCGACCAGCGGTTCGGCCGCGGTGCGGTGCTGGAGGAGGCCGTCAACGACGCGCTCCCGAAGTTCTACACCGAGGCGGTCAACGAGGCCGAGCTGAGCCCGCTGGGCCAGCCCGAGGTCGACATCACCGAGCTGAAGGACGGCGAGACGCTGAACTTCACCGCCGAGGTCGACATCCGCCCGACCCTGGAGATCCCGGACTACTCCGGCATCGAGGTCGAGGTCGACGCCGTCGAGGTCACCGACGAGGACATCGAGAAGTCGGTCGAGCAGCTCCGTGAGCGCTTCGCCTCCACCTCCCCGGTCGAGCGCGCCGCCGAGGACGGCGACGTCGTCACCATCGACCTGGAGGCCAAGGTCGACGGCGAGGTGCTGGAGGACGGCATCGCCAACGGTGTCTCCTACACCATCGGCTCCGGCGAGCTGCTGGACGGCATCGACGACGCCGTGAAGGGCCTGGAGGCCGGTGGCGAGTCCACCTTCACCTCAGAGCTGAAGGGCGGCTCCGCCGCCGGCAAGGAGGCCGAGGTCACCGTCAAGGTCACCCAGGTCGCCGCCCGTGAACTGCCGGAGCTGGACGATGAGTTCGCGCAGCTCGCCTCCGAGTTCGACACCCTGGACGAGCTGAAGGCCGACAGCCGCAAGCGCCTGGCCAACATGAAGCAGTTCGACCAGGCCACCCAGGCGCAGGAGCGCGTCCTGGAGAAGCTCCTCGAGCTGGTCGAGGTCCCGGTCCCCGAGAAGCTGCTCGAGGACGAGATCAACACCCGCAAGCACAACCTGGAGCACCACCAGCTCGGCCAGATGGGCCTCACCCTCGAGAAGTACCTGGAGATCCAGGGCAAGACCGTCGAGGAGTTCGAGACCGAGACCCGCGAGGCCGCGGTCAAGGGCATCAAGACCCAGTTCGTCCTCGACGAGCTGGTCAAGAAGGAGAACCTCAACGTCAACCAGGAGGAGCTCACCGAGCACCTCATGCGGCGTGCGGCCTCCTCCGGCATGTCCCCCGACCAGTTCGCCCAGGCCGTCGTCGAGGGTGGCCAGGTGCCGCTCCTGGTCGGTGAGGTCGCCCGCGGCAAGGCCCTGGCCGTCGTGGTCGAGGCCGCCACGGTGAAGGACACCAACGGCGAGGTCATCGACCTGGACGACGAGGACGAGACCGAGGCCGCCATCGAGACGGTCGAGGCCGCCGAGGGCACCGAGGACGCGGCTGAGGAGAAGACCGAGGGCTGAGCCCCACGGCGTCTGTGACGACCTAGACGGGCCCCTGGGGACTTCCCAGGGGCCCGTTTGTCGTACCGGCCCGTACCGGCCAACCTGAAAGGGTGCGGTGCTGTATCCGTATGCCGCTCCGCCGCAGGGCGCGACCGGCCCCCGCACACCCACAGCCCGACGATCTCCCCACCACCCCCCACAAACCACACCGCCAAACCGGCGGAGCCCTCCGCTACGCCCCCGGCGAACACCCGCTTCTCCGGGATTCACCGAAGCGGCCTGAGCGTTAGGGTCCATGAATACGAGGGCAAGCTGGAGTTCCCGCTAAGCCCCGGCAGGACTACGTGAGACGGCCCGGCGCCGTCGTAAGACGAGCAGGTGGATACGTGACGAATCTGATGCCCTCCGCCGCCGGCGAGCCTTCCATCGGTGGTGGCCTCGGCGACCAGGTCTACAACCGGCTGCTCGGCGAGCGGATCATCTTCCTCGGCCAGCAGGTTGACGACGACATCGCCAACAAGATCACCGCTCAGCTGCTGCTCCTTGCGGCCGACCCCAGCAAGGACATCTACCTCTACATCAACAGCCCCGGCGGCTCGGTGACGGCCGGCATGGCGATCTACGACACCATGCAGTACATCCCGAACGACGTGGTCACGATCGGCATGGGCATGGCGGCCTCGATGGGCCAGTTCCTGCTCACCGGCGGCACCGCCGGCAAGCGCTTCGCCCTGCCGCACACGGACATCATGATGCACCAGGGCTCCGCGGGCCTCGGCGGTACGGTCTCGGACATCAAGATCCAGGCCCAGTACCTGCTGCGCACCAAGAAGACCATGTCCGAGCTGACCGCGCTGCACTCCGGCCAGACCGTCGAGACGATCGTCCGCGACGGCGACCGCGACCGCTGGTTCACCCCGGAAGAGGCCAAGGAGTACGGTCTCATTGACGAGATCATCACGCACGCCTCGGGTGTTCCGGGAGGCGGCGGCACCGGTGCCTGACCGGCCCGGCCACGCCAAGCACCGCCGAGACCCCAGCCCCCCGAACGCCACCAGGACGGTGAACCCCATGAGCAACTTCCCCGGCGCCGCCAGCGGCATGTACGAAGGGCCCCGCCCCGACAGCCGCTACGTCATCCCGCGCTTCGTCGAGCGCACCTCCCAGGGCATCCGCGAGTACGACCCGTACGCGAAGCTCTTCGAGGAGCGCGTGATCTTCCTGGGCGTCCAGATCGACGACGCCTCCGCCAACGACGTCATGGCGCAGCTGCTGTGCCTGGAGTCGATGGACCCCGACCGGGACATCTCGATCTACATCAACAGCCCCGGTGGTGACATGACGGCCCTCACGGCCATCTACGACACCATGCAGTTCGTGAAGCCCGACATCCAGACGGTGTGCATGGGCCAGGCGGCTTCCGCCGCGGCCATCCTGCTCGCCGCCGGTACGCCGGGCAAGCGCATGGCGCTGCCGAACTCGCGCGTGCTGATCCACCAGCCGGCCGGCTCCACCGGCCGCGGTCAGCTCTCCGACCTGGAGATCATCGCCAACGAGTTCACCCGGATGCGCGACCAGCTGGAGACCATGCTGGCCAAGCACTCCAACCGGCCGATCGAGCAGGTCCGCGAGGACATCGAGCGCGACAAGATCCTCACGGCCGAGGAAGCGCTTGAATACGGCATCGTCGACCAGATCATCTCCACCCGCAAGATGAACAACGCCTCGGTCCGCTGACGCGGGTCGACGTCTTCGTCGACGTATTCTCTGCCCCTCTTGGCACGGTGCACGTCAAAGTGAACCCTGCCAAGGGGGGCCCGAACACAGGGCCCGGCAAGGTACCGTCGGACATAAGGCAGCACCAGGAGCCGCTGGATTCGAAAGCGTCCAGGCGTCTCCCAGGCGAAGGGGAAGCACACCGTGGCACGCATCGGTGACGGCGGCGATCTGCTCAAGTGCTCGTTCTGCGGCAAGAGCCAGAAGCAGGTCAAGAAGCTCATCGCAGGGCCCGGTGTGTACATCTGCGACGAGTGCATCGATCTCTGCAACGAGATCATCGAGGAGGAGCTCGCCGAGACGAGCGAGGTGCGCTGGGAGGAACTCCCGAAGCCCCGCGAGATCTACGAGTTCCTGGAAGGCTACGTAGTCGGCCAGGAAGCGGCCAAGAAGGCCCTCTCCGTCGCGGTGTACAACCACTACAAGCGGGTCCAGGCAGGCGAGAACGGCGGCGCCCAAGGCCGCGACGACGCCATCGAGTTGGCGAAGTCCAACATCCTTCTGCTCGGCCCCACGGGCTCCGGCAAGACCCTCCTCGCGCAGACCCTGGCCCGCATGCTCAACGTCCCGTTCGCCATCGCCGACGCGACGGCGCTGACGGAGGCGGGGTACGTCGGCGAGGACGTCGAGAACATCCTCCTGAAACTGATCCAGGCAGCCGACTACGACGTCAAGAAGGCCGAGACCGGGATCATCTACATCGACGAGATCGACAAGGTCGCGAGGAAGAGTGAAAACCCTTCCATCACCCGCGACGTCTCGGGCGAGGGCGTCCAGCAGGCCCTGCTCAAGATCCTCGAGGGCACCACGGCCTCCGTCCCGCCGCAGGGCGGCCGTAAGCACCCCCACCAGGAGTTCATCCAGATCGACACGACGAACGTCCTGTTCATCGTGGGCGGTGCCTTCGCGGGCCTGGAGAAGATCATCGAGTCCCGGGCCGGCGCGAAGGGCATCGGCTTCGGCGCGACGATCCGCTCCAAGCGCGAACTGGAGGCCAAGGACCAGTTCGAGGACGTCATGCCCGAGGACCTGGTCAAGTTCGGCATGATCCCCGAGTTCATCGGCCGCCTCCCCGTCATCACCTCGGTCCACAACCTGGACCGCGAGGCCCTCCTCCAGATCCTGGTCGAGCCGCGCAACGCGCTCGTCAAGCAGTACCAGCGCCTCTTCGAACTCGACGGCGTGGAGCTGGACTTCGAGCGCGAGGCCCTGGAGGCCATCGCCGACCAGGCCATCCTCCGCCAGACCGGCGCCCGCGGCCTGCGCGCCATCATGGAGGAGGTCCTGATGTCGGTGATGTACGAGGTTCCGTCCCGCAAGGACGTGGCCCGCGTGGTCATCACCGCGGACGTGGTCCACTCCAACGTCAACCCGACGCTGATTCCGCGGGATGCGCGGGGGCGGGGCTCGGGGGAGCAGAAGACGGCGTAGCCGTCGTCACGGACGGACGCGAAGGGCCCCGGTCGGGATCGACCGGGGCCCTTCGCCGTTGTGCTGTAAGCCGTCAGGACTTGACGCGCACGTCGTTGCGGAGCTTGGCGGCAAGCTCCGCGGTGTCGGCGATCGTGCCGCCGTCACCGGAGGCGAGGCTGGCGAAGCTGAACGCCGTGACCCGGGCGGTCGTGCTGTGGTCGGCCCAGATGCAGACCGGCACCTTGACCGTCTTCGCCCCGGTGGTCGAGCCCGACCCGGTGTTGTCGAACTCGGCCACCTGGCACTTCATGACGCCGTTGGAGAAGCCCGACGGGTTGACCGTCTCGGGGCTGCCGATCAGCTTGCCCTTGTCGTCTTTCTCGGACTCCGTCTTGGCCTTGGCGAAGGCGGCGTCGATGAGCCCCTCGGGGTCGTCGATCGTGCCGTACACGCCGGAGAAGGAGAGCCCCTTCGTAGTCAGCCCCTTGCCGTTCTTGTAGGCGGCGCTGACACCCTTGGGGTCCTTCACGCCCGCCTTCTCGAAGTCCTGCAGGTCGGAGTCGCTGACGCTCTCCGCGTCGCTCGAGTCCGTCGACTTCGTGTACGTCCCGTTGATCACCGACGACGGAGCCGTCAGCTTGTGCGGGCCGTCGTCCGCGACGCTGCTGCTCCCGCTCAGCACGAAGTACGCGCCCACCGCGATCGCCGCGACGACCGCCACGGCACCGATGATCAGGCCCGTCTTCTTCTTGCCGCCGCCCGCGGCCGGCGGCTGCGGGACGCCGTAGGGCTGCTGGCCGTAAGGCTGCTGCTGGCCGTACGCGTTCGGCTGCTGCGGCGCACCCTGCTGCGGGTAGCCGTACCCGGGCTGCGGCGGGGCCGCAGGAGCCTGCTGGGGGTAGCCATAGCCGGGCTGGGGTGCCTGCGGCTGCTGGCCGTAGGGGCCCGGCTGGCCGTAGGGACCAGGCTGCCCCGGCTGGCCGTAGGGCGGCTGCTGGCCGTACGGGCCCGGCTGGTTGCTGCTCATTTCTGGGTTCCCCTCCAGATGCTTATGTGTTCCTGACATCCTGGACCAGGCACAGGAAGCACATGGCACCGGGGGCCGCACCGTTACAGAACAATCGCGTTTCGGGACCACCCCGTGACACCTCTAAACTGACCCCCGTGACCGAGAACGCTCAGCAGCAGCCACCCGCGCCCGACACCGAACTGCCGACCCAGTACGCGCCGGCCGATGTAGAGGGGCCGCTGTACGAGCGCTGGGTAGAGCGGGGTTACTTCGAGGCGGACGCGAAGAGCGACAAGCCGCCGTACACCGTCGTCATCCCGCCGCCGAACGTCACCGGCAGCCTCCACCTGGGCCACGCCTTCGAGCACACCCTCATCGATGCGCTGACGCGTCGTAAGCGCATGCAGGGGTTCGAGACGCTCTGGCAGCCCGGCATGGACCACGCCGGCATCGCCACGCAGAACGTCGTCGAGCGCGAGCTGGGCAAGGAGGGCAAGTCCCGCCACGACCTCGGCCGCGAGGCGTTCGTCGAGCGCGTCTGGCAGTGGAAGGGCGAGTCCGGCGGCCAGATCAGCGGCCAGATGCGCCGTCTGGGTGACGGTGTCGCCTGGTCCCGTGAGCGCTTCACGATGGACGAGGGCCTCTCCCAGGCCGTCCAGACCATCTTCAAGCGCCTCTACGACGACGAGCTGATCTACCGCGCCGAGCGCATCATCAACTGGTGCCCCCGCTGTCTGACGGCCATCTCGGACATCGAGGTCGAGTACCAGGACGACGACGGCGAGCTGGTCTCCATGAAGTACGGCGAGGGGGACGAGACCATCGTCGTCGCCACGACCCGTGCCGAGACCATGCTCGGTGACACCGCCGTCGCCGTTCACCCCGACGACGAGCGGTACAAGCACCTGGTCGGCAAGCTGATCCGCCTGCCGCTCACCGACCGCTCGATCCCGGTCGTCGCCGACACGCACGTCGACCCCGAGTTCGGCACGGGCGCCGTCAAGGTCACCCCCGCGCACGACCCGAACGACTTCGAGATCGGCCAGCGCCACAACCTGCCGTCCATCACGATCATGGACGAGCACGCGGTCATCACCGCCCACGGCCCCTTCCAGGGCCTGGACCGCCTGGAGGCCCGCTCCGCCATCGTCGCCGCGCTGCGCGCCGAGGGCCGGATCGTCGCCGAGAAGCGGCCCTACGTCCACAGCGTCGGCCACTGCTCGCGCTGCAAGACCACCATCGAGCCCCGCCTGTCCATGCAGTGGTGGGTCAAGGTCGGCCCGCTGGCGAAGGCCGCCGGTGACGCCGTCCGCGACGGCAAGGTCAAGATCCATCCGCAGGAGATGGAGAAGCGGTACTTCGACTGGGTCGACAACCTCCACGACTGGTGCATCTCGCGGCAGTTGTGGTGGGGCCACCGGATCCCGGTCTGGTACGGACCGGGCGGGGAAGTCGTGTGCGTCGGCCCCGACGACGAGGCGCCCACCGGCGAGGGCTGGCACCAGGACACCGACGTCCTCGACACCTGGTTCTCCTCCGGCCTGTGGCCCTTCTCCACGCTGGGCTGGCCCGAGCAGACCGAGTCGCTCGCGAAGTTCTACCCGAACTCCGTCCTGGTCACCGGCTACGACATCCTCTTCTTCTGGGTCGCCCGGATGATGATGTTCGGCCTGTACGCGATGGACGGCACCCCGCCGTTCCACACCATCGCCCTGCACGGCATGGTCCGCGACCAGTTCGGCAAGAAGATGTCGAAGTCCTTCGGCAACGCGGTCAACCCGCTGGACTGGATGGACAAGTACGGCTCCGACGCGCTCCGTTTCACCCTCGCGCGCGGTGCCAACCCCGGCGTCGACGTCCCGATCGGCGAGGACTGGGTCCAGGGCTCCCGCAACTTCGCCAACAAGATCTGGAACGCGACGCGCTTCGCGCTGATGAACGGCGCGACGGTGGACGGCCCGCTGCCGGACGCCTCCGCCATGTCGGCGGCGGACCGCTGGATCCTGTCCCGCCTCAACTCCGTCGTCGCCGAAGTCGACGCGCTCTACGACGACTTCCAGTTCGCCAAGCTGTCCGACGCCCTCTTCCACTTCGCGTGGGACGAGGTCTTCGACTGGTACGTCGAGCTGTCCAAGACGACGTTCCAGGCGGGCGGCGAGGCGGCCGAGGTCTCCAAGCGGGTCCTCGGCGAGGTCCTCGACGTCACCCTCAAGCTGCTGCACCCGATCGTCCCGTTCGTGACGGAGACCCTCTGGACCACCCTCACCGGTGGCGAGTCGGTCGTCATCGCCGACTGGCCGACGGACAGTGGTTTCCGTGACGCGGCCGCCGAGCGCGAGATCGAGTCGCTCCAGTCGGTCATCACCGAGGTCCGCCGCTTCCGCGCCGACCAGGGCCTCCAGCCCGGCCAGCGCGTCCCGGCCCGCCTCACCCTCGACGGCACGGCCCTCGCGCCCCACGAGGCCGCCATCCGCCAGCTCCTGCGCCTGCAGCCGGAGGGCGAGTCCTTCACGGCCACGGCCACTCTGCCGGTCGCCGGTGCCGAGGTCGCCCTCGACCTGTCCGGCACGATCGACGTGGCCGCGGAGCGCAAGCGCCTCGCGAAGGACCTGGCCGCCGCCGAGAAGGAGAAGGCCCAGGCCACGGCCAAGCTCGGCAACGAGGCGTTCCTGGCGAAGGCGCCGGACAACGTGGTCGACAAGATCCGCGGGCGCCTGTCCAAGGCAGACGAGGATATCGCCCGCATCCAGGCCCAGCTGGAGCGGTTGCCGCAGGCGTAAGGGCTCGTACGACGTCGAAGGCCCCCGGAGCTGCGAGGTCCCGGGGGCCTTCGTGTACCCGGGGGCAGGTTCCGCTCACCCGCGCTTGCGGGGTGCCGCTGCGCCCACCCGTGCCGCCCCTAGCGGCACGACTGCCCGCAGCTACGTACGGCACCTGGGCGGCCGACGGCGCTGCAACTCGCTAGGGGCGCGGGGAACTGCGCGACCAGCCCCCACGCACCCGCAGCCGGGAGACAAGACAAGCCACCCCATACCGGCGCCGCGAAGCCACCGCCCGCTCCGTAGACTGGCCCTGTGAGCGACCTCCCGCACGAAAACGACCAGCCCGACCCCCTCGACGCCTTCGAAGAACTCATCGCCGAAGAGACCGACCGCGACCCCGACCTCGCGGTGATCGAGGCCGGCAGCCGCACGCTGCGCACCCAGGGCGGCCCGCCGCAGGCCGACGTGCCCGCGCGGCCGGAGGACCCCGAGGTCGACCGGGCCCTGCGCGAGGTCGAGGCGGAGCTGGCGGGCCGCTGGGGCGAGACCAAGCTGGAGCCCTCCGTCAGCCGTATCGCCGCGCTGATGGACGTGCTGGGCACGCCGCAGCGGTCGTACCCCTCGATCCACATCACGGGCACGAACGGCAAGACCTCCACCGCGCGCATGATCGAGGCCCTGCTCGGCGCCTTCGAGCTGCGCACCGGCCGGTACACCAGCCCGCACGTGCAGTCGGTCACCGAGCGGATCAGCCTGGACGGCGCCCCGATCTCCGCCGAGCGGTTCATCGAGACGTACCAGGACATCAAGCCGTACATCGAGATGGTGGACGGCATGCAGGAGTACCGGCTGTCGTTCTTCGAGGTGCTCACCGCCATGGCGTACGCCGCGTTCGCGGACGCCCCCGTCGACGTCGCCGTCGTCGAGGTCGGCATGGGCGGCAGCTGGGACGCGACGAATGTGATCGACGGCGACGTCGCGGTGGTCACCCCCATCGCCCTCGACCACACCGACCGGCTCGGCGCGACGCCGGGCGAGATCGCCGTTGAGAAGGGCGGCATCATCAAGCAGGACGCGACCGTGATCCTGGCTCAGCAGCCGGTGGACGCGGCGCAGGCGCTGCTGAAGAAGGCCGTCGAGGTGGACGCGACCGTGGCCCGGGAGGGGCTGGAGTTCGGCGTCGTGGCCCGGCAGGTCGCGGTCGGCGGGCAGCTGGTCACCCTGCGCGGCCTGGGCGGTGAGTACCCCGAGGTGTACCTGCCGCTGCACGGCGCCCACCAGGCGCACAACGCGGCCGTGGCGCTCGCCGCCGTGGAGGCGTTCTTCGGGGTCGGCTCGGTGCGCGCGGAGGCGCTGGACATCGACACCGTGCGCAAGGCCTTCGCGGCCGTGTCCTCGCCGGGCCGGCTGGAGGTCGTACGGCGCTCTCCCACGGTCGTGCTGGACGCGGCGCACAACCCGGCGGGCGCCGAGGTCACCGCCGAGGCCGTGCGGGAGGCGTTCGACTTCACCCGGCTGATCGGTGTGGTCGGAGCGAGCGCCGACAAGAACGTGCGGGGGCTGCTGGAGGCCTTCGAGCCGATCTTCGCCGAGGTCGTCGTCACGCAGAACTCCACGCACCGTGCCATGGACACGGACGAGCTGGCCGCGATCGCCGTCGAGGTGTTCGGCGAGGAGCGGGTCCAGGTCGAGCCGCGGCTGCCCGAGGCTCTGGAGGCCGCGATCACGCTGGCCGAGGAGGAGGGCGAGTTCGCGGGCGGCGGGGTGCTGGTCACCGGTTCGGTCATCACGGTGGGCGAGGCCCGCCTGCTGCTGGGGAAGGGCTGAGGTTCCGTCGTGCGTACGCTCTGTTCATCGACGCTGATCGGTGAGTTCTTCATCATCGGGTTCGCCGGACTCGTGGCCATGAAGGACCCGGATCTGTCCACGTCGACGGTGTGGCTGGTCAGCGGTGTCGCCATGGTCCTGTGCGTGCTGCTGTGCGGCATGGTGACCCGGCCGGGCGGTGTCGCCCTCGGCTGGGCCCTGCAGCTCGCCCTGATCGCCTCCGGTGTCTTCGTCCCGACGATGTACTTCATGGGTGCGGTCTTCGCGGCGCTGTGGTGGGCGTCGGTGCACTACGGCAGAAAGGTCGACGAGGCCAAGGCCCGTTTCGCGGCGCAGGCCGAGTCCTCTGCACCTGACGCTGCGTGACAGCGACACGGACACGCCCTGTAATGTCGTCCCACCGCACACGTCAGTCGTAAGGAGCCCCTGTGAGCCAGCGCACCCTCGTCCTGCTCAAGCCCGACGCCGTCCGTCGCGGCCTGACCGGCGAGATCATCAGCCGTATCGAGCGCAAGGCAGGCTGGCAGATCACCGCGCTGGAGCTGCGCACCCTGGACCAGGACACCCTGGAGCAGCACTACGGCGAGCACAAGGGCAAGGCCTTCTACGAGCCGCTGGTGGAGTTCATGTCCTCCGGTCCGGTCGTCGCGCTGATCGTCGAGGGCGAGCGGGTCATCGAGGGGGTGCGCGCGCTCGCCGGCCCGACCGACCCGATCGCCGCCGCGCCCGGCTCCATCCGGGGTGACTACGGCGTGATCGTCCGCGAGAACCTGATCCACGCCTCCGACTCGGAGGACTCCGCCGAGCGCGAGGTGAAGATCTTCTTCCCGGGGCACGCCTGAGCGCCATTCTGCGGATCTTCCGCTAATTTTTCTGAGGGAGTGTCAGCTCCGCTCGGAGTCCTGACCAGGGGCGGCCGTACGTTTTCGGCCGTCCTTTGGCATATGCGTTGCCGATCGGGGGAACGTGTGCCCCCGATGGGCCGTCTCCACAAGCGAGGTGGCGCGCCATCTGCTGACAATGGCGAAGACCCTCGCGCAGTGTTCGTGCAGGCGCGTTTACGATGGAAGCCTTCACGTCACAGCACCCGCCTCGCCGACCTGATATGCCCTCAAAAGCTTCGGAAGGCCAGATGAATCCGGATGGGGAACTCAATGTCGTTCATCGGCCGTGACATGGCTGTCGACCTCGGGACCGCCAACACGCTGGTGTACGTCAGGGGTCGCGGAATCGTGCTCAACGAGCCGTCCGTCGTCGCGATCAACACCAACACCGGTGGCATCCTCGCGGTCGGTGCCGAGGCGAAGAAGATGATCGGCCGCACGCCGGGCAACATCGTCGCCGTGCGTCCGCTCAAGGACGGCGTCATCGCCGACTTCGAGATCACCGAGCGGATGCTCCGCTACTTCATCCTGAAGATCCACAAGCGGCGGTATCTCGCCCGGCCCCGGGTCGTCGTCTGTGTGCCCTCGGGCATCACGGGCGTCGAGCGCCGCGCCGTCATCGAGGCGTCCTCCCAGGCGGGTGCCCGCCAGGTGCACATCATCGAGGAGCCCATGGCGGCCGCCATCGGCTCCGGCCTGCCGGTCCACGAGGCCACGGGCAACATGGTGGTGGACATCGGCGGCGGCACCACGGAGGTCGCGGTCATCTCGCTCGGCGGCATCGTCACCGCCCAGTCCATCCGGGTCGCGGGCGACGAGCTGGACAACGCGATCATCCAGTACATCAAGAAGGAGTACAGCCTCCTGCTGGGTGAGCGCACGGCCGAGCAGATCAAGATCACGATCGGTTCGGCGTACGAGCTCGACGCCGACGAGCACACCGAAGTCCGCGGCCGGGACCTGGTGTCCGGGCTGCCGAAGACCGTCGTCATCTCGGCCGCCGAGGTCCGCAAGGCGATCGAGGAGCCGGTCAACGCGATCGTGGACGCGGTCAAGACGACCCTCGACAAGTGCCCGCCGGAGCTGTCCGGCGACATCATGGACCGAGGAATCGTTCTGACCGGCGGCGGAGCGCTGCTGCGCGGCCTGGACGAGCGGCTGCGCCGGGAGACCGGCATGCCGATCCACATCGCCGAGGACCCGCTGGACAGCGTGGCGCTCGGCTCCGGCAAGTGCGTCGAGGAGTTCGAGGCGCTCCAGCAGGTCCTGGACGCCCAGCCGCGCAGATGACGCAACTCTTCGATTCCGCCGTACGAGATGATCTCCTCTCGTACGGCGGATCGTTGGCATTGAGGCATAAGCTCCCACAAATGGGCCCCTTGGGTTTGCGCTTCGCCAGTGGCGCCTTGAGGGGTCCCCGAATTCCTACCGAGGAAGGGCACGGCCGCCGCACGTGAGGGACACGAAAGAGAGCCGGCTGCTCCTGGTCCTGCTGATCGCCATCGCGTTCGCGTTGATCACGGTGGACATCCGCGGAGGCCGGAACTCGCCGGTCGACGGTGCCCGGCAGGCCGCGGCAGCGGTGTTCGGTCCGATCGAGAACGGGATGTCCTCGGCGGTCGATCCCGTCGGCGACGCCGTCTCCGCCGTCCGTGACTCCGGCAGCCGCCACGACCGGCTCGCCGCGCTGGAGAAGGAGAACGCGGCCCTCAAGGCGAAGCTCGGCAGCGACGACCGCAACCGCAGCCGCCTGGGACAGCTCGACAAGATGCTGAAGATCTCCGGCGAGGGGCAGTACGGCATCAAGGGCGCCCAGGTCATCGCCATAGGGTCGGCGCAGGGCTTCTCCTGGACCATCACCATCGACGCCGGCGCGAGCGACGGCATCAAGCGGGACATGACCGTCCTCAACGGGGACGGCCTCGTCGGCCGCGTGACCACCGTCGGCCCCGACACCTCCACCGTGCTCCTCGCCAACGACCCCGACTTCACCGTCGGCACCCGCATGGAGGGCAGCGACGAACTCGGCTTCGCCTCCGGGCAGGGCGACCGCCCGCTGCGCGTCGAACTCCTCAACGGCAAGGCCGAGGTGAAGAAGGGCGACCGGCTCGTCACCTTCGGCTCCCAGGCCGACAAGCCCTTCGTGCCGGGCGTGCCGGTCGGCGTGGTCTCCCGCATCGACCCCTCCGGCGGCGGCCTGACCCGCACGCTCTACGTCACGCCGTACGTCAGCTTCACCCAGCTCGACATCGTCGGTGTGGTCGTCGAGGCCCCGAAGAAGGACCCGCGTGACGAGGTCCTGCCGACCAAGCCCAAGCCGACACCGACACCGACGGTGACCGTCACGGTCACACCGTCCGCCGACGCGAACGCCACCGACGAGCAGCAGCAGTAGGAGCTGAATCCCCATGCGTGTCAACCGGATCCTGCTCTCCAGCGCGCTGGTCGTCGTCGCCCTGGTGATCCAGGTGAGCGTCCTCGCCCGCCTGCATTTGCCCGGCGCCGTCCCGGACCTGCTGCTGCTCACCGTCCTCGGCCTGGCCATGGTGTACGGCCATGTGGGCGGCGCCCTCGTCGGCTTCGGCGCCGGCCTGCTCGCCGACCTCGCCCCGCCCGCCGACCACGCGGCCGGCCGCTACGCCCTCGTGCTGTGCGTCATCGGCTACGGCGCCGGACTCATCAAGCCGGAGAACGGCCGCCTGAAGTCGGCGACCGGCCCGATGGCGGTCGTGGTCGCCGCCGCCGTCGGCTCCACCCTGCTGTACGCGGGCGTCGGCGCCCTGGTCGGCGACACCGCCGCCCGCCATGTCGGCCTGACCGGGCTGCTGTTCTCGGCCGCCCTGTACGACCTGCTGCTCGCGCCCTTCGTGGTCCCCGGGATCATGTGGCTGGCCCGCCGCTCCGACAACGACCCGCTGGCCGAGACCAGCCCCGCCGCCAAGGCCGGCGACATCTCCTCCGGCTGGCTCTCCTCCGGCACCGGCCTGCGCATCGGCAGCCAGCGCGGCGGCCTCGGCGGCCTCAAGGCCAAGGCCCGCACCCGCTCGACCCGGGTCGGCCGCATCAAGGGGGTCAAGCGGCTGTGAGCACGCGCGAGTTGCTCAGGAGCACGCACAGCTTCGTCGTATATGACACGTACACGTACTGAGAGGGGGAGACAGCCGCAGTGACCAACATTCCCGAGACCGGACGGACTCCACGAGTCCAGACCCGACTGGTCGTGATCCAGATCCTCGTCCTCTCCCTGCTCGGCACGCTCGGCGGCCGCCTGTGGTACCTGCAGATCCGGGAGGGCGCCGAGTACCAGAAGGAGGCCTCCGGGAACCACGTCCAGCAGGTCGTCGACCCCGCCGTGCGCGGCGACATCCTGGACGCCCGGGGCGTACCGCTCGCCGACAACGAGACCCGTCTGGTCGTCTCGGCCTCCCGCACCGACCTGCTCAAGCAGAAGGACGACGGCAAGGCCGTCCTCGCCAAGCTGGCCGGCGTCCTCGGCATGAAGCCCGAGGAGGTCGCCCAGAAGGTCCGGCTGTGCGACGCCAAGACCCCGCAGCCCTGCTGGAACGGCTCGCCGTACCAGCCGATCCCGATCACCGACGAGGCGACGCCCAAGCAGGCCCTGCAGATCCGTGAGCGCGCCGAGGACTTCCCCGGCATCACCGCCGAGCCGGAGGCCGTGCGCCGCTACGCGGGCCCGGGCAAGTCCAACAGCGCCCAGGTTCTCGGCTATCTCTCGCCGGTCACCGACGACGAGATCCAGAAGGCCAAGGACACCGACTCGCCCTACCTGCGCTCCGACATGGTCGGCCGCTCCGGCCTGGAGCGCCAGTACGACAAGGTGCTGCGCGGCAAGGCCGGCGTGACGCGGTACGAGGTGGACAACCTCGGCCGGGTCATCGGCAAAGCCAAGTCGGACGCCGCCGAGTCCGGTTCCAACCTGGTCACCAGCATCGACTCCCGGGTGCAGCGGGTCGCCGAGTACGAGCTGAACAAGGCCATGAAGAAGGCCCGTCAGCAGTTCGACAAGATCACCGGCGAGAACTACAAGGCCGACTCCGGCGCCGTCGTGGTGATGGAGGCCAAGACCGGCCGGATCGTCGCCATGGCCTCGGCCCCGACCTACGACCCGAACGTGTGGGTCGGCGGCATCTCCGCCAAGGACTACAAGGCCCTCACCGGCAAGGACTCCGACTACCCGCTGATCAACCGGGCCATACAGGGTCAGGCTGCGCCCGGTTCGACGTTCAAGGTGGTCTCGACGGCCGCCGCGGTCCAGGCCGGCTACGAGTGGGACGGCGGCTATCCGTGCACCAGCTCGTACTCGGTCGGCGGCCAGGTCTTCAAGAACTTCGAGGGCGAGAGCTTCGGCCCGATCTCGCTCGGCCGAGCGCTGGAGGTCTCCTGCGACACCGTCTTCTACGGCCTCGCGGACCGGGAGTGGAAGAAGGACGGCGGCATCAACCCCAAGAAGGGGCAGCCGAGGGACTACTTCTTCAAGACCGCCCACCAGTTCGGCCTCGGTAAGGAGACCGGCATCGACCTGCCCAACGAGGTCACCGGCCGCGTCCCCGACCGCCAGTGGAAGCTGGACTACTGGAAGGCCAACAAGGACGCCTGGTGCAAGTCCGGAAAGAAGGACGGCTCCTACGTCGAGAAGATCGCCTACGAGAACTGCCTCGAAGGCAACAAGATGCGCGAGGGCGACGAGATCAACTACTCCATCGGCCAGGGCGACACGCTCGTCACGCCGATCCAGGAGGCCGTGATCTACGGCGCCGTCGCCAACGGCGGCACCATGTACCAGCCGACCATCGGCAAGGCGGTCATCAGCGCGGACGGCAAGACGGTCACGCCGATCAAGCCGAGGAAGTCCGGGAAGCTGCCGGTCAGCCAGGCCACCCTCAAGGGCATGGACGACGCCTTCGCGGGCGTCATCACCCGCGGTACCGCCGCCTGGAAGTTCGGCGGCTGGCCGCAGGACAAGATCGCGCTGCACGCCAAGACCGGTACGGCGGAGGTCTACGGCAAGCAGACCACTGGCTGGCTGGCAACGTACACCAAGGATTACTCGGTGATCATGACGATCGCCCAGGCCGGTACGGGTTCCGGTTCCTCCGGTGAGGCCGTGCGCAACATCTACAGCGCGCTCTACGGCGTCCAGGGCGACGGCTCCATCGACAACAAGAAGGCGCTGCTGCCCGAGCCGCAGAAGGGCCTGCCGAAGGTCCGCACGGACGGCACGATCGCCGCCCCGAAGGTCACCGGGGACCCGGGTAAGGACGCCGAGGCCTCCCAGAAGGACAACCCCACCAACGACGACAACCAGCAGCCCGCCACCAGCCCCTCGCCCAGCACGGGCAACAGCAACACCCGCAGGCGGCCGCGCCGGAGGGGGAGCCGGAGGAAGCTCACATGACCGGCAACAGCTTCTCCGTCTCCGGGTACGGTCCCGAGCGGGCCGGCTGGACCAGGATCTTCGCCCGCGACTCGCTGGCCCGCCGGCTCGACTGGCCGATGCTGCTGGCGGCCCTCGTGCTGTCGCTGCTGGGCTCGTTGCTGGTGTACTCCGCGACCCGTAACCGTACCGAGATCAACCAGGGCGACCCGTACTACTTCCTGGTCCGCCATCTGATGAACCTCGGCATCGGACTCGCCCTGATGATCGGCACGATCTGGCTCGGCCACCGCGCCCTGCGCAACGCCGTGCCGGTCCTCTACGGCATGTCGTTGCTCGGGGTGCTGCTGGTGCTCACCCCGCTCGGCGCCACCATCAACGGCAGCCGCAACTGGATCGTGTTCGGCGGCGGCTTCTCGCTCCAGCCCGCCGAGTTCGTGAAGGTCTCGATCATCCTGGGCATGGCGATGATACTGGCGGCCCGGGTCGACGCCGGGGACAAGCCGTACCCCGACCACCGCACGGTCGTGCAGGCGCTGGGCCTGGCCACCGTGCCGATCCTGATCGTGCTTCTCATGCCCGACCTCGGCACGGTCCTGGCCATGGTGGCCATCATCCTGGGCGTGCTGCTCGCCTCCGGCGCCTCCAATCGCTGGATCTTCGGCCTGCTCACCGCCGGTGTGATCGGCTGTGTCGCCATCTGGCAGCTCCACATCCTGGACGAGTACCAGATCAACCGCTTCGCGGCCTTCGCCAACCCGGAGCTGGACCCGGCGGGTGTCGGCTACAACACCAACCAGGCTCGCATCGCCATCGGCTCCGGCGGTCTGACCGGCGCGGGCCTCTTCCACGGCTCGCAGACCACCGGCCAGTTCGTGCCCGAGCAGCAGACCGACTTCGTGTTCACGGTCGCGGGGGAGGAGCTGGGCTTCGTCGGCGCCGGCCTGATCGTCCTCCTGCTGGGCGTGGTGCTGTGGCGGGCCTGCCGCATCGCCCGCGACTCGACCGAGCTGTACGGCACGGTCGTCGCCGCCGGCATCGTCGCCTGGTTCGCCTTCCAGTCCTTCGAGAACATCGGCATGACCCTCGGCATCATGCCGGTGACCGGTCTGCCCCTGCCGTTCGTGTCGTACGGCGGATCGTCGATGTTCGCGGTGTGGGTGGCGGTGGGACTGCTGCAGTCGATCAAGGTGCAGCGGCCGATGTCCGCGTGAGGACGTCCGCCGGACGGGCGGGGGCGTTCACCGGCTGGATGGCGGGAGTTTTCCCGCCATTCACCCTGGTTGGCCCCTGCCCTCCCGACCGTTCTGCCACTAGATTCAATTCATGGCGGATGCGAAACGCGAGATCGAGCGCAAGTACGAATCCGACGACAGTGGCCTGCCCGACCTGACCGGCGTCGGCGGGGTGGCGAACGTCCTCGACAAGGGCCTCGTCGAACTGGACGCCACCTACTACGACACCGCGGACGAGCGGCTGGCCGCCGCCGCCCTCACCCTGCGCCACCGCACCGGAGGCTCGGACGCGGGCTGGCACCTGAAGTTCCCGGTCGCCCCCGGCGTCCGCGACGAGATCAGGGCACCGCTGTCCGACACCGTCCCCGACGAGATCGCCGCACTGGTCCGCTCCCGGGTCCGCCACACCGAACTGGTCCCCCTCGTCCGGCTCCGCTCCGCCCGCGACGTACGCCACCTCGTGGACGCCGACGGCGCGCTGCTGGCCGAGGCGAGCGTGGACACCGTGACCGCCGAGCGGCTCTCCGGCGCGGGCGGGACCGCCCAGTGGACCGAGATCGAGGTGGAACTCGCCGACGACGGCGATCCGGCCTTCCTCGACAAGGTGGAGAAGCGGCTGCGCAAGGCGGGTGTACGGCGCTCGAAGTCGCCCTCGAAGCTGGCCCGGGCGCTGGAGCAGACCGGCGGCCCGCGGCCCGGCTCCGGTCGGCGTGCCAAGCCCGTGACCGCAGGCGACCACGTCCTCGCCTACGTGCGCGAACAGCGCGAGGCGATCCTCGGGTACGACCCGGGCGTCCGCCGGGACGTACCGGACTCCGTCCACCAGATGCGGGTGGCCACCCGCCGCATGCGCAGCACCTTCCGCACCTTCGGCACCGTCCTCGACCGCACCGTCACCGACCCGATCGCCGACGAGCTGAAGTGGCTGGCGGGCGAGCTGGGCGTGGGCCGCGACCAGGAGGTGCTGGCGGAGCGCCTGATCGCCCTGCTCGACACCCTGCCGCCCGCCCTGGTGTCCGGCCCCGTGCACAAACGGCTCACCACCTGGGCGACCGCCAAGCACGACAGCGCCCGCGGCCACGTCGTCGGGGTCCTGGACTCCGACCGGTATCTGGCCCTGCTCGACACCCTGGACGCCGTGCTCGCCGAGCCGCCGCTCGGGAAGAAGGCGGCGGGCAAGCCGGAGAAGGTGATCGCCGAGGCCGTACGCAAGGACCTCGCCAAGGTCTCCCGCCTGGTCACCGAGGCCCTGGACCAGCCACCCGGCGAACAACGCGACACCGCCATCCACGAGGCCCGCAAGAAGGCGAAGCGCACCCGGTACGCGGGGGAGGCGGCCATCCCGGCCCTGGGCGGCCCCGCCCGCTCCCTGGCCAAGTCCATGAAGTCCCTGACCAGCCTGCTCGGCGAACACCAGGACAGCGTCATGGCCCGCCTGACCCTGCGCGAGCTGTCCGCGGTGGCACACGCGGCGGGGGAGAGCGCGTTCACGTACGGGCTGCTGTACGGCAGAGAAGAGGCGGCCGCGGCGGCCGTGGAGGCGGAGCTGCCGGGTCTGTGGCGGGAGATCACAGCCGGGCCGTCCGTCTGAGCGTACGGGGGAGGCCCGCGATCAGGTTAGGCTTGATGGTCACCCCTGCCAGCTCACGAAGGTAATCCCCGCGATGTCTGTCGAGTCGGTCTTCCCACAGCTCGAAGCTCTGCTCCCGCATGTGCAGAAGCCGATCCAGTACGTGGGCGGCGAGCTGAACTCCACCGTCAAGGAGTGGGACAGCTGCGACGTCCGCTGGGCGCTCATGTACCCGGACGCGTACGAGGTCGGTCTGCCCAACCAGGGCGTCATGATCCTCTACGAGGTACTCAACGAGCGGGAGGGCGTCCTCGCCGAGCGCACCTACAGCGTGTGGCCGGACCTGGAGGCCCTGATGCGGGAGCACGGCGTCCCGCAGTTCACGGTGGACAGCCACCGCCCGGTGAAGGCCTTCGACGTGTTCGGCCTGTCCTTCTCCACGGAGCTGGGCTACACGAACATGCTCACGGCCCTGGACCTGGCCGGCATCCCCCTGGAGTCCAAGGACCGCACGATCGACGACCCGATCGTGCTGGCGGGCGGCCACGCGGCCTTCAACCCGGAGCCGATCGCGGACTTCATCGACGCGGCGATCATCGGCGACGGCGAGCAGGCCGTGCTGGACATGACGAAGATCATCCGCGAGTGGAAGGCGGAGGGCCGCCCCGGCGGCCGCGAGGAGGTCCTCTTCCGCCTGGCCAAGACGGGCGCGGTGTACATCCCGGCGTTCTACGACGTCGAGTACCTCCCCGACGGCCGCATCGGCCGCGTGGTCCCCAACAAGTCGGGCGTCCCCTGGCGCGTGTCGAAGCACACAGTCATGGACCTCGACGAGTGGCCGTACCCCAAGCAGCCGCTCGTCCCCCTGGCCGAGACGGTCCACGAGCGCATGTCGGTGGAGATCTTCCGCGGCTGCACCCGGGGCTGCCGCTTCTGCCAGGCCGGCATGATCACCCGCCCCGTCCGCGAGCGCTCGATCACGGGCATCGGCGAGATGGTCGACAAGGGCCTGAAGGCGACGGGCTTCGAGGAGGTCGGCCTGCTGTCCCTCTCCTCCGCGGACCACTCGGAGATCGGCGACATCGCCAAGGGCCTGGCCGACCGCTACGAGGAAGACAAGATCGGCCTGTCCCTGCCGTCGACGCGGGTGGACGCCTTCAACGTCGACCTGGCGAACGAGCTGACGCGCAACGGCCGCCGCTCCGGCCTCACCTTCGCCCCCGAGGGCGGCTCCGAGCGCATGCGCAAGGTCATCAACAAGATGGTCTCGGAAGAGGACCTGATCCGGACGGTCGCGACGGCCTACGGCAACGGCTGGCGCCAGGTGAAGCTGTACTTCATGTGCGGCCTGCCCACGGAGACGGACGACGACGTCCTCCAGATCGCCGACATGGCCATGCACGTGATCCAGAAGGGCCGCGAGGTGTCGAAGTCCAACGACATCCGCTGCACCGTCTCGATCGGCGGCTTCGTCCCGAAGCCCCACACCCCCTTCCAGTGGGCTCCCCAGCTCTCCGCCGAGGAGACGGACGCCCGCCTGGAGAAGCTCCGCGACAAGATCCGCGGCGACAAGAAGTACGGCCGCTCGATCGGCTTCCGCTACCACGACGGCAAGCCCGGCATCGTCGAGGGCCTCCTGTCCCGCGGCGACCGCCGCATCGGCGCGGTCATCCGCGCGGTGTACGACGACGGCGGCCGCTTCGACGGCTGGCGCGAGCACTTCTCCTACGACCGCTGGATGGCCTGCGCCGACAAGGCCCTCGCCCCCTTCGGCGTCGACGTCGACTGGTACACCACCCGCGAGCGCACCTACGAGGAGGTCCTCCCCTGGGACCACCTCGACTCCGGCCTGGACAAGGACTGGCTCTGGGAGGACTGGCAGGACGCCCTCGACGAGACCGAGGTCGAGGACTGCCGCTGGACGCCGTGCTTCGATTGCGGCGTGTGCCCCCAGATGGACACCCACATCCAAATCGGCCCGACCGGCAAGAAGTTGCTGCCTCTGACGGTCAAGAACGCTGGGCCGACGCCGGCCGCGAGTGGTCACGCGCACTGAGGTGAGCGAGGCACTCGATCGGGTGGTTGAGGCGCCGGCGGGGTGAGCGCGGACGAGGTGGCGGCTGCGCCGGCTGCAGTCGGCGTCTCACGTCCGCACCCATTGGCGCTGCCGACGTCTCCTCGGACACCATTGCCGGCTCCCAGCGGCGGCTCGCAGATCGTCTCCGGGGTGCAGTGGGTCTGAGGGGCCGTCCAGGCTGGTGCCGGGCGGCGTGACGGGTTGCGCCCCTTCCCTGACCAGGAGGGGGCTTGGTTGCGTTTGGTGATCGCCAAGCCCTCTGTGTTCGGGGTCGCTCAAGAGGAACCGCGCCGACCTGCGGGCGGGAGCGGGGAACGGTAGAAGTGGGGGTAGAGGGCACTCGCGGCACCCCACGGTCGGGATGGCATCTCCCCACACCTCCGGCTTTCGCATGCCAGATAGGCGATGATCGAAATGCACGGCGCCACAACTGGTAATGGCTCCGGCCTCTTCCCCGACCCGGCGGCCTCAGCCACGGCCGTCGTCGATGGACGGGGGATTGTTACAGGGTGGAGCACCGGCGCCGAGCAGCTGCTTGGCTACCCCTATCAGGACGTCGTTGGGCGCCCTGCAGCCCGTCTGCTCGGCTTGGATCCCGATGCGGAAGATGTCCTCTCCGCGGTCCTCGACGGGCGGAGCAGTACTGCCGTGCTCCGCCACCGGGACGGCCAACGCATCGAGGTGCGACTGCGCGCCTTTTCGTCGCTCGACGGCGAAGGCAACGCGCAACAGTTGGTCGTGGCGACTGCGCCGGACCGCCCAGAACTGCGTGCGACGACGACAACGGAGGAAGCGTTCGCGCAGTGTCATCTGCCCTTGATGGTGTTCGATTCCGAGCTGCGAGCCCTACGAGCGAGCGCCGGCGCTGTTCGCGAGCTTGCTCTCTCGGAAGAGCAGCTGAGTGGTCGGCGGGTCACCGAGATCATGCCGCCTCACATCTGCCAATCGGTTGAGGAGGGGATGCGCCGCGCGTTCAAGACGGGGAAACCGGAACAGTTCCACGTGCGTGGCAGAGCGCGGCCCACGGCACGCGAGCGGGTCTGGTCCATCACCGTGTCCCCGCTCAAGACGCCGACCGGACAGGTACGGTGCGTGCAACTGACCGCGCTCGACGTCACCGAACAGCACTTGGCCCGCGAGCGGCTCGCCCTGCTCAACGATGTCAGTACGCAGGTGGGCAGCACTCTTGACGTGATGCGTACAGCTCAGGAGATGGCAGATGTCGCTGTGGGCTGGCTTGCCGACTTCGTCACCATCGACCTGCTGGATTCGCTGTTCCGGGGTGTCGAGCCGATGCCTTCTGCCACCGACGCTGTCGCTCTCCGTCGCGCTGCGCAACAGTCCGTGCTCCCTGGCGTGCCCGAGGCATTGATCCGACCGGGAGATGTGGACTACTACCCGCAGTCCTCGCCGCCCGCGCGCTGTCTGGCCACCGGTCGGCCCTCGCTCCATCGCTCCTTGGACGAAGCGATCAAGGATTGGCAGGCGGTCGACCCCAAGCGGTCATGGGTGGTCCAGACGTTCGGAGTCCACTCGATCATGGTGATTCCGCTGCGTGCCCGCGGTATCACGCTTGGCGTGGGCGTTTTCGTCCGCCACCGGCGTCAGGAACCCTTTCAGGACGACGACCTGCTCCTCGCAGAGGAAATCGGCGCACGTGCCGCCGTGGCCGTGGACAACGCACGCCGCTACACCCTCGAACGCACCACCGCCCTGGCCCTGCAGCGGAGTCTGCTCCCACGGCGGTTTGCCGCCCAGGACGCGGTCGAGGCCGCTTATCGCTACCTGCCGGCTCGAACCCGGGCGGGGCTGGGGGGCGACTGGTTCGATGTGATCCCCCTGTCGGGCGCGCGGGTCGCCCTCGTGGTCGGGGACGTGGTGGGCCACGGCCTGCACGCCTCCGCCACCATGGGCCGACTGCGGACCGCAGTGCGCACTCTGGCCGATGTCGACATTCCCACCGACGAACTCCTTGTCCACCTCGACGACCTCGTCACCCACCTGGCGACAGAGGAGGACCCCACCGCGGACCCCGGGGCCGAGTCAGCCCTCGACACCACCACCGATCTCATCGCCACGTGCCTGTACGTCGTGTACGACCCCGTTGAACGGCGCTGCACAGCTGCCAGTGCGGGTCACCCGCCTCCAGCCGTCGCCACGCCCGACGGCACGGCGCACTTCATCGACGTCTCGCCAGGGCCTCCACTGGGCGTAGGAGGGCTGCCCTTCGAAACGGTCGAGTGGCAACTTCCCGAAGGCAGCCTCCTTGCGCTCTACACCGACGGCCTCGTCGAGGGAACCCACCGTGACCTCGACAAAGGCCTCACGCTACTGCGCCGACGTCTGGAGCAGCCCGCGCACTCGCCGGAGGCCGTCTGCGAGGACCTGATCCAGACCCTGCTCCCCGCACAGCCGCGGGACGATGTCGCTCTCCTGGTCGCCCGCACCCGTGTCCTGGACGCCAGTCAGGTCGCCACGTGGGACTTGCCGTCCGACCCTGCCGCGGTGGCCGGAGCTCGTGCGGAAGTCCAGACTCGGCTGGCGGCGTGGCGACTTTCCGATGTTGCCTTCACCGCGGAACTGGTGATCAGCGAGCTGGTCACCAACGCGATCCGTTATGGGCAGCCACCCATTCGGTTGCGTCTGATCCGTGACGCCGCGCTCATCTGTGAGGTCTCCGACAGCAACAGCACAGCCCCGCATCTGCGGCGTGCCCGTGTCTTTGACGAAGGCGGCCGCGGCCTGCTGCTTGTCGCACAGTTCGCCGATCGCTGGGGGACACGCCACCATGCTCAGGGGAAGACGATCTGGGCGGAGATCAACTGCTGAAGCAGCGGGCTGGTCCTCGTCAGCTCCGAATCCGCCTGACAACAGGCCCCGGAATGGGAACAGGTCCGCAGTTGTGCTCCGTTTCCTCCTGGACCTGTGCCTCATACGGTGCGGGACGGCTGCGACCAAGCGCGGCGGCGGATGCCTGGCGACCCGGCCGGCTCACCCCATGTGTCGCGTGACCCCCAGCGCCGGCCGTGTGCCGGATGCGAGGGCTTGGAAGGCGTGTGGTGTGGCCTTGCCCGCAGATGGATACGGTCATACAAATCGGGACGACCGGCAAGAAGTTGCTGCCTCTGACGGTCAAGGAGGCTGGTCCAGGGCCGACTTCGAGTGGTCACGCGCGTCGAGGTGGGCGAGGTGTCGGCGCCGTCGGCTTCCTTCCGGACGCCGTGCTCGGACCTGCCCTGCCGGTGAGGTCGCCACGGGGGGAGGGGGGTTCGCCAGTGATGCCGTCAGCCCGGCAGGCGACATCCTGGCATTCTCCGTGGGTGTGGGCCCGCATAGGCGGCAGCTGCCGTCCGGCGGCTCCACTGGCGGGGGGTGACTCGGGCTCGGGGAGTGCCAAGCCCGCCATCCTGTGGAAGCGAGCCCGGACCGCGGGCGAACTTCCCCGCCGTGGGACCGGCCACGGCGACGTATGTACTCCGAATGCCGGGCTTCCGTGCGTGTCGGCCCGGGGAAGCCCGACGGTGCGCAATGGCCGGGTTAGCGTTGACCGGAATGCGACGTGGGATCATGGGAGGCGCTCCGGTGTCGTCCGCTGAGTCACGTACCAACGCGACGGCCCTGCCGATCATCCTCGGACTCGCCCTCGCCTTCACGGTCACCGTCGTCGACCCGCTGGTGCTCAGCCTGAATCTGCCGCAGGTGAGCCGGGCCCTCCATGTGCCGCCGCAAGTCGTCGGGCTGCTGGGCGGAGCAGCGACGCTGGTGATGGCCACCTCCGTACTTGCCGCGGGCAGGCTCGGGGACTCCGTCGGGCTCAAACGCCTGCTGATGCTGGGACTGGTCGTCGTCACGGTCGCCGACCTGCTCTCCGTGTTCTCGCCCGGCTACGGCTTCCTGCTGGCGATGCGCTTTCTGGCCGGGCTGGGGATGACCGCGCTGCTGGCAGTGCCGCTGGCCCTGCTGAAGGTGTCCGTGGCGCCGGAGAGGCGGCCGGTCGCCATCGGTGTCCTGATGGCCGTCGACGTGATCCTGTGCGGGGTGATCCCCACGTTCACGGGCTGGGCGGTGACGGCCGTCGGCTGGCGGTTCCTGTTTCTGATCGCTCCACTGCTGTGCCTGGTGTCGCTGGGGTTGACGGTCCGGTACATCCCGGAATCACCCGTCCAACAGGGCCGTCGCCTCGACGTGGTCGGTGTCACCCTGATCGGGGCGACTCTGCTGGCCCTTGTCGTCGGCCTCGCCGCGGCGCAGAACGGCATCCTCCGGCCCGAGACCTGGGTGCCGCTGTTGATCAGCACGGCCGTCGCCGTGCTCTTCGTGCTTCATGCACGCCGCACCCCGGAACCCGCCTTGGACCTGGCACTGTTCCGCAGCGCACCGTTCAGCGTCGCCTTGGCGGCGACCCTCACGCTGAACTTCCTGATCGCGGGGCTCGGCATCGTCCTGGGGCAGTTCGGCAGCGTTGTGCTGTCGCTCTCACCCGAGTCCATCGGCCTGCTGTACCTCCCCGGCACACTGCTGATCGCCGGTGCCGTGATCCTGGCCGGGAGCCTGATCGGGAAGTACACCCCGCGGCCGGTGATGGTCACCGGCCTGCTGGTGATGGCGGCAAGCGGACTGCTGCTGGCGGGGACCGCCGGCCCCACGATGGCGGTGTGGCTGCTCGTGCCGACCACATGGCTGTGCAACCTCGGGTCGGTGGTCACTTCCGCATCGGTGTCCGAGACGGTCCTCTCCCAGGCGCCGCCCGGGCGCTCCGGCACGGTGGCCTCCGTGCAGATGGCCTTCGCGATGACCGGCGCCGCTTTCGGGCCCACCGTCTACGTTCTGCTTCTCGACTTCTTCTTCCAGCGGCAGTGGCTGGTGGACGCGAAGTCACGCGGGCTGTCGGTGGCCCGGGCCGGGCGGGCCGTGGATGCCGTGCGCAGCGGACTGGCGCAGAGTCCGGGCAGCACCGTATACGACTCCAACCTGCTCCGTCAGGCTTCAGGACTGGACCTCGGGCTGGACTTCGCCCACGGACTACGGCTCACCATGGTGATTGTCAGCATCCTGCCGCTCGTTGTGGCCGTGCTGGCGTTGCTGCTGATGCCCCGCCGCAAGGAGCCCATGGTCTAGGGTGCGTGCCGAGCCCGTCGTCGGCCGTGCCGTGGCCCGCTCCGCGGTGCCGTCAGCCGACGCGCTTGATCGGCGGGCACACCCATCGGGCGTCGATGACCTCGGGGCGTGGCAGATACATGCGCAAGCCGATGAACCAAATGCCCTGTGGTGTGGGAATCCAGTTGGGCTCACGGGCGGGACCTGGTGACTCCGGTTGTAGGTGGAGGGTCAAGCTTCCGTCACCGTCGGTGAGCAGTCCTGGAGTGCGGTCACCGATGGAGTAGCGGCCGATCGGGTTGGGGACCAAGTTCCTGTCCTCGCCGTAGGCGGTCAGCGACCAGAAGGCGTCGACAGGGGGCAGATTCCCTGGTTCGAAGCGCAGTTCGTAGCGGCCCGTGGACAGCTTGCTGCCGTCCGCGTCGTGGAAGGCGGCCAGGTAGACCGCTTCCTCGGGATCGTTGACGGCGACGCCGACAAAAGACTGCTCCGCGGCTCGCCTCAGGAAATCGTCCCCGAACCGTCCCATCTGTGGTGGCGGGTAGCGCCAGCCGTTGATGACTTGAGCCCATTCACCACTGAGCAGTTGCTGTTCGAGCATGCGAACGCCGGTCGTCGCGGCCCGGATCAGGCTCTGCTTGACGGATTCGGGCTGGGCTTCGACATCGAGCCCGGGCCCGATTCCGATCTCGGCGAACTGCTTCAGCAGAACCTCGTGGTGTCGGGGTGGCGGATTCTCGGCCAGCATCGCGTTCAGGGTCTTCCACGGACCGAGAGGATCATCTGCCGCGTCGATCGGTTCCAGCACGTCACGGCGTTCCGGAACGTGCGCTCCTTCTTTGCCGAACAGATGGAGCGGGGTCAACCGGTACCGGCGTTGAAGTGCATGAACGTTCGCAAGGTCGGGCTCGCCTTCGACGAGGGTCCGGCCGACGATCACGGCCCAGGGACTGGGGGCGGTCGCCGTGCGGCGCACCCCTTCGGGGAGGTCTCCCGTCCATCCCGGCCCGATGATGGCGAAGTCTCCGGCGTGTGACCCGGTGGCGCGCTGTCCCACGTAGTCGTAGTTGTCGGAGGTGACGCCGACCAGTTCGAAGGTGAAGTAGCGGTCGCCCATGTCCGGGTGCGAGAGGATGACGGGTTCCTCGCTCAGGTCGACCCAGGCGAACGAGTACAGGGTGTCGTTGTTGGGGGCCAGACCTTCCCGGTCCGAGGCGTCGAAAAGCGTGCGGGCGTGCCAGAAGTGGTTGACGGCGGCATACGGCGTCGTGTCGGTGTCGGGCTTCCGGGTCACCCACCGGTGGCGGAGCCGGGCGTTGTAGATGTACGGGAACCCATAGACGAAGGCCTGTTCCCCGAGGGTGTAAGCGTATTCTCGGCGCCAGTCCCCGACGTGGCCGGTCAGCACCGGCTTCACCGATTCCCACATCAGCGGCAGCGCCTGGGATGCCTCGCGGGCGCGTCCGGCCATTGCTCGGGGGTGGCGCACGGCGTCCGCCGTAACCCTGCCCGTCGCCGTCGCCGCATGGCCGATGCTCGACGCCGCTCCTGTGAGTTGGTCACGCAGTCGCTGCAGGGGGCGGCTGATCGTGGCTTCAGATGTCATTTCAGCGCTCATCTCCCGTCGCTGAGCACCACGGCGTCTCACCGTCTCCGGCCGAACAGCCGGCTCCATCGACGACGCGGTCCTGCCGTGGGCCGGCGTCCGCATCGTTCGCCGTGCTTCGTCGGGTATCGGGCAGGGTGCTTCACAACTCCGGCTCCACTACCGAGTAGATCACCGCAGCCAGGGCCCGGCAACCGCGGCGCTCCCCACCGCACAGCCCGGCTGCTCACGAAAGCCGACACGGCCCGCCGGTACAACCGGACGGACCGCAGGGCTCGCGGCGCGTCGTCCGGCACCTGGGTCTCCGACTTCTTCAGCTCCTCCAGGAGGGCTGAGTCGACCTCGGTCCACTCGGCCTCAACCGAGTACTGAATGCGGTCAGTCGCGGCGCGCGTCCTCGTTCGCTTTCCCAGGACCAGCACGGTAGCGGTTTTGGGTCCGTTGGTATGTGGCCGCAGATGGACACCCACATCCAAATCGGCCCGACCGGCAAGAAGTTGCGCCGGCGGCTGCTGGCGTTTCCGCTCGGACGCAGCCTCGTGTCCCGCGGTGCACGCCGCGGACGCCGTTGCCGGAGCATGGAGGCCCCGCAGTGGGCCTCCCTGAGTTGCGTGACGTTCTGAGCCCCTTCCCTGATGGGGAAGGGGCTCAGTCGTGTCTGATGGTTGCCGGGTGCCCGTGCGCCTCCCTGGTGCAGGGAGGTTGGTCATCGGTGGATCAGCAGCAGCCGCCCGCGACGGCTGGTTCCTTCGGGTCGGCCTCGGCCGGGCCGGTGCAGCAGGTGCTTCCCTGCTCTTTGGCCAGGGAGTCGGCGTCCCCCTTGACGACGTACACCTCCCAGGGTTCCTGACCGGGGCCGTGGACCCAGACCTTGTCCTGGAGGGCATAGCAGCAGGTGGTGTCGTTCTCCACGTCGGTGGCCAGGCCGGCCTCGCCGAGGCGGGTGGTGGCGGCGTGGACGGCCTCGGTCGTCTCGACCTCGACGCCGAGGTGGTCCATGCGTGTCGGCTCGTCCGGGGTGCCTTCGATGAGGACGAGCTTGAGCGGGGGTTCGGCGATGGCGAAGTTGGCGTAGCCGTCGCGGAGTTTGGCGGGCTCGGTGCCGAACAGCTTGGTGTAGAAGGCGATGGACGCGTCGAGGTCGGGGACGCGGAGGGCGAGCTGTACGCGGGACATGGCGAACCTCCTTGTGGGTGTGGGTTCAGCAGCCGCCGGAGGCGGCCGGGGCCCCGATGCCGATCTGCAGGGTGGCCGGGGCTGCGCAGCACCCGCCTCCCCCGCCGTTCTGGGCGGCTTCGGGGTCGTCGAAGAGGCCGGCGCCGCCGCATACGCCGGTCTCGGGGAGGGTCAGTTCGACGCGCTCGGCGGCTTCGCGGTCTCCGGCGATGGCGGCGGTGATGGAGCGGGCCTGCTCGTAGCCGGTCATCGCGAGGAACGTGGGGGCGCGGCCGTAGGACTTCATGCCGACCAGGTAGATGTCCTGCTCGGGGTGGGAGAGCTCGTTCACGCCATGCGGGTAGACGGTGCCGCAGGAGTGGACGTTGGGGTCGATGAGCGGGGCGAGCGCGGTCGGGGCCTGGAGGCGTTCGTCGAGGCCGAGGCGGACCTCGGAGAGGAAGGAGAGGTCGGGGCGGAAGCCGGTGAGGACGATGATCTCGTCGACCGGGTCGAGGCGGCGGCCGTCCTCGGCGACCAGGATCAGGCGGCCGTCGGTGTCGCGCTCGACGGCCTCGGTGCGGAAGCCGGTGGCCGCGCTGGCGTGGCCTGCCTCGACTGCGGCCTTGGCGCGCAGGCCCAGTGCGCCGCGGGCGGGAAGCTGGTCGGCCTCGCCGCCGCCGTAGGTGTTCGCGCTGATACCACGGCGCAGGATCCACACCGCGTGCGTGCCGTCCTCCTCCTTGGCCAGGTCGGCGAGGTGGGCGAGGGCGGTGAAGGCCGAGGCGCCCGAGCCGACGACGGCGGTGCGCTTGCCCGCGTACCGGGCGCGGACGGCCGGGTCGCCCAGATCGGGGACGCGGTAGGAGACGCGGTCGGTGGCCGTCTTCTCGCCGAGGGCGGGCAGGCCGTCGGCGCCCATCGGGCTGGGGACGGACCAGGTGCCGGAGGCGTCGATGACGGCGCGGGCGGCGATGCGCTCCTCGTGGCCGTCGGCGAGTTGGATGTGGACGGTGAAGGGCTGCTCGTCGCGGCCGGAGTCGACGATGCGGTCCCGGCCGGCGCGGGCGACGCCGGTGACCGTGGCGCCGTAGCGGACCTTGTCGCCGAGGGTGTCGGCGAGCGGCTGCAGGTACTTCTCGGCCCAGTCGTCGCCGGTGGGACAGGTGGCGCCGTCGGGGCGCACCCAGCCGGTCGGGGCGAGCAGCTTCTCGGCGGCAGGGTCGGTGACCTCGGCCCAGGGGGAGAACAGCCGCACGTGCGCCCAGTCCCGGACGGCGGAGCCGGCAGACGGTCCGGCTTCCAGGACCAGCGGTTCGAGGCCGCGCTCGACGAGGTGGGCGGCTGCGGCGAGGCCGATGGGGCCGGCTCCGATGACCACGACGGGCAGCTGGTCGGTGGTGGGCACGCTGTTGATGGACACGGCCACGGGGTTCCCCTTTGATTCGACGTTTGTCGATGGCTTGTGCGGCCAGCATGGCACCTGATTAGGTAGACGTCAATATAGACATCTATCGAATGCTTGACCCTCGCCATCCTGGTTCGACATGTGTCAACATAGACATATGTCGAATATGAAGGTGCTGCCGCTGCTGGAGCCGGAGGGCTCCGACGCTGTGGTGCCGTGCTGCCCACCCCTCACCGAGCGCCCCCTGACCGCTGAACAGGCGGAGAAGACCGCTCGGATGTTCAAGGCGCTCGGCGATCCGGTGCGGTTGCGGCTGTTCTCGCTGGTCGCCTCGCACGAGGGTGGCGAGGCCTGCGTGTGCGACATCTCCGACGTCGGCGTCTCCCAGCCGACCGTCTCCCACCACCTGAAGAAGCTCAAGGAGGCCGGGCTGCTGACTTCCGAGCGGCGTGGCACCTGGGTGTACTACCGGGTGGAGCCGTCGGTGGTCGCCGCGATGGGGCAGATGCTCGGCACTCTCGGCTGAGCCGACCGCACAAACCGTACGGCGAGCGGGAGGGTCCGATGGACGAGCCGTCGGTGGACCGTCAGGCGGTCCACGAAGAGCTGGAACGTGCCCGTGCGACGTTCCATGGGCTTCTCGACGAAGCCACCGAGGACGACTTGCGTCGGCCCACCGACGGCACCCGGTGGACCAACGAGCAGCTGCTGTTCCACATGCTCTTCGGCTACCTCTTGATCTGGCCGCTGCTGGTCCTGCTGCGGATCTTCGGGCGGCTGCCGCGCGGTGCCAGCCGGGCCTTCGCCCGGCTCCTCAACGCGGGAACCAAGCCCTTCGACGTGGTCAACTACCTGGGCCCTGTCGGCGGGGCGAGGGTCCTCGGGCGCCGCCGGATGGGGACGGTCCTTGACCGTGTGATCACCTTCCTGCACGGCCGCCTCGACGCCGAACGGGAGAGCGACCTCGCGCTCGCCATGCACTACCCCACCCGCTGGGACCCGTTCTTCCGCGACGTCATGACCATCGCCGACCTCTACCGATACCCGACCCGGCACTTCGACTTCCATCGCCAGCAGCTCACGCTGACCCACACGGATCGCTGAGGCGGGAAACCGGATTCGCGCCCGGCGGTTGACGCGCGCCCGCGGCGAGTAGCGTGCTGATCTCGCGGGCTGCCTCGCGGGCCGGGCGGCCGACACCGATGAGGGTGGCGGAGGCGGGGCCGGTCCAGTCGCCGTAGCCGAGCAGATGCAGGCGCGGTTCGTCCACCGCCCTGGTGCCCTGCATGGCGATGCGGCCGCGTCGGCCGCGGAGTTGAAGCGGGGCGAGGTGGGAGAGAGCGGGCCGGAAGCCGGTGCACCAGATGATCGCGTCCGCCTCCGCGCGGGTGCCGTCGGCCCACTCGACGCCGCGCTGGACGAGCCGGGTGAACATGGGGCTCGCCTTGAGCAGGTTGCCGTCACGGGCTGCGCGTACGGGCGGGACGGCGACGATGTCGCCGAGGGAGGCGACGCCGCCGGCGTCGGTGCGGCCCTCGTCGAGCGCGCGGCGGCGGGCGGTGGCGGCGTCGAACAGGGCCCGGCCGTCGATGTCGTCGGCGAGGTAACGGGGCGGGCGCTGGGTGACCCAGGTCAGCTCGGTGTGGTGGGCCAGGTCAGCCGCGATCTGTGCTCCTGAGTTTCCGCCGCCCACCACGACCACCCGACGGCCTTCGACGTCCTGCGGTCGCCGGTACTCGACGGTGTGCAGCTGGCGTCCCTCGAAGGCCGTGCGGCCCGGGACGGCGGGGAGGAAGGGCCTCCACCAGGTTCCGGTCGCACTGATCACGGCACGGGCGTGCCATGTGCCGGAGTCGGTCTCCACGCGCAGTTTCCCGCCCTCCCGGTGGACCCCGAGGACGCGCACACCTCGCTCGACGGGAAGCTCGTAGCGCTTCTCGTAGTCGGCGAGGTAGTCCACGACGTGCTGCGCGTCCGGGTAGACCTCGCCGGGCTGTGGTGGCATGAGGCGGCCGGGCAGCGAGGAGTAGGCGGCCGGGGAGAACAGGCGCAGGGAATCCCAGGTGCGCTGCCAGGCGCCGCCCGGTGTGGTCGGGGCGTCGAGGATGACGAAGTCGACGCCCAGACGGCGCAGGTGGTAGCCGGCGGCGAGGCCGGCCTGGCCGCCGCCGATCACCACCACCTGCGAGACCGGTGTCATCCGGTCGGCTGCTCTTCGGCCGTCCGGCCGGGCATGAAGATGAGGGCCACCAGGGTCAGTCCGACCACGGCGCCGACGAGCTGCATGCCGATGAAGGCCGCGACCGAGCCCGGTGCGATGCCCGCGAAGGTGTCGGTGAAGGCTCGGCCGATGGTCACCGCCGGGTTGGCGAAGGACGTGGACGAGGTGAACCAGTAGGCGGCGCCGATGTAGGAGGCGACCGCGACGGGGGCGAAGCGCAGCCGGTCCGTGCGGGCCAGGCCGAAGATCAGCAGGATCAGGCCCGCGGTGGCGACGACCTCGCCGAGGAGCAGGTGTCCGGCGGAGCGGTCGTGGGTGGACCACTTCACCAGGGGCTCGCCGAACATGGCATCGGCCAGGACAGCGCCTGCGATCGCGCCGGCGATCTGGGCGGGGACGTAGACGGCCGCCTCGCGCAGGGTGACGCCGGCGCCGCTGCGGCGGGCGGTGAACCACTCGGCGAGAGTGACGGCGGGGTTGAAGTGCGCGCCGGATACCGGGCCGAGCAGGGCGATCAGGACGCCGAGGCCGAAGACGGTGGCCGTGGAGTTGGCCAGCAGCTGCAGGCCGACGTCCTTGGTCAGCTCGGTGGCCTGGATGCCGGATCCGACCACGATGACCACGAGCGCCGCCGTGCCGACCAGTTCAGCGGCGGCCTTGGCCGGCAGTGGAGGGGTCTGCGGCGGGGTGGCGCCCGGGGCGGGTTGCGGCGCGGTGCCCGGCGCTATGGCGGATTCCTCGGCTCTGTCGTGTTCGGTGGCCTCGGTGGCGCTCAACAGGACTCCTCGGTGCGTTCGAAAAGGCGACGGGACGCGGCGATGGACGGGCGCCGGAAGATCAGGGGCAGGACCGCTTGACGTTGTTCTCGGCGGTGGCGCGCGCGGTCTCCGCGAGGTCGGCGAACTGACCGGCGAGCGAGGCGATGACGTCGGGCTTGAGCCGGTAGTAGGTGAACCGGCCGCAGGGCTCCGTCTCCACGACCCCGGCCTCGCGCAGCACCTTCAGATGGTTGGAGAGGTTGGTCTGCTTGGCCCCCGTCTCCTCGATCAGGTGCGTCGAGCAGAGCGTCTCCTTGGCCAGCAAGGTGACGATCTGGAGGCGGAGCGGGTCGGCCAGAACCCGCAACAGATCAGTGTCGACTGACGTCAGCATGGACTGATACTCTCACATCACTCCCGGCTGATACCAGCCTGGGCTGATCCTTGGGACCCGTATCCCAGCACGAGTTGGGACCCATGCCCCGAAGGGGGTTCCCATGACCGCGTCGCCGCCCCCTGTCCTGCCCGACGAACGCCTCGCGTCCGGTATCGCCCGGCTCTCGGTGCGTTACCGCGGGCACTTCTCCCCGGAGACCATCCAGCGCCTGATCACCGACTCCTACGAGCGCCTCGCCGAGCACGCCCGTGTCCGCACGCATCTCGTCGTGCCGGCCGAGCACCTGGCACCGAGCGCCTCGACGCCCTCTCCCACATCGAGGGCGCACCGGGAAGTGGTCTTCCGCGGGTGCTGTTCGTGTGCAGCCGCAACGCCGGACGCTCCCAGATGGCCGCCGCCCTGCTCGCCCATCGCGCCCACGGCCATGTGGTCGTCTCCTCTGCGGGCACGCACCCGGCCGCCGCGGTCGAACCGGTCGTCGCGCAGGTGCTCACCGAGGCGGGAGTGGACCTCACCGACGCGTTCCCCAAGCCGCTGACGGACGAGGTTGTGCAGGCCGCCGACATCGTCATCACGATGGGCTGTGGGGATGCCTGTCCCGTGCTGCCGGGCCGCCGGTACCTGGACTGGCCCGTCACCGACCCCGAGGGCGCGCCGATCGCCGTCGTCCGCGGCATCCGCGACGAGATCGACGCCCACACCACCGAGCTGCTCACCTCGCTGCCCAGCAGCTGAACCCGACCCCCGTACCAACTGCTGATCCACTTACGAAGGAAGTACCGATGTCCTCCAGCCCGCTCGCCTCCGTGCTGTTCGTCTGTGTCCACAACGCCGGGCGTTCGCAGATGGCCGCCGGCTTCCTCAACCACCTCGCGGGCGACCGGATCGAGGTCCGCTCCGCCGGCTCCATCCCGGGCGACCAGGTAAACCCCGCCGCGGTCGAGGCCATGAAGGAGGTCGGCGTCGACATCTCCGAGGCCAAGCCGAAGATCCTGACCACCGAGGCCGTCCAGGCGTCCGACTACGTCATCACCATGGGCTGCGGCGACGCCTGCCCGATCTTCCCCGGCAAGAAGTACCTCGACTGGGCGCTGGAAGACCCGGCGGGCAAGGGCGTCGAGGCCGTCCGCCCCATCCGCGACCAGATCAAGACCCGTATCGAGGCCCTGATCGCCGAAATCGACGCCCAACAGGACGCGTAACCTCCGCGAGGGATCGTGGGATGCGGGAGGTCATCGGCTCGGCCCCCTCGAAGATCGCCTTCGGCCGGCCGAGTCGGCAGCGTGCCGCTGAGCGCCTCGCGTCGGCAAGAAGTTGCTGCCTCTGACGGTCAAGAACGCTGGGCGGTGGGTCAGGCCCGGGTGTCGGCGTCCGGCATGGAGGCCGCGAACGCCTCGGGGCCCTGCTCCGCCGCTGCCGGGTCCATCCACATGACCGCCAGCCGTGGCCGTCGAGGTCGAAGAAGCTGCGTGAGTACATGAAGCCGTAGTCCTCGGCGCCATCCGCCTCGGAGCCGCCCGCCGCGAGCGCAGCGGCGCTGACCGTGTCGACCTCTTCGCGGGACGACACGCTGAAGCAGTACAGCGCCAGCGTGTGCGTGGTGGGATCGGCCATCGGCAGTTTCGCGAACTCCGCGAACTTCTCGCGGCTGAGCAGCATGACGAAGGCGTGTTCGCCGACCAGTATGCAGGCGGCGGTCTCGTCGGTGAACATCGGGTTGAAGCCGAACCCGAGCTTGGCGAAGAACGCCTTGCTGGGGAGGGTGCCCTGGGTCTGTCCGGTATCGGCGAGTTGTCTTGCTCGCGCAGTGGGCCGTTGCTAAGCCTTGGGAACTCAACGCTGGGAGCACGCTGTGCATCAAGAGCCCCCTCTTCCCGTTCCTCCGCGTTCACGTGTCCGGGCATTCATCTGCGCCGTCGCGGCCATCGCCCTCGTGACGCTCACCGCCGCGACCAGTCCCCCCGACGCGGACACCCGGACCGTGGCGGACCCGGCAGCCGTGGTCCGCGAGTGGAACGCCATCGCCACCGACACGATCAAGACCAGCCTCGGCCCACGCCCCTCCGGGCAGGTGGCGATCTGGGAGGGGTTCCTCTCCGTCGCCGTGTACAACGCCGTGGTGGGGATCGAAGGCGGCTACGCCCTGTACAAATGGCACGAGCACGGTCCGGCCAAGGCATCCTCCGCGGCGGCCGCCGCCACCGCGGCCCACGACGTGCTGCTCACCTACTTCCCTGCCTTCAAGGAGCGGCTCGACACCGCCTACGCGGACTCGCTCGCCGCTCTTCCGCCCGGTCAGGCCAGAGAGAGGGGCGTGGACTACGGAAGGCGCGCTGGCGCCCGCATCATCGAACTCCGGGAAGGGGACGGCAGGTTCGCGGATGTTCCGTTCACCGCTTCCCCGGCACCGGGGGTCTGGCGGCCCACCCCGCCCGCGTTCCAGCCCTTCATCGACACCTGGCTCGCCAGGCTCCGCCCCCTCCTGCTCTCCTCGCCGCAGCAGTTCCGCCCCGGCGGACCATCCGCCCTCTCCTCGGCCGCTTACGCCGAGGACGTCCAGGAGCTGAAGGTCATGGGCGCGAAGACCGGCTCGGGCAGGAGCGCGCAGCAGACCGAGACCGCCCTCTTCTTCAGCGGCAACCTGGTCGCACAGGTCCAGGAAGCCGTACGAGACCACGCCGCCCGGCACCGGCTCGGCATCGCCGAGACGGCCCGGCTGTTCGCCGCCGTGAACGCGTCGGCGACCGACGCCGTCGTCACCGCATGGGACGCCAAGCTCCACTACGGCTCCTGGCGGCCGATCACCGCCATCCGCCTCGCCGACACCGACGGCAACCCCGCGACGACGGCAGACCCGGCCTGGGAGCCGCTGCTCCCCACCCCACCGCACCCGGACTACATCGCCGGCCATACGACCGTCACCGCTGCCGTAGTACGCGCCCTGACCGGCGTCCTCGGCACCTCGCACATCGACCTCCACGTCCCCTCCGAGGTCACCGGCACCACACGGTTCTACGGGTCCGCCGACGACCTCAACCAGGACGTCGTCGACGCGCGTGTGTGGGGCGGCGTCCACTCCCGCACGGCGGACGTGGCCGGGTGCCGGGCCGGCACCCACGTGGCCGCCTGGGCGCTGGACCACTACTTCCAGCCGGTCGACAAGGACGGTACCCAGCCGTCCCCGCCGACACGAACGGCTCGGCAGGACAGGTCCGCCGCCGGGAATCTTTCCGGGGCCGGACGTAGCGTGAAATGACAGATTCACATCCGAACTCATGATCATCTTGAGTGGGTCGAAAGGCCGCTCATGCCTCAATCCATGCGCGCGCTCGTAGCTGTGAAGGCCGGCGAGCCCACCGATGTCCTGCGGCTGGAATCCCGGCCTGTACCCACGCCGAAAGCCGGTCAGGTGCTGATCCGTGTGAAGGCGACTCCGATTCACGCCAGTGATCTGCACGTGCTGCGCGGCCGCTACGGTTTCTCCCCCGGGTTTCCCGCTGTCGGGGGTCACATGGAATGCGTGGGCCGTATTGCGGCCCTGGGCCCGGGTACCGAGGGGCTGACGGTCGGTGAGCGCGTGGTGGCCGCTGTGGTCCCGGCGGTACCCGGGCCCCCTGTGGACGGCACCTGGCAGGAGTACCTCGTTGCCGACACGCGAAGGCTTCTGCCGGTCCCCGACCGTCTGAGCGACTCCAGCGCCTGTCAACTCGCGGTCAACCCGTTGACCGCGCTGCTCCTCGTGACGCGCGAACTCGACGTACAGCCGGGCGAATGGCTGTTGCAGACGGCCGCGGGCTCCACCGTCGGCCGGCTCGTCATTCAGCTGGCCAGGCATCTGGGCGTGCGGACGATCAATGTCGTGCGGCGGCGCGCTGCCGTCGAGGAGATCAAAGCGCTTGGCGGTGACGAGGTCATTTGCACCGAGGACGAGGACCTGGTGCAGCGTGTGGCTGAGATTGCGGGGCCGGTCGGCGTGCGGAAGGCCGTCGACTGTGTCGCGGGTCCCGTGGGTGCCCAGGTGTCCCAGTCATTGGCTCCGGGAGGGGAGGTCGTGGTCTACGGCGCACTCTCGACCCATCGGCAGACCGACCCTGCGGCACTGACGATCCCGCTGCAGGCACGCTCGGTCATCTACGAGACCAAAGCGGTCCGTGGCTTCTGGCTGAACCGCTGGTTCGGCGCTGCCTCACCCGAGGATGCGCTGCGCGCGCTGTCCCAGGTTCGTGGTCTGGTCGCCGACGAGGTGCTGAGCATCCCCCGGGGCCGGCCGTTCCCGCTCGAACGCTTCACCGAAGCCGTCTCGCTCGCCGAAGCACCCGCACACGGCACCAAACCACTGTTCGTCTTCGAAGACGGCCGGGACGAAGACGACAGATAGGAAGGCGGCCCTGCCGGTGTGGCCGCGGCGGGCCAAGACTGCCGAGTGAACGTACCGGACTGGTCGACTCCGCTGCCTGCTGGTGGCAGGGCAGGGCAGCACGGGCCGAGTTGCTGGGCGACACCGGTGAGAGCGCCCCCGCTGCGCGCCTGCGTGGCCCCGCGAGCCCCCCTTCCTGGCCGGGAAGGGGGGCTCGTCGGTGTTCGGTGGCGTCCGTGCGTCGTCCGTGCGTCCGACGCGATGCAGGCCTTCCTACCAGGCCACCGGCAGCTCCAGCGGAAACCGCCTGATCGTCTCCGTGTCCCAACGCAGCTCCTCCGGCGGCACTGCGAGCCGCAGGCCGGGGAACCTCTCCACAAGGCGGCCGATGGCCACTTCGAGTTCCGCCATGGCCAACGGCATGGCGATGCACCGGTGTCCGCCCCAGCCGAAGGTCATGTGCGGAGCGGTGGGGCGGTCGAGGTCGATGTCGTGGGGGGACGGGTAGCGCTCCGGGTCACGGTTGGCCGTCAGGTACGACACGTGCACGAAGTCGCCTGCCTTGATCCGCGCACCGTCCAGTTCCACGTCCTCGAGAGCCACGCGTGGGATTCCGACACCCTTGCGGAACGGGATGCAGCGGAGCATCTCGTGCACGACGTCGGTCACGGTCTCGGGCCGGCGCCTGAGGTGCTGCATCAGTTCGGGACGGGTCAGGAGCAGGTAGGTGATGTCGCTGATCTGGCAGGTCGCCGTGTCCTGGCCGCTGAGCGCCAGCGTCAGTGCCATGACCGCCAGTTCCTTGTCGTCGAGCTGTTCCTCGCCCTCCCGCGCCGCGGCCATAGCGCTGATGAGGTCGGGGCCGGGTGAGTTCCGGCGCTGTTCGACGAGTTTGGCGAAGTAGGCCGTCAGATCGGCCTTGGCCGTCGCGGCGGCCTCCTTGGTGCCCGCGCCGACGACGAGCAGTTGGTGCACGGACTCCTCGATCCGGGGCCATTCCTCCCGTTCGATACCGAGGAGGTCCAGGATGGCGTGCTGGGGGAGCGGGTTGGAGAGGTGCTGGACCAGGTCCGCCGGCGGTCCCTGCTTCTCCATGTCGTCCAGCAGGCGGTCCGTGAGCCAGGTGATCCGCTGCCGCATGCCTTCGACCTGCTGCTGTGTGAAGGCCTGCGAGGCCAGGTGGCGGACGCGGCTGCTCTGCGGCGGGTCCATCACGTTGATCGATTCCGGCGAGACGATGGGCTCCGGCGTCATCCGGGGGTAGTCGTGACCGATGATGCCCGCCCTGCTGAACCGTGGGTCGGTGGTCACCTGCTTGACGGAGTCGAAGCCGGTGATCAGCCAGGCATCCGCAGCGCCGTAGCGAAGCCGGATGCGCGCGGGGGAGCGGCGCTGCATCAGGTCCGCGAGCGCGGGGTCGAAGTCGAGTGCTTCGCTGAAGTCGAACGGGCAGGTGATTGTCTCGTTGTCCGCGTCCATCAGCCGGTTCCTCCAGGCATGGGTACGACGTTGGTGACGTCCACGGCCCGGCGAACGGCCCCGGCGAGCCTGACGGCATCGCCGACGGCCCAGTAGTGGACGAAGAACAGGCGTGGTTCGTCGGTGAGGTTGTGGTGGTGCACCTCGACGAGTTCGACCCCACCGCGTCGCAGGGCCGTGAGGGCGGGCTGGACCTCGCCGGCGATCATGGCCAGGTCGCCGCTGAGGGCGGCCCTTCCGCCGCCGAGCGGCTGGAAGTTGACGGAGGTGGTGGAGCCCAGTCCCGGAGGCAGGGCCAGATGGCCGTCGGCGATGGTCTCGCGGCGGACATAGGTGGACTTGTAGATCTTGCCGTCGGGGGAGCCCTTGACGCCCATCGCGGCGTCGATGGCGGTGGTGTCCAGGTCGACGCGCGGCGAGGGGGTGGCGGGTGCGGCGGGTGGAGTACGGGTGCGGTCGAATGCGGCGCGCAGACCGCGGGCGATGGCGACCGGGTCGTGACCGTGGGCGTGCAGGTGGACCCACCAGACGTCCGGTTCATGGGCGAGCAGGTGCTTGTGGATGGCGGTCTGCATGATCCCGTGCTCATTCAGGACGTCGCAGAAGCGCTGCAGTTCGCGTTCGGTGACCACCGCGTCGCCCATCAGGAGCGTGCTCTGGTCCGCGTATCGGACGAAGGACACGTGCGTACCGAGGGCGAGCGCGGGGTCGATCAGAACGCCTCGCGAGATGACCTTGAGGTCCTGACGCGGCAAGGCCGTGTGGTACATGAACCGCCGCATGTCACCGGGTCGGCCGAGAGACTCGCCCACCTCCGTCCAGTCCGTCAGCTTGGTCATCACCGGTGCGACCAGGGCGCGGTCCGTCGGTCCGGCGGACAGGGCGTGGGCCCGGGCCGGCACACCGGCAGCTATGGGCGCCAGGGCGGCCGCCGCCAGCACACGACGCCGGGACGCGGAGAGTCGGGAGCGGGTGTCTTGCTGTCTCTCGTCAGTCATGTCATGGGCCTCCACTCAGGATGCAAGCACGGGAGACCGCGTCGACCGCTGATCGGCACAGCTGCACCCGACCAGGTGGGCTAATACCGGGTTCGGCGCTGTGGAGTGCCGCCCAACGGAGCACCTCGACTTGCCGCTCTCTGTGCGAGCAGGACGCTTGTCGTGGAGACACGCTTCGCGGAAGAGACCCCGATGAGCGCCAATGGTGGAACCGGGGCGGATGCATCCAGTGACAGACGGTGGGCGTACCCGAGGAGGGCTCAGGCGCCCTCCTCGGCGGACGGGGTCCGAGTTCTCCGGTAGGCACGGTTCCCCGGAGCAGATCAAATCACCTAAGTTATTCCGATTAGGATGTATTGGACGGATGTAGATCGCCGCAGGTCCACATCTGATCACTTGCAGCCCGGCGGGTGAGCGGAGGCGACAGTCGACAGTGGTGAACAGCAGAGGTGGCGAAGCGCACAGCACCGAACCGTCCATGCCGCACGTCCCCCAGTCGCTGAACCAACCGCAGGGCCTGCGGTCCATACCGACCGCACGGCCCTCGGAAACACACCGCATACGGATGCGGCTGCTCAATGCCGTGGACGAGGACCGGCGCGATGTCGACGTGCTGATGACCGCGCTCCAGCAGGCGGTGGCCGAGGTGCACGGCCTGGGCGGCATGGTGCATCTCCCGGGCGGCGGCATGAGCGGCATCCTCTACCTGGTCGCCGACAGCGGCCTGCCGGAGTCGATGACCCGGCCCTGGCTGATCATTCCGGTACGCGGCACGGCCCCGCCCAGCAGGGCCGCCCGCAACGACACCATCACCTGGCAGCCCGACCTGGCCCCGCCCGACCCGGTGCCCGGCCGGGACCCCGCCGCCCTCTGGCCTTCCCGGCTCCCCGCCGGCATCGGTCACCTGGCCGTCCCCGTTCCGGGCGGTGGCGGGCGACGCGGCGCGCTCTCCGTCCTCTTCGCCCCGGGCGACGAGCCCGGTGCGGCGGAGTGCGCGTTTCTGGACGAGGTGGCGGCCTGGATGTCCGGGAGGCTCGGGGCGTCCGGGATCCTCAATCCGTCCCCCACCCTGCTGCGCGACCTGGAGAACGAGCCAGGACCGCGGGAGGCCGCCTCGCCGTGGGACGTGGAAGGGGCGCCCTCCGTCACGTACACCTGGGACCTGCGCACCGGCGAGCTGACCTCCGACCGGCCCGTCGAGGAGGTGGTGGCCGGCATCGATCCGGAGGTGATGAGCGGTGGCATCGAGGCGTGGGCGGCACTGATCCACCCGGACGACCTGCCGGCGGCGGTGGCCGGCTTCGACACGGGCATTCAGCTCCGCGGCGGCTTCCAGAACGAGTACCGGGTCCGCCGGCAGGACGGCACGTACCTCTGGATCGAGGCCAGTGCCCGGACGATCACGGACGAGGACGGGGCGCCGGTGAAGGTGATCGGCACCCTCAGGGACACCAGCGAAACACATGCCGCCGCCGAGTCGGTGGGGCGGGCACTGCGACACATGAGCGACGGCTTCGTCTCCCTGGACACGGACTGGCGCATCGGATTTCTCAACCAGGCCGCCGAGCGGTTCCTCGGCGCCGCGGGAGACGTGGCCGGAGCCCTGCTCTGGAACATCCCCGCGGTACGTGCCGTGCCGGGGCTGGAGCAACAGTGCCGGGCGACGGCGGCCGAAGGCCGGCCGGCCGAGTTCGACGTACCGGGGCCGGACGGGACGTCCTGGTACCACGTGCGGCTGGTGCCGGTGCCGGAAGGCCTCACGCTCTACATCACCGACACCACCGAGCGGCATCTGCGCGAGGCCGAGCGGGCCGCCGCGGAGCGGGCGTCCGCGGAGCGGGCGGCCCTGGTGCAGCGGATCACTCGGGAGCTGGCCGAGGCTGTCACGGCTCAGGACGTGATGGCGGCGGTGGCCGACGGCGTGATGACACCCCTCGGGGCCACGGGACTCATCATGCTCGGCGTGGTCGGCGACCGGCTGAACGTGGTCGGCTCCCGGGGATACACGGAGCGCTTCACCCGACTGCTGGACGGGCACTGGACCGTGCGGGACACCATGAACCCGGTGGGACACGCCCTGCACACCCGCACCCCCCTCTGCATCTCCTCCCCGGAGGAGTTCCTGAGGCGCTACCCGGCGGCCGAGACCCTGATCCGGGAGAGCGACAAGCAGGCATGGTCCTTTCTGCCGCTGGCGGTGTCCGGGCGCGAGATCGGCGCGGTGGTGATCTCCTTCGGCCGACCGCGGGTACTGGACGACGACGAACGAACGCTGCTGACCGCGCTCAGCGGACTGACCGCGCAGGCCCTGGAGCGAGCCGGGCTCTACGACGAGGCGACGACCCGGGCCCGTACCCTCCAGCGCAGCCTGCTGCCACAGGCACTGCCCGAGCTGCCCGAGGTGACGACGGCTGCGCGCTACCAGCCGGCCAAACAGGGAGCCGACGTCGGCGGCGACTGGTACGACGTGATTCCCCTCTCCGCGGCCCGGGTGGCGCTCGTGATCGGCGATGTCATGGGCCACGGCATGGCCGAGGCCGCCACGATGGGCAGGCTCCGCACGGCCGTGCGCACCCTCTCGGAGCTGGAGCTGCCGCCCGACGAAGTCCTCGGCCACCTCAACGACATCGTCGGCGAGCTGGGCAACGACGCCCTCGCAACCTGCCTCTACGGCATCTACGACCCGGTGAGCCGGTGTCTGTCGTACGCCAGCGCCGGTCAGCCGCCCCCGGCGGTGGCCCACCCCGACGGCACCGTCACCTTCCTGTCCATGAGCCCGGACCCGCCCCTGGGGGTGGCCGCTCCGCCCTTCGAAACGCTGGAGACCCCACTGCCCGCCGGCAGCCTGCTCGCCCTCTACAGCGACGGCCTGGTCGAGAGCAAGGACCGGGATGTCACCACCGGCATGAACCAGCTGGCCGAGCTGCTCCTCCAGTCCGTGCACGCCCTGCCGGCCTCACCGGCGGACGCGTCCGACCTGGACGCCCTCTGCGCGAACCTCACCTCCGCTCTCCTCCCTGCCCACGGCGCGCTGACCGACGACGCAGCCCTGCTGCTGGCCCGCACCCACCCGCTGGACGCGGAGAACGTCGCCGAGTGGCCGTTGCCGGAGGACCCGGTGGCGGCGGGCCGGGCCCGTGAGCTGGTCCGCGCCCAGCTCGCCGACTGGGACCTGGCCGACGAGGACCTGATCATGACCACCGAACTCCTGGTCAGCGAGCTGGTCGGGAACGTCATCCGGCACGCCTGCGGCCCGATGCGGCTGCGTATGCTCCGCAGCCGCGCACTGATCTGCGAGGTCTCCGACGCCAGCCTGACCACGCCGCACATCCGCCACAGCTCCGCCACCGACGAGGGCGGCCGCGGCCTGCAGCTCGTCTCCGCACTCTGCCAGCGCTGGGGCACCCGCCACACCCGCACCGGCAAGTCCATCTGGACCGAACAGCCCCTCCCTGCCGCCTCCGTTTGATGTTCGGGGGCGTGCGAGGAAGGGGCTGCTGCTCTGCCGGTGCCCTCGGCTGTCGCGTCACCCCTCGCTCTGCTCGACCTGCAGATGGATCGGGCCGCGAAGAACCGGGCTGCGCCGGTACGGCGGCGGGTCGGCGAGCAGGCTGGGCCGGTCGAGGCGGCGGACCAGTTCGGTCAGCGCGATCTGGGTCTCCCGTCGGGCCAGCGGGCCGCCGAAGCACAGGTGGATGCCGCTGCCGAAGCCGAGGTGCCGGTTGTCCCGGCGATCGGGGTCGAAGCGGTCGGGATCGTGGAAGCGGTCCGGGTCGCGGCTGCCCGAGGCCAGCATGAGCATGATCTGCGAGCCCTTGGGGATGACGGTGTCGGCGACGGTGATGTCGCTGTACGCCGCCCGCCAGGGAATGATGTGCACGGGCGGCTCGTAGCGCAGCAGTTCCTCGACCAGCGGGACGACCAGACCCGGTTCGTCGCGCAGTCGCTGGAGCATCTCCGGGTGGCGCAGCAGCGTCAGCATGCCGTTGGTGATGAGGTTGACGGTGGTCTCGTGGCCGGCGATCAGCAGCAGGTTGGCGGTGGCGACGATCTCCTCGTCGGCCATCCGCCCGTCCGGCCCGTCGTCGTTGGCCAGCTTCGACAGCAGGTCGTCACCCGGCCGGCCGTGGCGTTGCTCCAGCAGCCCGCCGAGGTACTCGTGCAGGTCCGTGCGGGCCTGCACGCCCTTTTCCAGTTTTTCCTTGGGGTCGGTCCTGGGGTCGTAGTCGATCGAGTTGATGAGGTCGTTCACCCACACGTGGAACCTCGGTTCGTCCTCGCGCGGCACGCCGAGCAGGTGGCAGATCACCGTGACGGGGAACGGGTAGGCGAAGTCGTCGACGATGTCGATCTGCTCCTTGCCCGCGAAGTCGTCGATCAGGCTGCCGACAATGCTGGTCAGCGTGGGGTCGAGGCCGGTCACCAGTCCCGGGGTGTGCGGGGGGCCGAAGTGGCGCATCGCCATCCGCCGCAGGCGGTCGTGCTCGGGCGGGTCCATGTTGATGAACGCCGGCGTGGTCTCTCCCTCCTTCCCGGGCATCGGGTGCGACAGATTGCGGACGTCGGAACTCAGGTGCGGGTTGTGCAGGAGGTCCGTGAGCTCGCGATAGGTGCTGACGACGTAGCTGCCGTCCTCCTGCCGGGCCACCGGCGTCCTGCGCAGCTCGGCGTACAGCGGGTACGGGTCGGCCCGGGAGGAGTAGTCGAGGATCCGGCGCAGCGTGTCGGGCGTCTCGGTCGTGGTCATCTTGCCTTCCCCTTACCGGTGGTGCTGCTGGATCGACGTGACGCGCCGCTCACCCGGGTCATTGCCGGTGACGACCACAGTGGCTCCCTGGGCGATCAGCTCGGGGCCGGGGAAGTCGACGGGCACCGGTTTGTTGTCGACGGGCTGGTCGGGTGTGGGGCACGGCGGCGGGAAGGGCGCGGCCGTCTCGATCAGCTGCCGGTAGTGGTCCAGCCACTTCGCGTTGTTGAAGCTCACCGCCGCGGTGACGCGGCCCCGGTAGCCGTATGCGGCGACGAAGCGGCGGTCGGACACCGACCCCTGGGTGACGACGACCTCGTCGGCGAAGGTCGGCACGCCGACGGACTTGATGTTGGCACCGAACTGGATCGACCAGAACAGCGGGATGGTCAGGTGGGGCCAGCGGTCGGCCTGGCCGCTGACCATGTTGTGCGCCGCGACCTCGGCCTGCTCCACGGCGTTGGCCCAGTGCTCCAGCGAGATGAGCCGGTACTCGTAGATCGGGTTCGGGCAGCGTGCCACGTCTCCGGCGGCGAAGACGTCGTCGGTGATCAGGCCGTTGATGTCGAGGGCGCGGCAGCCCGTGTCGCAGGCGATTCCCCAGACACCTGCCGCCAGTCCCGAGCCCCGCAGCCACTCGGTGTTGCGGATGCCCCCGAGCGCCACCACCGCCACGTCGGCGTCGATCGTGCTGCCGTCGTCGAAGTGGGCGCGGCGGAACCGCCCTTGAGCGTCGCCCTCCAGCCGGGTGACCTTGACGCCGCAGCGCAGGTCGACACCGTGTGCGCGCTGCATGTCGGCCGCGACCTCACCGATCATGGCACCGAGCGCCCCGACCAGCGGGGCCGGCGCGAGTTCGGCGACGGTCACCGGGATGTCGCGCTCGCGGCAGATGGAGGCGATCTCGGAGCCGGTGAATCCCGCGCCGATGACCAGGACGCGGGAGGGTCCGGCGGCGAGGGCTCGCTGCAGACCCTCGGCGTGCTCGCGCGTACGGACGACGAACACTCCGTCCAGGGCCGCCTCGCTCTCGACGAACCAGGGCCGGGCCCGTACCCCCGTGGAGATCAGCACCCGGTCGAAGGGAATCTCGCGTCCGTCGGCGAGACGCACGACGTTGGTTGCCAGGTCCAGCCCGCTGGCGGGCACCCCCAGCAGCCACTCCGCATTGATGTCACGGCGTCGCGGCAGTGCGGTGTTTCCGGCCGGCACCCACCCCGTCAGTACCTGCTTGGACAGGGGAGGCCGGTCGTAGGGTTCGCCCAACTCGTCACCGATCATGGTCAACGAGCCGGTGAAACCCTCGTCGCGCAGAGCCTCCGCCGCTCGCAGCCCCGCCAGCGAGGCCCCGACGATCACGATGCTGCCCTCGCGCTTGAGCGCTCGCAGGGTGTCCGCGCGGGTCATGACGGCGACGCCTCCACCGGTGCCTCCCGCCCCTCCAGCTGGTCGACCAGAATCGCTTGGACCGGGCAGGCCGCCGCGGCGCGCAGCACCTGCTCGCGCCGGGCGTCGTCGGGGCTCGGGTCGTACATCAGCGCTTCCTCGCCGTGCATCCGGAACGCGTCCGGAGCGAGAAACGCGCACTGCGCGTACCCCTCACACCGGGAAAGGTCCACGACAATTCTCATCCCGACCTCCACAGGGACTGCAGGCTGCGGACCCTGAAGCCGGTGCCACTCCGGCACGCACAGCGCGAGACAGGCTTCGAGAGGAGGGATTCGGCCGCTGCCCACCCCTGGAAAGCGCCTGGAAAGTGCGAGGGGGCGCACCGCGCTCGTCGGGTCTCAACAGAAAGAACTGAACGTCGCGCATTAGGCGACCGGCGTCTGTAAACCGCCCAGAGAACCTGACCTTGTCGTCAAAAGCCTATCCCGCGTGCACATCACCCGCACCCGGGGAACCAGGGCATGCGTGAGTGCCATTCACTCGCGTGCCGCGTGGCCCTGCGGCCAGGATCGTGCGCGGTCGTTGATTCTTTACGCATGGGTGAAGTGCTGGGCGATGTGCTGGGCTTGGCGGCCGGTGTCGCCGTCAGTCCCCTTCCGATCATCGCCATCATCATCGTGCTGGCCACGCCTCGGGGACGCGTGAACGGACTGGTGTTCGCCGCCGGTTGGGTGGTGGGTCTGTCGGCCTTGGGCGCGGTGATGCTGGTCATCGGCGGCCGGGGGAGCTCCACCACCCACGGGCAGCCGGCCGACTGGGTGGGGGCTCTCAAGCTCGCGCTGGGCGTGGCACTGGCTCTTTTCGGTGCGAAGCTCTGGCGTCATCGGCCGACCGATGTCACGCAGGCACAGTTGCCGAAATGGATGGCGGCGATCGACCGTTTCACACCGGCGAAGATCTTCCTTCTCGCCCTGTTGCTGTCGGCCGGGAACTTGAAGAACGCCCCGCTGACCATTGCCGCGGCAGCGACCATCAGCTCGTCGGGGCTGCCGGTCGCAGAGCAGATCGCCGCCCTGGCAATCTTCGTCTTCATCGCTTCCGTCGGACTGCTGACCCCTCTTGGGGTCTTCCTGGTCATGGGTGAACGGGCGAAGAACATGCTGGGCAACTGGAAGGAATGGGCGGCGCGGCACAACACCGCCGTCATGGCGGTGCTGTTCTTCGTGTTCGGGCTGAAGGTGCTGGGGGACGGCATCGGCGTTCTGGTTTCCTGACGAGCCGGCACCGCCTCCGGCTGTGGGGCCGGAGGCGGTTCACCGCGGGATCGCGGGCCGGGGCGCCCTGTGCGGGTCAGTTCACGCCGATGGTGTCCAGCATCGCCGCTGCGACGTGGTCGGCGGCGTTGCGGTGGCCCCGGGCGTTGGGGTGCACGACGGCCGGCTGGTCAGGGACGCGGGTGAAGATGCCTTCCACCCACTTGCCGGTGTCGCAGACGCTGTGGTTCCGGGAGGAGTCGTAGAGGTCGACGAAGCGGGCGGAGTCGTGGGTGCCGGCCGACTTCTCGATGACGTTGTTGAGGGGCTCCAGAACGTCCTGGCGCAGCCAGTCCAGGTCGCCCTGGGTGATCGAGCCGAACTGCTCCAGGTCGTTGTACCGGCACTTGGAGGTGTCCTTGGGGATGACCGTGGGGTAGCCCACGGCCAGGATCTTCGCGTGCGGGGCGCGCTCGTGGAGCACGGTGAGCATCTCGTCGTAGTCCCTGCTCGCCTTGTTCAGCCGGCCGGGGATGCCGCCGGCCAGGTCGTCCCGGCACGGGGTGCCCACTCCGCCGCTGCCCGCGCCCAGTTGCAGGCACTGGAAGAGGATGTCGGCGAAGCCGATCGAGTTGCCGCCCACGCCGACGGTGACGACGTCGGTGCCGGGGCCCACCGCGGCGGACTGGGGAGGCACCGCGGGGAACGGGTAGTCCGGGTCCTCGGAGAGGGGCGGCAGGTGACGTCCGATCGGCTCCTGGGCTCTGAAGGTGACGTCCTCGATCGTGGCGGCGCCGCAGCTGACGTCGGTCAGGTCGAAGAGTGAGCCGAGGTCGCGGTCGATGACCTGCGGGTAGGACTGGTCGGTGCGCTCGCAGCCGTCGCGGGGGACTTCGAAGGTGTCGCCCGCGGCGGGGATGACACCGGCGGTGTAGGAGTCGCCCAGGGCGACCCACTGGTGGGCTGCCGCGGCGGCGGGTTGCGCCGCGGCGAGTTGTGCGGGAACCAGGGCGCCTGCGGCGAGAGTTGCGGCCGTGCCGAGCATGGCCAGACGAGTACGGAAGCTTGCCACGAATCCTCCAGGGATACGGGGTTGGCATCCCTTTGACCATAAAGAGAGAGTTACTGACTGCACTAGATCCAATGCGGACAGTGACATACGGGCGGCCGGGTGCGCGTTGTGAGCGGGTCGGATCGGTGTGGCGACCAGTCGCGTTCGTTACGTGGCAGGCCTTGCACGATATGTGGGCAGCGCGGGGGAGGTCCTTGACCGACTGCTCGACCCCGGCCCGACGCCCGTACTCTCCGTGGCTGTCCTGTTCTCGATCAGCGGCCGGTCCGTTGCGTGAACGGCCCCGGCTATCCGTCTCTCCGCAGGATGTACGTACTGCGCGAGTCCGGGGCACCGAAGAAGAAGTAGAGCTCGAGTGCCTTCTTGTTGTCGCGCCGCAGCTCGAATGTCCAGGTGTAGGTCTTGGGGGGCTGGGGGCGGTCCGTCGTCGGGGCGGGCGGGTCGTCCGGCTCCGGTGCTCGTGTCGCCACCGCTGTGCGTGCGGTGAGGGTCAGTTGGACATGCCGGCCGTCGTTCCATCCGGTCCGCTTGTCGGTCAGCTTCCAGGTTCCCGTACCCGACAGGCGCCACCTGTCGTCGAAGTCATCCATGAACCCGACACCTCTGCCTGCTTTGCATCATGCAGCGCGGGCACGTCGTCGTACATGTGGGGATTGCATTCCGTGAGCGCGAGCAGGCAGGCGGCGAACACCGCGTGCCGCCCTCGGGCGAGGCCGGATGAGTGGCGCGGCATCAGTCCCCCGGAGAAACAGCGGCATCAAAGGCGGTCGTGAGTCGACGGCTTGGCGGTTGCGGCCCCGTCATGCCGGCACTGTTTCTGAACATGTTCAACTCCGGCGCCGCGCCCGGGCTACTGTTCGGCGTATGACTCCGATCAGTCCCGAGAACCCGCTGACCTCAGAAGGCGCCCAGGCCCTGCTTGCCATGCTCCCCGCCCGAGTTGAGCTGAAGCCGGGCATGAGCGAGCGGGAACTCGATCGCGTCGAGGAGCGCTGGGAATTCCGTTTCGCTCCGGAGCACCGGACCCTCCTGGGCGCGGGACTGCCGACCGGGGGCCGCAACTGGCCCGATTGGCGGGACGGCGACCCGGAGGACCTGGCGGAACGGCTCGCCTGGCCGGCGGACGGAGTGCTGTTCGACGTGGAGCGCAACAGTTTCTGGCATCCGGACTGGGATGTGCGGCCGGCGGGCATGCAGGACGCCCTGGAGGTGGCTCGCGCGTACCTGGCCGAGGTCCCGGTCATGGTGCCGATCCACTCGCACCGGTACCTGCTGGCGGATCCGGACCGCACGGGCACACCGGTGCTGTCGATGTACCAGACCGACATCATTTACTACGGCGCCGATCTGGTCGACTACTTCCACCACGAGTTCGGCGCGCCCGTGCCCACACCCGAAGGCCATCAGTACGCCACGATCCCGTTCTGGTCCTACTTCCTGGACTGAACGGCCGACGGCGACGCGGGGGTCTCCTCCTGTGTGGGCGCACCGCGGCCGATGGTCATCGACCAGCGCACGGAGGAGGGGGCCTCGACGGAGGCGACGCCGCTGCGGTCCACGCCGCTGACAGCCAGCTGGTTGTAGGTGGTGCTGACCTGGTCGGCGCGGCACTCCAGCGAGAAGGAGGCGCGCACGGGCCGCACGGCGACCTTGATCTTGCCTGTGCCCTGGCAGCTGACCGCGACGATCAGGGCGTCCCCCTTCCTGCCCTTGCCGAAGGCGAGGCTCGCGTTCCCGGTGGTCGCCTTCAGGCGGCCGGCGAGTGTTTCGTCGGCGTCCAGCTCCGGGGGCTGTCGGACCGAGGGCTGTGCACTGCTGTCCGGCGTGGCCGTCGCCGCCGTTGACCCCGGCTCGGACGAACGTGCGGGCTGCGCAGGCTTCTCGGCCTCGGTGTGGCCCGAGGTGCAGCCGGTGAGCGGAGCGAGCAGTGCGGCACACGCGATGCTCAGTCCTGCGAGGGTTCGCAAAGCCGCCTTGGATGTGCGCATGACACTTCTTCCTTGGTCCAGGGTGGTGACGCGGCCGGGATCGATCGGTCACTGGCGGCTGATCATGTCAGCGGCGAGGGGCGGACTGTCGGCTTCCGTGGATCTTCTGAGCAAGATGTGAGCTTCGCATGGCACGTGAAGCATGGAGTGCGAGTCGCCGGTCCGGGCCTCGCAGGATGCGTCACCCGGGTGCCGAGGGGGCCCGGCGGTGACGCCGCCGCGCTGTTGCGGAGGGCAGTGGCCCCGCGTTGGAATCAAGTGTGAGGCACTTTGGCGGCGTCGAGTCCGTCGGCCGCCCCGCGCCCGGGACGCGAGCCGGCCGGAAAGGGCTCAAGAGCAACGCCCTGGGCATGTTCTCCTCGGTGGTCATGGGTCTGGCCTCCACCGGCCCGGCGTACAGCATCGCCGCCACGCTGGGCATCATCGTGGCCGGGGTCGGACTGCAGGCCCCGATCGTCACCATCCTGGCCTTCATCCCGATGCTGCTGGTCGCGTACGCCTTCCGGGAGCTGAACGCGAGCAACGCCGACTGCGGGACCACCTTCACCTGGGCCACCCGTGCCTTCGGGCCGCGCACCGGCTGGATGGGCGGCTGGGGCATCGTCGTCGCCGACGTCATCGTCATGGTGAACCTCGCCGAGATCGCCGGTGTCTACGGCTTCCGGCTGGTGGGCCTGGACGCGCTGGGGGAGAGCCGGCTGTGGACCACGGTGGCCGGCATCGTCTGGATCACCCTGCTGACCGCGATCTGCTACGTGGGCATCGAGGTCTCGGCGGCGGTCCAGCGCTGGCTGCTCTGCCTCGAAGTGCTGATGCTGATCCTGTTCGCCGTCGCCGCGCTGGTCCGGGTCTACACCGATCCTCCCGCGACGGCGATCCACGTCTCCGCCTCCTGGTTCAACCCCTTCGACGTGTCCTCGACACGGGCCCTGACCTCGGGCATCCTCGCGGGCGTCTTCATCTACTGGGGCTGGGACACCTCCTTCGCGGTCAACGAGGAGACCGTCGACAGCACACGTATCCCCGGGCGCGCGGCGGTCCTGTCCATCGTGCTGCTCCTGGTCACGTACGGGCTGGTGTCGACGTCGGCGCAGGCGTTCGCGGGAGTCGGCACCTCGGGTATCGGGCTCGGCAACCTGGACAACTCGGACGACGTGTTCTCGGGGCTGGGCGATGCCGTCTTCGGGAGTCACGAAACGGGGCTGGTCCTGTCGAGACTGCTGATCCTGATGGTGCTGACCTCGGCGCTGGCCTCCGCCCAGACCACCATCCTGCCCCTGGCCAGGACCGTCTTCTCCATGGCGGTCCACAAGGCCGTCCCCGCCCGGTTCGCCCGCATCCACCGCAGGTTTCTCACCCCGACCTGGGGGACCGTCGGCATGGGAGCGGCCTCGATCGCCCTGCTGATCCTGCTGACGTCGTTCAGCCAGAACATCGTGGCCGACTCGATCGACTCGGTCGGGCTCGCGATCGCATTCCAGTACGGGCTGACCGGCTTCGCCTGCCTCTGGTACTACCGCAAAGTCCTCACCCGCAGCGTCCGGGACATGGTCTTCAAGGGCGTGTTCCCGGGGCTCGGCGGGCTGATCATGCTCCTGCTGTTCCTGTACGCCACCTTCGGCGTCTACGCGAACCCCCGGTACGGCACGACCAGCGTCGACCTGCCGCTGATCGGACCGACCGGCGGGGTCACCGTCCTCGGCCTCGGCGCCCTGCTGATCGGTTTCCTGCTGATGCCGGTGGTCACCCGGGGCCACACGGTGGCCCTCAAACTCCAGCGGAGCCTGCTGCCGCGCCACCTGCCGGCGCACACCGCCGTCGACTCGGCGAGCCGCTACCAGCCCGCCGACAGCGGGTCCGGGGTGGGCGGCGACTGGTACGACGTCATCCCCCTGTCGGGCGGCCGGGTCGGCCTGGTCGTCGGGGACGTGCTCGGTCACGGCATGCACGCCGCGGTGACCATGGGGCAGCTGCGCACGGGGGTACGCGTCCTGGCCCGCCTGGACCTGAGCCCGGACGAGCTGCTGTCCCGCCTGGACGACCTCGCAGAGCACACCGCGCACGAGCGCGGGACCGGACACGGCCCCGGCCACCTGAGGCCGCGGCCCCCCGCGGCGCTGGGCGTGGCCTGCCTGTACGCGGTGTACGACCCCGCGTCCGGAAAGTGCCGTCTGGCGCAGGCCGGGGACTCGGTGCTGTCAGCCGTCGTACCGCGCCCGGGTGTCGTCGAGTGTCCGGAGCTGCCGTCCGGGCCGCCGCTGGGGGTCGGTGGCCCGCCCTACCAGAGCACGGAACTGGAGTTCCCGCCGGGCAGCGTCGTCGCCCTCTTCACGGGCGGGCTCCTCCAGGCGGCCGACGACCGTGCGGCCGGGCTCGCGCAGCTGTCCCAGGTGCTCGCCGGCGACTGCAGGTCCCTGCAAGGGCTGTGCGACAGGGTGGTGGACACCCTGCTGCCCGGGGCGGTGGACGTGGACGCGACACTGCTCACGGTCCGCACCCGCATGCTCGACCGGAACCAGTTCGCCGAGTGGGCCCTGGCCTCGGACCCGGCGGCGGTGGCCACCATCCGCTCCGCCGTCGCGAAGCGGCTCGGCGACTGGGGGCTGGACGACCTGGCGTTCACCACCGAGCTGATCGTCAGCGAACTGGTCACCAACGCCATCCGCTACGCCGGCGGCGGCCCGATCCAGGTACGCCTGATCCGCGACCGGAACCTGATCTGCGAGGTCTCCGACACCGGCCACACCACGCCCAACCTGAAGCACGCGGAAAACGACGACGAGGGCGGCCGGGGCCTGTTCATCATCGCCCAGATGACCCACCACTGGGGCACGCGCTACACCCCCACCGGCAAGACGATCTGGACCGAGCAGGACCTGCAGCCGGCGGACGGGCCGTAGCCCCCCGCAACCACCCGCGGAGGGTGAGGCCGGCACCGCCGATCGGTTCGACCCTGTCGGGAGGGCGACCCGGCGCGAGGCCGGGCCGACGGGTCGGGCCAGGGTGGAAGGCGGGCGGACGATGGCCGACGACAGGGCCGAACGCATAGCGGAGTTCATCAGGCCACTGCGGGTCGAGCCCGGCAGGAAGGTGCATCTGGCGGACGACTTCGATCCCGGCTACAAGGCGGGCATCCGGAAGAAGAAGGAGGGCGTCGAGCTGCTCCGCACCGGTGTCGAGCTGCTCGCCGACTACCAGCGGCGGCTGGCGGCCCAGGACACGTACGGAGTGCTGGTCTGCCTGCAGGCGCTGGACGCCGGCGGCAAGGACGGGACCATCCGCCATGTGATGAGCGGCGTCAACCCGCAGGGCGTGCAGGTGTCCAGCTTCAAGGTGCCCTCGACCGAGGAGCTGGATCACGACTATCTGTGGCGCTACGCCTGCAGGCTGCCCGGGCGCGGCGAGATCGGCATCTTCAACCGGTCCCACTACGAGGAGGTCCTGGTCGTACGGGTGCACCCGGAGAACCTCGACCGGCAGCGGCTGCCGGACTCGGCGCGCGGCCCGGACGTGTGGGACCGGCGATACCGGGAGATCAACGACTGGGAGCACTATCTGACCGACAACGGGTTCCGGATCGTGAAGCTGTTCCTGAACCTGTCGAAGGAGGAGCAGCGGATCCGCTTCCTCAAGCGCATCGACGTTCCCGAGCGCAACTGGAAGTTCTCGCCCGCCGACGTCAGGGAGCGGGCCCGGTGGGACGACTACCAGCGCGCGTTCTCGCAGATGCTGTCCGCCACCAGCACCAAATGGGCGCCCTGGTACGTCGTACCCGCCGACCACAAGTGGTTCGCGCGCGTCTGTGCTGCCGCGGTGCTCGCGCACACGCTGATCGAGATCAACCCCCAGTACCCGCGGGTCAGTGACGAGACCCGGCGTGGGCTGGCCGAGGTCAGGCGGGAGCTGGAGCGTGAGGCGCCCAAGGGTGCCGCGCCCGACCCGTACGCCGCATCGGTTTCCAAAGGCGAATCCGGCAACAGGAAGCCGAGGAGGCGCGCGCCGTGACCGCGCAGACGGATGCCCCGCACGAGGGGGCGACGGACGACCGGGCCTGGTACGCGCGCTCCGCGGCGGAGGTCGCCGCCGGGTTCGGGGTGGATCCGGCCGTGGGGCTGTCCTCGGCGAGGGCCGCGGAGCTGCTGCGGGCGAACGGCCCGAACGCGCTGCCGGAGGAGAAACCCCTGCCGGGCTGGCGCCGCTACCTGGCCCAGTACCGCAGCTACATGCAGATGGTCCTGGTCGCCGCCGCCGTGGTGTCGTTCCTGATCGCGGAGTGGCACACGGGCATCCTGCTGGTCGTGCTGACGGTCCTCAACGCGGTCGTCGGCATGCGACAGGAGGGCAAGGCGGAGAGCGCCATGAACGCGCTCAAGTCGATGCTGAAGGCGACCGCCCGGGTGCGCCGGGACGGGACGGAGTCCGAGATCCCGGCCGAGGAGGTGGTCGTCGGTGACGTCGTCCTCCTCACCGCCGGGGACGAGGTCCCCGCCGACGGCCGGATCATCGCGGCCAGCGCCCTGCAGATCGACGAGTCGGCGCTGACGGGCGAGAGCGTGCCCGCCGCCAAGGACGCGACGACCCTGGCCGGCGGCGACCTGGGCCCCGGGGACCGGACGAACATGGCGTTCATGAACACGCCGGTCACGCACGGCAGCGCGACGGTGATCGTCACGGCCACGGGCGCCGGCACCGAACTCGGCCGTATCTCCGGGATGCTGTCGGCGACGCCCCGCGAAGCCTCCCCGCTGGACCGGGAGCTGAACCGGCTCACCCTGTGGATCACGGGCGCTGCCGGACTGACGATGATCGTGATGTTCGTCCTGGGGCGCAGCCGCGGCGAGGCGTGGGACACGCTGTTCGTGAGCGCCGTCTCGCTGGCCATCGCCGCCATCCCGGAGGCCCTGCCCACGGTGACCCAGACGATCCTGTCGATCGGCGGGGTGGACCTGGCCCGGCGTCAGGCGATCGTGAAGGACCTGCCGTCGGTGGAGTCGCTGGGGTTCACCTCGGCGATCAACTCCGACAAGACCGGCACCCTCACCATGAACCAGATGACCGTCGTGGAGGTCATCGATCCCGGCGACCGCTACACCGTCTCCGGCACCGGTTACGGGCTGGAGGGCAAGGTCCATCACGCCGTCGGCAGCACGCCCGGCATCGAGGACGCGATCCTGCCCTACGTGGTCGCCAGCGACGCCGGGCTCGTGGACGGCAAGGTGGTCGGCGACCCCACCGAGGGCGCCCTGCTGGTGCTCGGCAACAAGGCCGGGCTGGACATCGACGCCACCCGGGAGCGGCTGCCCCGGCTGGCCACGCTGCCGTTCGACCCGTCGTACAAGCTGATGGCCACCTTCCACTCGGCCACGGACGCGGCCGGCCGCCCGGTCGTGCGGTGCTTCGTGAAGGGGGCGGCGCCCGCGGTCATGGCCCGGGCCGCCACCGCGCTGCGCGACGGCACGACCGTCCCCTGGGACGCGGAGTTGCGCGAGCGGGCCCAGACACACGTCGAGCGCATGGGCGGCGAGGGGCTGCGGGTGATGGCCGCCGCGCGCCGCGACCTCGACCCGGCCGCCTTCGAACCGGACGGGGACCTGCTCGCCCACGTCACCGACCTGCAGATGACGAGCCTGGTCGGCATGGTCGACCCGCCGCGCGCGGAGTCGCGGGCGGCCGTGGCCGACGCGCAGGCCGCGCACATCCGGGTGCGGATGGTGACCGGCGACGACGTCGTCACAGGCGCTGCCATCGCCCGGCAGCTGGGCATCGAGGGCGAGGCGCTCCTCGGCGCCGAGTTCGCCGCGCTGCCGGAGAGCGAGCGGCTCGCCCGCATCGACGACATCGGAGTGGTCGGCCGCGTCGCCCCCGAACACAAGGTGCTGCTCGCCGACACGCTCAAGAAGAAGGGCGACGTGGTCGCCATGACCGGGGACGGCGTCAACGACGCCCCGGCCATCAAGGCGGCCGACATCGGCATCGCCATGGGCTCTGGCACGGAGGTCGCCAAGAACGCCGGGCGGATGGTGCTGTCCGACGACAACTTCGCGACGATCGTCTTCGCCGTCGAGCAGGGCCGCAAGATCTACGACAACCTCACGAAGTACATCCGCTTCGTCCTCGTGCTCCTCGTGGTGTTCGTCCTGACCTTCCTCGGCGCGACCCTGTTCGACATCGCGGCGGGCGAACCCTTCAGCCCGGCCCAGGTGCTGTGGATCCACTTCTTCGTCAACGCGGCCTTCGGCTTCGCGCTCGGCTTCGACCGGCAGAGCCCCGGACTCATGGAGCGCAGACCGCGTCCGCGCGGTGAACCCGTGCTGACCAGGGGCGTGATGGTCACGGTCGGGCTGTCCGGGCTGGTGATCACGATCGGCCTGCTCGCCCTGATCAAGCTCGGCGAGGCGCACTACGGCAGCACCGCCGTCGGCCAGTCCGTCGCGTTCACGTCCTTCGCGCTCTGCCTGATCGTGGCCGCGCTCGAATGCCGCAGCGAGACCGAGACCGTCCTGACCACCGCCAGCTTCGACAGCAAGCAGATGAACTGGGCGATGCTCGTGGAGTTCGTCCTCGCGGTGCTGGTCACACAGATGGACGGCTTCCAGCGGCTGCTGGGCACGACACAGATCAACGTGCGGCAGTTCGGCTGGGCGCTGGTGCCGGCGCTGATGCTGCTCGGGCTGTGGGAGCTGGGCAAGTTCGTCGCCAGGCGGGCCGCAAGGACGTGAGAGGCCGTAGATGGCGACCCGGCACGCCACCGCATGGGTACTGACCCGGCTGCGGGCCGTTCCCGGGGTCCGCGCCGCGTCGTCGTACCGGCGCGAGTGGCTGGCCAAGGACCTGGTCGCCGGAGTCGTCCTGACGACGCTGCTGGTGCCGCAGGGCATGGCCTACGCCGAACTCGCGGGCCTGCCGCCGATCACCGGCCTGTACACGTCGATCCTGTGCCTGCTGGGCTACGCGGTCTGCGGACCGTCCCGGATCCTGGTGCTGGGCCCGGACTCCTCGCTCGGCCCGATGATCGCCGCCACCGTGCTCCCGCTGGCCGGGGCGGGCGGAGATCCCGACCGGGCCGTCGCCCTGGCCTCGATGCTCGCCCTGATGGTCGCGCTCGTGATGATCCTGGCCTCGATGGCGAAGCTCGGCTTCGTCGCCGATCTGATCTCCAAGCCCACGATGATCGGCTACATGAACGGGCTGGCCCTGACCATCCTGATCGGACAGCTGCCCAAGCTGCTCGGCTTCAAGGTCGAGGCGGACACCCTGATCGGGGAGTGCGTCGGCCTCGTCGAGAAGCTGGCCGCCGGGGCGGTCGTACCGGCCGCGGCCGCGGTGGGGATCGGCGGGGTCGTGCTGCTGCTGGTGCTGCAGCGCCGGCTGCCGAAGGTGCCCGCGGTGCTGGTGATGGTGGTGCTGGCGATCGGCGCCGCCGCCGTGTTCGAGCTGGGCGCGCACGGGGTCGGCCTGGTCGGGGTGCTGCCGAAGGGCTTCCCGCCGTTCACCGTGCCCGACGTCCGGCTCGACGACCTCGGGCCGCTGTCCGCGGGCGCCCTGGGCATCGCCGTGGTCTCCCTGGCCGACACCATCTCCAACGCGTCGGCCTTCGCGGCCCGGACCGGACAGGAGGTCCGGGGCAACCAGGAGATGGCCGGGATCGGGGCCGCCAACCTGGCGGCGGGCTTCTTCCAGGGCTTCCCGGTGAGCACGAGCGGCTCGCGCACGGCGGTGGCGGAACGGGCGGGCGCGCGGACCCAGTTGACCGGGGTCGTCGGCGCGGCCCTGATCGTCCTCATGCTCCTGCTGGTCCCGGGGCTGTTCCGGAACCTGCCCCAGCCCGCGCTGGCCGCCGTGGTCATCGTCGCGTCCCTGTCCCTCGCCGACCTGCCGGGGACCGTACGGCTGTGGCGGCAGCGCCGCGTCGAGTTCCTGCTGTCGCTCGCGGCCTTCGTCGGCGTCGCGTTCCTCGGGGTGCTGGCCGGGATCGCGATCGCGGTCGCCCTCTCCGTCCTCAACGTCTTCCGCCGCGCCTGGTGGCCGTACGACGCCGTGCTGGGCCGGGTGCCCGGACTGGAGGGCTTCCACGACATCCGCTCCCACCCCGGCGCGCAGCGGCTGCCCGGCCTGGTGATCTACCGGTTCGACGCGCCGCTCTTCTTCGCCAACGCCAGGACCTTCCGCGATCAGGTCCGCCGGCTCGCCCACGGGGACCCGCGGCCGAGCTGGATCGTGGTCGCGGCCGAGCCGATGACCGACGTGGACACCACCGCCGCCGATGTCCTGGAAGATCTCGACGAGGCCCTCAACGCCGAGCACATCCATCTGGTGTTCGCCGAGCTGAAGGACCCGGTGCGGCGGAAGATCGAACGCTACGGGCTCACCCGCACCATCGACCCGGACCACTTCTTCCCCACGGTCGAGGCCGCCGTCGCCGCCTACCGCCTGCGCACCGGCGCCCAGTGGACCACCGGCGCCGGGTGACGTCACCTGCCCAGCGCGAGCCGTGCCACCCGTGGCCAGTCGGCGGCCGGCCGGGCGACCGGTGAACCGGGGCGGTGGCGCGGCACGCGGACGCGCAGGGCCCCGGCGTCTATCCGGCACACGACGGGTACGGGCAGCTCGACGTGCTCCCCGTCGATACCGGCCGGGACGGTGGACGCGTCCGTCTCGACGACGACCTCCCGCGCGGTCAGCCGGGTCAGCCCCGGCGGGCGCGGGCCGCGCAGCAGCCGGGCCGCCTGCGCGGTGCTGCCGACGCGCACGCACAGCACGCCGAGCCGTCCGGAGTTCAGGCAGACCCGGCGCCCCGGGCGGGAGACGTCGACGGCACGCCGGTAGGGGTTGTTGCTGACCAGCAGCGCCTGCAGGCCCGAGGCCCGCGTTCGTCCGGCCCGCATGCGCAGGCTGGGGGCCTTGTCACCGGTGAGGAGATCGGGCAGCTCCCGCAGGGCCGTGCGGACCTTCTGGTCCCGGTAGGCGGGATTGGCCACCACGACTGCGTACGTGCCGAAGGAGACGTTGTTGACGAACACCCGGTCGGCGGCGAACCCGAGGTCGACGCGGAACTCGTCGGCGTCGGTGAGTGCCGCCAGGGCGGCCGCAGGATCTTCCCGGTCCAGGCCGAGGTCCAGGGCGAAGTGGTTGCGGGTGCCGGCCGGGATCACGACGAAGGGCAGACCGTGCCGGGCCGCGACCTCGGCGACCAGAGCCTGCGTGCCGTCCCCGCCGGCCACCCCCAGCAGGTCGGCGCCGTCCGCCACCGCACGCCGGGCCAGCTCCGCCACGTCCTGGTGCCGTGTCGGGTCCAGCAGGACGACCTCGGCGCCCGCCGCCCGTGCCCGCTCCGCCAGGTGGCAGCGGGCCACCTTGCCGCCGCCGGAGTTCGGGTTCATCAGGACCCACGGATGGCGCGGCGGCTCGACGGGACCCCGGTCACGGTGGCGCGCGGAAGCACCCGCGGGCGTCAGGGCGATCTGCGCGGCCACCACCGCCAGCACCCACAGGCCCAGCGAGAGGAAGACCGCCCACAGCAGGTCGTGCGCGGCGTACAGCGCGAGGACCGCCAGAGGCGCGGCCACCGACAGCAGCGTCCCCACGGCCCGGACGACTCCGGTGTGCGCGAGGGCCCCCCACACCCCGGCGGCGGTGAGGGCCAGCCCCGCGACCCCCACCAGCACCCACAGCACGCTCTTCAGCCCGGCGACGACCAGCGGCACCGTCACGCTGCCCAGCAGGGCGAGCAGCGCCGCACGGGCCCAGCGGGCGGGAGCCGGGCCCAAAGCCGATCTCACTGTGTGCGTGGCCCACCTCGAAAGAAGTCGCAGAAGCCGTCATCGCGACCAGCTTGGCCACGGCGGACGCCGGACGGCTTCACCCGATGCGGGTGAACACGATCGGCGAGGTCACGGGCCGCAGGGTCACGCCCGGCGCCGAGCGGTGCGCACTCGCCGCATCCCGGATCAACCGCGGATCGCCCTCGGGCCCGGGAACCACCATGAACTCCGAACCCGGCATCTTGCACCTCGCATGTGCGGGACGGCACATGCCGGATAAAGTCGTCCGGTTACGACCGGTTGTGGGGGCAACCGGAGTTGGGTCGGCTGTGCCGACGTCCTGGGGAGGGCATACAGCGGATGAGTCGTCGCTCTGCTGGTTTGGTGGGGGTCTGGGCCGAAGTGCAGCGGCAGCAGCAGCGCCAGAGAGAAGCCGAGGCCCGGCAGCGTAGAGAGCAGGAGCGGCAGGCGCGGGCCCACCAGCGGCATCTTGCCCAGAGTCACCGTGAGTACCGGCAGGCCGAGGCGGGGCGCCGCACAGCCGAGCTGGACGCCCGGGTGGCCTCCCTGCAGGGGCTGCTGGCCGCCGGGTGCCGTGCCCCGGCCTTCCGGGCGGCGGTGCTGCTGCGCACCGAGGAGGTCCAGGCGTTCGACCCGGGACCCCTCGGATGGCCGGTGCGCATGCCGGATCCGGCGCAGTACCAGCCGCAGGGCGGCTGGACGGCGAACCGGCGCGCGCAGGCGCAGGCCGAGGCCCGGGCCCGGTTTGAGCACGACTGGCATGCCGCCCAGGCCGCCGAGGCGCAGCGGCAGCAGCAACTCGCCGCCTTCCGGAACGAGTACGAGCAGCGGACCGGCGCCCAGCTGTCGGAGGTGCGGCGGCACAACGCCGGTGTCGCCGAGCTGACCGAGGGCGTCAGGCGCGGCGAACCCGAGGCGGTGGTCGAGTACTTCTCGGCCGTCCTGTACGCCTCCACGACCTGGCCCGAGGGGTTTGCGCGGCAGGTCGTTGCCGCGTACGACGCACCGGCCCGGCAGCTGGTGCTGGACTGGGAGCTGCCCGGCTACGACGTCGTTCCCGAGGCGAAGTCCGTGCGGTACATGCCCACGCTGGACCAGGACAAGGAGACCCCGCGTCCCGTGGGACAGCGCCGGGCGCTGTACCGGGAGGTGCTCGCGCAGTGCGTGCTGCTCGTGGCCCACCAGCTGTTCGCGGCGGACGAGTTCGGGGCGCTGGAGTCCGTCGTGCTGAACGGAGTCGTGGACGACCACGATCCGGCCACGGGACGGCAGGCGCTCATCTGCCTGGCCACGGTCATGGCTCCGAGGGGCACGTTCACCGGTCTGCACCTGGCGCAGGTGGATCCGGTCAGCTGCCTGACCGAGGCGCTGCGGGGGCAGCTCTCGGCCCGGCCGGACCAACTCGCCGCGGTCCGGCCGAGCCGCCGGCCCCAGGACGTCCGGGACCGTCCGGTCACCCGTGGGGGTGACGAGGAACCGGATCTGTACGACATGGACCCGATCGCCTTTGAGTCCCTGGTCGCCGACCTGTTCCGGGCCATGGGCATGGAGGCGGTGACGACCGAGCGCTCGAACGACGGCGGGGTGGACGTCGACGCGGTGGATCCGACGCCGATCCGCGGCGGCAAGATCGTTGTACAGGTGAAGCGCTACCGCAACACGGTGCCGCCCACGGCGGTGCGCGACCTGTACGGGACGGTGCAGGACGTCGGCGCGAACAAGGGTGTGCTGGTCACGACGTCGGGCTTCGGACCCGGCTCTCGCACCTTCGCCCAGGGCAAGCCCCTCGAGCTGATCTCCGGCACCGAACTCGTCGACCTGCTCCACCGGCACGGGCTCCGCGGCCGTCTGGGGGAGCGGGGCCGGCCCGCTCCCAGGCCCGAGCCGGCGGCCCGCGAGGACTACAACGTGCTGGGGATGTTCTGGTCCGGTGACGTGGCGCTGGACATCTGTGCGCTGGTCTGCGCGGGCAACCGGGTACTGAGCGACGACCACTTCGTGTTCTTCAACAACCCGGCCACGCCCGACGGTTCGGTGCGTGCGGTGGCGGCCACGGCGCCCGACCGGGCCGCCCTGAGGGTGGCGTTCGACGCGCTGCCGGATCGCGCGGACCGTCTGGTGCTGGTGGCCGCCGTCGATCCGGAGGCCGACCCGCACGCGGATCTGTCCGGGTTTGCCGGCGCCGGTATCCGGTTGCTGGACTCCGCGATGACGGAGCTGGGCCGGCTCGACGTCTCGGACGGCCGGCCCTGCGAAACCGCCCTGGTGCTCGGCTCCTTCCGGCGTCGGACCGGCGGCGACTGGGACTTCGTCCTCGGCGGTCGGGGATACCCGGGCGGTCTGGCACAGCTCGTGCGCGATCACGGCATCGACGTCGAGTGAGCCGAGAACGGGAAAGGCCCGCCGGAGAACCCCGGCGGGCCTTTTCGCTGACGGCGGCTCAGTGGGCCGGTGCGTACTTCGGGTTGGGGCCGTACTGGTTCGGCTCCGACTTGCCCTCGGTGGCGAGGAAGACGATCAGGATGATCGTGCCCACCAGCGGGATGAGGGCGATGAGGATCCACCAGCCGGAGCGGCCCGTGTCGTGCAGACGGCGGACCGCGACGCCGAGGTACGGGAGCAGGACGGCGAGGGCGTAGATGACGCTGAGGATGTTTGAGTCGATGGCGTTGCCGACGACCGTCAGCACGATGCTGACGATCAGGTTGAACAGGAAGAACATCCAGAATTCCTGCCGCCGCGCACGGCCGCTGAACACCGCGTACTTCTTGAGTACATCCACATACCAGTGCATTGTCTCGCCCCCCTGGGATTCGCGTGATTGCTTCCCATCGAATCAGTCAGGGTGACTTGAAACCATAGTTTTGGCGTGCGCGGGTCAATGTGTTATCCGGCCGCTGCCGTTCGGTGATCAGACCCCGTCGGCGGCGGCGAGCCGGTCGTCCAGCCAGTCGAAGACGCGCTGTTCGAACAGAGCGCGGCCCAACGGCTCGCAGTGCCGGTGCGCCCCTTCCGCCTCGGTGAAGCGGACCAGGTGCTTAGGGCCGGTCAGGGTGTTGTACAACTCCCGCGAAGCGCCTGGCCAGAAGTGCTCGCCGTCCGGGTCGGTGATCAGCAGCGGGGTGGTGATCCGGTCGACGACCGGCATGACGTCGTACCGGGAGATCTCGGCGACGAGGTCGAACGGCGAGTCGATGCCGTACGGCTTGGCCCGCCAGCGCCAGGTCGCGGCGAGTGGCCCGTCCTCGGCGAGGGCGTCCTCGATGACGCGGTCGAAGGTGGCACGGTCACCGGACTCCCACAGGTAGCGCAGATCGGGGCCGAGGTTGTGCCACCAGCTGTCCACCACGCGGGTCACCCCCGGGTCGGCGACCGCGGCCGCGATCCGGTGCTCGTACGCGAGCGCGCGCGGGACCCAGTAGCCGGCCTGGCTGATGCCGGCCAGGACGATCCGGCGGGGGTCGACGTCGGGCCGGGAGAGGAGGAAGTCCACCACCGGGGTGATGACGTTCTCCCAGTCGGGCCGGAAGGTCACGCCCCGTTCGAAGAGCATCGACTGCTGGCCCGGGCCGTCGAAGAGCAGTACGCGGTACCCGCGGGCCACCGCCGGCGCGCCGAGCAGCGTCCAGGCGCAGCTGAGCGGGCCGTCGCTGCCGTTGTTGGCGATCAGCGTGGGAAGGGGGCCGGAGGCGCCGGGCGGGCTGACGAGGTAACCGGGCAGGGGCGTGTTCTCGTACGGGATGGCGACCGGCTCGGCGGGCGGGTCCAAGGACGTCAGAAAGCGGTCCAGGCAGGCGCGGTGCTCCGGGAACACCTCGGCCAGCCGTCTCTCGGGATCGGCGACCGCGTCGACGCCCACCAGGGCGGTGCCGAAGTAACCGGCGGCGCGCAGCAGGGCGTCCCGGGCGCTCACCGTCCGCCCCGCCGCCGCGCTGCGGCCGGCCTGTTCCCGGACTTTGCGGGCCAGTTCGACCCAGGCGGTGAACCAGGCCTCGCCGTCACCGTCCGCCACGGCGGCAGCGGTCGCCAGCACCTCGCCCACGTCGGCACCCTGCCGCCATGCGGCGCCCAGGGCGAGCAGGATCTCGTAGTCGAACCGGTCGTTCTGGCTGAAGCGGTAGGTCATGGCGGCTCCCGGCACCGTTCATCCGTTCATCCGGTCATCCGTTCCGGGAGGTGTCCCGAAATCGGAACCGAGAGCGAGGTTGCCCCTCGTACGCCCGCCCTGCGCGTGTGTCACGCCGGAACGCGCCGCCTTATCCATGGATCGGACCAACATCCGCGGACGGGACCGACGGACGGCTGCATCCGTAGGGGCTGCTCAGGCGTCTACCTCGGTATGGACCTCCAGAAGCCCCCGCCCGAGCCGCAGTACCCCGAGGGATGCCTCGCCGTCGCGATCCGCATTCCCGTGCGCATCGTCGTGCTCGTGCTGGTGCTGCCCGTGCGCATGGCGTGGGACGCGCTGGTGGTCTGCGGCCGGTTCCTCACCGACACCGTGCTGCGGCCGCTGGGGCGCGCGCTGCTGTGGATCGGCCGGGCGTTCTTCGTGTGGCCGTGGGTGGCGCTGTGGCGCTACGTCCTCGTGCCCGTAGGGAAGGCGCTCGGCTGGCTCGGGCATGTCCTCGTCGTCGTACCGCTGCGGTGGCTGTACACCTACGTGCTGACCCCGCTCGGGCGCGCCGTCGCCTGGGTCGCGCGGGGCATCGGGGCCGGCCTGGAGTGGCTGTACGCGCGCGTGCTCGCACCGCTGGGCCGGGGCGTCCTGTGGCTGCTGAAGGGAGTGGGCTTCCTGCTCGCCGCTGCCGGGGCGGGCATGTTCGCCGCCGTGGCCTGGCTGGTGCGGTACCTGCTCGTCGTTCCCGCGCGGTGGCTGTACGAGTGGGTCCTCGCCCCGGTCGGGCGAGCGGTGGCGTGGGTCGCCGGCGCCGTGGTCACCGCGATCGGTGCGGTCCTGTACTGGACGACCCGCGTCCTGTTCGTCCTGCCCGCCCAAGCCCTGTGGCGCTGGGTCCTCCTACCCGTCGGCCGGTTCCTCGCCGTCGTCGCCCGCGAGGTGGGCGAGGCCCTCGGGCACGCCTGGCGGGTCGCGGGGCGGATCTCGCGCGCGGTCGGCAGGGCGCTCGCGACCCTCTTCCGGTGGATCTTCGTGGAGCCGCTGCGCTGGGTGTACCGCACGGTCCTGACCCCCGTCGGGCACGTCGTACGGGACTTCGTCCTGCGGCCCGTCGCCGAGGCCGCGCGCGTGGTGGGGCGGACCACGCGGCAGGCGCTGACCACCGCCCGCGACACCGTGCGGCAGGCCCGCGCGGACCTGAGGCGGATGCTCTTCGGCGAGCCCCGGCAGCCGGTCGCGGTCGACCGGCGGGAACCCTCGGGACCCGGGACACGTACTCTTGGTAGCAGTACGACCGCTCTCACGAAGGACTAGGACACTGGGCAAGCGACAGCCCGAAGGCCCGCCGCCCGCACCCGCGGTGCAGCGCATCCGACTGCGCTACACCAAGCGCGGCCGCCTCCGGTTCACCAGCCACCGTGACTTCCAGCGCGCCTTCGAGCGTGCGCTGCGCCGCGCCGAGGTGCCCATGGCGTACTCGGCGGGGTTCACGCCGCACCCGAAGGTGTCGTACGCCAATGCCGCACCCACCGGCACGGGCAGTGAGGCGGAGTACCTGGAGATCGCGCTGACCGAGTCGCGCGACCCCGAGACCCTGCGCGACCTGCTCGACGAGTCGCTGCCCACCGGGCTCGACATCGTCGACGCGGTCGAGGCACGGACCTCGGGCCTCGCCGACCGGCTCACGGCCTCCGTCTGGGAGCTGCGGCTGGACGGAGTCGACCCGGTCGACGCACAGCGCGCGGTCGAGGCCTTCACCGAGGCCGACACCGTCGAGGTGCAGCGCATGACCAAGAACGGCGTCCGTACCTTCGACGCCCGCCCCGCGGTCGTGCACTTGGAAACCGACAGTCCACTGGCTGATAGGCCTAGCGACCAGCCCTGTGCGATACTGCGGCTGGTTGTTCGGCACGTGACGCCTGCCGTACGACCCGACGACGTCCTGTCCGGTCTCCGCGCCGTGGCCGACCTGGCGCCGCCGGTCCCCGCAGCGGTGACCAGGCTGGCGCAGGGGCTGCTCGATGAAGAGACCGGCACGGTGACCGACCCGCTCGCGCCCGACCGCGAGGCAGCCGAGGCCCTGACGGCCCAACCGGTTGCCGCCGCGACGGCGCCGACGCCGGAAGGTCCCGCGTAGGGACGGACGTCGTAGCGCCGCCCTCGTACTCGGGAGCCACCTGGGTCGGGCAGCGCACCGACCAGAAGACTTTCGCCAGGCCGTACCGACAAGGCGTACGGAACCGGCGAGACAGGACACAGAGTGCTCCCGTGCGGCGCCCGCGCCCCGGACGGCGGCCACCGCGCATCGCGCGGGCCGCGGACGTCAACGGCGGACGGTCCTTGGAGACCGACGCCGGACCAGGCGCGGCGCCCGGGAGCCTGACGGGAGAAACGCCCGCATGCTCGAGCCGACCGAGCCCCAAGAGGGCTCCGAACTGAACACTCCGAGCGACACCCTGCCGCCGCGCAGGCGTCGCCGTGCCGCCTCTCGCCCGGCGGGTCCGCCCGCCGCGGCCGAGGCACCCACCGAGGTCACCGTGCCGGCCATACCGGCAGCGGAGGCCGACGAGATCACCGAGGAGCAGGCCGAGGCCGTCGAGGCGCCCGCCGCCGTCGAGGAGCCCGCGCCCGCCGCTCGTACCCGCCGCCGCGCCACGCGCCGTGCGTCCGCGCCCGCCGGGGCGCCCGCGGCTGCCGAGGCCGTCGAGACGGCCGTTCCGGCTGCTACGGCTGTGACGACCGCTGCCGCCGAGGCCGCCCAGCCGACTGAGGCCGTTGAGTCGACCGAGGCCGTCGAGGTCGTCGAGACAGCCGAAGAGGCCGCGCCCGCCCCCCGTACCCGCCGCCGTGCCACCCGCCGCGCCTCCGCGCCGGCCGGAGCACCGGCCGCGGCCGAGGCCGAGGAGAAGACCGAGGAGAAGACCGAGGTGAAGACCGAGGTGAAGACCGAGGTGAAGACCGAGGTGAAGGCCGAGGTGAAGGCCGAGGAGAAGGCGGCGACCGAGACCGCGCCCGCCGTCGAGGCGGAGGCCGCGCCCGCCGCCCGTCCGCGCCGTCGCGCCGCCCGCCGCGCCTCCGCCCCCGCCGGCGCGCCGCAGGCCGCCGAGGCGCCCGAGACCGCGCCCGCCGCCGAGGCACCGGTCGTCACCGAAGCCGCCCCCGCCGTGGAGGCCCCGGCGGCCGAAGCCGCGCCCGCCGTCGAGGCGGAGGCCGCGCCGGCCGCTCGTACGCGCCGTCGTGCCACCCGTCGGGCGTCCGCGCCCGCCGGCGCCCCGGCCGCCGCCGAGGCCACCGAGACCGTGGTACCGGCCGCTGCCGCCGCGCCCGTCGCCGAGGCCGTGGAAGAGCCCGCGGCTGCCGAGACCGTCGAGGCCGCTGAGGCCCCTGCGGCCGCCGAGGCCGCCGAAGAGGCCGCGCCGCGCCGTACCCGCCGCCGCGCCACCCGCCAGGTCTCGGCGCCCGTCGGTGCTCCTGTGACCGAGGAGGCCCCTGTGGCCGCCGAGCAGGCCGCCGCCGAGCCCGCCGAGCCCGCCGAGCCCGTCGCCGTCCAGGCCACCGCCGAGACCCCCGCCGAGGGTGCGCCGCGCCGTCGCCGCCGGGTCGTGCGGCAGGCCGCGAGCGGGTTCTCCGCACCCGCGCACTCCCCGGCCGCCGAGGCCGAGGCCGAGGCACCGCGTCGCCCGGCCCGGCCCGCCGTGGCCGTGTTCCAGGCGCCGGTGTTCGCCGAGCCGCAGTTCCAGACCCCCGAGCGGGCCGCCGCCGAGGCCGCTGCCGAGGCCGCCGGGGCGGAGGAGACCGAGGAGACCACGGAGGCCGCGGAGACCGGGGCGTACGCGGAGGAGCGCGCCGAGGCCGGCTCGCGCCGTCGCCGTCGCCGCCGTGGCGCCGCCTTCGCCGAGGAGCCGCAGGCCGTCGAGGTCGCCGCCGAGGACGAGGAGCCGGAGGAGGAGGCCGAGGAGGCCGCCGCCGAGGACCTCGCCGAGGGCGACGAGACCGAAGAGGCCGAGGGTGCCGAGGAGGCCGGTTCGCGCCGCCGCCGCCGCCGGGGCGGCCGTCGCCGTCGCCGTGGTGACGCCGTCGAGGGCGAGGCCGGTGAGGGCGCGGAGGCCGAGGCCGACGAACTGGCCGCCGAGCAGGCCGCCCAGGACGCCGAGGACACCGCCGAGCAGGAGGAAGAGGACGCCGAGGAGGCACACGCCGACGAGGCCGGCTCCTCCAGCAGTCGTCGCCGCCGCCGGCGCCGTCGTCGCGCCGGTGACACTTCCGCCGACACCGAGCCCGGCGACGGCGACCCGGAGCGCACGGTCGTCAAGGTCCGCGAGCCCCGCAAGCCCGCCGAGCCGTCCGACGAGGTGCAGTCCATCAAGGGCTCGACCCGTCTGGAGGCGAAGAAGCAGCGCCGCCGCGAGGGCCGTGAGCAGGGCCGCCGCCGCGTTCCGATCATCACCGAGGCCGAGTTCCTGGCCCGCCGCGAGGCCGTCGAGCGCGTGATGGTCGTGCGCCAGCACGGCGAGCGCACGCAGATCGGCGTCCTCGAGGACGGTGTGCTGGTCGAGCACTACGTCAACAAGGAGCAGTCGACCTCGTACGTCGGCAACGTCTACCTGGGCAAGGTCCAGAACGTGCTGCCGTCGATGGAGGCCGCCTTCATCGACATCGGCAAGGGCCGCAACGCCGTCCTGTACGCCGGTGAGGTCAACTTCGAGGCGCTGGGCATGGCCAACGGCCCGCGGCGCATCGAGTCCGCCCTGAAGTCCGGCCAGTCGGTCCTCGTCCAGGTGACGAAGGACCCGATCGGCCACAAGGGCGCGCGTCTGACCAGCCAGGTCTCCCTGCCGGGCCGTTACCTCGTGTACGTCCCCGAGGGCTCGATGACCGGCATCAGCCGCAAGCTGCCCGACACCGAGCGCGCGCGTCTGAAGACCATCCTCAAGAAGATCGTCCCCGAGGACGCGGGCGTCATCGTGCGCACCGCCGCCGAGGGCGCGAGCGAGGAGGAGCTGCGCCGGGACGTCGAGCGGCTGCAGGCGCAGTGGGAGGACATCCAGAAGAAGGCCAAGAGCGGCAACGCTCCCACGCTGCTGTACGGCGAGCCGGACATGACCGTCCGGGTCGTGCGCGACATCTTCAACGAGGACTTCTCCAAGGTCGTCGTCAGCGGTGACGAGGCCTGGGAGACGATCCACGGGTACGTCTCCCACGTGGCCCCGGACCTGGCCGAGCGGCTGTCGAAGTGGACCTCCGAGGTCGACGCCTTCGCCACCTACCGGATCGACGAGCAGCTCGCCAAGGCGCTGGACCGCAAGGTCTGGCTGCCCAGCGGCGGTTCGCTGGTGATCGACCGGACCGAGGCGATGGTCGTCGTCGACGTCAACACCGGCAAGTTCACCGGTCAGGGCGGCAACCTGGAGGAAACGGTCACCAGGAACAACCTGGAGGCGGCCGAGGAGATCGTGCGCCAGCTGCGGCTGCGCGACCTCGGCGGCATCATCGTCATCGACTTCATCGACATGGTCCTGGAGTCGAACCGGGACCTGGTGCTGCGCCGCCTGCTGGAGTGCCTGGGCCGCGACCGTACGAAGCACCAGGTCGCCGAGGTGACCTCGCTGGGCCTGGTCCAGATGACCCGCAAGCGGGTCGGCCAGGGCCTGCTGGAGTCCTTCTCCGAGACCTGCGTCCACTGCAACGGCCGTGGCGTCATCGTCCACATGGAGCAGCCGACCGCGGTCGGCGGCGGTGGCGGCGGCAAGCGCAAGAAGCGCGGGCGCGGCGGTGACGGGCAGCTGCCCGAGCACGAGGTCGCCGCGGTGGCCGTGGAGACGGGCGAGGCCGTCGAGCCGGCGGCGGAGACCGTCGTCGAGGTCGCCGCGGAGCTGGCCGAGCCGGTCGCCCTGCCCGCCCCCGACTTCGCGCCGGACGAGGAGCTGTACAGCAGCGTCGCCGAGGCGGAGGCGGCGGCCGGCCGTGGCCGCTCGCGTCGCCGCGTCAGCCGTCGGGCCTCGGCTCCGGCCGGTGCGCCGAAGGCCGAGCGCCGCAGGGCCGCGAAGGCCACCGAGGCCGCGGAGACCGTCGAGGTCGTCACGCCCGCCGAGGAGGCCGTGCTTCCCGCGCTGCCGGAGCCTGAGCCGGAGCTGGTCGTCGAGGCGCAGGCCGAGCCGGTCGCCGTGGCGGCCCCGGAGCCCGCTGTCGAGGAGGCCGCGCCCAAGGGCCGTACGCGTCGTCGGGCGACCCGCAAGGTGTCGGCGCCGGCCGGTTCCCCGGCGGGCGCGGAGGCGGCCGTGGTGACGGTCGCCGAGACCGCGCCCGAGGCGCCGGTGGAGCAGCCCGAGGCCGAGGCCCCGGCTGCGGTCGAGGAGGCGCCCGCCGAGAGCGCCGCCCCGGCCCGGCCGCGCCGCCGTGCCGTGCGCAAGGCCACCGCGCCGTCCGCGTCCGAGGAGACGGCCGTCGTGGTCGTCCCGGCCACCGCGTCGGAGGCGGCTGCCGCCGAGGCGCCCGCTGCCGAGGCGGCGCAGGAGGCGGTCGAGGAGGCCGCGCCGGCCAAGAAGACCGCCCGCAAGGCGGCCAAGAAGGCCACGGCGAAGAAGGCCGCCACCAAGAAGACCGTGGCCAAGAAGACGGCCGCCAAGAAGACGACGGCCAAGAAGGCGGCCAAGACCGCCAAGACGGCCGCCGCCAAGTCGACGGCGAAGAAGACCACCACGGTCTCCGCGGTCGCCGACGAGGGCTGAACCCGCTGAGCGGTGTGCGGCCGGTCTGTGTGACCGGCCGCATACCGCGGGGGCCCGGCCCGGTTTGACCCCTTCGGCCACGGCCCCGTAACCTTGACCGTCGGCGTGTCCACTGAGCACGCCACATCCCCGTAAACCTCTTCCTCCCGGGCACACGGTTGGCCGGGAGAGGTTGCCCGTGTCATCGCTGGGCGGCTGGCCTGCGGGGGTGCCGTTTCTTCGAGCGAAAGAGAGATCCGCGTGTACGCCATCGTGCGCAGCGGTGGTCGCCAGCACAAGGTTGCTGTCGGCGACATCGTTGAGGTTGACAAGATTTCCACCGCCAAGGTTGGCGACACGGTCGAGCTCTCGACCCTGCTCGTTGTCGACGGCGACGCTGTGACCAGCGACCCGTGGGTGCTGGCCGGCATCAAGGTCCAGGCCGAGGTCGTGGACCACCACAAGGGCCAGAAGATCGACATTCTGCGCTACAAGAACAAGACCGGCTACCGCCGTCGTCAGGGCCACCGCCAGCAGTACACGGCGATCAAGGTCACGTCGATCCCCGCGGCTGCGAAGTAAGGGACTGAGGAGACATGGCACACAAGAAGGGCGCATCGTCCACCCGGAACGGTCGCGACTCCAATGCCCAGCGGCTCGGCGTGAAGCGCTTCGGCGGTCAGGTCGTCAACGCTGGTGAGATCCTGGTCCGTCAGCGCGGCACCCACTTCCACCCGGGCGCCGGCGTCGGCCGTGGCGGCGACGACACGCTGTTCGCGCTGCAGGCCGGTGCGGTGGAGTTCGGTACCCACCGTGGCCGCAAGGTCGTGAACATCGTTCCGGTCGCCTGACCGAACGTTCACTTCGCGAGGCGGACCTCACTTCCCGGTCGGGAAGGCGGGTCCGCCTTTCGCTTGTTCCTAATGGAACACAGCAAGCAGAGAAACACCTGTACTCACTGGAGGCACTAACCATGACCACCTTCGTGGACCGCGTCGAGCTGCATGTCGCCGCGGGTAACGGAGGTCACGGCTGTGCCTCCGTCCACCGTGAGAAGTTCAAGCCGCTCGGCGGCCCGGACGGCGGCAACGGCGGCCGTGGCGGTGACGTCATCCTGACCGTGGACCAGTCGGTCACCACGCTCCTGGACTACCACCACTCCCCGCACCGCAAGGCCACCAACGGCAAGCCCGGCGAGGGCGGCAACCGCTCCGGCAAGGACGGCGAGGACCTGGTCCTGCCGGTGCCGGACGGCACCGTCGTCCTGGACAAGGCGGGCAACGTGCTCGCCGACCTGGTCGGCCACGGCACCTCGTACATTGCGGCGCAGGGCGGCCGGGGCGGCCTCGGCAACGCGGCGCTGGCGAGCGCCCGCCGCAAGGCGCCCGGCTTCGCATTGCTGGGCGTGCCCGGGGACCTCCAGGACATCGTCCTGGAGCTGAAGACGGTCGCCGACGTGGCCCTGGTGGGCTACCCGAGCGCGGGCAAGTCCTCGCTGATCTCCGTGCTCAGCGCGGCCAAGCCGAAGATCGCGGACTACCCGTTCACCACCCTCGTCCCGAACCTGGGCGTGGTGACCGCCGGCGCGACCGTCTACACCATCGCCGACGTGCCCGGTCTGATCCCGGGCGCAAGCCAGGGCAAGGGCCTCGGCCTGGAATTCCTGCGGCACGTGGAGCGGTGCAGTGTGCTGGTGCACGTGCTGGACACCGCGACCCTGGAGTCCGACCGCGACCCGGTCTCCGACCTCGACATCATCGAGGAGGAGCTGCGGCAGTACGGCGGCCTCGACAACCGTCCCCGCATCGTCGTCCTGAACAAGATCGACGTGCCGGACGGCAAGGACCTCGCCGAGATGGTCCGCCCCGACCTGGAGGCGCGCGGCTACCGCGTCTTCGAGGTGTCCGCGGTCGCGCACATCGGGCTGCGGGAGCTGTCGTTCGCCCTCGGCGACCTGGTCGGCAGCGCGCGCGCCGCGAAGCCGAAGGAGGAGGCGACGCGGATCGTCATCCGGCCCAAGGCCGTGGACGACGCGGGCTTCACGGTCACGCGCGAGGAGGTCGACGGGGAGCCGCTGTTCCGGGTGCGCGGCGAGAAGCCGGAGCGCTGGATCCGCCAGACCGACTTCAACAACGACGAGGCTGTCGGCTACCTCGCCGACCGCCTCAACCGCCTCGGTGTCGAGGAGCGGCTGATGAAGGCGGGCGCCCGCTCCGGTGACGGCGTCGCCATCGGCCCCGAGGAGAACGCGGTCGTCTTCGACTGGGAGCCGACGGTCATGGCGGGCGCGGAGATGCTCGGCCGGCGTGGCGAGGACCACCGCTTCGAGGAGCCGCGGCCCGCGGCGCAGCGCCGCCGCGACAAGCAGGCCGAGCGGGACGAGACGCAGCGCGAGTACGACGAGTTCGACCCGTTCGAGTAGCCGGTCGCACCCCCCGGGCCGAGAAGGTGAGCGCCGGGCACCGCGCCTGCGGTGTCCCGGTGCCGGGCACACCTGCGGCGAATGGCCGGATCGGCTCGGGATTCGCCCGCTAACTCCCGTTACCGTAGGCATCTCCTGACAGCCAGTGAGACCCGCCCCGGCAAGGTCACGTTCCATCCGTGGTTCCTGTGTCGCGGCGGGTCTTCTGTTGTCTGCCTGTTTGTCATGCACGCGAATGCTCTCGTTCAGCGGGCGGGACGTCCGACCGTGGGAGCTTCCGAAGGTCCGAGCCCAAGAGGCCTCCGTGGCAAGGGAGTCAGCGAATGACCGGAGCATTACCGCCCGCCCGACGCCGCTTTCTGACCGCCGGAGCCGCCGTCCTCGGCGCCGCGGCCTCCACCCAGCTCTGGCTGCCGGCCACGGTGGCCCGGGCAGCCGAAACCCCGCTGCCCGACGGGGTGTTCACCCTCGGCGTGGCCTCCGGCGACCCGCTGCCCGACGGCATCGTGCTGTGGACCCGGCTCGCCCCCGACCCCCTGCACGGCGGCGGCATGCCCGACGCGGTCGTCCCCGTGGAGTGGGAGATCACCGAGGACGAGCGGTTCGCGAAGACCGCCCGCAGGGGAACCGCCGAGGCCCGGCCCGAGTACGGGCACAGCGTTCACGTGGATGTACGGGGACTGCGCCCGGACCGCCCGTACTGGTACCGCTTCCGCGCCGACGGCCAGCTCTCGCCCACCGGCCGCACCCGCACCGCCCCCCACCCGCACCGCAGAGGCGGCTCGCTGCGCGTCGCGCTCGCCTCCTGCCAGAACTGGCAGCACGGCTACTTCACCCCGTACGCCGACATGCTCGCCCAGGACCCCGACGTCGTGCTCTTCGTCGGCGACTACATCTACGAGTCCAAGCCCTCCGCCACCGCCGTACGCCGGCACGAGGGCAGCGACGAGCCGTACACCCTGGTCCAGTACCGCAACCGCTACGCCCAGTACCGCACCGATCCCGACCTCGCCGCGATGCACGCGAGCGCGCCCTGGGTGGTCACCTTCGACGACCACGAGGTCGACAACGACTTCGCCGGCGAGATCCCGCAGGACCCCGGCAAGCAGTCGCACGACGCGTTCGTGGCCCGGCTGACCGCGGCCTACCAGGCGTACTACGAGCACATGCCGGTCCGCGCCACCGCGATCCCGAACGGCCCGCACATCCAGATGTACCGCCGGCTGGAGTTCGGCCGCCTGGTCCGGCTCAACGTGCTCGACACCCGGCAGTTCCGCACCGACCAGGCGACCACCCAGGACGGCGCCGAGAGTCCGTCGATGACCATGCTCGGCGCCGAGCAGAAGCAGTGGCTGCTGGACGGGCTGTACGACTCCCCGGCCCGCTGGAACCTGATCGCCTCGCAGATCATGATGGCCGAGACCGACCTGCTGCTCGGCGAGGGCAAGCTCTGGTACTACGACGCCTGGGACGGCTACCAGGTCGAACGAGGCGCCCTGCTGGAGGAGTTCGCCGACATCCGCAACCCGGTCGTGCTCAGCGGCGACCGGCACCTGACGATGATCAGCGACCTCAAGGAGGACTTCGCCGACCCGGACTCCGACGTGGTCGGCGCGGAGTTCGTCGGCACCTCCATCTCCAGCAACGGCGACCAGGACCAGGCCGCCTTCCATGCCCAGTGGGACCCGCTGATGGCGGACAACCCGCACTGGAAGGTGATCGACGCCCACCGCGGCTACCACCTCTTCGACATCCGCCGCGACGGCATCGACGCGGCGGTCCGGATCGTCGACACGGTGGTCGGACCACAGGCCACGGCGAGCACGCTGGCGCGGCTGCGGGTGGAGTCGGACGAGCCGGGCGTGCGCCTGGTCTGACAGGTGAGACCCAGGTACGTCCAGGCGAGACCCAGGTAAGTCTCTTACCGTCCGTTGACCATGGAGACGGACTGCACGAAAGAGACCCTGCCCGCCGGGACCCGCCTGCTGCACATAGGCCCGCACAAGACCGGGACCACGGCCATACAGGGGGCGCTGTTCGCCGCGAAGGAGAGGCTGCCGGAGTGCGGCGTCGCCTTCCCGGCGCACAGCCGCCACCCCATAAAGGCCGCCCTGGCCGCCTGTACCCGGCCCGCGATGATGGGCGACACCGTGCCGACGGACCGGCACTGGGCCCGGCTGCTGGAGCAGGTGCGGGCCACCGGGGCGAAGACCTCGGTGATCAGCAGCGAGTTCTTCGCCGACGCCCCTGACGACGGGACGATCACCCGGATCGTCGAGCAGCTCGGCGGCGAACGGGTGCACGTCCTGGTCACGCTGCGTCCGCTGGCGAGGATCATGCCCTCGCAGTGGCAGCAGTACGTGCAGAACGGGCTGCGCATGGGCTACGAGGACTGGCTGGAACACATGCTCCGCAAGCCGCCGTACGAGAAGCCGAACCCCAGCTTCTGGCAGCGGCACCGGCACGACCGGCTGGTGGAGCGCTGGGCCCGGATCGCCGGACCGGAACGTGTCACCGTCGTCGTGGTGGACGACCGCGACCGCGGCGGTCTGATGCGCACTTTCGAGACACTGCTCGGCTTGCCGGTAAATTTTCTTCATCCGGCCGCGGACACCGCTAACCGTTCTCTTACCCTGCCCGAGACCGAGATGCTGCGGAATCTCAATGTGGAATTCCGCGGCAATGGACTCCCCGAAGAGCTGTATTCCCGGCTCGTTCGCAACGGCGCGGTGCTGCATATGAAGAACTCGTGCAGCCCGACGCCCCGGGACGTGAAGATCCCGACTCCCCGCTGGGCGGCCCGGGCGGCCGGTGAGATCGGCGCGGAGATGGCCGAAAGGATCGGTACGCTCGGCGTGCGCGTCATCGGCGACCCGGCCTTGCTCTCGGCGGTGCCCGAACTGCCGTTGCCGGCTGGGCCGGAGCCGCGGATCTCCCCGGAAGCGGCGGCCCGGGCGCTGTACGGCGCGCTCGCCGCTGCCGCCTCGGCATCCCTCGGTGCGACCCCTGCCCGGACCGTGCACCAGACGTCGTCGAAAGAGCTGGTCAGGGTGCTCGGACACCGCTTTCTGAAGCGGCTCGGGCGGCGCTGAGCACAGGCTGTGTACTTACTCACAGGAATTTCACAACCGTACACGGCAACCATGTCCAACCATCCGGAGTCTAAGGTGAATGACGGGTTGCGCTCGCATAGGCAGGGGATGTCGTCCGCCTTGCATCCCGCTTATCGAAAGTGAGAGCCTTTCACGGTTCCCTGTCGTCGCAAGGTAGGTCAGCCTGTGTCCCAGCACATAGCCAAGCCCCGAACCACCGCAGTGATCCTGGCTGGTGGAACCGGTCAGCGCGTGGGTCTGTCGATCCCCAAGCAGCTGCTGAAGATCGCCGGCAAGGCAGTCATCGAGCACACCCTGACCACCTTCGAGAACGCCGAGTCGATCGACGACGTCATCGTGCTGATGGCGCCGGGCTATGTGCCGGACATCGAGAAGATCGTCGCCAAGGCCGGGTTCCAGAAGGTCAAGAAGATCATCGAGGGCGGCTCGACCCGCAACGAGACCACCGAGCGCGCCATCGAGGCCCTCGGCGAGGGCCTGGCCGAGGGCGAGGACCTCAACGTCCTCTTCCACGACGCGGTACGCCCGCTGCTGTCGCAGCGCGTCATCGACGACTGCGTCGTCGCGCTGGAGCGCTACCAGGCGGTCGACGTCGCCATCCCGTCCGCGGACACCATCATCGTGACGCGCACGCACGGCGAGGACGGCGAGTTCATCACCGAGATCCCGGACCGCTCCCGGCTGCGCCGCGGCCAGACGCCGCAGGCCTTCAAGCTGTCCACGATCAAGCGGGCCTACGAGGTCGCCGCCGGTGACCCCAACTTCCAGGCCACGGACGACTGCTCCGTCGTCCTCAAGTACCTGCCGGACGTGCCGATCCACGTCGTCGCGGGCGACGAGTACAACATGAAGGTGACGCAGCCGGTCGACGTCTTCATCGCCGACAAGCTGTTCCAGCTCGCCTCCACCGCCACCCCTGAGCAGTACGGCGAGGAGACCTACCGCGAACTCCTCACCGGCAAGACCGTCGTGATCTTCGGCGGCTCCTACGGCATCGGCAAGGACATCGCCGAACTCGCCGAGTCCTACGGGGCGAACGTCTACGCGCTGGGCCGCTCCACCACCGGCACCCACGTGGAGAACCCGGAGGAGGTCGACGACGCGCTGTCCAAGGCGTACGCGGAGACCGGCCGGATCGACTACGTCGTCAACACGGCGGGCGTGCTGCGCATCGGCAAGCTCGCCGAGACCGACAACGCCACCATCGAGGAGGCGCTGAAGGTCAACTACCTGGCCCCGGTGCAGATCGCCCGGTCGTCGTACAAGTACCTGGCCGAGACCAAGGGTCAGCTGCTGCTCTACACCTCCAGCAGCTACACCCGCGGCCGCGCCGAGTACAGCCTCTACTCCTCGACCAAGGCCGCCATGGTGAACCTCACCCAGGCGCTGTCCGACGAGTGGGCCGGCGACGGCATCCGCGTGAACTGCATCAACCCGGAGCGCACCGCCACCCCGATGCGCACCAAGGCCTTCGGTCAGGAGCCGGCGGGTTCGCTGCTCTCCTCCGAGGCCGTGGCCGGCACCTCCCTGGACGTGCTGCTCTCCGAGCTGACCGGTCACGTGATCGACGTCCGCCAGCAGGACCCGACGGCGGGCGCCGCCAAGGCCTCAGGGTTCGAGCAGGCGCTGGCCTCCGTCCTGGACCGTCAGGACGGCGTGTAATAATTGCGGATCAATAGGATTTAGGAATTCAGGCCTCTGCGGCGCTCACTCACCGGGCATTCGCAGGGGCCTGAGTCCGTACATCGCCGATATCTTTACGCCGCTTGAATTACCGGCATCCCCGACATTACTGAACAAAACCGGCACTCCCCCTCCCAGAGCAGGTTTCTCTGTGATATCCACCGCTATTCGCGTCGCCCGGGTGGGCAGCGTGGCCGAGCTGGCCGCGGCGGCCCTCGTGATGCTGGGCTTCCCGGCGCTCATGCTGGCCGCGCTCGTCCCGAGCGTCTACGCCTTCGCGGCCGTGGCAGCCGTGACGTACCTGGCGGACCACTATCTGCACCGCAAGGGCAGCTACCTGATCAACCGCCTCAGCAAGGTCCGGGCCGGTCTGTCGATCCGGTTCCTGATCCGGCAGCTGCTGCTGATCCTGCTGCTGGCCCGGCTCGCGCACGCGAACGACCTGATCTTCTACGGCGCGGTCGCCTGCTTCATCGCCTTCTACGGCCTCCAGGCCCCGCACGGCGCGCTGGTCACCCTGATCCGCAACCGCCGCAAGATGCCGGTCGCCACCCGCAACGTCGACCTGAAGTCCCGCATCCGTATCCCGGACGCCCCGCCGCGCCGCCTGCTGCACCGCTCCGCGGAGAAGATGCTGCACCTCGACCTCTTCGCCGTCGTCGGCATCGTGGTCTCCGCGATCGTGGGCTCGGCCGTCGCCGGCTTCGTCGGCATCGGCCTCACCGTGGGCCTCGGCTGCCTGTACGTGCTGGTGCTGGTGCCGTACGTGCGCGGCACGAAGGTCCCGCCGAAGGCCGACGTCGTCCTCGCCGCCGTCGACGAATGGCTGGTCGGCTACAAGCCCGAGACGGTCCTGTACTTCTCCGGCTCCAAGGACTCCGCGTACCAGGTCAACATGTGGCTGGAGACGATGGAGCGACTGGAGACCCGGCCGCTGATCATCCTGCGCGAGCGCGCGATCCTGAACAACCTGGCGCCCACCACGGTCCCCGTCATCTGCGTGCCCGGAGGGGTGCACCTGATGAACCTGGACCTGTCGACCGTGCGCGTCGCCCTGTACGCGGCCAACGTCGGCAAGAACATCCACCTGCTGCGCGTGCCCACCATGAAGCACGTCTTCATCGGCCACGGCGACAGCGACAAGCTGGCCAGCGTCAACCCGTACAGCAAGGTGTACGACGAGGTCTGGACCGCCGGCCGGGCCGGCCGCGACCGCTACGCCATCGCCGACGTCGGTGTCCGCGACGACGACATCGTCGAGGTCGGCCGCCCGCAGCTGGCCCCCATCCAGAGCTGGCAGGGCGTGCCCGAGGGGCGTATCGCCACCGTTCTCTACGCCCCCACCTGGGAGGGCTGGGACGGCAACCCCGGCAACACCTCGATCGTGCTCGCCGGCGAGAACATCGTGAACGCGCTGGTGCAGGCCGACCCGCCGGTCCGCGTCCTGTACAAGCCGCACCCCTTCACCGGCACCGTCAGCAAGGAGGCGGGCGCCGCGCACCAGCGCATCACCGCCCTGGTCGAGCAGGCCGCCGCCGAGCGCGCCGCCGACTCCCGCTTCAGCGTGGACACCGCCGAGCAGACCCGGGCCAAGGCCGAGCTGGCCCGCATCGAGGCCCGCCTCGCCGAGCTGGCCGCCGCCGGCGGCGAGAAGGGCGACGAGGCCGAGGCCACCCGCGACGGCGTCGTAGACGTCCAGCAGCACGCGGAGATCGCCCGGCTGCGCACCGAGTGGAACGACGTCTACTGGCGCTCCTTCCCCTCGTACGAGCACCGCGTCATCACGGGTGCCGAGCCGCGCCTGTACGACTGCTTCAACGTCTCGGACGCGATGGTCTCCGACATCTCCTCCGTGGTCTCCGACTTCATCGCGAGCGGCAAACCGTACGCGGTGACGGACTCCGCCGAGCGGGGTGTGGAGGAGTTCAAGCGGCAGAACACCGCCGTGCGCGCGGCGACGATCCTGTCCAACAGCGCAGCCGAGCTGGGCGGCCTGCTGGACGCCGTGCGCGACCCCTCCACCGACCCACTGGCCGAGGACCGGGGCGAGCTGAAGCGGTACCTGCTGGGCCCGGACGAGCCGAAGTCCATCGACCAGTTCAACACCGCGGTCGCCGACCTGGCCCTCAAGGCCGAGGCCCGCAACGTCGGCCAGGACTCCCGGCCGGTCGCCGGGAACGCCGACACCGCCGAGCTGACCAACGCGGTACCGGGTCAGCGCGGGGCGTCCGCCGGTGAGACGGACGGCGTGACCGCGGGCTGACCCGCCCCCCTGCCACGCGGCCCCCGAGGAGCACTCCTCGGGGGCCGCTGCCGTGTCCGGCCGTCTTGCGCGGCTCTTAACCGCTGCTGAACCGCTCTTACTCCGGCTGCGTACTGTCTCGTACCGCCCGTCGTGCTCCGTGTCTGTCCGCTTCCTGCGAGGGTGGCAGTGGTGTGACATGCGCCACTGATTACCCGCTGTGAGGCAACCGCTTCCCACGGGTGCCCGTCTATCAGGTTGCGAATGAGGCGATACGGGGGAAATGTTTCGCTGACCAGCGGGAAAGCAGCAAGGGGGAAACGTGACCGTCGTGACGCAGCCTGATGTCACCGTGATCATCGGGGCGTACGAGGCGATGCCGTACCTGGTCGAGTGCCTGGCATCCGTCGAGGCACAGACCATCGACCCGGCACGCATGGAGGTCGTCGCGGTCGACGACGGCTCGACGGACGGCACCGGGGAGTACCTGGAGGAGTTCGCGGACCGCGCCCTCATGCAGGTCACCGTCATCCGCCAGGACAACTCCGGCGGCCCCAGCGGGCCGCGCAACGTCGGCCTCGGCAAGGCGGCCGGACGCTACGTCTTCTTCCTGGACGCCGACGACCGGCTCGGGCCCGAGGCCCTGGAGCGCATGGTCGCCATGGCCGACAAGAACGGCACCGACGTGGTGCTCGGCAAGGTCGAGGGCATCAACCGCACCCCGCCGAAGTCCATGTGGGGCAAGACCCTCGACCGGACCGACGTCTTCTCGTCCAACATCAAGTTCACGCTCAGCGCGCAGAAGCTGTTCCGCCGGGCGCTGCTGGAGAAGCACGGCATGCGCTTCGACGAGTCCCTGTGGACCGGCGAGGACGCGCTGTTCACCATGGAGGCCTATCTGCGGGCCGACGGCGTCTCGGTGGTCGCCGACTACCCCTGCTACTACCTGGTCGGCCGCGAGGACGGCAAGCACGTCACGAAGACCGGCAGCTACACGCTCCGCTTCGACTCCGCGCGCGCCCTGATGAAGCTGATCGCCGACATGGTCCCGGCGGGCGACAAGCGCGACACCCTGATGATCCGGCCCTTCCTCATCACCCTGCTGCCGCAGTTCGGGCCCAAGTTCCTGACGGACGACGAAGAGGTGCGCCGGCACAAGTTCGAGCTGGCCAAGCCGCTGATGGACGCCTACTGGACGCCCGGGGTGGCCCGCCGGCTCAAGGTGCACGAGCGGCTGCGGCTGCACCTCGTGGCCGTGCAGCGGCCCGAACTGCTGCTGGACGTCGTGAAGTTCGTCAAGGCGAAGAAGCAGGCCGCCGCGATCCTGGAGAAGCGCGGCACCCGCGTCTACCTCGTCTACCCGCACTTCCGGTCCAAGGCGGCCGGCATCCCCGACCACGTCTACCTCGCCGAACCCCGCGAGGCCCGGGCCTTCGAGGGCTACCGGGAGGCCGCCGCCAACTCCTTCCTGCGCCGGGCGCTCAGGAAGATCCGGCGGATGCTGCCGAGCGGAGGATTCGGAGCGGCGGCGGCCTGAGGCCCCCGCCGGCCGGGGGAGTCACTGCTTGCCGGACTGCAGCGCCCGGCGCAACGGCCGGCCCACCACGCGGCGGGCGCGCCGGTAGACGGAGGCGGTGGGCGCGGGCACGCCGTCCTGGGCCTTCCTCGCCCGCGCCAGCTCCCGGCGCAACTGGGTGTTGTCCTGCGTCAGTTCGCTGACCCGGGTGTGCAGCCAGCCGAACCGGCTGCTGAGCGAGGCGAGGTCGGTGTCGTTCCAGGGGCGCACACCCGGCGGGAACGACAGCGAGTCCATCTTCTTCTCGAAGGCCGCGCCGCCGTCGCCGTGCGTGAAGGTGTTCTGCAGCCCGTTGCGGTCCAGGAAGCCGGTGAACCGCTCGAAGCGCTCCCGGTGGTTGCCGACCAGAGCGCCGAAGTCGGCCTGCTCGTACAGCCGCGCCGGGTCGGCCGCCTCCGGGTCCTTGGCGACCTGGTCCAGCCGCTGGTGCGGGATCTCGAAGTACCGGCACAGCTCCAGCGTGCGCGAGTCGCCGCACAGCACCGTCGCGGGCGTCCCCGCGAGCAGCGCCGCGATGTTGCCGTGGATGCGCGAGCCGAAGGAGAAGTCGAAGGGGCGCAGCTCCTCGATCCAGGTGACCGGGTCGACGTAGACCCGCACCTTGTCCTCCCGGTACATCGGGTGGTCCGGGTGCGTCGGTATCGCGGTCACCGCGGCGTTCGGGTCGCTGAGGTCCCGCCAGTGCAACTGCCGTGCGTCGCTGAGGTTCTGGCCGATGAAACGCAGGTTCGGGTAGCGGTCGTGGGCGCGGGTGATGATCCGGCCGAGGCCCTGCTTCTTCACCGCGCTGTGCGAACCGTTGATCGCGATCCGCGCCTCGGCGGTCAGTGCGGGCACCCGCTTGCGTACGTCGAGTTCGCTGCCGTACAGGAACAGCGACGGGCAGCCGATGACCTCCACGTCCCGGAAGCCCATGTCCCGCAGGTACTGCTCGGTGAACTCGCCGCGCACCCCGATCGAGCTGCTGCGCTCCAGCACCGCCGCGCAGAACTCGCGCACCGTCGGCTCGATGCTCTTCAGCCGCGCCGGGTCGTAACTCACCCCGGTCTGCGCGCCGACGCCGAGGACCACGACCGGGATCCTCAGCCGGGTGATGAGCCGGGTCAGGCGCTTCAGTGCGGTCTCGAAGGACGGCCGGAAGGCGTTGGCGAGCGGCACGACGAAGGCGTCGTACTCCGCGTTGATGCGCGCGGCCGCGGCCACCTCGGTCCGTCCACCGTTCGAGACGACCTCGGTTCCCGGGACCTCGAGGATCTTGTGCGCCGCGTCCTGGAAGATCAGGTTGCCCGCGTTGGTGGCGATCACGTCCTGGTGGAGGGCTTCTTCCACGGTGAAGACGTCGTAGGGGCTCTTGCCGGAGCGGAGGAGTATGCGCCTCGATCGGCGAACGTTAGGTGACACGAAGGTCAAATTATGTTTGTCAGGGATTTAATTTCTATAGGCAACCAGTGCAACCTTTTTACCGTACGCAAACGGTGAGCAAGCGGTTACCCACCGCCTGTCCGGAGGCTGGACCGGTGCGCGGCGCACGGCCCCCTTCGCGTAGATTGCCGCACAGGCAGCCGGAACCGGGCGAGGGGACAGCAGGCAAGGTGGCAAGGGCAAGGCAGGCCGTGGGCGAGGCCCGCAGGATCGTCGTCAAGGTGGGCTCCTCGTCGCTGACCACCGCCGCGGGCGGCCTGGACGCCGACCGCGTCGACGCGCTGGTCGACGTCCTCGCCAAGGTCCGCAGCGGGGGAGAGAAGGAGATCGTGCTGGTCTCCTCGGGCGCCATCGCCGCGGGCCTCGCACCACTGGGCCTGCGCCGCCGCCCCAAGGACCTGGCCCGCCAGCAGGCCGCCGCCAGCGTCGGCCAGGGACTGCTCGTCGCCCGCTACACCGCCTCCTTCGCCCGCTACGGCGTGCGCGTCGGACAGGTCCTGCTCACCAGCGACGACATGAGCCGCCGCGCCCACCACCGCAATGCCTCCCGCACCCTGGACAAGTTGCTGGCCATGGGCGCCTTCCCCATCGTCAACGAGAACGACACCGTTGCCACGGACGAGATCCGCTTCGGCGACAACGACCGCCTCGCCGCCCTCGTCGCCCACCTCGTCCACGCCGACCTGCTGGTGCTCCTCTCCGACATCGACGGCGTCTACGACGGCGACCCCGGCAAGCCGGGCACCTCGCGGATAGCGGAGGTGCGCGGGCCCGCCGATCTCGAGGGCATCGAGATCGGCAGCGCGGGCAAGGCCGGCGTCGGCACCGGCGGCATGGTCACCAAGGTCGAGGCCGCCCGGATCGCCGCCGCCGCGGGCATCCCGGTGGTGCTCACCAGCGCCGTCCACGCCGCGGAGGCGCTGGGCGGCGGCGACACCGGCACCTTCTTCCACCCCACTGGCAAGCACTCCGGCGGCCGCCTGCTGTGGCTCCAGCACGCCTCCGCCCCGCAGGGCTCGCTCACCCTGGACGACGGTGCCGTCCGCGCGGTCGTGGAGCGGCGCAAGTCGCTGCTGCCCGCCGGAATCGCCGCCGTGGAGGGCGAGTTCAGCGCCGGCGATCCCGTCGAGCTGCGCGACGGCACCGGCCGCGCGGTGGCCCGCGGGCTCGTCAACTTCGACGCCAAGGAAATCCCCCAGCTGATCGGGCGTTCGACCCGGGAGCTGGCGCGCGAGCTGGGGCCGGCGTACGAACGCGAGGTCGTACACAGGGACGATCTGGTGCTCCTGCACCCGTAAAAACGGGCCGTAACGACGGCCCCCGGTGGGGGACGTTCCGTAAAACCGCCCCGCGGAGCCTTGGGGCCTGCTCAACTTTGTCTCAGGAACACGTTCCCGAGCGCTGCGTGAAGGAGGCCGTCGTGAGACGAGTGCGCCCTGGGGCGGCGGCGTCCCGCGGTGCTCTGACGAGCGTCGCGGCCGGGGGCACCTACGAGGAGCCCAGGGACCTGCCCCGCCTGTGGCACGTCACCCTCAGCGTCTCCGGGCAGGAGGTCCCCCTCAAGGATCTGCGGCGCGCCCTGGAACAGTTGGCCCATGACCACCCCTTCCTGCTGACCAGCAGATACGCGAACGACCACGCGGAGATCCGCTACTGGGAAGAGGCCCGCGACCTGCACGACGCCGCCGCCGTGGCCCTGCGCCTGTGGGGCGAGCACCGCCAGACCGCCGGACTCCCGGCCTGGGAGATCGTCGGCCTTGAGGTCATCGACCGGGAGACCTACCACCAGCGCATCGCCGAGGGCTACGGCCCGCCGCCCGCGACCCCGGTAGGGATTCATCCCTTCTGAGGTCGTACGGGTGCCTTCGCCCCCTTGATCCCGTCTCGGGGTGTGGAACGAGCGATGGACGGCCCCGTCCGGCGCACTACCCTTCCCTCATGACCACGCTCTCGCCGTACGACTCCATGTCCCCGGTCACCCAGGCCGCCTACCGGGCCAAGGCCGCCGCCGCCGACCTCGCGCCGCTCCCGCGCGCCGTGAAGGACGACGCGCTGCTCGCCATCGCCGACGCCCTGGAGGTCCGGACCGGCGAGATCGTCGAGGCCAACGCCAAGGACGTGGCCAAGGCCCGGGAGAACGGCACCAGCGAGGCCATCGTCGACCGGCTCACCCTCACCCCCGAGCGGGTCCGCGCCATCGCCTCCGACGTCCGCGACGTCGCGAAGCTGCCCGACCCGGTCGGCGAGGTCGTCCGCGGCTCCACCCTCCCCAACGGCATCGACCTGCGCCAGGTCCGCGTCCCGCTGGGCGTGGTCGGCATCATCTACGAGGCCCGCCCGAACGTCACCGTCGACGCCGCCGCCCTCTGCCTGAAGTCCGGCAACGCCGTCCTGCTGCGCGGCTCGGCCTCCGCCTACGAGTCCAACAGCGCCCTCGTCCGGGTGATCCGGGACGCCGTCGGCGGCGCCGGGCTGCCCGCCGACGCCGTCCAGCTGGTGCCCGGTGAGAGCCGCGACTCGGTGCGCGAGCTGATGCGCGCCCGGGGCCTCGTCGACGTGCTCATCCCGCGCGGCGGCGCCTCGCTGATCCAGACCGTGGTCAACGAGTCCACCGTCCCTGTCATCGAGACCGGGACCGGCAACTGCCACGTCTACGTCGACGCCCGGGCCGACATCGACATGGCGATCGAGATCCTCATCAACTCCAAGGCCCAGCGGGTCAGCGTCTGCAACGCCGCCGAGACCCTCCTGGTCCACCAGGACATCGCCCCCGAGTTCCTGCCGCGCGCCCTCGACGCCCTCGCCGAGGCCGGCGTCACCGTCCACGCCGACGAGCGCGTCATGGCCTACGCCAAGGACTCCAAGGCCACCGTGGTCGAGGCCACCCCGGAGGACTGGGAGACCGAGTACCTCTCGTACGACATCGCCGCCGCCGTCGTCGACTCGCTGGACAAGGCCGTCGAGCACATCCGGCTGTGGACCTCCGGCCACACCGAGGCGATCGTCACCACCTCCCAGCAGGCCGCCCGCCGCTTCACCCAGCTGGTCGACTCCACCACCGTCGCCGTGAACACCTCCACCCGGTTCACCGACGGCGGTCAGTTCGGCTTCGGTGCCGAGATCGGCATCTCCACCCAGAAGCTGCACGCCCGCGGCCCGATGGGCCTGCCGGAGCTGACCAGCACGAAGTACATCGTCACCGGCGACGGTCACGTGCGCCGCTGACGGCCCTGGCGAAAAGGCGTCTCAGCAGGCGGATGAATTTCCATACCGTCTGCCCAAATTGACCCCCCAGGTCTACTCTGGATCCGTGCCGGAGGACGTGGGGGGCACGCCGTTCCCTGACGGCTGGGAGCCCGACGACGACCACGACCACGGGGTGTCGGACGAAGAGTTCGCCTCCGTGGTCTTCGACGAGGCCTTCGTGCAGGCGGCCGTGGTGCACGAGCCGACCGCCGTGGAACGCCTCCTGGCCGCCGCGCAGGCAAGAGCCGAGGCCTCCGAGGCAGAAGCCCGCCGCGCCCACGCCAGAGGCGAGCGCTACGACGACGCGTACGGCCCCGAGGGGACCGATTTCGGTCATGATCGGGACGACGAAGAACTGGACGACACCTACGTCCTCGGCGACGGCCGCGGCTTCTTCGGGACCCACGGCAAGCAGGTCCGCTGGCACCGCCCCGTCGCCTGGGTGCTCGCCCTCGTGATGGGCATCGGCATGGTCGCGCTGGCCTTCGCCGCCGTCTACCGGGGCGCCTCCTCGAACACCCGCGACCGGGTGCCGTCCCCCGCCGCGACCGGCCTGGAACAGGGCGCGGCATCGCCCCCCTCGGCCTCCGCCGACTCCAACCCGCCGGCCGTCTCGGCCTTCCCGCGGACCCCCTGAACGCCCGTACCGGCACCTGTTGAGAACCTGTCAGAAGTTGTCGCGTAGCGGGGCGTTTACCCGAGGCTCACGAGACCTACTCTGAAAGTATGGGCGGGCCTGGAGACCCACCTGAGGGGACACCCGAGGGCGGCCCCGGAGGTGGAGAGGACGAGTACCGATCCGTCGTGTTCGACGAGTCGTTCGTCCGTGCTGCCCGCCTCCAGGAGTACTCGGCACAGGAGCGCATGGGCGACCACGCGCCCGCCGTGCGCCGCCGCCCGCACCTGCGCCGGGGACTGACCCGGCAGCTCCTGATCCTCGTCCTGCTGCTCGCCGTCGCCTTCGGCACCGCGATCTACATGGGCGTCCGTCACCCGTACAGCTCACCGCAGGCCCGGCGCTCCGCCGAGGCCCTGCGGATGACCGTCATCCCGCTCGCACCCCAGGGCAAGGTGCCCGGTGGTGCCGACGCCGAGCTGCTCTACGCGCACAGTCCCGCCCGCCAGTTCGAGGTCGGCGCCGCCGGGATCCCGCTGCCGGCCACCCGTAGCACCCCGCACTTCTCCGACAGCCAGGTCACGGCCGCCCTGAGCATCGCCAGGACCTACCTGGTCCGCTCCTCCCTCGACCCCGACGTGCTCACCGGCCGCCAGTTCCGCCCGGCCCGGGCCCTCCTCGACTCCGAGCAGCTCGACCAGTTCGACCAGAGCTTCGACCACCCCGCGGCGGACGGCCGTCACGCCCCCACCGGCTGGCTGGTCCGCCTCGACCCCTCCCGCGCGCAACTGGCCGACGACCGGATCCGCGTCCAGGGCACCCTGCAGGCCGACGAGACCGACGCGGCCACGCTGGAGGTCAGCGCCGACACGATCTTCGTCTACGCCCTGCGCCGGACCGGCGCCGCCGCCGACGCGCCCGTGTCGCTGTTCACGGTCCGCCGTGAGATGACCTTCCACTTCGACAGTGACGCACTGCGCGTGGGCCAGCTCCAGCTGGTCACCTCCTACGCCCAGGCCGGCCCCATGTCCTGCGCGGAGGACGCGACCTCCTACCTCCACCCCCTGCTGGCCGGGGAGACCGCGAGGACGGGCGGGCCGGCGGGGACCGACCCCTATGCGACGGACAGTGCCACCGCGCTGTGCGGGACGCTGGCCGCAGGGGCTCAGCCGACGGGGTGAGGGTGTGTTGTCAGGGAGTTGCGGTCACTCCTCGTCCTGCGGCGGGGTGTCGGTCGGCGCGTCCTTCGGCGGAGCCGGGCTCTTGAAGCCGTCGAAGCCCCGGCGGACTCGGCCGCCCAGGCCCGCCGTGCCGCCCGCCAGGTCCGTGACCAGCTTCATCAGCGGGTCCTTGGAGGTCTTCACGTCGTCCGCGTAACTCGCGGCGGACTCGCGGAAGGAGTCGCTGACCGAGGTGTCCTTGTCCTCGGCGCGCCGCGGGTAGTGGCCGTCCATGATCCGCTGGTAGTCCCGGGACTCGGACCACTTCTTCAGCTCGGCCGCCCGGATGGCGGCGAAGGGGTGCGAGCGGGGGAGCACATTGAGGATCTTCAGCACGGAGTCGCGCAGATCGCCGCCCGCCTCGTACTCCTCGGCCTGCTCCAGGAACGCGTCCACGTTCATCTCGTGCAGGTGGTTGCCGCCCGCGATCTTCATCAGGCCGCGCATCGAGGCCTTCGGGTCCTGCCCCACCAGCAGCCCGGCCCGGTCCGAGGACAGCTCCGACTTGCGGAACCACTCCCGCAGCGCCGTCACGAGCGCCATGATCGCGAAGTTGCCCAGGGGTATCCAGGCGACCTTCAGCGCCAGGGTGGTGAGGAACAGCAGGATCGTGCGGTACACCGCGTGCCCGGACAGGGCGTGGCCCACCTCGTGCCCGACGACCGCCCGCATCTCCTCCTCGTCGAGCAGCTCGACCAGCCCCGTGGTGACCACGATGATCGGCTCGTCCAGGCCGATGCACATCGCGTTCGGCTGCGGGTCCTGGTTGACGTACATCGGCGGGACCTTCTCCAGGTCCAGGATGTAACAGGCGTCCAGCAGCATGTCGTGCAGATGCTTGAACTGCCGCTCGGAGACGCGCACCGAGTCGGACAGGAACAGCAGCCGCAGGCTCCGCTCCGGAAGCAGCCCGCTGAGCGCCTTGAACACCGTGTCGAAACCGCTCAGCTTGCGCAGCGCCACCAGGGCCGACCGGTCGGCCGGGTGCTCGTACGCGCGCGAGGAGATCCCGGGGAAGCGCCTGCGCTGCCTGCTCGGCACGCGCTCGTGCCCCGTCTGCTCGCGGCCGTCGTCGGACATGTCATCCCCCATGTGCGTATGAGTGCCTCACTGTGCCCCCGAGGCAGGAGCCAGCCTAGGCGGAGATACCGTGGACGGGCAGTACAGCCGAAGGAGTCCACGTCATGGAGCACCACCCCGCAGCCGCCTGGCTGACCGAGGCCGCCGGCAGTGCCGTCCAGCAGCATGGGTCGGGGAATCTGCTCCGGGTCGTCCTGATCGTGATGGTCTTCGGCTGCGCACTGACCGCGTGGTTCCTGCTGCGCGGCTACAAGCGGAAGGACGACTGACCGCCCGCGAAAGTTCCCTCGCCTACGGCCGAACCGCGTCCGCGCCCGCACCAACGGCGGAGTCGGGGTGATCGCCGCCGGGCCGCCCGCTTACGATGAGCCGACGTCTTTATCCCGCCCACACGCGATAGGTCCTGCCGAAGATGAGCTTCCACAGCACCGCAGCCCAGTTGGTCACCCTCGCCGCCGGGGGCGAGGAGCACGGCGGCAACCACGACAGCCTGAACCCCGCCGTCACCGGCGGCAGCGCCCTCGTCATCCTGCTTCTGCTCCTGTGGATCACCACCCGCTTCAACCGGGACCGCTGACCCGGGACCCGTCCCCCGCCGGGGCCCTCAGGTGGGGCCGGTAGGGTCTGCACGCATGGGAGAGCAGGACATGCCTACCGGCCCGGCGCACGAGACGGCCGCACCCGCGGCCGCCGACGCCATCCAGCACGCCGAAACGGCGGCAGGCACGGTGAAGACCCCGGCCCACGGCCCGGGCAGCGGCCCCGCCCACTCGGGCAAGCGCCGCCTCGGCGTCATGGGCGGAACGTTCGACCCGATCCACCACGGACACCTGGTGGCGGCCAGCGAGGTCGCGGCGCAGTTCCAGCTGGACGAGGTGGTGTTCGTACCCACCGGCCAGCCGTGGCAGAAGACCCACCGCAAGGTCTCCCCGGCCGAGGACCGCTACCTGATGACGGTCATCGCGACCGCCGAGAACCCGCAGTTCTCCGTCAGCCGCATCGACATCGACCGCGGCGGCCCCACCTACACCGTGGACACCCTGCGCGACCTGCGGGCCCTCAACCCCGCCACGGACCTCTTCTTCATCACCGGCGCCGACGCCCTCGCCCAGCTGCTGACCTGGCGCGACTCGGAGGAACTGTTCTCCCTGGCGCACTTCATCGGCGTCACCCGGCCCGGCCACCACCTGACCGACCCCGGCCTGCCGGAGGGCGGTGTCACACTCGTCGAGGTACCCGCGCTCGCCATCTCCTCGACGGACTGCCGTGCGCGAGTCGCCAAGGGCGAGCCCATCTGGTACATGGTGCCGGACGGAGTCGTGCGCTACATCGACAAGCGCGAGCTGTACCGCGGCGAGTGAGCCGAGAGGGGCACCGGTGAACGACCGATACGACGCGGGGTACGGAGACGGCCAGTACGAACTCGTCGGCTACGACGAGTACGGCCGGCCGGTGTACCAGCAGGTCCCGGCACAGCCGTCTCCGCAACAGCCCTACGACCCGTACGCCCAGCAGGGCTACGGCTACGACCCGTACGCCACCGGGCAGCAGCCGGCCCAGCCCTACGGCACCGGCAACCAGCGCCCCGCCCCGTCCTACGACGCGTACGACACCGGCCGCCAGACGCCGGCCCAGCCCGGCTCCTCCTACGACACCTACGGCGGCGGCAGGGGCGCTTCGAACGCGTACGACCCGTACGGGCAGACCGCGACCAGCGGGCAGCACCCGCGCGTCGCCGAGCAGACCGCCTACATCCCGCAGCAGGCCGGCCCGGCCGGCGAGCCGGAGCCCCAGGCCGAACGCGAGTACCACACCGGGCAGTTCGCCTTCGTCGAGGAGCCGAGCGACGACTCCGAAGACGTCATCGACTGGCTGAAGTTCACCGAGAACCGCACCGAGCGCCGCGAGGAGGCCCGCCGCCGCGCCCGCAGCCGGATCGTCGCCCTGTTCGTCGTCCTCGCCCTCGTCGCCGTCGGCGGTGTCGGCTACCTCTGGTACGCCGGAAAGCTGCCCGGCCTGTCCTCCTCCGGCTCCAAGTCGGGCGCGGCGACGCCGGCGGCCGCCCAGAAACGTGACGTGATCGTCGTCCACCTGCACAACACCGGCAAGGGCGGTACCTCCACGGCGCTGCTGGTCGACAACACCACCACCGAGCAGGGCACGACCGTCCTGCTGCCCAACTCCCTCGCGCTCAGCGGCGACGACGGCAGCACCACGACCCTCGCCAAGTCGGTCGACGACGACGGCGCCTCCGGCACCCGCGACCAGCTCGACACCGTCCTCGGCACCAACATCCAGGGCACCTGGCGCCTGGACACCCCGTACCTGCAGAACCTCGTCGACCTGGTCGGCAACATCGACATCGACACCGACACCGACGTACCCGACCCGGACGCCAAGAAGAAGGGCACCGCGCCGCTGGTCCACAAGGGCAAGGCCCAGACCCTCAGCGGCAAGGCGGCCGTCGCCTACGCCACCTACCGCGCCTCCGGCGAGGCCCAGAACGCCCAGCTGGAGCGGTTCGGACAGGTCATGCAGGGCGTGCTGCGCAAGATCTCCTCGGATGCGCAGGGCGCCACGGTCACCGTGCAGACCCTCGCGCAGATCCTCGACCCGCCGCTGACCGACAAGGACCTCGGCGCCTTCCTGGCCAAGCTCGCCGACCTCGCCAAGGGCGGCGACTACAAGACGGCCCTGCTGCCCGTGCAGTCCGACGGCACGCTGAGCGCCCGGACCAGCGACAGTGTGGTGAAGAACATCCTCGGCGGCACCGCCAAGAGCCCCGACGCCGGCTCCGCGGTCCGGGTCTCCGTCCAGAACGCCACCGGTGTGAAGGACAACACCGAGAAGGCCCGCGTGGTCCTCCTCAACGGCGGCTTCACCTTCCTGGAGGGCGGCACCGCCTCCGCCGCCCGGACCACCTCGCAGGTGCTCTACGCCGACGCCGCCGACAAGGCGAACGCCGCCGAGGTCGCCAAGACCCTGGGCCTGCCCGCCGGCTCCGTGACCAAGGGCACCGTCTCCTCCGGCGCCGACGTCTCGGTCGTCCTGGGCAGCAACTACCGGCCCTGACCACCGGCCCGCCTCCTCCTGACAGCGGCAGGGGCACCCCATGTGATCCGTTAATCACATGGGGTGCGCCCGGCGGTCCGTGAGACCCTTGGTGTCAAGTGACCCCTTGACGGAAAGCCATGTAGTGACCGCCACTGATCGTTCCCTTGAGCTCATCAACACCGCCGCCCAGGCGGCGGCCGACAAGCTCGCCCACGACGTCATCGCCTACGACGTCAGCGACGTGCTGTCGATCACGGACGCCTTCCTGCTGGCCTCCGCGCCGAACGACCGCCAGGTCAGGGCGATCGTCGACGAGATCGAGGAGCGCCTGCAGAAGGAACTCGGCGCCAAGCCGGTACGCCGCGAGGGCGACCGCGAGTCCCGCTGGATCCTGCTCGACTACGTCGACATCGTCGTCCACGTCCAGCACAGCGAGGAGCGCGTCTTCTACGCCCTGGAGCGGCTGTGGAAGGACTGCCCCGAGCTCGAGCTGCCCGCCGACGCCAAGGCCACCCGCGGCAAGGCCGAGGAGCACGCCAAGCTGCAGGCCGCCGAGGTCGCCGACGAGCCGGGCGGGGAGTGGTGATGACCACCACCGGCGAGGTGAGCGACCGCAAGGACCAGGGCCGCCGCATCATCCTGTGGCGGCACGGCCAGACCTCGTGGAACGTGGAGCGCCGCTTCCAGGGCACCACGGACGTCGAGCTGACCGAGACCGGCCTCGGCCAGGCCCGCCGGGCCGCCCGGCTGCTCGCCTCCCTGGGCCCCGACGCGATCGTCTCCTCGGACCTGCAGCGGGCCGCGAAGACGGCCGCCGAGCTGGCCACCCTCACCGGCCTCGACATCGTCCGCGAGGAAGGCCTGCGAGAGACCTACGCGGGCGTCTGGCAGGGCCTGACGCACGAGGAGATCATCACCCGGTACGGCGAGCAGTACGCCGCCTGGAAGCGCGGCGAGGCGGTCCGCCGCGGCGGTGGCGAACTGGAGACCGAGGTCGCCGACCGCGCCGCCCCCGTCGTGCTGCGGCACGCCGAGAAGCTGCCCGAGGACGGCACCCTGGTGGTGGTCAGCCACGGCGGCACGATCCGCACCACCATCGGCCGGCTCCTCGGCCTGGAGGCCCAGTACTGGGAGAGCCTCGGCGGCCTCTCCAACTGCTGCTGGTCCGTGCTCGGCGAAGGCGCCCGCGGCTGGCGGCTGCTGGAGCACAACGCGGGCACCCTCCCGGAGCCCGTCCTCGGCGACGACGACTGACCCCTGACCCCGGATTTCACTTTCCGGCAGGTCACAGGCTAGAGTTCTTCTTGTTCGCCCCCGCCGAGCGGGAAGAACACCAGGGGCTATAGCTCAGTTGGTAGAGCGCCTGCATGGCATGCAGGAGGTCAGGAGTTCAATTCTCCTTAGCTCCACAGTGACGAAGATCCCGTCCCCTCAAGGGGCGGGATCTTCTGCTACTTCCTGGCAGATGACCACCTCAGGCTTGAGTCACTCGTGGGCCTGCGCTCGTATACCTCCGTGGAGGCGCCCGCGCCGAGAGCCGTGTCCGGACTGGTACTGAGGCGTCGCTGACCGTATTGGTCCGGCCGTGGCAGAATCAAACGGCCGGAAGGGGACGCGGCCCGACGGGAGGAGTAGCGATGCCTGCGAGCATCCTTGAGGAGGGCGGCCACCTCCTCGGTGCGGCGTTGATACGGGACACGGCAACCCGGCTCAGCTGCCCTTCCTGCGGTTCCGCGCGTGTCGCCCAGGTTCTCGGGGACAACGGCGGAATCTCCTACGTGTGCACGGCCTGCGGCCACAGCTGGAGCTGATCGATGGGTGCACACAGGCGAAGGTGCGACTGGTGCGGCAGCGGTACGCCGATCGTCCGGGACATGGAACCGATCAACCCCGACTACCAGTACTGGTGCGAGGAATGCGCGCGGGCGCTGATCATAAAAGGCGACCCGATCGAGACCTACCGCGAGCTGGAGGGCGAGCCGATCTACGGCCGGCTGCTCGAGGAGCACTGCACGCTCAAGAGGTTCTACTCCTTCGTGACCGCCTGACGCGCCGCTGACCGCGGCCGCGGGCTCGGCAACGATGTCCGGGCCAGCACGAGGAACAGTGCGACGGACCCTCCGTAGAGGGCCGACAGCGTCAACTGGATGGCCGTCTGATGCAGTTCGGGCCGTCCCGGGCCGTGCGGCACCCACCACGGGGCGTACGAGCAGAAGACCAGCGCCGTGCCCAGGGCGGCCGCCCGGTGTCCGCGCGTCCACAGCAGCAGCACCACGGGCACGCACCACACCCAGTGGTGCGTCCACGACACCGGACTGATCAGCAGCGCCGTGACCGCGCAGGCGCACACCGCCCAGGGCCGCATCCCCCGCAACTCCGCCGTCACCGCCGTCGCGAGCCCCAGGACGGCCGCCACGGCCGCGGCGGCGACCCAGAGGGCTCCCGGGTCGGGTGTGTGCAGCAGACGGGCCAGAACGCCGCGCAGGGCCTGGTTCGCGGTGTCCTCGACGTGCCCGGCCCGGTCCGCGCGGAACACCATGTCCGTCCAGAACCGCCACGAGTCGTACGGCAGCGCGGCCGCCGCGAGCAGCGTCGCCCCGGCGAACGCGGCGGCGGCCCCGCGCGCGTGCCGCAGCCAGGGCCTGCCCTCCCCGCCCCCGAGCCGGGCCACGACACCCGTGGCGAGCAGGAACGCCGGGAACAGCGCGGGGGTCAGCTTGACCGCTGCGGCGAGCCCGAGCCCCGCCCCGGCCAGACGGCCGTACCCGCCGGTGGGGCGACGGGTCAGATCCCACAGCACCAGGGCGGCCAGCAGCAGGTTGACCTGGCCGTAGCGCAGCGTCGTCCACACCGGCTCGCACCAGACGGCCACCGCCGCGACCCAGCAGACGCTCTCCGCGCGCGCGTGGCCGACGAGTTTCAGCGACAGCCGTACGAACACCACGAGCAGGGCGAGATTCCCCGCCGTCGCCAACACCCGCAGCGTCAGGGGGTCCGGCAGGGTCAGCGCGGTGAACAGCAGGGCCGCGAACGGCGGGTAGGTGGAGGGCAGGTGCGCGGCGGTCGCCCGCAGCGCGTACAGATCGCCTCCCGCGCGGACGGCGGCCCCCTCGGCCCGGTACACCATCAGGTCGATCATCGTCACGTGCGCGGCTCGCTGTGCCAGCCAGAACGCCGTGAACGACACCAGGCACGCACCCACGGCCACCGGCACCCGGCGCCGGGCTCCAGCGAACGCGATCAGGGTCACGAAAGCAGACATTAGCCCCCGTACAAGGGCAGAGCGGAAACCGATTTGGTGCTGCACCCCAGGGACCGTGTAATGTTGGCGTCGCCGCCGGGGAAACCGGGCGACACGGAAAACATGCGGCTCCGCCGCGTGGCCGCAAGGGGCTATAGCTCAGTTGGTAGAGCGCCTGCATGGCATGCAGGAGGTCAGGAGTTCAATTCTCCTTAGCTCCACAGAAGTCGAAGGCGGATCATCCGAACGGATGGTCCGCCTTCGGCGTGTTCTGCACTATTTCCGAGGCAGGCCGAAGGCGGCCACCCGGCTCGGGTGACCGCCTTCGGTTTCGCTCAGCGTCCGAGGGCGCGGCGGCCGCGGCCCTGGGACAGGACGGGCAGGTTGCGCGAGGGCGCCTGCCCGCGCGTGTCCTCCTCGATGCGCAGCGCCAGCGCCGGGCAGCGGCGCACCGCGCGCAGTGCCTTCGCCTCCGCGTAGCGCGGCACCTGTGCCTGCGCCACGGTCGGGAAACCGTCCGCGCCCAGTTCGAAGACCTCCGGGAGGATGTCGGCGCACAGACCGTGACCCCGGCACAGTGTCCAGTCGACGTAGATCTTCTGGCGGCTGGAGCCGCTCTCCTCGGCCTCTGAGCCGCCCGGGATGCCCGCAGGGGCCCTGCCTCCCTCGAAGAGCGGCAGAACGCCCTCCACGGGCCGTCCGCAGCCGTTTCCGAGGACGTGCGCGGCCAGGTCGTCGGTGAACGCCTTGATGGTCGACTCCAGGAACATCGCGGAGCCGTCGGGGTGCGAACACGCCCCGCGCCGCTTCACGTTCTTCGCGACCTGCTTCAGCGCCTCCAGGGCGGCGGGTCCGCCGCCGTTGAGGATGTCCTCCATACCGCGCGCGGCGGCGGGCAGTCCGAGATAGCAGGGGCCGCACTGGCCGGCGCTCTCCTCGGCCAGCCACTGGGCCACCCGCAGCGACTCGCCCAGCGGGCAGGTCTCCTGAGTGATCGGCAGGATCGCGCCCGCGCCCAGCGCACCGCCCACCGCGTCCAGGGAGTTGCGGGAGACGATCGCCTCGTTGACCGTGGCCGCGTCGATCCACTTGCCGTGGTAGCCGCCGGTCAGCACGCCCTGCGGCACCGGCGGGGCGCCGGCCAGCTGCAGGACGTAGCGCAGCGGCACGCCCGTGGGGACCTCCAGCACCATCGGGCGGGCGACCGCGCCGGAGACCGTCAGCATGACGGTGCCCGGCTCGTCGTACAGACCGGTGTTGCCGTAGCGCTCGGGGCCGATGCGGGCGGCGATGGCCAGCTGCGCGAACGTCTCCGCGTTCGACAGCAGGGTGGGCGCCCCGCCGACGCCGGACTGCGAGGCGCTGATCTTGCGGCCGGGCGGGATCGCCGGGCCGCCGTCGACCGAGCGGATCAGCGACGCGGCGGCGCCGGTGACCATGCGCACGGGGTTGCGCTGCACCCACGCGCGCAGTGCCGATCTGCGGCTGTTGCTCAGGCCGCGCTCGGCGAGCGCGGCCTCCATGGAGCGCTGGGTGGACTCCCGGGTGACCCCGATCACGAGCGTGCGGGCGCCGAGGGCCTCGGCGCACAGCAGGGCGCCGTCCAGGATGAGGTGCGGGGCACGGTTGATGAGCACCGTGTCCTTGCGGCAGGCCGGCTCGTCCTCACTGCCGTTGACGACGACGACCGGCCGCACCCCCCGCTTGATGGCGGACTCGGCGACCGATCGCAGCTTCTTGTGAAAGGGGAAGCCCGCGCCGCCGCGGCCCTTGAGGTTGATGGCCTCGGCGAGTTGGGCGAGCTTCTCGCCGCTCAGCGGGTCGAGCGGCCCGTGCACCTTCAGATGCATGGGCAGGTCGAGCCGCTCCACAAGGTCGAAGCCCGACGTGAGCTGCGGAAGTCCGACCACGCGGACTTCGGGTACGTCGGGCAGGGCCTCGTTCACCTATAGCCTCCGGAAGGCGTGTTCCAAGGTTCGCCCGAACCCGGCGTCTCGTACGAGGTGCCGGGGTTTGGTTCTGTGGCGGGACCGCTGTTGAACGTGTCACCCGAGTTGTACGTGCCATAGAGGTTGTTCGGTTCACCGGTGTCGTACATGTCACTTCCGCCGTATCCACCGGTGCCCGTATTGCCATAGGCCGGGATGGTGTATCCCGTGTCCTGGAGCGGGTCGTACGCCGACGGCGGGGCCTCGCCGACCGGCGGCGGGGACGGGATCGGCCAGCTGCCCGAGGTGCTGGACGGGCCGTCCACGCGCGGCATCGCCTCCGTGGCCTGCAGATCCAGCGGCAGGTCCATGCGTGTGGTCTGGCCGGCCGCGTACGACTGCTGCTGGGGTCCCGGAGTGGACACCGCGCGGTAGGCCGCAGCGAAGCCGGACGCGGACGCGGGCTCGGGTGCCGGGCTCGCGGGGGTCTGGTACAGCGACGAGGCGGCAGGGGCCGGCCTCTCGGCCGGCGCGGCCTTCGGCTCGCGTCGGCCCTCGAAGCCCTGCGGGCCGGACTCGGCGACCCGGGAGCGGCTCGCCTCCAGGCCCTCGAGGCCCTGCCGCTCCTCGGTGCCGATGAGTGCGACGATCCGGTCGGCGACCTTGCGCTTGAACGGGCGCGGCGCGGCCCGCAGCGCGAGCGCGGCCATGATGCCGACCAGGCACAACTCGTACGAGATCATGAAGAACGGCTTCGCGGGGCGCCCCGCGAACAGGCCGTGGATCAGCGCCGCGCACAGGGCCGGGTAGGCCAGCATGTGCATGGCGCGCCAGCGCGCCGCCACCGGGGCCGGGGAGGCGAACTGGTTGCGCAGCGCGCCGGTGACACCCACGAAGATCATGAGCAGGGCGGCCAGCGAGCCGAGGCCGATCAGCCCCCCGCTGCCCGCGACGCCGAGGCTGAAGGGGATCAGCGCGGCGATCAGGACGGTGTGTCCCAGGGCCAGCTTGATCGTGATGTGCACCAGGAGGAACGCGATCGAGGCCACCGCGAGCACCCGGTGGATGGCTTGGGCGACGATCCGCTGACGGGTGTTGAGGATGAGCCGGTCCTGCGTGACCAGACCCCAGATCACCGAACAGGTGAGGCTGACGAGCGACAGGACGCCCGCACCGAAGTTCAGGAAGTCCTGGAGCCAGCCGCCTCCGTACACCACAACCACGGGTATGAGCAGCAGGACGACAGCAGTCGCCACCCCATAGGCCGACCGGCCCGGTTTGGGGAGTGAGCTGTTACTACGACGAGGGTTCATGGGGGCAACTCCGAGCAGTTTCGGGAAGGCGGTCCCGCTGCCGAACTCTAGGTGGCGCCATACCGATCAGTACGAGGTTTGAGTTATTGCGTTGTTATCAAAGGACAATGCGACCGTGCCGATGCCCTTTAGTGGGTGTTACGCGAAGTAATCTTTGACCTTCGTTCAGTTCTGGTCGGGTTCGTGGCATGTCCACATGGCATACGGACGTTCGTCGCCGCTTGCTCAAGGGCTGCGGTACCCTAGCGCCATGCGTGCCGTACGCCTTCTGCTTAGCGGGCCGCGCTGATCAGTACCGACCCCCGGTCGAGCCGGGCGGGTCGGCATCGGCGCGGCGTCCCCTCCTGTGCGAGGGGTTTTTTCGTTTCTCAAGGACACAGCCGCAGGCAGAGACGATCGATGGAGCTTTGAGGATCATGAGCGAGACGAACCCCGCTGCCCCCGCCGAGGTGGCCGCGCCGCACCGCTACACGGCCGCCCTGGCTGCCGAGATCGAGGCACGCTGGCAGGACTTCTGGGACGTCGACGGCACCTACGCGGCGCCGAACCCGAAGGGCGACCTGGCCGGTGACCCCGAGCTGGTCGCCAAGCCCAAGAAGTTCATCATGGACATGTTCCCGTACCCCTCGGGTACGGGCCTGCACGTCGGTCACCCCCTGGGCTACATCGCCACCGATGTCTACGCCCGCTTCCAGCGCATGACCGGCCACAACGTCCTGCACACCCTGGGCTTCGACGCCTTCGGCCTGCCCGCCGAGCAGCACGCCGTGGCGACCGGCGAGCACCCCCGCGTCACCACCGAGGCGGCCATCAACAACATGAAGTCCCAGCTGCGCCGGCTGGGCCTGGGCCACGACAAGCGCCGGTCGTTCGCCACGATCGACCCGGACTACTACAAGTGGACCCAGTGGATCTTCCTGCAGATCTTCAACTCCTGGTACGACGACGAGGCCCGCAAGGCCCGCCCGATCGCCGAGCTGATCGCCCAGTTCGAGTCCGGTGAGCGCGCCGTACCGGGCGACCACGGGCGCGGGTGGAACCAGCTGACCGCCACCGAGCGCTCCGAGGTTCTGGGCGAGTACCGCCTGGCCTACGCCTCCGACTCGCCCGTCAACTGGTGCCCCGGCCTGGGCACCGTGCTGGCCAACGAGGAGGTCACCGCCGACGGCCGCTCCGAGCGCGGCAACTACCCGGTCTTCAAGGCCAAGCTGCGCCAGTGGAACATGCGCATCACCGCCTACGCGGACCGGCTGCTGGAGGACCTGGCGGAGCTGGACTGGCCCGAGGCCATCAAGCTGCAGCAGCGCAACTGGATCGGCCGCAGCGAGGGCGCCCGCGTCGACTTCCCGATCGACGGCGAGCGCATCACGGTCTTCACCACCCGCCCGGACACCCTGTTCGGCGCGACCTACATGGTGCTGGCCCCCGAGCACCCGCTGGTCGACAAGTTCACCCCGGCCGCCTGGCCGGAGGGCACCCACGACGTGTGGACCGGCGGCCACGCCACCCCGGCCGAGGCCGTCGCCGCCTACCGCGCGCAGGCCGCCTCGAAGTCCGACGTCGAGCGCCAGGCCGAGGCCAAGGACAAGACCGGCGTCTTCATCGGCGCGTACGCGACCAACCCGGTCAACGGCGACCGGATCCCGGTCTTCATCGCCGACTACGTCCTGATGGGCTACGGCACCGGCGCGATCATGGCCGTCCCGGCGGGCGACCAGCGCGACTTCGAGTTCGCGCGGGCCTTCGAGCTGCCGATCCACTGCATCGTCGAGCCGACCGACGGCCGGGGCACCGACACCTCGACGTGGGAGGACGCCTTCGGGTCGTACGACGCGAAGATCATCAACTCCGCCAACGACGAGATCTCCCTGGACGGCCTGCCCGTCGCCGAGGCCAAGGCGCGCGTCACCGAATGGCTGGCGCGCAAGGGCATCGGCGAGGGCACCGTCAACTTCCGCCTGCGCGACTGGCTGTTCAGCCGCCAGCGCTACTGGGGCGAGCCCTTCCCGATCGTCTACGACGAGGACGGCATCGCCCACGCGCTGCCCGAGTCGATGCTGCCGCTGGAGCTGCCGGAGGTCGAGGACTACTCGCCGCGCACCTTCGACCCGGACGACGCCGACACCCAGCCCGAGACCCCGCTGTCCCGCAACGAGGACTGGGTCAACGTCACCCTGGACCTGGGCGACGGGCCGAAGAAGTACCGCCGCGAGACCAACACCATGCCCAACTGGGCCGGTTCCTGCTGGTACGAGCTGCGCTACCTGGACCCGCACAACAGCGAGAAGCTGGTCGATCCCGACATCGAGCAGTACTGGATGGGCCCGCGCGAGGGCCAGCCGCACGGCGGTGTCGACCTGTACGTCGGCGGCGCCGAGCACGCCGTGCTGCACCTGCTGTACGCGCGCTTCTGGTCCAAGGTCCTGTACGACCTGGGGTACGTCTCCTCCGCGGAGCCGTTCCACAAGCTGTTCAATCAGGGCATGATCCAGGCCTTCGTCTACCGCGACAGCCGCGGCATCGCCGTGCCGGCCGCCGAGGTGGAGGAGCGCGACGGCGCGCACTACTACGAGGGCGAGCGGGTCACCCGGCTGCTGGGCAAGATGGGCAAGTCCCTGAAGAACGCGGTGACTCCGGACGAGATCGCCGCGGAGTACGGCGCGGACACGCTGCGCCTGTACGAGATGGCGATGGGCCCGCTGGACGTCTCCCGGCCCTGGGACACGCGTGCGGTGGTCGGCCAGTTCCGGCTGCTGCAGCGGCTGTGGCGCAACATCGTCGACGAGAACACCGGCGAGGTCACCGTCACCGACGCCGAGCCCGACGAGGACACGCTGCGTGCCCTGCACAAGGCGATCGACGGCGTGCGCCAGGACCTGGAGGGCCTGCGCTTCAACACCGCCATCGCCAAGGTCACCGAGCTGAACAACCACCTGACCAAGGGCGGTGGCGCCCTGCCGCGGTCGGTCGCCGAGCCGCTGGTCCTGATGGTCGCCCCGCTGTCCCCGCACATCGCCGAGGAGCTGTGGCGCAAGCTGGGCCGCACCGACTCGGTCGTCCACCAGGACTTCCCGGTCGCCGACCCGCGGTACGTGGTGGACGAGACCGTGACCTGCGTGGTCCAGATCAAGGGCAAGGTCAAGGCCCGTCTGGAGGTGCCGCCGGCCATCTCCGAGGAGGAGCTGGAGAAGGTGGCGCTGTCCGACGAGAAGGTCGTCGCGGCGCTGGACGGCGCGGGCATCCGCAAGGTGATCGTGCGGGCGCCGAAGCTGGTCAACATCGTTACGGCCTGAGACGACGTCTGAGCGGACATCCCAGTACCGGAACACCCGGGGTCCCGGGCGTCGGGGAATCCGGCGTCGGGGTAGTCCCCTACGGGCAGGTTCGGGGTTTTTCTGGAACTCCGGGCCTGCCCGCTGCGTTTACCGTGGAGAACACAGCGGCTGTGCCGCACCCGGCGGAGGAGAAGCGTCATGGAAGCAGTGATCACCGTGTTCGCCCTGCTCTTCCTGCTCTTCGTCGGCCTCGGCGCCTTCGTCACGATCAAGGCGTTCGGCGCCGCCAAGCGCGGAGTGGACCGTACGATCGCGCAGGCCAGACGCACGGTCGAGGACCACACGCTGCGTGCCAAGTCCTTCGCCCAGGTCGGCCCGGCCGGGGAGATCGCCCAGCTGCGGCTCACGCTGCGCACCTCGATGCGTGCCACCCAGGAAGCCCTGCACGCGGGCGTGCCCGAGGACGAGTCGCTGAAGGAGTCCCTCGGCCTCTTCGAGCGGCTCAGCGCACACGGCCGTGAGCTGGACGCCGACCTCAAGCGTCTGGAGTCCGAGCCGGACCGGGCCACGCTCGCCGCACGGCTGCCCGAGCTGCGCGGCCGCACCGAGCGCATCACCAAGTCCGCCGACTCCCTGCGCTGGGCCGCCCGCGACCGGGCCCGCCGCTTCTCCGAGGACGACCTGGACTCGCTCAGCGCCCAGATCGACGTCGAGGCCGGGGCCCTTCGCCACTGGACGCGGGCCGAGCCCACTCCGGCACCCCCGCCGTGGCCCGGCGCCCCGGCCGCCGCCGACGGCCCCGAGGCACAGCAGCAGACCTGGCAGGAAACACCCGGCTCCCGCACCGCCGATGAGCCGACGGCCCAGGCGATCACCCCGCCGGCGCAGCGCCCTTCCTACCCCTGGGAGAAGAAGCCGCGCCCCGAGAGCACCGCATGACCGGTCCGCTTCCGGACCGGCAGACAGGGGCTGGGCTGCCGCGCGAGCGCTACGGCAGGTAACCTCCAGCTCATGTCCCGCCATGTCGCTATCGTCACCGATTCAACGGCCTACCTGCCGCCGCGGACGATGGAGCGTCACGGCATCACAGCGGTGCCCCTGACCGTGGTCCTCGGCGACCAGGCGCTCGAAGAGGGCACCGAGATCTCGACCCGTTCCCTGGCCCAGGCGTTGCAGAAGCGGCGCCCGGTCACCACGTCCCGCCCCAGCCCCCAGATGTTCGCGGAGACCTACCGCAGGGTCGCCGAGTGCGGCGTGAGCGGCATCGTCTCCCTGCATCTGTCCGCCGAGCTGTCCGGCACCTACGACGCGGCGGTCCTCGCGGCGCGTGAGGCACCGGTGCCGGTGCGGGTGGTGGACACCGGGATGGTCGCGATGGCGCTGGGCTTCTGCGCGCTCGCCGCGGCCGAGGCCGCGGAGGCCGGCGGCACGGTGGACGAGGCCGTGACGGCGGCCGAGAAGCGGGCCGCGGGCACCTCCGCCTACTTCTACGTCGACACGCTGGACTATCTGCGTCGCGGCGGTCGCATCGGCGCCGCACAGGCCCTGCTCGGTTCCGCACTGGCCGTCAAGCCGCTGCTCCAGCTGGACGGTGGCCGCATCGAGCTGCTGGAAAAGGTCCGTACGGCGTCCAAGGCGATCGCCCGCCTGGAGGAGATCGTGGCCGACCGGGCGGGCGGCGCCGAGGTCGACATCGCCGTCCACCATCTCGCCGCCCCCGAGCGGGCCGCCGCCCTCGCCGACCGGCTGCGGGAGCGGGTGCCCGGGCTGTCCGAGCTGCATGTCAGCGAAGTCGGGGCGGTGATCGGGGCGCACACCGGGCCCGGGCTGCTCGGAGTGGTCGTCTCGCCGCGCTGACACCCCCGCTTCCCGGGCTGCTGTCACTCGTGTGAGTGGTGGAGTTCTCCACAACCGGGCGGTAATCCCCGGGAATTGACCAAGATCATCGTGAAGTGGCGAGATGTTCCATCCTCGTCGCATGGCACTTCGATCACGCTCACGCACCGCCACCCCGACCAGCGGACCGGGCCGTGGCCCCACCTCCGACGGGCGCGTCCGCCGCCACCCCACCGACCGTCGCCGCGCCCGTCACCGCGTGCCCGCACCCGCGGATGAGCTGCGCCGCCGCGCGGAACTCCTCTTCGGCGAACGAGCCGTGCAGTGGCGGGAGTCGGGGAACGCCCCGCCGGAGAGGCAGCAGCCGGCGCGTACGGCGATGGCAGCGGGGCCGGCGCCTGGGTTGAGGACGGGGTTGCTCGAATCCGCCGGGGCTCGCGTGCCGTCCACCCAGCCGAGGCCGGCTGAAGCGCCCGACGAGCAACTGGCCGACCCGGCAGTTCATTCGGAGCCGACGGAGCCTGTCGTGCCGGGCCTGCGGGAGCGGGCCGGGCTCGCTCTGCGGGAGCGGCTGCCGGTGTGGTTGCAGGTGCGGTGCGGGGTGGAGCGGCGGGGAGTGGTCGCGCTCACCGTGGTGCTCGTGGTGGCTGCCGTGTTCGCCGTCCAGCACTTCTGGGCCGGGCGGACACAGACCGTGAGCGCTCCCCAAGTGGTGCGTGCCGAGACGCCGTTCGCCGGGAAGGAGGAGGACGCGAAGTCCGGTGGCGCCGTGAGCGCCTCGGCGAAGCCGGGCGGGGAGATCGTCGTCGACGTCAGCGGCAAGGTCCGCAGGCCCGGGATCCGGCGGCTGCCGGCCGGCTCGCGGGTGGCGGACGCGCTGCGGGCGGCGGGCGGGGTACGGCCCGGTGCGAGTACCGAGGGGCTCAACCGGGCCCGCTTCCTGGTGGACGGCGAGCAGGTCCTGGTCGGCGCGACCGCCGGAGCGGCGGCCGTCCCGCCCGGGCCGGGCGGCGGTGCGGGTTCCGGACCGGCGGGGACGGGACCGGCGGCCCCGGTCTCCCTCAACACGGCGACCGCGGACCAGCTCGACACCCTGCCCGGAGTCGGCCCCGTGCTGGCCCAGCACATCATCGACTACCGCACCCGGCACGGCGGCTTCCGCTCGGTGGACGAGCTGCGCCAGGTCAACGGCATCGGCGCCCGCCGCTTCTCCGACCTGCGGACCATGGTGCAGCCATGAGCGCCCCCTCCGAGCAGCAGCCGCCGACCCCGACCGACCTCCGTCTGGTGCCCCCGGCACTCGCGGCCTGGGCGACGGCTGCCCTGGTCCTCGATGCTCCGCCGGGCTGGAGTGCCGGCCTTTCTCTCGCCTGTCTGCTCGCCGGAGCAGTCCTGCTGTCGGCCTGGCGGTGGGGGAGACCGGTCGGGGCGCCCGTCCGGTTCGCCTGGGCCCGTGCCCCGGTCGCCGCCGTGCTCCTGTGCGTGACCGCGGCGGCCGCCTCCGCCGGGCTGCACGGGGCGGATGTGCGGCGCGGGCCGGTGCCCGAGCTGGCGCGGCGGTTCGCGACCGTGACCGCCGAGGTCGAGCTGACCGGCGACCCCTGGCTCAGCAGGCCACGGGTGCGGGGTGATCATGCGGCGCCCGTGGCGGTGCTGGCCAGGGCGGAGGTGCGGCGCGTGGCGGAGGGCGACGGGGCCGGGGTACGGACGCGGACTCCGGTGCTGATGGTCGTCGACACCGACGTGCCCGCGCCGCGCGCACCTCCCACGGGGGACGCGGCCGGCGTGCGGGGCACGAGCGGTGCGCGCCCGGGCTGGCTCGGGCTGCTGCCGTCCACCCGGCTGCGGGTGAACGCCCGGCTGGCGCCCGCCCTGACGGGCGGCGACCGGACAGCGGCCGTGCTGCGGGTGCGGAGCGAGCCCGTGCCGGAGGTCGTCGAGGGGCCGAGCGGGCCGCAGCGGCTGGCGGGCCGGCTCAGGGCCGGGTTGCGGGAGGCGACCGAAGGACTGCCGGCGGACGCCCGGGCGCTGCTTCCCGGGCTGGTCGTCGGCGACACCTCCCGGATCACACCCGAACTGGACGACGCCTTCAAGGAGACGGACCTGGCGCACACGCTCGCCGTCTCGGGCAGCAACCTCACGATCCTGCTCGCGTTGCTGATCGGGCCGCCCGGTCTCGCCCAGCGCGTCGAGCGCCGCGGACTCGCCCCTCGCCTGGGGCTCTCGCTGCGGGCCACCGCCCTGCTCGCGGGAGCGCTCACGCTCGGCTTCGTGATCGTGTGCCGGCCCGACCCCAGCGTGCTGCGGGCCGCGGCCTGCGGCGCGGTCGCCCTGCTCGCCCTGGCGACGGGGCGCCGCAGATCCCTGGTCCCGGCGCTGGCCACGGCCGTCCTCCTGCTGGTGCTGTACGACCCCTGGCTGGCCCGCAGCTTCGGCTTCCTGCTCTCCGTGCTGGCCACCGGTGCGCTGCTCGTACTGGCGCCCGGCTGGAGCGAGGCGCTGCAGCGGCGCGGGGTGCCGGCCCGGCTCGCCGAGGGGCTGGCCGCGGCCGCCGCCGCACAGGCCGTGTGCGCGCCGGTCGTCGCGGTGCTGTCGGCCCGGGTGAGTCTGGTGGCGGTGCCCTGCAACCTGCTGGCCGAGGTGGCGGTCGCGCCGGCCACCGTGCTGGGGTTCGCCGCGCTCGCCACGGCGCCGGTGGCGATGCCGGCGGCCAAGGTGCTGGCCTGGTGCGCCGGCTGGCCCGCCGGATGGATCGCGCAGATCGCCCGGACCGGGGCGGCGTTGCCCGGAGCGGGAGTGGACTGGCCGGGGAGCTGGCCCGGGGCGCTGCTGCTCACGGCGCTCACCGTGGCCGTCGTCCTGGCCTGCCGGCGCCTGCTGCGGCACCCCTGGTGGTGCGGTGCGCTCGGGGTACTGCTTCTGCTGGTGGTGGTGCGCCCGGCGCCCCTGACCCGGGTGATCACGGGCTGGCCGCCGCCGGGCTGGCGGTACGCGATGTGCGACGTCGGGCAGGGCGACGCGACCGTGCTGGCGGCCGGTGAGGGGGCCGGGGTGGTCGTGGACACCGGACCCGACCCCGCGCTGGTCGACCACTGCCTGCGGGAGCTGGGCATCACCCGCATCCCCCTGGTCGTCCTGACCCACTTCCACGCCGACCACGTCACGGGGCTGCCCGGGGTTCTGCGCGGCCGCTCGGTGGCCGCGATCGAGACCACGGACTTCGAAGAACCGGCGGAGCAGGCCGAGTTCGTGAGAAGGGAGGCTGCCGAGCGGCACATCCCGCTCACCCGGGCCGTGGCCGGGGAGGAGCGCCGCAGCGGACCGCTGGCCTGGCGGGTGCTGTGGCCACCCGCCGCCCCGGCCCCGGGGCAGGCCGCGGCAGCGGAGCCGGACGGACCGAACGACGCCAGTGTCGCCCTGCTCGTCCGGTCCGGCGGACTGCGGATGCTGCTTCTCGGGGACCTCGAACCCCCCGCTCAGCAGGCCCTGTTGCGCTCCCCGGTCGCGGCCCGGCTGGCGGGAGTGGACGTGCTGAAGGTGGCCCATCACGGCTCGGCCTATCAGGACCCGGACCTGATACGGCTGGCGGCCCCGCGGGTGGCGCTCATCTCCTGCGGTGCCGACAACCCCTACGGCCACCCGGCACCGGCGACCGTCGCCGCGCTGCGGGCCGGCGGGGCGGTGGTCCTGCGCACGGACCGGGACGGCGCGCTCGCGGTCGGCGGGGGCGGGACGGACGGGGAGGTGCGGGTGGCGAGAGACTGAGGAGTGGGTGATCACCGAGACTGGATGCATGAACCCAGCACAGGCGGACGCATATCTCCGCCGCATCGGGGCCGTCCGCCCGCCGCACCCCACCACCGAGGCCCTGCGCGAGCTGCACCTGCGCCATCTGCGGACCGTGCCCTTCGAGAACCTGTCCATTCACCTCGGCGAGGAGATCGTGCTGGAGGAGAAGCGGCTGCTGGACAAGGTGGTCGAGGGGCGGCGGGGCGGCTTCTGCTACGAACTCAACGGTCTGTTCGGGGCGTTGCTCGCCGCTCTCGGATATGAGGTCCAGCTGCTGGCGGGGCGGGTGTACGGGGACGAGGGGCGCCTCGGCATCCCGTACGACCATCTCGCGCTGCGGGTGCGGACGGCGGACGGTGGGGACTGGCTCGCCGACGTCGGGTTCGGGGCGCACAGCCACTATCCGCTGGCGTTCGCGGAACGCGGGGAGCAGCCGGATCCCGGCGGGACGTTCCGGGTGGCGGAGGCCGGCCCGGACCTCGCCGGAGTGCTCGGTGGCGGGGGCGACTCGGCCGCGGCCCCGGACCTGGACGTCGTACGGAACGGCAGGCCGCAGTACCGGCTGGAGACGCGGCCCCGCGCGCTCGGGGACTTCGCGGCCGGGGCCTGGTGGCACAGCACCTCGCCGCAGTCGCACTTCACCCGGTCCCTGGTGTGCTCACGGGTGACGGAGGACGGCGGGCGGATCACCCTCAGCGGCCGGGCGTTGACGACGACGGTCCCCGACGGGAAGAAGGAGACGACGGAACTGGGGACGGACGAGGAGGTGCTGGCGGTGTACCGGGAGCGGTTCGGGATCGGGCTGAGCCGGGTGCCGGCCGTGCGGAATCGGAACGACTGACAGCGACTGATTCGGAGGGGCTGCCCGGGCCGTTGGGTGTGCGGCGGGTGCCGGAGAATGGGGCGGTGAGCGATGTGAGACACGTGCTGGTGCTGCCCGACCGCGATGCCGCCGAGGAGGCGGCCGAGGCGCTCGGGGAGCGCTTCGCCGTCGACGAGGAGCCCCAGCTCGTCCGGGACGCCCTGGCCGGCGAGGACGACGCGGAGGACGCCCAGTGGCTGCTGGTCCTGCACGACGAGGCCGGACGCCTGGACCCCGCCGAACTGGACGCCTTCGCGGGGGAGTGGGACGGCTGGCGCGAGGAGCCGTGACCCCGGGGCCGGCTGCGGGAGCGGTCCGGGACCGGTCGGGGTGCGCGGCCGGTTCGTTGTCAGTGCCGCGTGGGATGCTGTAGGCGATGGCCAGGAAGACTGCGAATGACGACCCTCTCGCCCCGGTGACCCTTGCCGTGGGCCAGGAGGACCTCCTGCTCGACCGTGCCGTGCAGGAGGTGGTGGCCGCCGCAAAGGCCGCCGACGCCGACACGGACGTACGGGACCTGACCCCGGACCAGTTGCAGCCCGGCACGCTCGCCGAGCTGACGAGTCCCTCGCTCTTCGCCGAGCGCAAGGTCGTGGTCGTGCGCAACGCCCAGGATCTCTCGGCCGACACGGTCAAGGACGTGAAGGCGTACCTGGGGGCGCCCGCGGAGGAGATCACCCTCGTGCTGCTGCATGCGGGCGGTGTGAAGGGCAAGGGCCTGCTGGACGCCGCGCGCAAGGCCGGGGCGCGGGAGGTGGCCTGCCCGAAGATGACCAAGCCGGCGGACCGGCTGGCTTTCGTGCGGGGCGAGTTCCGGGGGTTCGGGCGGTCGGCCACGCCCGAGGCGTGCCAGGCGCTGGTCGACGCGATCGGCAGCGACCTGCGCGAGCTGGCCTCGGCGGTGGCGCAGCTCGTCGCCGACGTAGAGGGGACGATCGACGAGGCCGTCGTCGGGCGGTACTACACCGGGCGGGCCGAGGCTTCCAGCTTCACGGTCGCCGACCGGGCGGTGGAGGGCCGTACGGCGGAGGCGCTGGAGGCGCTGCGGTGGTCGCTGGCCACCGGGGTGGCTCCGGTGATGATCACCAGCGCGCTGGCCCAGGGGGTGCGGGCGATCGGGAAGCTGTCGTCGGCACGCGGCGGCCGGCCCGCCGATCTCGCCCGCGAGCTGGGCATGCCGCCGTGGAAGATCGACCGTGTGCGCCAGCAGATGCGGGGCTGGACGCCCGACGGGGTGGCGGTGGCGCTCCGGGCGGTCGCCGAGGCCGACGCGGGTGTGAAGGGCGGCGGTGACGACCCCGAGTACGCGCTGGAGAAGGCGGTCGTGACGATCGCCCGCGCCGCGCGGTCCAGAGGGCGGGGCTGAGCCTTAGGGCCGGAGCGGTGATCCAGTCGCCCGGTGGCCGTAGGCGAGGAGAATCGGAGCTGTCAGCCGTACATCGCCGAAGCACTGGAAGGTGGCGATCGCCATGGCTGAACATCCGCACGCAGCCCTGGTCCGTAAGGGTTACGACGCCTTCTTCCGAGCCGACATGGACGCCCTGCGGGAGCTGATGACGGCGGACGTGACCTATCACGCGCCCGGCAGTCATCCGCTCTCCGGCGACTTCAAGGGCCGGGAAGCCGTGATCAAGATGTACGGCCGGCTCTTCCAGGACAGCGGCGGCAGTCTGCGCGTCGAGCTGCGCAGCGTGTTCGTCGACGGCCGGGGGCATGTCGTGGCCCTGCACCACGTCACCGCGGAGCGCGGGGAAAAGCGCTACGGGGAGGACGGATGCCTGGTCTTCCGGATCGTCGGGGACAAGATCACCGACATCGACGAGTGCGTACCGGACATCGACAGGGACAACGCCTTCTGGTCGTGACGCGAAGGCCCGGGGCGGTCATGCCGAAGGCCCCGCCGCCCACCCTGGGGAAGGGAGGGCACGGGGCCTCGGACCAAGCTGCGAGCCCGTTCCCGCGTGGCGAACGCAGGCCGCGAACAGGCTCTGGGGTGCCGGACGGGAGCGGATGAGAGAGGGCCCGCTCTGGGTCCTTCCGGCGGTCAGATCAAAAGGGAGTTTCAGCCCTTGAGGGACGTGACCTTGGAAGCAAGCGCCGACTTCTTGTTGGCGGCCTGGTTCTTGTGGATGACGCCCTTCGAGACGGCCTTGTCGAGCGCACGCGCGGCAGCGCGCTGCAGCTCGGTGGCCTTCTCGACGTCACCCGCGGCAGCGGCCTCACGGGCCTTGCGGATTGCGGTCTTCAGGGAGGACTTGACGGCCTTGTTGCGCAGCCGAGCCTTCTCGTTGGTCTTGATCCGCTTGATCTGGGACTTGATGTTCGCCACGAAGGAGCCTTTTCAGGTTCTGGTGCGGGGCCGCTCGGGTCCCGTACCGGTGATCCAAAAATTTTCTGTTCGCGCCTCGCGCTGAGAGGGCATGAGGCACAGCCATCTACAGTACCAGTGGCCCTCCGGGCGGCCCAAAACGGTCCCCGGTCCCTTCGCGTGGGACCATGGAGACTACGTATCGATCCGACCCGAGGCATAAGGCGCCTCAAGAGACAGGACCCTGCGTGCCCGCGACCCCTAACCATGTGCCCGAGCCGAGCCGTACCGCCCCGGCTCTGATCCGCAATTTCTGCATCATCGCGCACATCGACCACGGCAAGTCCACGCTCGCCGACCGGATGCTCCAGCTGACCGGTGTGGTCGAGCAGCGGCAGATGCGTGCTCAGTACCTCGACCGGATGGACATCGAGCGCGAGCGCGGCATCACGATCAAGTCCCAGGCGGTGCGTCTGCCCTGGGCCCCGACCGAGGGCCCCGACCAGGGCACGACGCACATCCTCAACATGATCGACACCCCGGGGCACGTCGACTTCACCTATGAGGTCTCGCGGTCGCTGGCCGCCTGCGAGGGGACCATCCTCCTCGTCGACGCCGCCCAGGGCATCGAGGCGCAGACCCTCGCCAACCTCTACCTGGCGATGGAGAACGACCTCACGATCATCCCCGTGCTGAACAAGATCGACCTGCCGGCCGCGCAGCCGGAGAAGTTCGCCGAGGAGCTGGCGAACCTGGTCGGCTGCGACCCGTCGGACGTGCTGAAGGTCTCCGCCAAGACCGGTCTCGGCGTCGACGCGCTGCTGGACAAGGTCGTCAAGGAGATCCCGGCGCCGGTCGGGGTCGCCGACGCGCCGGCCCGCGCGATGATCTTCGACTCGGTCTACGACTCCTACCGCGGTGTCGTGACCTACGTCCGTGTCATCGACGGCCAGCTCAACAAGCGCGAGCGCATCAAGATGATGTCGACCGGCGCCACCCACGAGCTGCTGGAGATCGGCGTCAACTCGCCCGAGATGCTCTCGGCGGACGGTCTGGGCGTCGGTGAGGTGGGCTACCTCATCACCGGCGTGAAGGACGTGCGCCAGTCCAAGGTCGGTGACACCGTCACCAGCCAGACCAAGGGCGCCACCGAGGCGCTCGGCGGCTACAAGGACCCGAAGCCGATGGTCTTCTCGGGCCTGTATCCGCTGGACGGCTCCGACTACCCGGAGCTGCGCGAGGCCCTCGACAAGCTCCAGCTCAACGACGCCGCGCTGGTCTACGAGCCGGAGACCTCCGCGGCCCTCGGCTTCGGCTTCCGCGTCGGCTTCCTCGGCCTGCTGCACCTGGACGTGATCCGGGAGCGGCTGGAGCGCGAGTTCGGCCTCGACCTGATCGCCACCGCGCCCAACGTGGTCTACCGCGTGGTCATGGAGGACGGCAGCGAGCACGTCGTCACCAACCCGAGCGAGTTCCCCGAGGGGAAGATCGGCGAGGTGTACGAGCCGGTCGTGCGCGCCACCATCCTGGCGCCCACCGAGTTCATCGGCTCGATCATGGAGCTGTGCCAGACCCGGCGCGGCACCCTGCTCGGCATGGACTACCTCTCCGAGGACCGGGTCGAGATCCGCTACACCCTTCCGCTCGCGGAGATCGTCTTCGACTTCTTCGACCAGCTGAAGTCCAAGACCCGCGGCTACGCGTCCCTCGACTACGAGCCCACCGGCGAGCAGACCTCCAGCCTGGTCAAGGTCGACATCCTGCTGCACGGCGACAAGGTGGACGCCTTCTCGGCGATCACCCACAAGGACGCCGCGTACGCGTACGGGGTGCGGCTCGTCGCCAAGCTGCGCGAGCTCATCCCGCGGCAGGCCTTCGAGGTGCCGATCCAGGCCGCCATCGGCTCCCGGGTCATCGCCCGCGAGACCATCCGCGCCATCCGCAAGGACGTCCTCGCCAAGTGCTACGGCGGTGACATCTCCCGTAAGCGGAAGCTGCTGGAGAAGCAGAAGGAAGGCAAGAAGCGGATGAAGATGGTGGGTTCCGTGGAGGTTCCGCAGGAGGCCTTCATCGCGGTCCTGTCCAGCGATGACAGCGCGGGGTCGGGCAAGGGCAAGAAGTAACCATCGGTAACAGTGCGCGGTGTCCGCAAACCGGGCACAACAGGGGCTCGTCGTGCGAAAGCATGGCGGGCCCCTACGCGTGCGTAGCGTCGCTCTGCGTGGAAAGTGACAGGCCGATGCCCCTTACGCAGCGGCCGGTCGCCCCTTACTCTGATCCCTGCTCGATAGTTACTCGCGAGTTAAACAACGCAGCCTGAACCCCACCGTGAGTTAACCCAGCCGCACCGAGTCAGCCGCACTGTCGCGGGCCCCGGAGGACGTCGTGACCGACACACAGACCCTGATCGAGAACCGCCCGCCGTCCGTCGCGGCCCTCTTCCTGGAGCGCGTGGCGGCCACACCGGACGCCGAGGCCTACCGCTACCCGGTCCCGCCCGCCTCCGGCCAGGGTCCCGACGACTGGAAGTCGCTGAGCTGGGCCGAGGCGGCACAGCGGGTGTACGCGATCGCGGCCGGGCTCATCGAACTGGGTCTGCAGCCGGAGCAGCGGGTGGCGCTCGCCTCCTCGACCCGCGTCGAGTGGATCCTCGCCGATCTCGGCATCATGTGCGCGGGCGGCGCCACCACGACCGTCTACCCGCAGACCAACGCCGACGAGTCCGCGTTCATCCTCTCCGACTCCGAGAGCCGGGTGCTGATCGCCGAGGACGCGGCCCAGGTCGCCAAGGCGCTGGAGAAGCGCGCCGAGCTGCCCGCGCTGACCAAGGTCGTCGTCATCGACCCGGCCGGCGTCGAGACGGATGAGTGGGTCATCACCCTCACCGATCTTGAGCAGCGCGGCGCCGCCCATCTGGAGAAGCACCCCGAGCTGATCAAGGAGCGGGTCGGCGCGCTCACCAGGGACCAGCTCGCCACCCTCATCTACACCTCCGGCACCACCGGCCGCCCCAAGGGCGTGCGCCTGCCGCACGACAACTGGGCGTACATGGCGAAGGCCATCGCCGCGACCGGCCTGATCAGCGGCGACGACGTGCAGTACCTGTGGCTGCCGCTCGCCCACGTCTTCGGCAAGGTCCTCACCTCCGGCCAGATCGAGGTCGGCCACGTCACCGCCGTGGACGGCCGTGTCGACAAGATCATCGAGAACCTTCCGGTGGTGCAGCCGACGTACATGGCCGCCGTGCCGCGCATCTTCGAGAAGGTCTACAACGGCGTCGCCGCCAAGGCACGCGAGGGCGGCGGGGCCAAGTACAAGATCTTCCAGTGGGCCGCCGAGGTCTCCCGCGAGTACGCCAAGGTCTCGCAGGACAACTTCCGCCGCACCGGCAGCCACGCCGTGCCGTTCGGCCTCGGCGCCAAGCACAAGGTCGCCGACGCCCTCGTCTACTCCAAGCTGCGCGAGGCCTTCGGCGGCCGGCTGCGCGCCTGCGTCTCGGGTGCCTCCGCGCTGGCCCCCGAGATCGGCTACTTCTTCGCCGGCGCCGGCATCCACATCCTGGAGGGCTACGGCCTCACCGAGACCTCCGCGGCCTCCTTCGTCAACCCGGGCGAGGCCTACCGCACCGGCACCGTCGGCAAGCCGCTGCCCGGCTGCGAGGTGCGCATCGCGGACGACGGCGAGATCCTGCTGCGCGGCCCCGGCGTCATGGACGGCTACCACCAGCAGCCCGAGAAGACCGCCGAGGTGCTGGAGAGCGACGGCTGGTTCCACACCGGCGACATCGGCGAACTGTCGCCCGACGGCTACCTGCGCATCACCGACCGCAAGAAGGACCTCATCAAGACCTCCGGCGGCAAGTACATCGCCCCGGCCGAGGTCGAGGGCCAGTTCAAGGCGGTGTGTCCGTACGTCTCCAACATCCTGGTGCACGGCGCCGACCGGAACTACTGCACCGCCCTCATCGCCCTCGACGAGATCGCCGTCCTGCAGTGGGCCAAGGAGAACGGCCTGGACGGCAAGTCGTACGCCGAGATCGTCGCGGCCCCGCAGACGGTCGAGATGGTCGACGGCTACGTCAAGCAGCTCAACGAGGGCCTGCAGCGCTGGCAGACCATCAAGAAGTTCCGGCTGCTGCCGCGCGACCTGGACGTCGAGCACGGCGAGATCACCCCGAGCCTGAAGCTGAAGCGGCCGGTGGTCGAGCGGACGTACAAGGCCCTGATCGACGAGATGTACTCGGGCACCCGCGAGGCGTGAGACAACCGTCCGGCCCCGGAAGGCACTTCGCCTTCCGGGGCCGGCGTGTGCCCGGACCAGGCGGAACGGGCGGACGGCCGACGCCGAGGGGAAGCCCCGACCGTCCGCCCCGGCCGCGCCTACGGCAACTCCGGCAGCCCGTGCAGACCACCGAGACGGACGCCGTCGCTCGGACCGTTCCCCCTTCCGGGTGAATGATGGCGCGCCTTCGGGCCGACCGGATCAGGCCCTGGGCAAGGCACTGCTGTGGCGCGAGGTGGGGGACGAGGTGACCTGGCGGACCGAACGCGGCACGACGCTGCGCGTGCTCATCCGGTACATCGGGGACTGAGCCGAGGACACGGCAGGACCGAGCCAAGGCCGCGGCAGGACCGAACCGAGGAGGCGCGGGTGCTCCAATTCCGCACATTTTCCGACCGTGTTCGAGCACACCCGTAGCACAGTTCTCACGCGCGCCTGTCCACTTCGGTAACTCAGCGCACAGGCGTGGGGTCACTCTGTCACCCTGGCCGCATGGACATGGCGGCCATACCGACGCAGCGGGAGAGCGAGAGTTACGACTGTGGGGCACAGGGACTCGTCACCCTGCCCGGCGGTCCCCTCGCGCCCGGATCCGCCCGTGCGCTGGTGCGCTCCGCCTTCGCCGAGTGGTCCCACCGGGGGCTCGTCGATCCGGAGCGGTCCCCACGGCTGGCCGACGACGCCATGGCCGTCGTCAGTGAACTCGTCACCAACGCCGTCGTCCACGCGGGCACGGAGGTGGAGGTCGACTGGCGCCTGGAGGAGTCCGGCGCGTTCGTGGTGGAAGTGCGCGACCACCACCCGGCGCGCGCGCCGCGCGACCCAGCGCGCGGCGAGGCGCCGTACGACACCCCCGAGTACGGGCACGGCCTGCGCCTGGTCGCCACCCTCGCCGAGTCCTGGGGCGTCACCTACCGCACCGGCACCAAGACGGTGTGGGCGCGGCTGTCCGCCGACGGCGGGGAGGCCCCGGACGGGCCCGCCCCGGCGCACACCCTGGCGGTCGCCGAGGCTCTCGCCCCGCAGCCGCAGCGCCCCGCAGCCGACCGGGACTGGCTCGGCCGGGGCGCGCTGTCCTTCCTCGCCGAGGCCTCCGACCTGCTCGCCGGGCAGCTGGACGAGAACCTGGTCACGGCCCTCACCGGCCAGCTGATCGTGCCCCGGCTCGCCGACTGGTGCGCGGTGTGGCTGGAGGACGAGGCGACCGTGCGCGGCGGCGACGGCGGCGCGCCCACGCGGGTCTGGCACGCCAGCGAGAACCGCATCGAGGAGCTGTCCCGCGCCCTGGAGAAGGATCCGCCCTGCCCGCGGGACGGGATGGGGATCCCCCCGCTCGAACAAGGTCGGGAGTGGGGGAGGTCCGGCCCGGAGTCGTACCCCTGGCCCGGCGACGCGCTCGGCCCGCAGGACGCCCACGGCGCGGCGCTGGCGTACCGGCTGATCGCGGGCGGCCGCCCGCTGGGCACGCTGGTCATCGGGCGCTGCGGGCTGCAACGCTTCCCGGACGAGGTCACCGGGCTCGTCGAGGATCTCGCCCGCCGGGTCGCCCTGGCCATCGGCGCCGCCCGCCAGTACGCCCGGCAGGCCACCATCAGCGCCGTCCTGCAGCGCGGCCTGCTGCCCGGCGCGGTCGCCGAGATCCCCGGAGTGAGCAGCGCGCTCGTCTACGAGCCCTGCGACAAGGGCGGCCCCAGTGGCGACTTCTACGACCTGTTCCCGGCGGGCGACGGCCGCTGGTGCTTCGCCGTCGGCGACGTACAGGGCAAGGGCCCCGAGGCGGCGGTCGTGATCGGACTCGCCCGTCCCTGGCTGCGGCTGCTCGCCCGCGAGGGCTATCGGGTCGCCGACGTCCTCGACCGCCTCAACCAGCTCCTCCTGGACGACGCCACCGAGGCCGCCGACGCGGCCGCCCGCGCACTGGTCGCCGGCGGCGCCCGGCCCGTGGCGCCCGGGGACGGCCCGCAGACCCGCTTCCTGTCCCTTCTGTACGGCGAGCTGACCCCGCACGACGGCGGCGTCCGCTGCACCCTCGCCTCCGCCGGACACCCCCTGCCGCTGCTGCTGCGCCCCGACGGCGACGTGCGCACCGCCGCCCGCCCGCAGACCCTGCTGGGCGTGGTGGAGGACGAGACGTACACCAGCGAGACCATCGAGCTGGGCCCCGGTGACAGCCTGCTGTGCGTGACCGACGGGGTGACCGAGCGCCGTTCCGGCTCCCGCCAGTTCGACGACGGCGACGGGCTCGCGCGGGCCCTGTCCGGCTGTGCGGGCCTGAGCGCCGAGCTGATCGCGGACAGGATCCGTCGTCTGGTGCACGACTTCGGCGGCGGTCTGCCGGAGGACGACCTGGCCCTGCTGGTGCTCCAGGCGGAGTAACCGGCGCCGTACGGGACAATGGAGGACATGCCTTCCGCACTCCCCGACGGCGAGCCGGTCCCCGACGACGGCGCGCTGCCCGCCGCCGCGCTCGCCGGCGCCGCTGACCGACCCCTCGGGTTCTATCTGCACGTCCCGTACTGCGCGACCCGCTGCGGCTACTGCGACTTCAACACGTACACCGCGACCGAGCTGCGCGGCACCGGCGGAGTGCTCGCCTCCCGGGACAACTACGCGGACACCCTGACCGACGAGGTCCGCCTGGCCCGCAAGGTGCTCGGCGACGACCCGCGCGAGGTCCGCACGGTCTTCGTGGGCGGCGGCACGCCGACCCTGCTGGCCGCCGACGACCTGGTGCGGATGCTGGGCGCGATCCGCGACGAGTTCGGTCTCGCGCCGGACGCGGAGATCACGACGGAGGCGAACCCGGAGTCGGTCGACCCGGCCTACCTCGCCGCCCTGCGCGCGGGCGGCTTCAACCGGATCTCCTTCGGCATGCAGAGCGCGAAACAGCACGTGCTGCGCGTGCTCGACCGCACGCACACCCCGGGGCGCCCCGAGGCGTGCGTGGCGGAGGCACGGGCCGCCGGCTTCGAGCACGTCAACCTGGACCTGATCTACGGCACGCCGGGGGAGTCGGACGACGACTGGCGGGCCTCACTGGACGCGGCGCTGGGGGCGGGGCCCGACCACATCAGTGCGTACGCGCTGATCGTCGAGGAGGGCACCCAGCTGGCGAGAAGGATCCGCCGGGGCGAGGTCCCGATGACGGACGACGACGTCCACGCCGATCGCTATCTGATCGCCGAGGAGATGCTGTCAGCGGCCGGCTTCGACTGGTACGAGGTCTCCAACTGGGCCACCTCGGAGTCGGCCCGCTGCCTGCACAACGAGCTGTACTGGCGGGGCGCGGACTGGTGGGGCGCCGGGCCGGGGGCGCACTCGCACGTGGGCGGGGTGCGCTGGTGGAACGTCAAGCACCCGGGGGCGTACGCGGCGGCGCTGGCGTCGGGCCGCTCACCGGGCGCGGGCCGGGAGCTGCTGTCCGACGAGGACCGCCGGGTGGAGCGCATCCTGCTGGAGCTGCGGCTGCGGGAGGGGGCGCCGCTGTCCCTGCTGAAGGATCAGGGGCTCGCGGCTTCCCGGCGGGCACTGGCGGACGGGCTACTTCAGGAAGGGCCGTACGAGGACGGACGGGCGGTGCTGACGCTGCGCGGGCGGCTGTTGGCGGATGCGGTGGTGCGGGATCTGGTGGACTGATCACTCCGGCGGATGAATCCCAGCGGAACGCCGGTTCGGTCCCTAACCTGGTTCGTAGGCTGCCGCCGACAGGACGCGGCGGATCTGGAGGCCACGGAGATGACGCTTGTGGACGAGCGTGGAATGGCCGATTACCTCGACAAGTTCGAGCCTCCCGAGGGCGTCAAGGCTGAGCTCCTCCGGGGGGTAATCGTGATGATGGCCAGCCCAGATCTGGTGCACAACCTGATCGTGCTGCATACACAGCGGCAGATTCCCATGGACCGCTGGTATCCCCTTCAGACCCAGGACGTCGACATCGTCGGCGAGCAGAGTGTGCCCATCCCGGATCTGGTTGTCGCGGCGCCGGACGTGCTGCCTGCCTCGGGGCACCTGCTGCCGTCAGAGCTGGTCACGGCGGTGGTCGAGGTTGTCTCCAAGTACAGCGTTCACCAGGACTACGTGGTCAAGCGCTCGATCTACGCGGCGGGAAAGATTCCCACCTACCTCATCCTCGACCCGATCATGGCGCACTGCGTCCTACTGACGAAGCCCGCAGGCCAGGGGGAAGACGCCGACTACCTGAGCCAGGAGATCATCAAGTTCGGGAACTCAGTTCTGTTGGAGGCTCTGGGGCTCGAACTGGATACGACCGAGTTCGGAACCTTCCCCAACGTCAGGCCCCACCGCTACCCGTAACGAAGTCGATCAGCTCCTCCACCCGCCCCAGCAACTCCGGCTCCAGGTCCCTGTAGGACCCCACCCGCTTCAGGATCGCCTGCCACACCGCCCCGGTGTTCTCCGGCGGCCACCCCAGCGCCCGGCACACCCCCGTCTTCCAGTCCTCCCCGCGCGGCACCCGGGGCCAGCCGGGGATCCCCAGGGACGACGGCTTCACGGCCTCCCAGATGTCGATGTACGGGTGACCGAGCACCAGCGCGTGCTCGCTCGTCACCGACTCGGCGATGCGCCACTCCTTCGTGCCCGGCACCAGGTGGTCCACGAGTACGCCCAGGCGCGCATCCGGACCCGGCGCGAACTCGGCCACGATCGCCGGCAGGTCGTCCACGCCCTCCAGGTACTCCACGACCACGCCCTCGATGCGCAGGTCGTCGCCCCACACCTTCTCGACCAGTTCGGCGTCGTGCCGGCCCTCGACGTAGATGCGGCCGGCGCGGGCCACGCGCGCGCGTGCACCGGGGACGGCCACCGAACCGGACGCCGTACGGGTGGGCCGTACCGGACCCGATGCGGGCCGCACCAGGGTGACCACCCTGCCCTCCAGCAGGAAGCCGCGCGGCTCCAGCGGGAACACCCGGTGCTTGCCGAAGCGGTCCTCCAGCGTCACCGTGCCCGCCTCGCAGCGGATCACCGCGCCGCAGAAACCGGTACCGGGCTCCTCGACCACCAGGCCGGGCTCCGCCGGGACCTCCGGCACGGGCTTGGGCTTCTTCCAGGGCGGGGTCAGGTCCGGTGAGTACTGGCGCATTCGGATGACGATAGGAGAAGCCGCCGACCCGCACTCACGACACGCCGAAACGCGCTGCCAGCTCGTCGCGTTGCCGTCGTACGAACGCCGCGTCGACCACCGCACCGTGACCGGGGACGTACAGCGCGTCCTCGCCGCCGAGGGCGAGCAGCCGGTCCAGGGCGTCGGGCCAGCGGGACGGTACGGCGTCCGGGCCCGCCTGGGGTTCGCCGGACTCCTCCACCAGGTCGCCGCAGAAGACGATCTCGGCGGCGCCGGAGACCGGGCCGGGGACGAGCACCACGAGATCGTGGGCCGTGTGGCCGGGGCCCACGTTGGCCAGCAGCACCTGCCGGCCGTCGCCGAGGTCCAGCGTCCACTCGCCGGAGACCAGGTGGCGGGGAGGAGTCAGGGCGGCGACGGCCGCGTCCGCGTCCGCGGCCGGCAGTCCGTGCCGGACCGCGTCCCGGCGCAGCTCCTCGCGTTCGTACGCGAACACCGCGTCGATGCCCACCGCCGCGTACGTCTGCGCCCCGGCGAAGGCGGCCGCGCCGAAGACGTGGTCGAAGTGGGGATGGGTGAGCGCGAGATGGGTCACACCGTGCCCCGCCAGCTGCTCCGCCCACGTCCGCAGCCGCTCGCCCTCGGCCGGGCTCGACCCGGCGTCCACCATCAGTGCCGTACCCGCCCCGAGAACCAGGCCCACGGTGCAGTCCCAGCCGGGCAGCCGGCACCGCCCCACCCCGGGCGCCAGCCGCTCCCACCCCAGCTCTTCCCAAGTCACCGTCATACCGCGACGCTAGCGGTACAACCCGGAACAGCAGGACCGACCTTGCCCAGTGAGTACCCCACGCCCGTACACTGGGCTGGGGAAGGCTGGCACTCGGACACGCAGAGTGCCAGGCGGGCGACCGGAAGAACCGAGGGGACGACATGCTGGAGGTGCGCGCGAATGCTGAGTGAACGCAGGCTTCAGGTGCTGCGCGCCATCGTCCAGGACTACGTGGGCACCGAGGAGCCGGTGGGCTCGAAAGCGCTCACCGAGCGGCACAACCTCGGCGTCTCCCCGGCGACCGTGCGCAACGACATGGCTGCCCTGGAGGACGAGGGGTTCATCGCCCAGCCGCACACCAGTGCCGGGCGCATCCCCACCGACAAGGGCTACCGGCTGTTCGTGGACAAGCTCGCGGGCGTCAAGCCGATGACCGCGCCCGAGCGCCGCGCGATCCAGAACTTCCTGGAGGGCGCCGTCGACCTCGACGACGTCGTGGCCCGCACGGTACGGCTGCTCGCGCAGCTGACCCGGCAGGTCGCCGTCGTGCAGTACCCGTCCCTGACCCGGTCCACCGTGCGGCACGTGGAGCTGCTCTCGCTCGCTCCCGCGCGCGTGATGCTCGTGCTGATCACGGACACCGGCCGGGTCGAGCAGCGGATGGTCGACTGCCCGGCGCCCTTCGGCGAGGCGTCCCTGGCGGACCTCAGGGCCCGGCTGAACAGCCGGGTCGCGGGCCGCAGGTTCAGCGACGTGCCGCGCCTGGTCGAGGACCTGCCCGAGGCCTTCGACGTCGAGGACCGCGGTACGGTCTCCGCAGTGCTCTCCACCCTGCTGGAGACACTGGTCGAGGAGAACGAGGAGCGGCTGATGATCGGCGGTACCGCCAATCTCACCCGCTTCGGACATGACTTCCCCCTCGTGATCCGGCCCGTCCTGGAGGCCCTTGAGGAGCAGGTCGTGCTCCTCAAGCTCCTCGGCGAGGCGAAGGATCCGGGCATGACCGTGCGCATCGGGCACGAGAACGCCCACGAGGGACTCAACTCCACCTCCGTCGTGTCGGTCGGCTACGGTTCGGGCGGCGAGGCGGTTGCCAAGCTCGGCGTGGTCGGACCGACCCGCATGGACTACCCGGGAACGATGGGAGCGGTACGCGCAGTGGCACGGTACGTCGGACAGATCCTGGCGGAGTCGTAAGTGGCCACGGACTACTACGCCGTTCTCGGCGTGCGCCGCGACGCGTCGCAGGATGAGATCAAGAAGGCGTTCCGTCGGCTCGCGCGCGAGCTGCACCCGGACGTCAACCCGGATCCGAAGACCCAGGAGCGGTTCAAGGAGATCAACGCCGCTTACGAGGTGCTGTCGGACCCGCAGAAGAAGCAGGTCTACGACCTCGGCGGCGACCCGCTCTCCCAGGCGGGCGGCGCCGGAGCGGGCGGCTTCGGGGCCGGTGGCTTCGGCAACTTCTCCGACATCATGGACGCGTTCTTCGGTACGGCGTCGCAGCGCGGCCCGCGCTCGCGCACCCGGCGCGGCCAGGACGCGATGATCCGCATCGAGGTCGAGCTGGACGAGGCGGCCTTCGGGACGACCAAGGACATCCAGGTCGACACCGCGGTCGTCTGCAACACCTGTAACGGTGAAGGTGCCGCTCCCGGCACGTCCGCCCAGACGTGTGACATGTGCCGCGGCCGCGGTGAGGTCTCCCAGGTGACCCGGTCCTTCCTGGGCCAGGTCATGACCTCCCGCCCCTGCCCCCAGTGCCAGGGCTTCGGCACGGTCGTGCCGACCCCGTGCCCGGAGTGCGCCGGTGACGGGCGCGTCCGCTCCCGTCGCACGCTGACCGTCAAGATTCCGGCCGGTGTCGACAACGGCACCCGCATCCAGCTGGCCGGCGAGGGCGAGGTCGGCCCCGGCGGCGGTCCGGCCGGTGACCTCTACGTCGAGATCCACGAGCTGCCGCACCCGACCTTCCAGCGGCGCGGCGACGACCTGCACTGCACGGTCACGATCCCGATGACGGCGGCGGCCCTCGGCACCAAGGTGCCGCTGGAGACCCTGGACGGCATGGAGGAGGTCGACATCCGGCCCGGCACCCAGTCCGGCCAGTCGATCCCGCTGCACAACCGGGGCGTCACGCACCTGCGCGGCGGCGGCCGGGGTGACCTGATCGTCCACGTCGAGGTCACGACCCCGACCAAGCTCGACCCCGAGCAGGAACGGCTGCTGCGCGAGCTGGCGAAGCTGCGCGGCGAGGAGCGTCCGCAGGGACAGTTCCAGCCGGGTCAGCAGGGGCTGTTCTCCCGCCTGAAGGACGCTTTCAACGGGCGCTGAACCATCGGCTACGGGGTGCCCCGGCACCCCGTATGCCGGTGGCCTATGCCGTGGGACGCCCGGATTCGGACTTGTTCAAAGGACGTGACAACATGCCGTCATGTCCTCCGCACTGACCGATCTCTTCCCCCACCCGATCGTGCAGGCCCCCATGGCGGGCGGTGTCTCCGTCCCGCAGCTCGCCGCCGCCGTGTCCGAGGCGGGCGGCCTCGGGTTCCTCGCCGCCGGATACAAGACCGCCGACGGCATGTACCAGGAGATCAAGCATCTGCGGGGGCTCACGAGCCGGCCTTTCGGCGTGAACCTCTTCATGCCCCAGCCGGAGTATGCGGAGTCGGGCGCCGTCGAGGTCTACGCGCACCAGCTGGCCGGTGAGGCCGCCTGGTACGAGACCGAGCTGGGCGACCCCGACAGTGGCCGGGACGACGGCTACGACGCCAAGCTCGCGGTCCTCCTCGACAACCCGGTGCCGGTGGTCTCCTTCCACTTCGGCATCCCGAGCCGGGACGTCCTCGACTCCCTGCGCCGTGCCGGAACCCTCACCCTGGTCACCGCCACCACCGCCGAGGAGGCCCTCGCGGTCGAGCGGGCCGGCGCGGACGCGGTGATCGCACAGGGCGTGGAGGCCGGCGGCCACCAGGGCACCCACCGGGACATCCCCGAGAACGACGGCTCCGGCATCGGCCTGCTCTCGCTGATCGCCCAGGTCCGGGAGGCCGTCAGCATCCCGGTCGTCGCCGCCGGCGGCCTGATGCGCGGCAGCCAGATCGCCGCCGTCCTCGCGGCGGGTGCGGGCGCGGCCCAGCTGGGCACGGCGTTCCTTGCCACCCCGGAATCCGGCGCCAACACCCTGCACAAGCAGGCGCTGACCAACCCCCTGTTCGCCCGCACCGAGTTGACCCGCGCCTTCTCCGGCCGCCCGGCGCGCGGCCTGGTCAACCGCTTCCTGCGCGAGCACGGCCCGTACGCCCCCGCCGCCTACCCCGAGATCCACCATCTGACCTCACCGCTGCGCAAGGCCGCCGCCAAGGCCGGCGACGCCCAGGGCATGGCGCTGTGGGCGGGCCAGGGCCACCGGTTGGCCCGCGAGCTGCCCGCCGGGGAGCTGGTGGAGGTCCTCGTCGGCGAGCTCGATGCGGCGAGGACAGCGTTGCCGGACGGAGGTGACGGGCGATGACGGCTCCGGTCTTCGTCGTCGACTCCCTGGAGGGCGTGGGCCCCGGGTCGATCATCGACGTGACGGGCCCCGAGGGGCGGCACGCGGTCTCCGTACGGCGGTTGCAGTCCGGTGAGGACGTGGTGATCACCGACGGGAAGGGCCGGGGGGCGGCCGGGGTCGTCCTCAGCGCGTCGGGGAAGGACCACCTGGTCGTCGAGCCCTTCGAGTTCCCGGTGGAACCCGAGCCGAGCCCCCGTATCACCGTCGTCCAGGCCCTGCCCAAGGGCGACCGCGGTGAGCTGGCCGTGGAGACGATGACCGAGACCGGCGTCGACGCGATCGTGCCCTGGTCGGCTGCCCGCTGCATCACCCAGTGGAAGGGCGACCGGGGCCTCAAGGCGCTCGCCAAGTGGCGGGCCACCGCGCGCGAGGCCGGCAAGCAGTCCCGCCGCCTGCGCTTCCCGGAGGTGGCGGACACGGCGACGAGCAAGCAGGTCGCCGCACTTCTCGCCAAAGCCGACTTCGCCGCCGTCCTGCACGAGGACCGCGACTACGGCAGCGAGCCGCTCGCGACCGCCGAACTCCCCGTCACGGGCGAGATCGTGCTGGTCGTCGGGCCCGAAGGCGGCGTCTCCCCCGAGGAGTTGGCACTCTTCGAGGAGGCCGGCGCGAAGGCCTACCGGCTCGGGCGTAGCGTGCTGCGCACGTCGACCGCGGGCACCGCGGCCACCGCGCTGCTCCTGGGCCGCACCGGCCGCTGGTCCTGACACGAACCTGGGGGAACACGATGGAACTCGCACAGGTACGGCTCCTCGTCACCGACTTCGCCGCCTGCTACCACTTCTACGCCGAAGTCCTCGGCCTCAAGCCGCAGTCCGGCGCCACCGAGGGCCCGTACGAGAAGTTCAGCCCGCACGCAGGCTCCGCCGGGATCGCCCTCCAGGACCGCGCCATGATGGCCGAGATCCTGAACGAACTGAGCGACCCGGCCGACGGCCACCGCTCCCTGGTCGTCCTGCGCGTCGACGATCTCGACGCCTACTGCGAGCAGATCACCTCCCGCGGCGCCACCCTGCTCCACGGCCCGGCCCCCATGACCGACCGCATGCGCGTGGCCCACCTCAAGGACCCCGAGGGCAACCTGGTGGAGCTGCAGGAGTGGCTGCTGCTGCGCAGCTGAGGTCATCCGAAGGTGACCGCTCCGAACTGACGAGTGACCGTAAGCGGTCTTCCGTCGTGGGTGGGCCGGTGGCACGCTGCCCTGCATGGGGGTGTCGAGGCGGATTCGGTGTCGGGCGCGGCCCGTGCGTGTGCTGGGTGCGGCCGGGCTTGCCGTGATGGCCGTGGGAGCGGTCGTGGGGTGCCAGCCGGGGGGTCCCGGTTCGGCCGCGGTGGCGTACACCACCGACACGACCGCCACCGCAGAGCTGAAACGGCAGCATGTGCACGTGAGTTGGCTCACCTGCACCGGGAACTACGGCAGCTCGGGCAGCCGCACGCCCGGGCGGGCACCCTCGCCGACACAGACCACCGTCGTCTCCGTCGACTGTCAGGGACAGACCGACGACCTGCGGAAGATCACCGTCGTCGGGGTGGTGACCAAGGCCGTCGACGGCGCCTGTGTGCGCGGGGATCTGACGGCCCGGGTCGAGGGCAAGCAGGTGTTCCACGTCGGCGGACTGGGCAACTGCAACGCCAAGCCGGGACCGACGTACGCCCCGCCCGTCACCTACCGGCCCTCCGGCGCGCAGCCGACCGTCACCGTCACCGTGACCCGGACGATCTGGTGCAAGGGTGACCCGACCTGTTGGCCCGCGCAGGGCAAGTGATCGAAACCGGGGGCGCGGACGGCGGTCGCTGCGTAAAGTGACGGGGTGACTAAGGGCGCTTCGACGGGAACCTCCGGCTACCTCCGATTCCCCCATCTCCACGGCGACTTGGTGACCTTCACCGCCGAGGACGACGTGTGGCTCGCACCCCTGGACGGCGGGCGGGCCTGGCGGGTCAGCGCCGACAACGTGCCGGTGACCCACCCCCGCATCTCGCCCGACGGTACGAGCGTCGCCTGGACCTCCACCCGCAACGGCGCCCCCGAGGTGCACGTCGCCCCGGTCGCCGGCGGCCCCGGCAAGCGGCTGACGTACTGGGGGAGTTCGAAGACCCAGGTGCGCGGCTGGACCCCGGACGGCGAGGTCCTCGCGGTCAGCACCCAGGGCCAGGCGAGCCTGCGCCGCAGCTGGGCGCGGGCGATCCCGCTGGACGGCGGCCCCGCCACCACGCTGCCGTACGGTCCGGTCGGCGACGTCGCGTACGGCCCGCACACCGTGCTGCTGTCCGCCCCGATGGGCCGCGAGGCCGCCTGGTGGAAGCGCTACCGGGGCGGCACGGCGGGCAAGTTGTGGATCGACCGTGCCGCCGAAGGCGAAGCAGGCGCCGGCGAGTTCGTGCGGCTGCACGAGGAGCTGGACGGGAACATCGAGTACCCGGTGTGGGTCGGGGACCGGATCGCGTTCCTGTCCGACCACGAGGGCACCGGAGCCCTCTACTCCTCCCTCGCCGACGGGTCCGACCTGCGGCGCCACACCCCCCTCGACGGCTTCTACGCCCGGCACGCCGCCTCGGACGGCCGCCGCGTCGTCTACTGCAGCGCGGGCGAACTCTGGCTGCTCGACGACCTCGACGGCGCAGAGCCACGCCGCCTGGACGTCCGGCTCGGCGGTGCGCGCGTCGACCTGCAGCCCCACCCCGTGAACGCCTCCCGCTGGTTCGACCACGCCACCCCCGACCACACCGCGCGCGGCAGCGCGGTCGCCGTGCGCGGCGCCGTCCACTGGGTCACCCACCGCTCCGGCCCGGCCCGCGCGCTGGCCGCACAGCCCGGCGTACGGGCCCGGCTGCCGCGCACCTTCCGCGCGGACGGCGAGGAATGGGTGGTGTGGGTGACGGACGCCGAGGGCGAGGACGCCCTGGAGTTCGCGCCCGCCACCGGCGTCGCACCCGGCGCCGTCCCGCGCCGGATCGCCGCCGGACAGCTCGGCCGCGTCCTGGAACTGGCCATGGCCCCCGACGGCAGCCGGGCCGCCGTCGCCTCGCACGACGGCCGGCTGCTGCTGGTCGAGCGCGACACCGGCGAGGTCCGCGAGGTGGACCGCAGCGAGGACGGGGACGTCAGCGGCCTCGCCTTCTCGCCCGACTCCGGCTGGCTCGCCTGGTCCCACCCCGGCCCGCATCCGCTCTGCCAGCTCCGCATCGCCAACACCACCGACCTGTCGGTCACCGAGGCGACCCCGCTGCGCTTCCAGGACTACGCGCCCGCCTTCACCCTGGACGGCAAGCACCTCGCCTTCCTCTCCAGCCGCTCCTTCGACCCGGTCTACGACGAGCACGTCTTCGACCTGGCCTTCGTCGAGGGCGTCCGCCCGCACCTGATCACCCTCGCCGCGACCACACCGTCCCCGTTCGGGCCGCAGCGGCACGGCCGGCCCTTCGGGACCCCCGACAAGGAGGAGACCCCCGACGCCGAGGGCACCCCTGCGACCCGGATCGACCTCGAAGGGCTCGCCGACCGGATAGTCCCGTTCCCGGTCGAGGCGGGCCGCTACGCCAACCTGCGGGCCGCCAAGGACGGCGTGCTGTGGCTGCGCTACCCGGTGCGCGGCGTCCTCGGCGCGTCCCGGGCCACTCCCGACGACCCGGATCCCAAGACCGAGCTGGAGCGCTACGACCTCGCCCAGCAGCGCCTGGAGCACCTCGCCGCCGACGCCGACCACTTCGAGGTCAGCGGCGACGGCAAGCGGGTGCTGCTGTGGACCGACAGCCGCCTCAAGGTCGTACCCGCCGACCGGCGCGCCTCCGACGACGAGGACAGCGACTCGAACATCACCGTCGACCTGAGCCGGATCCGGCAGACCGTCGACCCGGCCGCCGAGTGGCGCCAGATGTACGACGAGACCGGCCGCATCATGCGGGACAACTTCTGGCGGCCGGACATGAGCGGCGTCGACTGGGACGGCGTCCTCGACCGCTACCGCCCCCTCCTCGGCCGCCTCGCCACCCACGACGACCTGGTGGACCTCCTGTGGGAGGTGCAGGGCGAACTCGGCACCTCGCACGCCTACGTCACCCCGCGCGGCGGCTTCGGCAACGGCGCCCGGCAGGGCCTGCTCGGCGCCGACATCTCCCGTCACGCGGACGGCGGTTGGCGCATCGACCGCATCCTGCCTGCGGAGACCTCCGACCCCCAGGCCCGCTCCCCGCTCGCCGCGCCCGGTGTCGCCGTGCGTCCCGGGGACGCGATCGTCGCGGTCGCCGGACAGCCGGTCGACCCCGTCACCGGCCCCGGCCCGCTGCTGATCGGCACGGCCGGAAAGCCGGTCGAGCTGACCATCTCGCCCGCCGGCGGGGGCGACCCCCGGCACGCGGTCGTGGTCCCCCTCGCCGACGAGGAGCCCCTGCGCTACCACGCCTGGGTCGCCGACCGTCGCGCCTACGTCCACGAGACGTCCGGCGGCCGCCTCGGCTACCTCCACGTGCCCGACATGCAGGCACCCGGCTGGGCCCAGATCCACCGCGACCTGCGCGTCGAGGTGGCCCGCGAGGGCCTGGTCGTCGACGTCCGCGAGAACCGTGGCGGCCACACCTCCCAGCTCGTCGTGGAGAAGCTGGCCCGGCGCATCGTCGGCTGGGCGCTGCCACGCGGCATGCGGCCGTACAGCTACCCGCACGACGCGCCGCGCGGCCCCGTCGTCGCCGTCGCCAACGAGTTCTCCGGCTCCGACGGCGACATCGTCAACGCGGCGATCAAGGCCCTCGGCATCGGCCCGGTCGTCGGCACCCGCACCTGGGGCGGCGTCATCGGCATCGACAGCCGCTACCACCTGGTCGACGACACCCTGATCACCCAGCCGAAGTACGCGTTCTGGCTGGAGGGATACGAGTGGGGCGTCGAGAACCACGGGGTGGACCCCGATGTGGAGGTCGTCCAGCGTCCGCAGGACTACGCCGCGGACAGGGACACCCAGCTGGACAAAGCGATCAGCCTGGCGCTGGAGGCACTGGAGGAGCAGCCGGCTAAAACTCCGCCGGGCTTGCCGACTTAAGGGGCGCGGGGCCGTGTCGATATGCGGCTCCGCCGCGGGGCGCGACCAGCCCCCACCGGACCCGCACCCAACCGACTACGATGCCCCCCGTACTGATCACCGGCGAAAGCGAGCGCAGCGCAATGGCGGGAGAACCGCAGGACGACTGCCTGTTCTGCAAGATCGTCGCAGGGCACATCCCGGCGACGATCGTCCGTGAGACGGAAACCACCGTCGCCTTCCGGGACATCAACCCCCAGGCGCCCACGCACGTCCTGGTGATCCCCAGGGTGCACTACAAGAACGCGGCCGAACTCGCCGCCGCGGAACCGACCGTCGCCGCCGACATACTGCGCGAGGTCCAGGCCGTCGCCGACGAGGACAAGTTGGAGAGCTACCGCGTCGTCTTCAACACCGGCAGCGGCGCCGGTCAGACCGTCTGGCACGCCCATGCGCACATCCTCGGTGGCCGTGGCATGCAATGGCCCCCCGGATAAGTCGTCATGTCTGTACGTGAATTGGTGGTCCTCGGCACCGCCAGCCAGGTCCCGACCCGGCACCGCAACCACAACGGCTACCTGCTGCGCTGGGACGGCGAGGGCATCCTGTTCGACCCCGGCGAGGGCACACAGCGGCAGATGCTGCGCGCCGGGGTCGCCGCCCACGACCTGAACCGGATCTGCGTCACGCACTTCCACGGCGACCACTCCCTCGGCCTCGCCGGGGTGATCCAGCGGATCAACCTCGACCAGGTGCCGCACGAGGTCACCGCGCACTACCCGCGCTCCGGGCAGCGCTTCTTCGACCGGCTTCGGTACGCGACCGCCTACCGGGAGACCGTCCGCCTCACCGAGGCACCGGTCGACGCCGACGGCACCCTCGCACGGACCCCGGCGTACACGCTCGAAGCCCGCAAGCTGTCCCACCCCGTCGAGTCCTACGGCTACCGGCTGGTCGAACCCGACGGCCGCCGCATGCTGCCCGACCGGCTCGCCGCGCACGGGATCAAGGGGCCGGACGTCGGCCGGATCCAGCGCGAAGGCCGGCTCGGGGACGTGACCCTGGACGAGGTCAGTGAGGTACGGCGCGGGCAGCGGTTCGCGTTCGTCATGGACACCCGGATGTGCGACGGGGTGCACGCGCTCGCCGAGGGCTGCGACCTGCTGGTCATCGAGTCCACGTTCCTCGACGAGGACCTCGAACTCGCGGAGGACCACGGCCATCTCACGGCCGGTCAGGCGGCGTCCGTGGCCCGGGACGCGGGGGTGCGGCACCTCGTCCTCACCCACTTCAGCCAGCGCTACTCCGGCCCCGAGGAGTTCGAGCGGCAGGCGCGTTCCGCCGGGTTCGAGGGGGAGCTGACCGTGGCGCACGACCTTCTGCGAGTGCCGGTTCCGAAGCGCGTATAAAACACGCTTACGATGCTTTGATGCCCCTCCCCAAAGCAGAACTGCACCTCCACATCGAAGGCACCCTGGAGCCCGAGCTGGCGTTCGAGCTGGCCGCCCGCAACGGTGTCGAGCTGCCCTACGCCGACACCGACGAGCTGCGCAAGGCGTACCAGTTCGAGGACCTCCGGTCCTTCCTGAACCTGTACTACGAGCTGATGGCCGTCCTGCGCACCGAGCAGGACTTCGCCGACCTGGCCGACGCCTACCTCGCCCGGGCCGCCGCGCAGGGCGTGCGGCACGCGGAGATCTTCTTCGACCCGCAGGCGCACATCGCGCGGGGCGTGGCCATGGGCACGGTCGTCGAGGGGCTGTGGCGGGCGCTCGGCCGCAGCGAGGAGAACCACGGCGTCTCCACGAAGCTCATCATGTGCTTCCTGCGCGACGAGTCCGCCGACTCGGCGCTCGAGACCCTGGAGGCGGCCAGGCCCTACCTGGACCGGATCACCGGCGTCGGCCTCGACTCGGCCGAGGTCGGGCACCCGCCGGTGAAGTTCCGGGAGGTGTACGAGGCCGCCGCCGCGCTCGGGCTGCGCCGGGTGGCGCACGCCGGTGAGGAGGGTCCGCCCGCGTACATCACCGAGGCCCTGGACGTCCTCGGCGTCGAGCGGATCGACCACGGCCTGCGCTGCATGGAGGACCCGGAGCTGGTCGAGCGGCTGGTCCGGGAGCGCATCCCGCTGACCCTGTGCCCGCTGTCCAACGTCCGGCTGCGGGCGGTGGACGTCCTCGCGGACCATCCCCTTCCGGCCATGCTCGACGCGGGTCTGCTGTGCACGGTCAACTCCGACGACCCGGCCTACTTCGGCGGGTACGTCGCCGACAACTACCACGCGGTGCGCGACGCCCTCGGGCTGCCCAGGGAGCAGATGCGCGAGCTGGCCCGCAACTCCTTCCTCGCGTCCTTCCTGGAGGACGACGAGGAGCGGCGGGCCCGCTACATCGCCGAGGTCGAGGCGTACGAGTTCGGGTAGGCGGTGTCGTACGCGGGCTGGGCGGGCACGACCGGGGTGTCCAGCTGGATCTCCACCACGGAGACCGTCTGCCTGCCCGCCCGCAGCGCCACCACCGTCATCGGGACCGCCACCGCCAGCAGCCCGACGGCCAGCACCTCGCCCATGACCGGGAAGCCCGCCCACGCCGCCAGCATGCTCCCGGCCAGCGGGCCCGCGGCGGTGCCCAGGGACGCCGCCGAGCCGACGAACACCGCCCAGCGGCCGCGCGGGTCGAGGGAGGCGGCGAGGCCGATGACGTACGACAGCACGACCGGGTAGACCACGTTCCAGGCGATCTCGCCCCCGGCGAAGGACGCCAGGTCGGTCGCCGAGGCGCTGAGCGCGATGCAGCCCGCGATGAGCGCCGTACCCACGCCGATCGGCACCGCCCGGCCCAGCCGCGGCCCGAGCGCCCCCGCGCCCACGCCTCCGAGAAGGCCGGCGCCGAGCGCGACCGCGAACACCGCGCCGACGGTGACCTCGGTCAGGTGTGCCTGGTCGAGACCGATACGGCCGCTGACGCCCCACAGGGAGTTCTGCGCCAGGGACCAGCAGGGCATGGCGGCGGCCAGCAGCAGACCGGCGCGCAGGTGGGGGAGTCGGCGGCGCTCGATGGGGGTCCCCCCGCGCGAGCGTGTTCGAGCGTGGGGGAGGGTGCGGGCCGGGGCCGTACGGCCGGACAGGCGGCCGGTGAGCGGCCAGGCCGCGAGGGCGGTCAGCGCGATCGCGGCGAGGGGCTGCCCGTGGCCGGGGCCGAGGTGCGGGATCGTCAGGTAGAGGGCGCCTGCGAGGGCGGAGACACCGAGCAGACCGAACGTGGTGACCCGGTGCGGGTCCTGCTGTCCGGCGATGCCGCCGGCGGCGACCGCCGTGACCGTGCCGGACCCGAACCCGCCGATCAGCGCGCCGGCGACGACGGCTGGTACGACTCCGGTGAGCGCGGCGCCGCCGTAGCCGAGGAAGGCGAGCGTGAGCCCGAGCCGGGCGAGGGTGCGGGCGCCGATCCGCTCGATCTGGGAGGCCAGCAGAAAGCCCGCCGCGGCCGAACTCAGCAGCAGCGCACTGCCGATGGCACCGGCCTGGGTGACGGAGAGCGGAAGCCCGGTGTCGAGCCGGCCGACGGTGGTCGGGAGCAGGTACGGGGCGAGGTACCCGGCCGTGAAAAGGGCGACGAGGGGCCAGGGCAGGGAGCGGGGGGCGGACACGGGCGTTCCAGGGCGGACGAGAGCAGCGGCTCGGAAAAGAGGGGGGATGAGCGACGACCGTCGACGGACAGGAACGCGCGAGCAAGTTGTATCAATTACGCGGTTCGGGAAGAAGGTCGGCCGGCGTGATCCGGGTCACTTTCGTGTTTGTGATCGGTGGGCCGGGGTATGAGCGCGCCCCTTGTTGGCGAGTTGGCTTGTGACCCGCCGGATGCGCTATGGTTGATCACGTCGCGGTCGCCGGAACTCCCGGTGCCGGACAGTGCGTTGGTGGTCCAAGGAAAGACGCCCCGCTTCCTGCGGGGAGATGCAGGTGCAAGGCCTGCCCGGCGCTCCAGTAGAGCCCCATCCCGCTGTGTGCGGGATGGGGCTCTTTTGCTGTTCCCTCTGTTCCTTCTGTTCCCTCATTGACTCTCGTGTGTCCGTGTATCTAGCCTCTGTTCTCATACATAGACAACATTCATAAGGGGAGATGGTCAGGTGGGCGGCGACCCGACTCCGCAGGACGTGGCGCGGCGGCTGCGGGAGGGCATGGCGCACGGCGTGCTGTCCTTCCCGCTCACCGCCTTCCACGACGACGGCTCCCTCGACCCGGACGGCCTGCGCGCCCATGTCGCCGCGCGGCTCGCCGCCGGTCCCGGGGCCCTCTTCCCGGCCTGCGGCACCGGCGAGTTCTTCTCGCTGGACGAGGAGGAGTACCGGCAGGTCGTCACCATCGCCGTCGAGGAGGCGGCCGGACAGGTGCCCGTGGTGGCCGGGACGGGATACGGCTGGGCGCAGGCCGCCCGGTTCGCGCGGATCGCCGAGGAGGCCGGCGCCGACGCCCTGCTCGTGCTGCCGCACTACCTGGTCGCCGCCCCGCAGGAGGGCCTCGCCGCCCAGCTGGAGCAGCTCGCCGCCCGCACCCGGCTGCCGATCATCGCCTACCAGCGGGGCCAGGTCGCCTATGGTGTGGCCGCGTTGCGGCGTATCGCGCGCATCCCGAACGTCATCGGCCTCAAGGACGGCCACAGTGACCTCGACCGCCTCCAGCGCCTCACCCTCGCCGCCCCCGAGGACTTCCTGTTCTTCAACGGCGCCGCCACCGCCGAGATCCAGGCCCGCGCCTACGCCACCGTCGGCGTCCCCGCCTACTCCTCCGCCGTGCACGCCTTCGCCCCCGAGATCGCGGGCGCCTTCTTCACCGCGCTGCAGGGCGGCGACCACGGCACGACCGAGAAGCTGCTGCGCGACTTCTACGTCCCCTTCGTCGAACTCCGCGACCGCGCACCCGGATACGCGGTGTCCCTGGTGAAGGCGGCGGCCCGGCTGCGCGGTGAACGCGTCGGCCCCGTCCGCGCCCCGCTCACCGACCCCGCGCCCGCCGATCTCGCCGACCTGAAGACCCTCCTCACCGCCGGACTCGACCTCGTAGGAGCCTCCCTGTGACCCGTGACCTGACCATCACCGAGGTACGCCTGACGCCGATCCTGGTCGCCGACGCACCGCTGCTCAACACCCAGGGTGTGCACCAGCCGTACACCCCCCGGCTGATCGTGGAGGTGGTCACGGCCGACGGGATCACCGGGCTCGGCGAGACCTACGGCGACACCAAGTACCTGGAGCCGGCCCGCTCCCTCGCCGAGCGCCTCCCCGGACGATCGGTCATGGATGTGAACGGACTGTTCGGGCTGGACCTCACCGTGGACGAGGACCGGATCGGGGGCGCCGTGGACGCCGGCGGCCTGCGGGGCGTGCAGAGCGCCGACAAACTGCGGCTGTCCGTGCTCTCCGCCTTCGAGGTGGCCTGCCTGGACGCCCAGGGCCGGGCTCTCGGGCTGCCCGTGCACGCACTGCTCGGCGGCAGGGTGCGGGACGCGGTCGAGTACAGCGCCTACCTCTTCTACAAGTGGGCCGGCCACCCGGAGGGCGTCACGGCCGAGCCGGACGACTGGGGCGCCGCCCTGGACCCGGCCGGAGTCGTCGCCCAGGCACGGAAGTTCAAGGAGCGGTACGGGTTCACCTCCTTCAAGCTCAAGGGCGGTGTCTTCCCGCCCGAGGAGGAGATCGCGGCCGCACGCGCCCTCGCCGAGGCCTTCCCCGGGCATCCGCTGCGGCTCGACCCCAACGGCGCCTGGTCCGTCGAGACCTCGCTGAAGGTGGCCAAGGAACTCGGGGACGTCCTGGAGTACCTGGAGGACCCGACCCTGGGCACTCCCGCGATGGCCCAGGTGTCGGCCGGGACGGACATCCCGCTCGCCACCAACATGTGCGTGACGACGTTCGGCGAGATCAAGGAGGCGTTCACCAAGGACGCCGTCCAGGTGGTGCTCTCCGACCACCACTACTGGGGCGGACTGCGCAACACCCAGCACCTCGCCGCGATCTGCGACGTCTTCGGCGTCGGGGTGTCCATGCACTCCAACACCCACCTCGGCATCAGCCTCGCCGCCATGACCCAGGTGGCGTCCACCGTGCCCGGCCTCCACCACGCCTGCGACTCCCACTACCCCTGGCAGTCCGAGGACGTCCTCACCGAGCGGATCGCGTTCACCGACGGCAGGGTCGCGGTGTCCGACGCACCCGGCCTCGGCGTCGAACTGGACCGGGACGAGCTGGCCCGGCTGCACCGGCGGTGGGCCGAGGACGACGGCACGATGCGCGAGCGGGACGACGCGGCGGCGATGCGGGTGGCCGAGCCGCACTGGCGGACGCCGGTGATGCCCCGCTGGTAGCCGCGCCCCGGGTGGGATCTGGTGCACACTGGCCAGATCCGCATCACCTCAGGGAGCGCACCGTGACCCCGTCCCACGCGATCGCCGGAGAGGAACCGGAGCACCTCACCCGTGCAGCGCCCTGCCGGGCCCAGGTCGACCCGCTGGTCGCCCTGCGCGCACCGGACGATCCGCCCTGGGACGTCTACCTCACGGGCACCGTCTTCCTCGACATCATCTTCACCGGCCTGGACTCGGCGCCCGTGCGCGGCACCGAGTCCTGGGCCCGGGGGATGGGCTCCAGCCCGGGCGGGGTCGCCAACATGGCCGCCGCGCTCGCCCGCCTCGGTCTGCGGACGTCCCTTGCGGCGGCCTTCGGGGACGACCACTACGGCGAGTACTGCTGGGACGCGCTGGAACAGGGCGAGGGCATCGACCTCACCCTCTCGCGGACCGTGCCCGGCTGGCACTCGCCGGTGACCGTCTCCATGGCCTACGAGGGCGAGCGGACCATGGTGTCCCACGGCCACGAGCCGCCGCCGGAGGAGCCGGCGCCGGACTTCCCGCCCCGCGCGCGTGCGGCCGTCGCCTCTCTCGTTCCCGGCACCCGCGCCCCCTGGATCGCCCAGGCCGCCCGCGCGGGCACCCGGGTCTTCGCGGACGTCGGCTGGGACGACACCGGGGCCTGGGACCTGGCGGGCCTCCCCGACCTCGAACACTGCGAGGCGTTCCTGCCCAACGCGCAGGAGGCGATGCGGTACACCGGCGTGGACTGCCCGCGGGCGGCGGCGCGGGCGCTGACCGAGTACGTGCCGCTGGCGGTGGTGACGCTCGGGGCGGAGGGGGCGTACGCGGTGGACCGGCGTACGGGGGAGACGGCCGAGGTGCCCGCGATCGCGGTGGAGGCGCTGGATCCGACCGGGGCGGGGGATGTGTTCGTGGCCGGGTTCGTGACCGGCACGCTGGCGGGGTGGCCGCTTGCCGATCGTCTTGCCTTTGCCGGGCTCACGGCGGCTCTGTCGGTGCAGGAGTTCGGGGGCTCGCTGTCGGCGCCGGGGTGGTCGGAGGTCGGGGCGTGGTGGCGGAAGGTGCAGTCCCTTCCAGGGCAGGACCGGGTGGCGTTGCAGAGGTTCGCCTTCCTCGACGGGCTGGTGCCTGAGGAACTGGACCGGGTGTGGCCGTTGCGGCGGGCCGTGCCGACCATCGGGTTCCGCCGGTCCAGCTGACGTTCCAGGGTGCTCCCGCCCCCTGGACCCCCGGCCTGTGCCCACCCACCACCCGACTCGGTAGGCGGAAAAGTGGCCCTCTGAAAAGCCCTACGGCCTTGTCAGTCCACCGTCGTACCCTGGAATCGCGAGGCCGCCCTCAGCTATGCGGCCGTGACGAGGAGGAACCGCAGGCCTACAGCGCCGGCCCATGACTCAGACACCCACAGCTCACACCCCCGCGCAGGAGCAGGCACGAGCGCAGCTCACCGTCCCCGCCCAGCACCCCATGGTGACCGTGCTGGGTTCCGGCGACTCCCTTCTGCGCGTGATCGAGAAGGCCTTCCCGGCAGCTGACATCCATGTCCGGGGCAATGAGATCAGCGCGGTCGGCGACCCTGCGGACGTCGCCCTCATTTCGCGCGTGTTCGACGAGATGATGCTGGTGCTCCGCACCGGGCAGCCGATGACGGAGGACGCAGTGGAACGCTCGATCGCGATGCTCAAGGCGAGCGAGGCAGGGACGAGTGACGGACCGGAGACCCCGGCCCAGGTACTGACGCAGAACATCCTGTCCTCCCGCGGCCGCACGATCCGCCCCAAGACGCTCAACCAGAAGCGGTACGTCGACGCGATCGACAAGCACACGATCGTCTTCGGCATCGGCCCCGCCGGTACCGGCAAGACCTACCTGGCCATGGCCAAGGCCGTGCAGGCCCTGCAGTCCAAGCAGGTCAACCGGATCATCCTGACCCGTCCCGCGGTCGAGGCCGGCGAGCGCCTCGGCTTCCTGCCGGGCACGCTCTACGAGAAGATCGACCCCTACCTGCGCCCGCTGTACGACGCGCTGCACGACATGCTCGACCCGGACTCGATCCCGCGCCTGATGGCCGCGGGCACGATCGAGGTCGCGCCGCTCGCGTACATGCGCGGTCGTACGCTCAACGACGCCTTCATCATTCTCGACGAGGCACAGAACACGAGCCCCGAACAGATGAAGATGTTCCTCACCCGCCTCGGCTTCGACTCGAAGATCGTGATCACCGGTGACGTGACGCAGGTCGACCTGCCGAACGGCACGAAGAGCGGTCTGCGGCAGGTGCAGGAGATCCTGGAGGGCGTGGAGGACGTCCACTTCTCCCGGTTGTCGTCCCACGATGTCGTACGGCACAAGCTGGTGGGCCGTATCGTCGACGCGTACGAGTTGTACGACAGCAAGCACGGCACCGAGAACGGCGCCCACAAGGGCGGCCACGGCAGGACCGGTGCCAAGGGCTCCAAGGGGAAGTAGACCAGCACGACCATGTCGATCGACGTCAACAACGAGTCCGGCACCGAGGTAGACGAGCAGGCGATCCTCGACATCGCCCGCTACGCGCTCGCGCGGATGCGCATCCACCCGCTCTCCGAGCTCTCGGTGATCGTCGTGGACGCCGACGCCATGGAGCAGTTGCACATCCAGTGGATGGATCTGCCGGGTCCCACCGATGTCATGTCGTTCCCGATGGACGAGCTGCGGCCGCCCTCGAAGGACGACGACGAGCCGCCGCAGGGGCTGCTCGGCGACATCGTGCTGTGCCCGGAGGTCGCCACCAAGCAGGGCGCGGAAGCGCCGACGCAGCACTCCATGGACGAGGAGCTCCAGTTGCTCACCGTCCACGGAGTGCTGCACCTGCTCGGGTACGACCACGAGGAGCCCGACGAGAAGGCCGAGATGTTCGGGCTCCAGGCCGCCATCGTGGACGGGTGGCGGGCCGAGCGCGGGCTGACCGGCCCGTCGCCGGCGCCGACCGTCTCGTAGTCCGAGGGCCGGTCTTCGCATGAGTCCGCAGATCGTGATCGGCGCGATCGCCCTGGTTGTCGTCGCCTGGCTGGCCGCGTGTGCGGAGGCGGGCATCGCGCGCGTCTCCAGCTTCCGCGCCGAGGAGGCCGTGCGCAACGGCCGGCGTGGCAGCGCCAAGCTGGCCCAGGTCGCCGCCGACCCCACCCGCTATCTGAACGTGGCCCTGCTGGTCCGCGTCGCCTGCGAGATGGCGGCCGCGGCCCTGGTGACGTACGCCTGCCTGCAGGAGTTCGCGGCCACCTGGCAGGCCCTGCTGGTCGCCATCGGCGTGATGGTCCTGGTGTCGTACGTCGCCGTCGGCGTCTCCCCGCGCACCATCGGCCGCCAGCACCCGCTGAACACGGCGACGGCGGCGGCGTACGTGCTGCTGCCCCTCGCCCGGATCATGGGCCCGATCCCGTCGCTCCTCATCCTCATCGGCAACGCGCTCACCCCCGGCAAGGGCTTCCGCCGCGGTCCGTTCGCCTCCGAGGCGGAGCTGCGCGCGCTGGTCGACCTCGCCGAGAAGGAGTCGCTGATCGAGGACGAGGAGCGCCGCATGGTGCACTCGGTCTTCGAGCTGGGCGACACCCTCGTACGGGAGGTCATGGTCCCGCGCACCGACCTGGTGGTGATCGAGCGCTACAAGACCATCCGGCAAGCCCTCACCCTCGCCCTGCGCTCCGGCTTCTCGCGGATCCCGGTCACCGGTGAGAGCGAGGACGACGTCGTCGGGATCGTGTATCTGAAGGACCTGGTCCGCAAGACGCACATCAGCCGCGACGCCGAGAACGACCTGGTGTCCACGGCCATGCGCCCGGCGGTCTTCGTCCCCGACACCAAGAACGCCGGCGACCTGCTGCGCGAGATGCAGAAGGACCGCAACCACGTCGCCGTCGTCATCGACGAGTACGGCGGCACCGCCGGCATCGTCACCATCGAGGACATCCTCGAGGAGATCGTCGGCGAGATCACCGACGAGTACGACCGTGAGCTCCCGCCCGTGGAGGACCTCGGCGACGACCGCTACCGGGTCACCGCGCGCCTCGACATCACCGACCTCGGAGAGCTGTACGGCCTGGAGGAGTACGACGACGAGGACGTGGAGACCGTCGGCGGCCTGCTCGCCAAGGCGCTCGGCCGCGTGCCCATCGCCGGCGCGTCCTCGGTCGTGGAACTGCCCGACGGCCGCGAGCTGCGCCTGACCGCGGAGGCCGCGGCCGGCCGCCGGAACAAGATCGTGACCGTCCTGGTGGAGCCGCTGGGCCCGGCGGACCCGCCCGAGGAGGAGAATCCCGAGTGACCCCCGAGGAGCTGCGCGCCTTCTGCCTGTCCTTCAACGCGGCGGTCGAGGACTTCCCGTTCAGCCCGGACGTCTCGGTCTTCAAGGTCCTGGGCAAGATGTTCGCGCTGAGCTGGCTGGACGCGCGGCCCCTGACGGTCAACCTCAAGTGCGACCCGGACGACGCGGTCCGGCTGCGCGGTGAGCACGAGGGACTGATCATCCCCGGCTACCACATGAACAAGCGACACTGGAACACCGTCACCGTGGACGGCGAACTCCCGGACCGCCTGGTCCGCGAGCTGATCGAGGACTCGTACGACCTCGTCGTCGCGGGCCTGCCGAGGGCGCAGCGGCTGCGGCTCGACCGGCCGTAAATACGTTTGCCGGGCCCCTCTGACCGCGTGTCAGAATCCGGCGCATGTCTTCTGTGCGATATCCGCGCCCGCTGCGCCCCGGTGACCGTGTCGGTGTGACCTCCCCCTCCAGTGGGGTGCCCGAGAAGATGCGCGGGCGCCTCGACGTGGCGATAGGCGACCTGGAGGCGCGGGGGTACGAGGTCGTCGTCGGCCGGTGCATGGACGGCTCGACGCACATCAGCGCCCCCGCCGCCGAACGCGCCGCCGAACTGACCGAGATGCTGACCGACCCGACGATCCGGGCCGTCGTACCGCCGTGGGGCGGGGAGACCGCGATCGACCTGCTGCCGCTGCTCGACTTCGACAAGATCGGGCGGGCCGAGCCGACGTGGGTGGTCGGCTGGTCCGACATGTCGACCCTGATCACGCCGCTGACCCTGCTCACCGGGGTCGCGACCGTGCACGGCAACAACCTCATGGACACGCCGTACCGGACGCCCGAGGGCCTGCTGTCCTGGCTCGACATCGTGACGGCGCCGCAGGGTGAGCCGCTCTCCCAGACCCCGCCGGGCCGCCACCGCTCGGGCGGTTTCGACGACTACCGGTTCCACGCGGATGTACGGGACTTCACCCTGGACGCCGAGGGTACGTGGACCCGGCTCGACGGCACCGGTGACGTGGACGTCGAGGGCCGGCTGATCGGCGGCTGCATCGAGACCATCGCCAACCTCGCCGGGACGCCGTACCTGGACATGAAGTCCTTCGCCGGCGACGAGGGGCTGCTCGTGTACGTCGAGGCCGCCGAGGACAACGCATACACGATCTGTCGCAACCTGCACGGCATGCGCCTCAACGGCTTCTTCGACCGCGCGGCCGCCGTCCTCGTGGGCCGCACCCACGCCCCCGACGGCGGCACCCTCACCCAGTACGAGGCCGTCCTCGACGCCCTCGGCTCCCTGGGCGTACCGATCGTCGCGGACGTCGAGTGCGGCCACGTGGCGCCCTATCTCCCGCTGGTGAACGGCGCCCGTGCCCGCGTGGTGCACACGGCCGCCCACAGCGGGATCGTTCAGACCCTGGACTGACCTCGGCGCAGGTCCGGGCCGGTCCGTATGCTCGGGGCATGACCGACAGCAACGCGCTCGACCCCGAGGACCGCAAGATCGTCACCCTGGCCCGTTCCGCCCGGGCCCGCAACGGTGTGCCCGAGGGGGCGGCCGTACGGGACGAGACCGGGCGCACGTATGTCGCCGGGTCGGTGCGGCTCGCCTCGCTGAAGCTGAGCGCCCTGCAGACCGCCGTCGCCATGGCCGTGGCCTCCGGGGCCAAGTCGCTGGAGGCGGCAGCCGTGGTGAGCGAGGCGGAGTCCGTCCCGGCGCAGGACCGGGCCGCTGTGGCCGACCTCGGGGGGCCTGAGACGCCGGTGTTGCTCGCCGGGCCCGACGGGGCCGTGAAGCTGACGGTCCAGGCGGGCGCCACAGAGTAGTCCGGAATTCATCCTTGCCGTCGCCTGCCTCTCGCGCATCAATGGAGCCGTAAGTTCCGACGATCCGTCAGATCCGCACCGCCGCCGCAGCGTGCCCGCACCCACCTGCTCAGGCCTGCTCGTTCGTCGGCGCACCTTCCGACCATCCCCACATGGCATCCCCACAGGGAAGGGAAGCGGATCCCCATGAGAGGCAAGCGCACGGCAACAGGTGCGGCGCTGGTCGCCGGGGCCCTCGCGGTCACCGGACTGGCCTTCGCGCCCACCGCGGCCGCCGTCACCCCCCAGACGGCGACCATCAACGCGAGCTGCGGCATCTTCGGCGGTGGCGCGGCCACGCTCACCGCCACCCAGAGCGGCACCTCCGCCACCATCACCCTCACCTCCACCGCGGTCAAGGCGCCGGTCGCGGTGGCGAAGGACTCCATCACCTCCAAGCTCACCCTGGTCAAGGCGAGCGGCGGCACCACCGTCTTCACCGGGACGAAGAACCCGGCCATGGCCGCCGGCGACCCGGTCACCGCCGGCCCGCTCACCGGCACCGTGGCCTCCGGTGACAGCCTGGAGGCGTACGGCGGTTCGCTGCAGATGACGATCTTCGGGGTCAACGTCACCTGCACGGCCACCGGAAAGCAGTCGCCCGGCCCGTTCGTCTTCGACTGAGCGACCCGAGGGGCCCGAGTGGCCTGAGTGATCTGTTCCGGATAGTTCCGGATCTCCCGGGGATGCCGCAGAAACTGATGAACCGTCAGATTTCTGCGGCGTCTCCATTGACTTCTCACGCGGGCTCCACATCAATGCCCCCTGTCGGCGCAGATGAGCCGCTGCGCCCGCAACCCTCAGGAGGGGCCCCCATGGGTTCGACACCCCGAAGATCCCGACGGTGGCGCTGGGCGTCACTGTTCGGGGCGACCGCCCTCGCGGTCACCGCGGGCGGCGCGCTGGCCGGTCCGGCCGGTGCCGCCGGCACGAACGTGGACTTCGCCACGCACTGCATCCCGCCCGCCGTCTCAGGCCTGCCGCCGATCGACGGCACCACCACCGCGAACGTGTCGGTGGACAACGCCAGCCCGAAGGTCGGCGACACGGTCACCGTGACCTACACCGTGGTCACGGCCGCCGCCAGCAACCCCACCGACCTGGCCCTGCCGGCCGACATCATGACCCCGACCGGCAAGGTCACCCTCGGCGGCGCCCAGAGCGGTGACGTCACCGTCGCCGGACCGAAGAAGAACCCCCCGGTGCCGGGGAAGGCCGCGTTCCCGTCCTTCTCCATGACCGGGACGTTCACCGTGACCAAGGCCGGCCAGATCACCCTCTCGCCGGGCGACTACAACATCCACACCAGCTACATCCTCGAACTGGACACCCCCTGCACGGTCACCAACCCGCCCGCCCCGGTGTCGCAGACCGTCACGGCGACCGACGGGACTCCGACCAACACCCGTGCCATCTCACTGGGTTCGGCATCTGGTGACCCGGGTGCCAGTGTCACGGTGAACGGCAGCAACTTCACGCCGGGCGCCACCGTCACCCTGGCCGGGCGGGCCGGGGGCACCCAGACCGCGGACACCGCCACGGTGACCGCGGGCGCCTCGGGCTCCTTCAGCGGTTCGCTGGTCGTCAACGACAAGACGACGACCGGGATCGTGGCCTACGAGGGCGGCTCCTGGAGCGCGGACAAGGGCGCGGGCCCCGCGGCCTACGTCGTCAACGACAACACGCCCGTCCCGGCCGGCAGCCAGAAGCTGACCACCACCGTCAAGGCGGGCACCCTGTCCATGTCCCAGGCCGGGGACGCCGTCGCGCTGTCGTCGGTCGACTTCGGCAAGGGCGGGGCCTCCAGCGGAGCCCTGCACACGGTGACGGTCAAGGACTTCCGCGGCGGGCCCGCGGGCTGGTCCCTGACCGGCAAGGTCACCGACTTCACCGGCCCCGGTGCCAAGATCGACGCGAGCAGACTGAGCTGGGCCCCCGCCTGCGTCACCAAGGCGGGCAGCCCCAGCACCTGCAAGGCCGGTTCGACGGGCGCGGTGGGCACCTCGGGAGCGACCCTCGCGTCGGCCCCGGACGCCACGCTCACCGGCGGCGAGTTCACCGTCGACGCCGGACTCTCCCTGGACGTACCGGCGTTCACGCCTCCAGGCGCGTACTCCGGCGTCCTGACCCTCACCCTCACCTGACCCGAAACACCCACCACGGTGGCCGGGCGCCCGCCGCACCACGGGGCCGCACCCGCCCGACCGCCACGACTCGAGCCCATGGGGGGTCCGCACCCATGCGCAAGCCGTACGTCCTCCTCCTGAGCCTCATCGGCCTGTTCCTCGGCGTGACGACCGTCCCTGCGCGGGCTGCCAACAACGGCAGCTGGTCCGTCTACCCGGTCGCCTCCAAGGTCGCCGCGCGCCCCTACTTCTATCTCTCGGCCGACCCCGGGCAGACCCTCACCGACAAGGTCGCCGTCGCCAACAAGACCGGCAGGCCGCTCACCTTCCGGCTCTACGCCGCCGACGCCTACAACACCGCCCGCGACGGCGGGTTCGCCGTACGGACCCTGAAGGAGCGGATGCGCGGGGTGGGCGCCTGGGCGCGGCCCGCGAAGTCACGCGTCACCGTTCCCGGCCACAGGACCGTCACCGTGCCCTTCACCCTGCGCGTGCCCCGGGGCGCCGAACCGGGCGACCACCCGGGCGCGATCGTCGCGCTCGACGAGCGGGTCGACCCCGGCAGCGGCAAGCTGGCGCTCGGTGTGCAGCGGGCCGTCGGCGCCCGGGTCTACCTCCGGGTCGGCGGGCCCACGCTGTCCGCGATCTCCGTCGAGCAGGTGCACATCAGCCAGCACCAGCCGCTCGTCCCCGGCTTCGGCGACAGCACGGCCACCATCGGCTACACCCTGCGCAACACCGGGAACGTCACCCTCGACCCCAAGGTGGAGCTGAAGGCGCGCGGGCTGTTCGGCCGTACGCTGCTCGACCGCGACCTGACCGGGGTGCCGTCCGAGCTGCTGCCGGGGCAGCGGGTGCGGCTCACCGAGACCTGGCACGGGGCACCCCAGCTCGACTGGGGCGACATCACCCTGACCGCGAGCGCGCCGGACACCCGTCAGTCGGCGAGCGCCTCCTTCTTCGCGCTGCCGTGGCTGCTCGCCGGGCTCGTGTTCGTGGCCGGAGTGGTGACCGGAGTGCTGCTGGTCAGAGCGCGTCGGGGCCGCGCTCGCCGGTCCGCACCCGTACGACGGTCTCCACGGGCACTGCCCACACCTTCCCGTCCCCGATCTTCCCCGTCTGCGCGGCGCTGACGATCGCGTCGATCACGTCCTCGGCGACCGCGTCCTCGACCACGACCTCGATCCGGGCCTTCGGCACCAGGTCGACGCGGTACTCGGCCCCCCGGTACACCTCGGTGTGGCCGCGCTGACGGCCGTAGCCGCTCGCCTCGGTCACGGTCAGACCGTGCACACCCAGCTCCTGCAGGGCGGTCTTGACCGCGTCCAGGCGGTACGGCTTGACGATCGCGGTGATGAGCTTCATGCCTGGCTCTTGACCTTCTGGGCGGTGGGGACGACGGAGGAGGAGACCGGGGCGCCATGCCCCAGGACCCCGTGATCGTAAGCCGTCTCGGCGTGCACCGTAAGGTCCAGGCCGGTGTGCTCCTGCTCCTCGCTCGCCCGGAAGCCCAGCGCCCGGTCGATCAGCTTGGCGAGGCCGTACGACACCGCGAAGGCGTACCCCGCGACGACCACGACGGCCAGCAGCTGCTTGCCGAGCGGGGCGAGTCCGCCGCCGTGGAACAGGCCCTCGACGCCGCCGGTCATCGCCTTCTCGGCGAACAGGCCGATGAGGAGGGTGCCGATGACGCCGCCGACCAGGTGGACGCCGACGACGTCCAGCGAGTCGTCGTAGTTCAGCTTGAACTTCCAGCTCACCGCGTAGGAGCAGACGACACCGGCGGCCAGGCCCACGACCAGCGCGCCGAGCAGGGAGACCGTGCCGCAGGAGGGCGTGATCGCGACCAGGCCGGCCACCGCGCCGGAGGCGGCGCCCAGGGTGGTCGGGTGGCCGTCGCGCCGCTGCTCGACGAAGAGCCAGCCGAGCAGGCCGGTGCAGCCGGCGGCCAGGGTGTTGAGGAAGGCGGCCGCGGCCAGGCCGTTCGCGCCGAGCGCGGAGCCCGCGTTGAAGCCGAACCAGCCGAACCAGAGCAGACCGGTGCCGAGGATCACCATGGGCAGGTTGTGCGGACGCATCGCGTCCTTCTTGAAGCCCAGGCGGGGGCCGAGGACCAGGCACAGGGCGAGGCCGGAGGCGCCGGAGGTGATCTCGACGGGCAGACCGCCCGCGAAGTCGAGCGCGCCGAGCTTGTCGAGGATCCAGCCGCCCGGGCCCCACACCCAGTGGGTGACCGGAACGTATACCAGCAGCGTCCACACCGGGACGAAGACCAGCCAGGCCGAGAACTTCGTACGGTCCGCTACCGCGCCGCTGATCAGCGCCGCCGTGATGATCGCGAAGGTGAGCTGGAAGGTCGCGAAGAGGAGGGTGGGCACGGAGCCGTGCACGCTGTCCGGGCCGAGGCCGCTCATGCCGGCGTGGTCCAGGCCGCCGATCAGCCCGCCGCCGATGTCGTCGCCGAAGGCGAGCGAGTAGCCGGCCGCCAGCCACACCACCGTCACCAGGGCGATCGACACGAAGCTCATCATCAGCATGTTGAGGACGCTCTTCGTGCGGACCATGCCGCCGTAGAACAGGGCCAGTCCCGGAGTCATCAGCAGGACGAGGGCGGTGGCTGCGAGCAGCCAAGCGGTGTCGCCGGTGTTCACGTGCGCGGCGGCGAGGGTCACGGGCGTCTCCAACGGTGTGCGGGCTCGTCAGAGGGTCACCGGTGTGCGTTTCCGGTTGCGTACGGGTGTGTTTCCGTGACGTTTCGTTGCGTGGGGGTTTCCGGAACCTCACGTGCGGGCGTGGTGCGCCCCACTGGTACCGCGCGGCTTCGTGGATCAGGGAGAATGGTCGCCATGAGCGTTCGTACCCAGTCATCCGAGCAGCCGGCCGAGACCGCCCACCGCGCCGGCTTCGCCTGCTTCGTGGGCCGTCCCAACGCGGGCAAGTCCACCCTCACGAATGCTCTGGTCGGGCAGAAGGTGGCGATCACCGCGAACCAGCCGCAGACCACGCGGCACACCGTGCGTGGCATCGTGCACCGGCCCGACGCCCAGCTCATCCTGGTGGACACCCCCGGCCTGCACAAGCCGCGCACCCTGCTCGGCGAGCGCCTCAACGACGTGGTCCGCACCACGTGGGCCGAGGTCGACGTGATCGGCTTCTGCCTTCCCGCGAACGAGAAGATCGGTCCCGGCGACCGCTTCATCGCGAAGGAACTCGCCGGCATCAAGAAGACCCCGAAGGTCGCGATCGTCACCAAGACCGATCTGGTCGACTCCAAGACCCTCGCCGAGCAGCTGATCGCCATCGACCAGCTGGGCAAGGAGCTGGGCTTCGAGTGGGCGGAGATCGTGCCGGTGTCGGCGGTCGGCGACAAGCAGGTGGGCCTGCTGGCCGACCTGATCGTCCCGCTGCTGCCGGAGGGCCCGGCGCTCTACCCCGAGGGTGACCTCACGGACGAGCCCGAGCAGATCATGATCGCGGAACTGATCCGCGAGGCGGCCCTGGAGGGCGTCCGCGACGAACTGCCGCACTCCATCGCCGTCGTCGTCGAGGAGATGCTCCCGCGCGAGGACCGCCCGGCCGACCGTCCCCTCCTGGACATCCACGCCAACGTCTACATCGAGCGCCCCAGCCAGAAGGGCATCATCATCGGCCCCAAGGGCAAGCGCCTGAAGGAGGTCGGCATCAAGTCCCGCAAGCACATCGAGGCTTTGCTGGGCACGCCGGTCTTCTTGGACCTCCACGTGAAGGTCGCCAAGGACTGGCAGCGGGACCCGAAGCAGCTGCGGCGGCTGGGGTTCTGAGGCCCTGGGGCTCTGCCCCAGCCCCCCGCCACGGGAGTCGCCGGGAAGTCCGGCGGGCCCCGGAGGGGACGTGGAAGACGACAGCTCACGCCACGCCCCGTATCCGCCCCACCAGCACCGCCCCCGCCAGCCCGATCACCGCCGCCACCAGGTACAGCACCCGGTAGCCGCCGAGGTACGTCACGATCGGCGCCGCCAGGACCGGGGCCGCCACCTGGGGGAGGGCGTTGGCCACGTTGATGACGCCGAGGTCCTTGCCCCGGTCCAGGGCCTTCGGCAGGACATCGGTCATCAGGGCGAAGTCGACCGAGGTGAAGACACCGAAGCCGATCCCCAGCACCGCCGACGCGACGACAGCCCCCGGCCAGGTCTGCCAGCCGGACAGGGCCGCCGTGGCCACCGCCATCAGCACACCCGACCAGACGACGAACGGCTTGCGCCGGCCCACCCGGTCCGACCAGACACCGCCCGCCACGACCGTCGCCATCAGCGTCAGGCTGTTGACCGCCGTGAGGACGAGGACACCCCGGTCGGGGTCGGAGTAGTGCAGGCGGTCGCGCAGGTAGTAGAGGAGATACAGCAGGACCAGCGAGTTGCTGAGGTTGATCAGGAAGCGGGTCAGCCAGGCCCAGGCCAGGTCGGGGTGGCGACGTGGGCTCAGCCAGAACGACGCCAGGAAGCCGCGCCAGGACCAGGGCGACCGGTCCTCAGGCGCCAGCCGCAGGTCCTCGTAGCGCAGTACGTAGGGCAGGACGCCCACCACCGTGAACACCGCGCAGGCCGTGTACCCGGCGCCGACCCCGCCCGCCGCCGTCGCCAGCCCCGTCCCGCCGACCACGCCCAGGATCTGCGCCGCACCCAGCCAGCCGCCCACCGAGCCCCGCTGGAGCCGCGGCACCCGGTCCGGCACGGCCGCGGTCACCGCCGCGAAGGCCGCGTTCAGCGTGAGCTGCACCAGGCACCAGCCCAGCGTCATCGTCCACAGCCCGCCCGCGCCCGCGAGCAGCAGGAGGGAGAGCGCACCGCCCGCCGCGCCCGCCACGATCCACGGGGTACGGCGGCCCCGGCGGGCGGTCGTCCGGTCGGAGAGCGCGCCGAAGAACGGGTTCGCGAGCAGCGAGACCACCGCGCCCGCCCCCGTCACCCAGGCCAGCATCGTCTCCTTCGACATCCCGGAGCCGGGCGCGAAGTCCCCCGCCTGGGAGGCGAGCAGGATCTGCAGCGGGCCGAACCAGCCCACCCAGATCGCCCCGTTGGCCAGCGAGAGCGCCACCGTCCAGCCGCGGCCGACCCGCTCCACGGGCTCGGCGAGTGCGGCCGAGGCGCGGGTGGTGGTCATCTCTGCGCCCGCAGCACGTCCCGGAACCAGTGGTAGGAGGCCTTCGGGGTGCGCCGCTGGGTCTCGTAGTCCACGTGGACCAGGCCGAAGCGGCGCGCGTAGCCCTCAGCCCACTCGAAGTTGTCCATCAGGGACCAGACGAAGTAGCCGCGCACATCCACCCCGGACTCCAGCGCCGCGTGCAGGGCGCGGACATGACCGTCCAGGTAGGCGATGCGGTCCTGGTCGTCGACGCCCTCGTAGGAGCAGCCGTTCTCGGTGATGACGATCGGCGGGAGCCGGTCGCCGTAGCGGTCGCGGAAGGTCGTGAGCAGCTCCGTGAGCCCCTCCGGGACGACCGGCCAGCCGAAGTCCGTCACCGGGCGGCCCTCGATCTCCCGGACGGAGAAGGGGAGTTCGGCCGGCATGGTCAGGCCGCCGAACTCGATCTCGGTGCCCTGCGGGGCGCCCACCCGGGTCGGCGCGTAGTAGTTGACGCCGTACCAGTCGATCGGCTCCGAGATCACCTTCAGGTCCGCGGACACGTCGCCGGGCATCAGATCGCCGATGCCCTCCGGATAGGCGCCCAGCAGGACCGGCTCGGCGAACAGCCGGTTGAGCAGGAGGTCGTAGAAGCCCGCCGCCTCCTGGTCGGCGGGTTCCGCGGACGCCGGCCAGGTCGGGCCGTGGGAGTTGGCGATGCCGATGTCCGTCACGCCGGCCGCGCGCAGGGTCTGCACCGCGAGACCGTGGGCGAGGAGCTGGTGGTGGGCGACCGGGAGCGCGTCGAAGAGGAGCCGTTTGCCGGGGGCGTGGGCGCCCAACGCGTGACCCAGCAGGGTGTGCTCGGCGGGCTCGTTGAGGGTGATCCACTTGGTGACGCGGTCGCCGAGGCGCTCGGCCACCACGGACACGTGGTCGGCGAACCGGACCGCCGTGTCCCGCTCCAGCCAGTCGAGCGAGGCGGGCAGGTCCCAGTGGAAGAGGGTGGGAACGGGCTGTACGCCGGCCGCGCACAGCTCGTCCACCAGGCGGTCGTAGAAGTCCAGGCCGCCGGGGGAGTTCACGCGGGGCCAGGAGACGGAGAAGCGGTACGCGTCCACGCCGAGGCCGGCGAGGAGGGCCACGTCCTCCCGGTAGCGGTGGTAGTGGTCGCAGGCCACCGCAGCCGTCGTGCCGTCCTTCACCCGCCCGGGCTCGGCCGTGAACACGTCCCACACGGACGCCTCGCGCTCGTCGGCCGCGCCCTCGATCTGGTGGGCGGAGGTCGACACACCCCACAGGAAGCCGGCCGGGAAGCGGGGGATCGGATTGACTGCATCGGTCGCCATGGCCGGGATCATCCTTACCCCCGGTAACGGAAGTCAACGCCCCGGCGTGAAACCGCGGTTACGCACCCTCCTTCAGCACCCGGGAGATCAACTCCCGCTCCGCCTCGGACAGTCGGGGGTCGGCCGCGTACACCGTCCGGCCGTCCACGGTGATCTCGTAGCTGAAGCCGTCCGGGACCCCGGCCGGGCGCGTGCCCCGGCCGGACGCGAGGGCGCGTTCGGCCAGGGTGCGCCACTCATGGGCGTCGGGCCGGCCCGAGGTGTCCACCTCGGCCCGGCGCTCGATGCCCGCGAAGCCGCCCGTGCGCCGCACTTGGATACGCATGGGTCACTTCTAGTACGGAACTACAGCGTCCGCACCCCCACCTGCTCCCATGCCTTCTGCACGGCCTGGAGTTCGTCGCCGGCGCCGTAGCGCTCGCGGGCCGCCTTGACGGTCAGCGTGGCGAAGTCGGCGAAGGCGGCGTCCTGCTTCAGCTCGCCGCCGGTCAGGGTGTCGTACCAGATCTGTCCGGCCCGCTCCCAGGCGTTGCCGCCGATGGCCGTGGCGACCAGGTAGAAGGCGTGGTTCGGGATGCCCGAGTTGATGTGCACGCCGCCGTTGTCGCGGCCGGTGCGGACGTAGTCGTCCATGGTCGCGGGCTGCGGGTCCTTGCCGAGGACGTCGTCGTCGTACGCCGTGCCCGGTGCCTTCATGGAGCGCAGGGCGGTGCCGGTGACGCGCGGGGCGAGCAGGCCCGCGCCGATCAGCCAGTCGGCCTCGGCCGCGGACTGGCCGAGCGCGTACTGCTTGATCAGCGAGCCGAAGACGTCGGAGACCGACTCGTTGAGCGCGCCGGGCTGGCCGAAGTAGGTCAGGTTGGCGGTGTGCTGGGTGACGCCGTGGGTCAGCTCGTGGCCGATGACGTCCACCGGGATGGTGAAGTCCAGGAAGATCTCGTTGTCGCCGTCGCCGAACACCATCTGCTCGCCGTTCCAGAAGGCGTTGTCGTAGTCCGTGCCGAAGTGCACGCTCGCGTCCAGCGGCAGCCCCTCGCCGTCGATGGAGTTGCGGCCGTACGCCTTCAGGTACAGCTCGAAGGTGGCGCCCAGGCCCGTGTAGGCGCGGTTGACCGTGGCGTCCGCACCGGGCTCGGCGCCCTCCTCGCGGACCTTCGTGCCGGGCAGGTCCTGCTGGTGGCCGGCGTCGTAGATGGTGCGGTGCGGCTGGTCGGCCACGGCCCCGGCGGGCGCGGCGACGGCGGGCGCGCCGATCACCGTGGTCAGGCGGCGGTGGGTGCGCTGGTAGGCGTCGTGCTCCAGGGACCGGCGGGCGGGTCCGGAGAGCGAGGGGTCCTCGTTCCGGGCGAGCCTGTCGAGGACGTGCGGCGGCACGATCGTGCAGAAGACGGGCTGGAAGCCCCCGTTGGTCGTCATGCCCGGCACCCTTGCACTGTGTGATCCGACTGTCACTACTCGCAACCATGATTGGTGAAATACGGTGACATCGGGCTCACTCCGCGTAGCCGTAGTGGTATGGCGCACTTTTTGTCCGATTTGCCCTCGCGGTCCCGCATACTGATACGAACCCTCGCGGTGAGGCGCCGCTCGGCTAGCATGCGGAGCATCATGCGTTTCGGGCTGCTCCTTCTTAGCTGCCGCGGCGAGGGCCTGTAGTCGAGGCCGACTCCCTCCCCGCGGAGCTTGGCGTTGCGTCGTCGGCCGTCCTTCCGGACACCTCCCAAGGAGCCCCCGCATCATGGCCAACCGCCAGCAGCCCAGTTCCATGCCGATCCACAAGTACGGCCGCTACGAGCAGGTCGACATCCCGGACCGCACCTGGCCGGAGCAGCGCGTCACCGTCGCCCCCCGCTGGCTCTCCACCGACCTGCGGGACGGCAACCAGGCCCTGATCGACCCGATGTCGCCCGAGCGCAAGCGCCGGATGTTCGACCAGCTGGTCAAGATGGGCTACAAGGAGATCGAGGTCGGCTTCCCGGCCTCCGGCCAGACCGACTTCGACTTCGTGCGCTCGATCATCGAGGAAGAGGGCGCGATCCCCGAGGACGTCACCATCTCCGTGCTGACCCAGGCCCGCGAGGACCTGATCGAGCGGACCGTGGAGTCCCTGAAGGGCGCCCGCCGGGCCACCGTCCACCTGTACAACGCCACCGCGCCGGTCTTCCGCCGGGTCGTGTTCCGCGGCTCCAAGGACGAGATCAAGCAGATCGCCGTCGACGGTACCCGCCTGGTGATGGAGTACGCCGAGAAGCTGCTGGGCCCGGAGACCGAGTTCGGCTACCAGTACTCGCCGGAGATCTTCACCGACACCGAGCTGGACTTCGCGCTGGAGGTCTGCGAGGCGGTCATGGACGTCTACCAGCCGGGCCCGGGCCGCGAGATCATCCTCAACCTGCCTGCCACGGTGGAGCGTTCGACCCCGTCGACGCACGCGGACCGCTTCGAGTGGATGAGCCGCAACATCTCCCGTCGTGAGCACGTCTGCATCTCCGTCCACCCGCACAACGACCGCGGTACGGCCGTCGCCGCCGCCGAGCTGGCCCTGATGGCCGGCGCCGACCGCGTCGAGGGCTGCCTGTTCGGGCAGGGCGAGCGCACCGGCAACGTCGACCTGGTCACCCTGGGCATGAACCTGTTCTCCCAGGGCGTCGACCCGCAGATCGACTTCTCCGACATCGACGAGATCCGTCGTACGTGGGAGTACTGCAACCAGATGGAGGTCCACCCGCGCCACCCGTACGTGGGCGACCTGGTCTACACGTCCTTCTCCGGCTCCCACCAGGACGCCATCAAGAAGGGCTTCGACGCCATGGAGGCCGACGCGAAGGCCAAGGGCGTCACCGTCGACGACATCGAGTGGGCGGTCCCGTACCTGCCGATCGACCCGAAGGACGTCGGCCGCTCCTACGAGGCCGTCATCCGGGTCAACTCGCAGTCCGGCAAGGGCGGTATCGCGTACGTCCTGAAGAACGACCACAAGCTGGACCTGCCGCGCCGGATGCAGATCGAGTTCTCGAAGATCATCCAGGCCAAGACGGACGCCGAGGGCGGCGAGGTCACCGGCGGCGACATCTGGTCGGTCTTCCAGGACGAGTACCTGCCCAACCCGGAGAACCCCTGGGGCCGCATCCAGGTCCGCACCGGCCAGTCGACCACCGACACCGACGGCGTGGACACCCTCACCGTCGAGGCCACCGTCGACGGCGTCGACACGGTGCTGACCGGCTCCGGCAACGGTCCGATCTCGGCGTTCTTCGACGCCCTGCAGTCCATCGGCATCGACGTACGCCTGCTGGACTACCAGGAGCACACGATGAGCGAGGGTGCCTCCGCGCAGGCCGCCTCCTACATCGAATGCGCGATCGACGACAAGGTTCTGTGGGGTATCGGCATCGACGCGAACACGACGCGTGCCTCGCTGAAGGCCGTCGTCTCCGCGGTGAACCGCGCCACCCGCTGACCCTCGCCGACCAGCACTTTCGGGGCCCTGACCGCTGTATACGACGGTCAGGGCCCCGTCACTTATCGGCCATCGCACCCCTAAGATCACGAACGGGTCTCGTACGAGGTGCTGACTCAGCCTCCGTGATGTGGCTAACATCACGCCAGCGCGGCGATGTTGCCGCGTCATTACGGAGGTGCGACGTGCTGCCAGTACGGGGACGAGACGACCGTGCCACCCGGGCTGTGCGCCTCCTGGGTACCCGCACCGCATGGACACCCGTGGGGGACGGCGAGTTCTACTGCCCCGGCTGCGGAGGCGACCGCAACTACCAGCGGCTCACCGGCCGCCGCCGCTTCACCCTCCTCGGGGTGCCCGTGCTGCCGCGCGGGGCGACCGGACCCGTCGTGGAGTGCGCCTCCTGCCGCCGTCACTTCGGCACCGACGTCCTCGACCACCCCACCACCCGCCGCTTCTCCGCGATGCTCCGCGACGCCGTGCACACCGTCGCCCTCGCCGTCCTGGCCGCCGGCGGTGCCTCCTCCCGTACGGCCCTGGAGACGGCCGCCACCGCGGTCCGCGCCGCCGGCTTCGAGGACTGCACCGAGGACCAGTTGGCCGCCCTGGTCGAGGCTCTCGCCGCCGACACCGGCCGGGTCCTCGGCGGGCCGTGCGGCGCGAGCCTCGCCATAGAACTGCACGAGGCCCTCGACCCGCTCGCCCCGCACCTCGCCCCGGTCGGCCGCGAGTCCCTGCTCCTCCAGGCCGCGCGCATCGCCCTGGCCGACGGCCCCTACACACCCGCGGAACGGGACGCACTGGCCACGATCGGCGCCGCGCTCACCATCTGCGCCGACGACGTCAACCGGTTGCTGGCCGCTGCGCGGACTCCGTCCTGACCCGCGCGGACTCCGTCCCGGTCCGTGCCGCCTGACCCGGTGCCGCCCGGATCGCCCGGCTCGGCCGGCGGCGCCGGACCCGAGCCGAGGAGGCGGCTCCACGGCATCTCCTCGACGTGACGGGCGACCTCGGCGTGACGCGCGACGTTCGACGCGACACCGGAGTCTCGGCATGACGTGCGACGCGACACCGGAGCCCGCTGATCCGTCAGCGCCTGATCAGGCCCAGGTCGGTGGCGGTGGCGACGGCGGCGGTGCGTGAGTCGACGCCGAGCTTGGCGTAGACGCGGGCCAGGTGCGACTTGACCGTGCCCTCGGTGAGATGGAGCCGCCGGCCGATGGCCTGGTTGGACAGGCCCGCCGCGACCAGGGCGAGGACTTCCGTCTCCCGCCGGGTCAGGGCGGCGCCGGGGTCGCGCAGCCGGTTCATGAGCCGGTCGGCGACCGTGGGAGCCAGGGTGGTGCGTCCCGCGGCGGCGGTGCGCACGGCGGCCGCGAGATCCTCGGGCGGGGCGTCCTTCAGGAGATAGCCGGTGGCGCCGGCCTCGATCGCCGGGAGAGTGTCGGCGTCCGAGTCGTACGTGGTGACGATCAGCACCCGGGGAGCGCCCGGCCGGGCGGTGATCCGGGCGGTGGCCTCGGCACCGCCCATTCCCTTGCCGAACTGCAGGTCCATCAGCACGACGTCGATGTCACCCGCGGCGGCGCGGGCGACAGCGTCCTCGGCGGTGGCGGCCTCGGCCACCACGGCGAGGCCGGGTTCGGTCTCCAGGACGGCGCGCAGCCCGGCCCGCACCACAGGATGGTCGTCGGCGACGAGCAGGCGGATGGCGGAGTCGGTCACGGGCGGGCCTCGGTCTCGGCGGGTGGGGCGAGGGGGAGCCGGGCGGCCAGGGCGGTGCCGTGGCCGGGGGCGGACTCGATGGTCAGGGTGCCGCCGAGCGCGTCGAGCCGGGCGCGCATGGAGGCCACACCGAAGCCGCCCCTCTCCGGGTCGGGCACGGGCAGCTTCGCGGGGTCGAAACCGATGCCGTCGTCGACGACGTCGAGGACGACATGGTCGCCGCACCGTCCGAGAGTGACCTCGACGGTCGTGGCCCGCGCGTGGCGGACGGTGTTGGCGACGGCGGACTGGGCCACGCGCAGCAGCACGACCTCGTACGAGGTCGGCAGCGGGGCCGGATCGCCGCTGAGGCGGAAGCGGGCGGTGAGCCGGTGCCGGGCACCGGTGGTGGCGCACAGCCGTTCCAGAGCGCCGGCCAGGGTGGTGCCCTCCAGGGCGGGCGGGGCGAGGGCGGCGACGAAACGGCGGGCCTCGGCGAGATTGTCGACCGCGGCCTGGCGGGCCTGACCGACGTAGCGGGCACTGTTCTCCGGAGCGTCGGGCAGGGCCCGCTCGGCGGCGCGCAGCAGCAACTGGATGCTGGACAGCCCCTGGGCGAGGGTGTCGTGGATCTCCCGGGCCAGCCGCTCGCGTTCGGCCAGCACACCGGCGGTGTGCTGGGCCTCGGCCAGGTCCGCGCGGGTGGCGGTGAGTTCCTCGATCAGGCGCCTGCGCTGTTCGCTCTCCCGGTACAGGGCCTGGTATCCCCACACCACGGCGACCGCGACGGCGGCGCCGATCGCCGGGCCGATCGCCATGGCCGCGCTGAAGGACCCCTGGTGGAGGGCGAACGCGGCGATCGCCGCGAGCGCGGTCGCGGCCACGGCGGCCAGGCCGGCCCGCCGCGGCAGCAGGTGGAGCTGGAGGAAGTACAGCGGGAAGGCGACCCACACCCCGTCGGCGGTCAGGCCCAGCAGCACCAGCCACACCGCGCCGACGGCGGCCAGCCACCAGGCGGCGGCCCGCCGGTCACTGCGGATACGGGGCACGAGCGGGCCGGCCGCGTACACCAGCCCGCACGCCACGGCCACGGCGACCGTCGCCCCGGCGTGCGGCCGGCCTTCGGCCACGGCGCGGCCGGCGGCCAGGGCGAGCAGGGCGACGATCAGCAGGTGCAGGCACCAGGACAGGGTCCGGGTGGTCGGGGTCAGGGCGGGGGCGGCGGTGTTCGCGGGAGGGGCGGTGTTCACAGTCCCTCCAGCGTAAGGAACCGGTCCGGGCCGGGCCTCCGCCGAAAGTTACAACCCGCGCGCCGCCTTTCGGTCCGCGAAGTGCCGTCCGTCGCCGGATGCCCGGCCGGGGCACCGGAGGCGACGCTGGGGCCGTATCGCTTCCACCGCCGGAAAGGGCAGGCCAAGGTGTTCGTCGCCTGGAGAGATCTGAAGTTCGCCAAGGGGCGGTTCGCCCTCATGGGAACCGTCATCGTGCTCATCACCCTGCTGGTCGGGCTGCTCTCCGGACTGACCGCGGGCCTGGGTCGGCAGAACATCTCCGCCATCACCGGCCTGCCGGCCGACCGGATCGCCTTCCACGTGCCCGGCGGGGCCCAGGAGCTGTCGTACGCCAACTCGACCGTCACCGCCGAGCAGTGGCGGCGGTGGGCCGAGGTCCCCTCAGTCACCGGCGCCGAACCGCTGGGCATCAGCACCACCAGGGCCACCGCGGGCGACCGGAGCACCGGGGTCTCCGTGTTCGGCGTCCGGCCCGGCTCCCGCCTGGCCCCCGACGGCAGCAGGATCACGGGGCACGCGACGGTGCTGTCCGGCACGGCCGCCGACGACCTGGGCCTGGGGCCCGGGGACGGCTTCACCCTGGCCGGACAGAAGCTGACCGTGGCCGCCGTGAAGGGCGACGCCTCCTTCAGCCACACCCCCGTGATCTGGACCAGCCTCGACACCTGGGCGAGGACGGCGCCCCCCGCCGGCGCAGGCGACGGGCCGACCGCGACCGTGATCGCCCTGAACACCGGCTCCGGCGCCGACATCGCCGCCGCCGACCGGGCCATCGGCACCAGAACGGTCTCGAAGGACGACTCGCTGTCCGCGATCGGCTCGTACGCCTCCGAGAACGGCTCCCTGCAGCTGATGCGCGGCTTCCTCTTCGCCATCTCCGCCCTGGTCGTCGGCGCCTTCTTCACCGTCTGGACCATCCAGCGCAGCGGCGACATCGCCGTCCTCAAGGCACTCGGCGCCTCCACCGCCCAGTTGCTCAAGGACGCCCTCGGCCAGGCCGCGGTCCTCCTGACCGGCGGCACTCTCCTCGGCACCGGCATCGCCGCCGGTCTCGGCGCCCTCGTCGCGGGAAGCGCGGTGCCGTTCCTCCTCACTCCCACCACGGTCCTCGTCCCCGCCGCCGTGATGATCCTGCTCGGCGCGCTCGGGGCCGCCCTGTCCGTCCGCCGCATCACCTCCGTCGACCCGCTGACCGCCCTGGGGAGCGCCCGATGAGCCTGAGCCTGACCGACATCACCCTCACCTACCCCGACGGCGACTCCCGCCTGACCGCCCTCGACCACGTCACGCTGGACGTGCCCAAGGGCGGTCTGACCGCCGTGGTCGGCCCCTCCGGATCCGGCAAGTCCAGCCTCCTCGCCGTGGCCGCCACCCTCATCACCCCCGACGCCGGCACGGTCACCATCGACTCCACCGCCACGACCGGCATGACCCGCGACGAACTGACCCGGCTGCGCCGCGACAAGATCGGCATCGTCTTCCAGCAGCCCAACCTGCTGCCCTCCCTCACCGCGGCCGAGCAGCTCCAGGTCATGGCCCGGATCGCCGGACGGTCACCGGCCAAGGCCCACGGCCGGGCCATGGAACTGCTCGACGCGGTGGGCGTCGCGGCCCAGGCCGGACGCAGGCCCCACCAGCTCTCCGGCGGTCAGCGCCAGCGCGTCAACATCGCCCGCGCCCTGATGAACAGCCCCGCCGTCCTGCTGGTCGACGAACCCACCAGCGCCCTGGACCACGAACGCGGCGCCGCCGTAGTCGACCTGATCACCCGCCTCACCCATCAACAGGCCATCGCCACCGTCCTGGTCACCCACGACCGCACGCACCTCACCGCCGTCGACCGGATCGCCGAGGTCCACGACGGACGCCTCCGCCTCGCTACGGCACCCTGCTGACCGGAGACCCGGAAAGGGGCTTGGGCTGCGCGCTGGGGCGGGTGATCCCCGGGACCATGGGAGCCGGGTCGGGTGATCCCCGGGATCATGGGGACGCCCCCCCCGTGCGGATCCGCGTGGTACTCCCGAGGGAGTATTCCGCCCGCCCGGCCGCCCTGCGCAGTACCGCCGAACTCGCTCCCGAGCCCGACGAACGCGCCCCTTTCCGGCGGAAGTCTGGAAGCCGTATCCAGACATCCGCTCCGGAGGGAGGGCCCGTTTCCATGGGGGCCGCGACAACACGTGTGAGAGGCGGGCGACGAGGCCTGCCCTGGCTGGTGCTGGGCCTGTGGGTGGTCCTGTTGGCCCTGGCCGGGCCGTTCGCCGCCAAGCTCGGCGACGTCCAGCACAACCGCACGACCGACTACCTGCCCGCCTCCGCCGACTCCACCCAGGTGGCCCGGCTCCAGGACCGCCTCCCGGGCGGTCAGACGACCGAACTGGTCCTCGTCTACCACCGCGCGAGCGGCCTGACCGCCGCCGACCGGGCCACCGCCGCCGCGCAGGTCGACGCTCTCGCCCACCGGCACGCCCTCACCGGCCGGACCCCGCAGGGCATCCCGTCCGCCGACGGCACCACCCTCATGTACCCGGTCACCAGCAACGAGCCCGGCACCGACGAGAAGAAGCGCGACGCCTTCGTCGACGACGCCCGCAGCATCGTCCACGACACCGGCGGACTCTCGGTCGACGTCGGCGGCCCGGCCGCCCTGGCCACCGACGCCTCGGGTGTCTACAAGTCCCTCGGCGGCCCGCTGCTCTACACCACCGTCGCCGTCGTGGCGATCCTGCTGATCCTCATCTACCGCAGCCCGCTGCTGTGGCTGGTCCCGCTCGTCGTCGCCGGCGTCGCCGACTTCCTCGCCCAGGCCGCCGCCTACGCCCTCAACCAGGCCTTCGGCACCGCCGTGACCGGCGCGAGCACCGGCATCATGACGATCCTCGTCTTCGGCGCCGGCACCGACTACGCCCTGCTCCTCGTCTCCCGCTACCGCGAGGAGCTACGACGCCACGAGCGGCCGTACGACGCGATGCGGGCGGCGCTGCGCGGCTGCGGACCCGCCGTCCTCGCCTCCTCCGGCACGGTGGCCGTCGGCCTGCTGTGTCTGCTCGCCGCGGACCTCAACTCCAGCCGGGGCATGGGCCCGCTCGGCACGGTCGGCGTGCTGTGCGCGCTGGCCGCCATGCTGACCCTGCTGCCCGCCGTCCTGGTCCTGCTGGGCCGCCGTCTGTTCTGGCCGCTCATCCCCGCCTACGGCTCCACGCCCAAGGCCGCCCGCCGGTCGCTGTTCGCCGCGATGGGCTCCTCGGCCGGGCGCCGCCCGCTGACCGTCCTCGCGTCCGGCGCCGCCCTGCTCGGCGCGCTGGCGCTGGGCGCGCTGAACCTGCCCGGGCCGCTCAAGCAAGTGGACACCTTCGTCGACCGGCCCGACTCCGTCACCGCCATGCAGACCGTGGTGAAGGCCTACCCGGAGCGCTCCGCGCAGCCCATCGAGATCCTCACCCCGGCCGGCCGCGCCGACGCCGCCCTGGCGACGATCCGGGGCACGAAGGGAGTGGCGGACGCGCGAGAGGGCCGTACCGGCGCCGGCTGGACCGAGATCACGGTGACCGCGTCCGCCCCGCCCCAGTCCGCCGCCGAGACCGCCACGATCAAGGCACTGAGGCAGCGGCTGGACGGTTCCCACGTCGGCGGGCCCAGCGTCCAGCAGCTCGACCTCGCGGACACCAGCGCCCGCGACCGGCTGGTCGTCGTACCGATCGTCCTGCTCTCCGTGCTGCTGATCCTGATCGCACTGCTGCGGTCCCTGGTCGCCCCGCTGCTGCTGGTGGTCGCCGTGGTCGCCGTGTGGGGGGCGGCACTTGGCCTCGGCGGGCTGGTCTTCGAGCCGCTGTTCGGCTTCCACGGCACCGATCCCGGCCTCGGCCTGCTGTCCTTCGTGTTCCTCGTCGCCCTCGGCGTCGACTACGGCATCTTCCTGATGCACCGGATGCGGGAGGAGTCGCTGCGCGGCGCCGAGCCCGCCGCGGCCGCGCTGACGGCACTGCGGACCACCGGCGGGGTCATCGCCTCCGCCGGACTCGTCCTCGCCGCCACCTTCGCGGTGCTGACCAACATGGGGCTCGTCCAACTCGTCGAGCTGGGCTTCGTCATCGCGGTCGGGGTCCTGCTGGACACCTTCCTCGTGCGCACCTACCTGGTGACCAGCGCGAGCGTGGCGCTGGGCAGGGCGGTGTGGTGGCCGGGGCGGCTGTCCAGGGCACCGGAGGCGGCGCGCGCCGCGCGCGCACCGGAACCCGTGGGCTGAACCGTCGGGCGCCCCTGCCCTGGGCGGGGGCGCCCGCCTACCGGAAGATGAACCCCGTGCAGGAAACCACGACAGTGCCCGGCCGCCGCACGACAGGCCGCCGCCGGCCCCCGAGGATCCCGGCGGCGGTGCGCGGCGTCCCGGCGGCGGGTCGCCCCCGCCAGGGCGAGCGGATCGTCGCGGCGATCAACCGCAATCCCCTCACCGCCCCGCACGCCACCCGCAACGACGCCCTGCTCGCCCTCGCCCTCACCGTGCCGGCCGTGTGCATCGCCCTGTTCACCGACCCGGGCCGCCGCCCCGACGCGCTCGGCTGGGCGCTCCTGCTCGCCGCACACGTGCCGCTCGTGTGGCGGCGCCGCCGCCCCCTGCTGGTGCTCGCCGCCGCCGTGACCCTCATCGCGACGTACAACGCCCTCGACAACAACCACGCCGCGACGGTCCCGGCCGGGCTCACCGCGCTCTACACGGTCGCCGTCACCAGTCGCCCCCTGCGGACCGTCCTGACCGGCGTCACCGTCCTCGTCGTCATCGTGGGCGTGATGACGACGGTGAACACCCATCACGCCTTCCAGATGCTGCGCACCTCCGGCTGGGTGATCGCCGTGCTCTTCCTCGGCGTCGCCGTCCGCTCCCACCGCCGGCACATCGCCGCGATCGTCGAACGAGCCGAACGCGCCGAACGCACCCGCGAGGAGGAGGCGCGCCGCAGAGTCGCCGAGGAGCGGCTGCGCATCGCGCGCGACCTGCACGACCTGCTGGCCCACAGCATCACCCTGATCGGCGTGCAGACCTCGGTCGCCGCGCATGTTCTGGCCGCCGATCCCGAGCGGCTCGACCGGGAGACGGTCGCCAAGGCGCTGGACGACATCGCGGAGACCTGCCGCACCGCACGCGGCGAGCTGCGCGCCACCCTGGAGGTACTGCGGGAGCACGGCTCCTTGGACGCCCGCGGCCCCCTGCCCGGTCTCGACGGCCTGCCCGACCTGGTGGAGGCCGCGCGCCTCGCGGGCGCCCGCGTCGAGCAGACCGTACGGGTACGCAAGGCACCGGCCGCCGTGGGCGCCGCCGCGTACCGCATCGTCCAGGAGGCGCTGACCAACGTGGTACGGCACGCCGGCCCCGAACCAGCCGTCAGCATCGACCTGTACGCGCGGGACGGCGCTCTGCACCTGACGGTGACCGACGACGGAACCGGCCCCACCCCCGGCGGCACGCCCGGCTACGGACTGGTCGGCATGCGCGAGCGAGCCCGCAGCGTGGGCGGCACCCTCGACGCCGGACCACGCACGCAGGGCGGCTTCGAGGTGAGAGCCGTACTGCCCACGACGACCATCGCGGAAGGGACCGGATGAGCGCCGTTCGCGTACTGCTGGCCGACGACCAGGCCCTCGTCCGGGCCGCGTTCGCCATGCTCGTGGAGTCCGCGCCGGACATGGAGGTCGTCGGACAGGCCGCCACCGGCCGCGAGGCCGTCGACCTCGTCCGCACCGAACGCGCCGACGTCGTGCTGATGGACGTCCGCATGCCCGACCTCGACGGCATCGAGGCGACCCGGCTGATCGCCGCCGACGAGGACCTCGCCGGGGTGAAGGTGCTGGTCCTCACCACCTACGACACCGACGAGAACATCGTGGACGCGCTGCGCGCCGGCGCCTCCGGGTTCCTGGTGAAGGACACCCGTCCGGCCGACCTGCTGGATGCGATCCGCACGGTCGCCGCGGGCGAGGCCCTGCTCTCTCCGGGGCCGACGGCACGCCTGATCGAGCGGTTCCTGCGCAGCCCCACGGCGCCCGTCACGGGAGGCCCGGAGTGCCTGTCGGACCGGGAGCGGGAGGTGCTGACGCTGGTCACCCGGGGCCTCAACAACACCGAGATAGCTGAGGTGTTGGGGCTGAGCCCGCTCACCGCGAAGACCCACGTGAGCCGGATCATGGGCAAGCTCGGCGCCCGCGACCGGGCCCAGCTGGTGATCGTGGGCTACGAGTCCGGGCTGGTGATTCCGGGGAGCATGTGAGGCGTGATTCCGCTGAGCCGCGCTCTCCTTGCCGCAACCGCGTTCCTCACCCCGCTCACCGCCGTCCACCCGGCGCACTCCACACAGGGCTGCGTCTCCTCGGTGCCGTACATGTCCGGGCAGGGCGGCTACGACACGTACCGCATCCCCGCGACCGTCGTCACCCGACGCGGCACGGTCCTGGCCTTCGCCGAGGGCCGGCACACGGGCGCCGCCGACAGCGGCGACATCGACGTCGTCCTGCGCCGCTCCACCGACGGCGGCTGCACCTGGGGCCCGCTGACGGTGGTGGCCGCCGGTCAGGGGAACACCCGGGGCAACCCGGCACCCGTGGTCGAGCCGCGCTCCGGCGCCGTCGTGTTGGTGACCTCGTACAACGGTGGGTCGGTGACAGAGGCGCAGATCATGCGCGGCGAGGTCGCACCCAGCCAGGGCCGCCGGGTGTACGTGCAGCGCAGCGAGGACGACGGCCGCAGCTTCACACCCCCGCGGGACATCACGGCCGAGGTGAAGCCGCCGAACTGGCGCTGGTACGCGACCGGCCCCGGCCACGCGCTCGCCCTGACCCGCGGCCCCCACACCGGCCGCCTCCTCGTCCCCGCCGACCACTCCACCGCCCCGCCCCCCGGCTCCTCCGACACCGGCCGCGAGCCCCGCTACTACGGCGCCCACGCCCTCTACAGCGACGACGGCGGCCGCACCTGGCACCTGGGCTTCGTGGACGACACCTACGACGGCGCGACCAACGCCAACGAGACCAGCATCGCCCAACTCCCCGACGGCCGCCTTTACATCAGCTCCCGCGACCAGAACGGCAGCGCCGGCCCCGGCCACCGCCTCGACACCTACAGCGGCGACGGCGGCGGGAGTCTCGTCCGTCCCTTCGCCGTCCAGCGCACCCTGAACGACGTCCCGGAGGTCGAGGGCAGCGTGCTCCAACTCCACAAAGGCCCCTTGCTGTTCTCCGCCCCGTCGGTGTCGACCGCCCGCCGGGCGATGGCCCTGTGGTCCAGCACGAACGCCGGCCGCACCTTCACCCGCCTACGGACCCTGTCCGACCGTCCGGCCGCCTACTCCGACTTGGTCCAGCTCGGCCGGGACAGGGTCGGGCTCCTGTACGAGACGGGGGCGAAGACGCCGTACGAGAGGATCGAGTTCCAGCGCCTGTGGTTGCCCTAGCCGGCCGGCGGGAGTGCTGAGAATGGCCCTGGATACAGCCGGATACAACGGCAATTGACTGTCCTTTGACTCACTGTTGGTCCGACGAACATTGTTCACATCAGCCCACGCATGTGACGATTGAAGATCGTTCGCGGAATGAAAATCAGCCGAACGTATCAAGACATTTTCGGTGGGGGGAAGGCGCGCTGTGGCCAGCGCTGAGTCGATGGGATCCACGGGGGCGACGGGCGAGGCCGAGGGGCATCCACCCAGGTCGGCACTGTCAGATATCGCGGAGCAGACGGTTCTACACGCAGGTAGTGCACCGCTGCCTCCTGCTGATGTGCTCTCTGCAGCTCAACCGCACCCGGAATCAAGCACATTAGCCACCGCGAAGCAGTCCGCACCGGATACTGCAACAACGGCCGCCGAGGAATCCGTAGCCACACAGCCGACCGACCGGCAAGACGCGTCGCTCTCCGCGGAACAGGCCATCCGACTCAGGGTTCACCGGCGTCGGTTCCGCGCCGGCCTCGGGGAGTTCCGACGTCGCCGTGTCCTCGTCCCGTACGGGGAAAACGGTGCTGCGATGACGGTGGAGACTCATGGGGCGCGGTGGTTGCTCGCGTTCACCGACGAGGCCGCGCTCGGCCGCTATGCGATGGCGCGCGGAGAGGGCGACCGGATCTGGCGGTACCGCGCGGTGTGGGGTGCTGCGGTCCTGGACGCAGGCGTACCGGCGGTTGCTGAGGCCGGGCTTCCGTGCGGGGTGTTGGTGGACGCCGGCGACGGTGAGCGGGGAATGGTGCTGCCACCGGTCGTCGGAATCGTGCCGGAGTCGGTTGCCGTGGACCGGCCGGGCGGCGACGAAGGCCCGGGAAGCGGAACCGGAACAGGTGTGCGTGGCGTGCAGGACATGGACTCGGGTGCTGGGACCCGACGACCGACGGGGGAGGGACGGCAATGACGACGCCGAGCGGGGGCGGGCAGCCGGATCTGCAGGTTCATGGCCTGAAGTTGATCGCCGAGGGCATCAACAAGGCGTTGAGCGAGATGGATTCGCTGGGTGGGATGAAGGGCTGGGCGGGCGCGGGGCGTGGTTTCACCGGCCTGGAGATGGACGGCATGGACGTCGGTGACGACCATCTCGGCGCGATGCTGCACACCTTCTGCGAGCGCTGGCAGTGGGGAGTGCGCGATCTGATGCAGGAGGGCAACGCGCTCGCGGAGGGGATGGGGCTGGCAGCCGGAACCTTCCACCAGACGGACGAGTACGTGAAGGGCTCGCTGAAGGTCGCCTACAACTCCGTGGTCGGGGATCCGTTCGCCTCTAACGACAAGGTGGAGAAGGAGAGCCTGGATCAGATCAACCATGCCGCGGCGACGACGGGTTACGGCGAGAAGGACCGCGACAACCTGGTGAACTCGGTGAAGCAGACGGGGAAGGGCATGCTCACGGACGTGGAGACGAGCGAGGGCGCGCCGGGTAGCCCGATCCCGATCACGCCGTCCATCGTGCGGGACGTGACCGGGGCGGGTGACGGCAACTGATGTCTCTCACGGGGAAGTTCAACAGTGCCCTGGGGTCGCTCAAGTCCGGCTACGACCACGTCAAGCGGGCGACGGGCCATGTCATCGACGAGGGTGCCCACGGGGTGGGCGACGCGCTCGACTACGTGGGTGCGCACGGTGCGGCCGACAAGGTCGACGACTGGGGCGACTCCACCGCGTCCAAGCTGGGCGCGCACGTGGACGAGCAGCAGCTGGACGAGACCGAGGATCCGAAGGAACTGATCCACGGCAATCCGGCGAAGCTGCGCGAGACGGCAGGGCATCTGCGGAACTTCGCGACGTCCTTCGGTGCGGTCGCGACCGGCATGCAGCAGCTGGACTCGTCGGAGTTCAAGGGCGAGGCCGCCGACGCCTTCCGCAAGAAGTTCGCCACGCACCAGGTCAAGTGGCGGCAGGCCGCCGAGGCTTGCGGTGAGGCCTCCTCGGCCCTGGAGAACTTCGCGCACACGGTGGAATGGGCACAGGCCCAGGCCCGGGAAGCGGTGGCGAAGTACCGCGAGGGCAAGGCCGCCTCAAAAGCCCATCAGCAGAAGGTGCAGACGTACAACGACGCGGTCGATGCGGGCGACAAGGACCCCGGTCCCAGGCCCTCGGAGCAGGATCCCGGCGACGAGGCCAAGCACGCGGCCGAGCAGATCCTGGCCGCCGCACGGCGCCAGCGCACCCACCTCGCCTCGGAGGCGGCCGATCGCGTCAAAGCCGCCCTGCAGCACGCTCCCCACGAGCCGTCGGCCGTGAACCAGCTCAAGCTCGACGGCGCGGATGTCCTGGATGCCGCCAAGACGGAGGACATGCGCTTCTTCGGCGGTTTCATGCGCGGACTCGGCGACCTGAACAACCTGGCCCGCAACGCGAACCCGCTCGATCCGTACGCGATCACGCATCCCTACGAGGCGCTCCAGGCCAAGGTGGAACTGCTGGGCGGTGCCGTCCATATGGTCACCCACCCCACCCAGACCGCCGACGGCCTCTGGAAGTCCTTCCTCGAGGACCCGGGCGGTGTCGGTGGCGAATTCGCTGCCCAGTTCATGGTCCCGGAGGCGGGGGCCGAGGGGGTGGCTGCGGACGGGGTCCGGGTCGCGGAAGACGGGGTGAGGGGGGCAGAGGGGGCCGAGGAAGCGGCGGCAGGGGAACGCGGGGCAGCGGAGGGCGAGACGGTGAATTCCGAAGGGAACGCCGCCCGGGAGGGGGTGAACAAGGACCGGCCAGCGACCTCCCACGACGAGAACAGCACGGAGAGCGCGGGCACCGACCCGATCAACCTCGCCACCGGCAAGATGTACCTGCCGCAGACGGACGTCACGATCCCTGGGGTACTGCCCCTGGTCCTGAAGCGGCGAGTGGAGTCCGGCTACCACCTGGGCCGCTGGTTCGGCCCGTCCTGGTCCTCCACCCTGGACCAGCGCCTGGAGGTCGACGCCGAGGGAGTCGTCTTCGTCACGGAGGACGGCCTGCTCCTGGCATACCCGCACCCGGCGCCCGGCCTGCCCACCCTCTCCAGCCACGGCCCCCGCTGGCCCCTCAACCGGGTGGACGGCGGCTACACGATCACGGACCCCGGGACACACCGCACCTGGCACTTCGCCGACCGAGGCGAAGGCCTGGCGGTGCTGGAGCAGATAGACGACCGCAACGGCAACTGGATCACCTTTGAGTACGACGCGGAGGGCATCCCGCTCGCAATCGTCTCCAGCAGCGGTCAGGCCGTCCGCGTCACCACGGAGGCCGGCCGCGTCCTCGCCTTCCACCTGGCCGCGACCGGCGAGGAGCTGAAGCGCTACGGCTACACCGACGGCAACCTTACGGAGGTCTACAACTTCTCTGGCCTGCCTCTCCGTTTCACCTACGACGAGGCTGACCGGGTCACTTCCTGGACGGACACGAACGACCGCGGCTACACGTACGAGTACGACGACCGGGACCGCTGCATAGCGGAGGGTGGCTCGGCGGGCCATATGACCCTGCGTCTGTCCTACGAGGACCCGGATCCGGAAACCGGCCTACGGACCACCACAGTGACGACCGGTGAGGGCCACACCCGCCGCTACCTGGTCAACGACACCTGGCAGGTGGTCGCGGGGATCGACGCCCTCGGTGCGATCACGCGCTACCACCGTGACCGCTACAACCGCCTGCTCTCCCAGACGGACCCGCTGGGCCACACGACGACGTTCCGTTACGACGACGAAGGCAACCTGACTTCGGTGGTCCGCCCGGACGGCCGCGAGGCGAGAGCGGAGTACAACGAACTCGGCCTGCCGGTGAAGGTGGTCAACCCGGACGGCACGGTCGTGCGCCAGACGTACGACGATCGCGGCAACCGCACGTCGGTGACGGGCCCGGCGGGCCAGACCACCCGCTTCGCCTACACGGAGGCTGGCCACCTCACGTCCGTGACGGACCCACTCGGCAACACGACGAGCGTCGTCTGCGACCGGGCCGGCCTCCCGCTGGAGATCACGGACCCGCTGGGCGCGACGACCCGGTACGAGCGGAACGCCCTCGGCCGTCCGACGGCGATCACGGACCCCACAGGTGCCACAACGCGCCTGGAGTGGACGGTCGAGGGACAACTGGCTCGCCGTACGGCCGCAGACGGCACATCCGAGTCCTGGACGTACGACGGCGAGGGCAACTGCACGACCCATACCGACCCGCTCGGCAGCCTCTCCCGCTTCGAGTACACCCACTTCGACCTGCTAACGGCGCGCACGGGTCCGGACGGGGTCAGGTACGAGTTCGACCACGACATGGAACTGCGCCTGACGAAGGTCACCAACCCACAGGGCCTGACGTGGACGTACGAGTACGACGCGGCGGGCCATTTGGTGACGGAGACGGACTTCGACGACCGCAGCCTGACCTACGCGTACGACCCTGCAGGTCGCCTCACCTCGCGCAGAAACGTTCTCGGCGAGGTGGTCTCCTTCGAGCGCAACGACTTGGGCCAGGTGACCCACAAGGACGCGGCCGGCCAGATCACGACCTACGCCTACGACTTCGCGGACCAGCTGGCGCAGGCAACAGGCCCCGACGGCACCACCCTCACCCTCCTCCGCGACCGCTACGGCCGCCTGCAGTCAGAGACGGTCAACGGCCGTACACTGAGCTACACGTACGACGCACTTGGCCGCCGCACAGGCCGCACGACCCCCACCGGCGCCGCGACTACATGGTCGTACGATGCCGTTGGCCGTCGAACCGGCATGGTGGCCTCGGGCCGCGCCATCGACTTCACGTACGACGAGGCGGGCCGCGAACTGTCCCGCCACATCGGCGGAACGATCGCTTTGGAGCACACCTTCGACGCGATGGGCCACCTGACGATCCAGTCAGTGACCGGCGCCGCAGGCCGCACAGTGCAACACCGGGCCTACACCTACCGTGCCGACGGCAACCTGATCGGCATCGACGATCAGCTGTCCGGCTCCCGCCGCTTCGACCTGGACACAGTGGGACGGGTGACAGCCGTCCACGCGGTGGGCTGGACGGAGCAGTACGCGTATGACGAGGCGGGCAATCAGACACAGGCATCTTGGCCATCTGTCCACCCGGGCCAGGAGTCGGTGGGCATCCGCGAGTACACCGGTACCCGCATCACGCGTGCCGGCCAAGTCCGCTATGAACACGACGCCCTGGGCCGCATCACTCTTCGCCGGAAGACCCGTCTGTCCCGCAAGCCGGACACCTGGCACTACGAATGGGACGCCGAGGACCGCCTCGCCTCGGTGACGACCCCCGACGGCACCCGCTGGCGTTACACCTACGACCCCCTGGGCCGCCGCACCGCAAAACTCCGCCTCGCTAAGGACGGCGAAACGGTTGTCGAACGTGTCGACTTCACCTGGGATGGCACCACCCTCTGCGAACAGACCACGACGTCCCGCGACCTCCCCGACCCGGTCACCCTCACGTGGGACCACCAGGGCCTGCGCCCCCTCGCCCAAACAGAGCGCATCACCGTGGCAGGCACACTCCAGGACGAGATCGACTCCCGCTTCTTCGCCATCGTCACCGACCTCGTCGGCACCCCCAGCGAACTCATCGACGAACACGGCAACATCGCCTGGCACACCCGCAGCACCCTGTGGGGCACGACAGCATGGGCGGCCAACAGCACCGCCTACACACCCCTACGCTTCCCGGGCCAGTACTACGACCCGGAAACCGGCCTCCATTACAACTACTTCCGCCACTACGACCCCGAAACCGCCCGGTATCTGTCCGCCGATCCGCTCGGCCTCGAACCCGCACCTAACCCAGCCACCTATGTCCACAATCCGCATACATGGGTCGACCCTAACGGCCTCAGTCCGTATAACATCCATGCGTCGGTGGCTTACCAAGACTGGGGAACCAAGGGCGCGCACATCCATATCAATGACATGGAAGTTCGGATATTCCCAGACAAAGACGGTGGGATCGGTGCTGAGCCTATCAGGCTCAAACATGGTACGGCCAGCGAACGCCAGGTACAGAAAGTGCTCGACGAAGTCCATTCAAGCAGGGAGCTAAGGAACGACATTATCGATAAAGCCACAGCCGTACGAGCCGCCATGAATAGGGGCGAGTACGGTATGGCCAAGAATCGGGCAGCGGAAATGCACTTTTTGATCAAGGCCCTTGAAAAGATGAACAGAGCATAGGCGAAGTAATGTCGGAACTTGAATTTTACGTCAAAGCGGCACTCCAGGGCGAAATTTTGGGGGCGCGGCTCGGAACCAGCCCAGAGATCTGGGAAGAAAATCTTGGCAGCGACTTCCTGGATGATGCGAGGAAGTCGCTGATGCGTCGGGATTATGGTCTCATCGAAGTAACGTTTGCCAAGTCCCGGGGCTCCTGGGAGTCAGTGGCGGCTTCTCTGCAAATCCACCGACTGGCCCATCGGTTGGACGGAATGATCCCACCCCCGGTCACAGTCGCTCACGGCACATTCTCTGCGCATGTCCGGATTGGCGAATTTCGAAGAGAGCTCGAAATGCAGGGTGGGACCTTGCGTGAGGTCACAGATTCCTCTCGCCCGAACTTCGTTCATTATCAAGAGCCAAGCATCGGATCCTCCGTGTATGTCGTCAATCTCGCACATACTCCACTGGAAGAGGGTGACATTTGGTCAATCACCCTCTCCCGCGGACGTGAGCAATAGGGCCTCGATCCATATCGGGGCGCCGCCGCACATGGCCCTGGAGAAGGCGGATTCTTAAGAAGGAACTCCCCCAGAGGTTTAGCGGCCAGCAGTTGCATCGCGAGCGTCTGAAGTTTTTTTGGCCTTCCCGATCGCAGACTGCGTGTTCTCGGTGAGGAAAAAGGTGATTATGGGTTCCGGTGGGGTGCTTACGATGAACCCTTCGAGGGTGACCTCTTGAGGTGGATGATCTCCGCCACTCACGCCCTTTACAAACATGTCATCGTTAGGGATTTCCGTCCATGTCGTCCGGTTCGCCGCCCGCCACATACGGGAACGCCGCTTCGCCCGCATGGGTCCCGCCTACCGAGATCGAGCAGGCGCTGTTTGATGCCAAGTCGCGTGAGGACTGGGCCGCCTACTTCGATACCCTCGCGCTGGAACCACTGTATTTCGAGATACAGCGCGACAAGGCAGATGCCTACCCGGACAAGTCGTACTCGGTCTTACAACGGCTAACACAATGAGCCGAGTTGTCGGTGGGTGATGAGGCAGCAGGCGAGTTTGAGGAACGCCTCATGGATGTCGGCTCGGCGTTCCCAG